>JBGVPL010000051.1:0-28531 GCA_045126975.1 Candidatus Aphodosoma sp. | reverse complement strand
TAATAGATGTAAGAAAAAAGAAAATAAAAAGACATAAGAACATAAGGACATAAAAATATGATTTGAATAAATTTTGTACTTATGTTATTTTGTCTTTTTGAAAAAATAATAATATGAAAATAAAATTTTTTGGAATGATGTTGTTGCTGATGTTGTTGTCGGCATGTGAAAATAGCACTAACTATTCGCAATTGCTTAAAGCTGAGGAAGAATTGATTCAGGATTGGTTAGGTCGTAATGAAATTGTGTTGCTTGATGAGTTTCCCGCTGATACTGTATTTGGGGCTAACGAGATGTATCATTTTGAGGATGGAATATATTTCCAATTGATAGAAAAAGGCGTTGGTGACACATTGCGTACAGGTGATAAACTTGTGTTGCGTTATAAGCAATCAACTCTTGATGTTTATCCAGTGGTTGAGGACTATTGGACAACGCAAGACCGTCCTTATCCGAATGAAATCACCTATGGTTCGTTAATAAATAGTTGTGAAGGTTGGCAAAAAGCATTTGAACTAATGAAAAAATCAGAGGCTCATGCGCGTATTATCGTACCTTCAAAATTAGGACGTAACAACTCTGAGGTGATTCCTTACGTTTATGAAATGAAAATACGTCGAGTGCCTAAATAGACATTAAATAATAGACATTAGGCAATAGATACATTATAAATTAAACGAGCAAAGCGAGCAAGTTTTATATCTCGCAACTCGCTACTAAATATCTAAGTTATGACACTTGTTAAATCAATTTCAGGTATTCGTGGCACGATAGGTGGCACAATTGGCGAAGGTCTTTCGCCTGTTGATATAGTGAAATTCACTACTGGCTATGCTGAGTGGTTAAAAAGCTATCATAATAAATCACGTTGCACTGTGGTTGTTGGTCGCGATGCTCGTTTGTCGGGTGCGATGGTTTCTAACATAGTCATTGGTACATTGATGGGATGTGGTTGTGATGTTGTGAATATTGGACTTGCTACAACTCCTACTACCGAACTTGCTGTAACTATGGAGGGTGCAGATGGTGGCATTATTCTTACTGCTTCTCATAATCCAAAACAATGGAATGCTCTTAAACTTCTTAACGAAAAAGGTGAATTCCTTGATAAAGCTCAAGGCGAAGCAATGCTTGCACTTGCTGAAAGTGATGATGTGATTTATACTCAGGTAGATACCCTCGGTACTTGCGTTGAGAAAAATGATTATATCAAACGTCATATTGATGAGGTATTGAAACTTGAATTGGTTGATGTGGAGGCTATTCGTGCAGCAAAATTCCGTGTGGCAGTAGATGCAGTCAATTCTATTGGTGGTGTGGCGATTCCTGAATTGTTGCGTGCTCTTGGTGTTGAGCAAATCGAAGAACTCAATTGTGAGCCAACAGGTCATTTTGCTCATAATCCAGAACCTCTACCTGAACATTTAACTGAAATTTCAGAACATATTAGAAATACTAAAGCAGACGTGGGCTTTGTAGTTGATCCTGATGTTGACCGTCTTGCCATTGTTTGTGAAAACGGAGAGATGTTTGGCGAAGAATATACATTGGTATCTATTGCCGATTATGTTTTAAGACATACGCCTGGTAATACTGTTTCTAATCTTAGTTCTACCCGTGCGTTGGCAGATGTAACAGCTATTCATGGTGGTCAATATTCAGCTGCAGCTGTTGGTGAGGTTAATGTTGTCACTAAAATGAAAGAGGTTGGTGCCGTGATTGGTGGCGAAGGTAATGGTGGTGTTATCTATCCTGCATCGCATTATGGACGTGATGCATTGGTGGGAGTGGCTTTGTTCCTTACTCATTTGGCAAAATCAGGTAAGAAAGTTAGCGAATTGCGCGCTGAGTATCCAAATTATTATATTTCTAAAAACAAAATTGAACTTACTCCACAAATTGATGTTGAGGGTGTGTTGTGTGTGATTAAGGGTTGTTATAAACAATTTAAAGTTACAGACATTGATGGTGTAAAAATTGATTTTCCACAAGGTTGGGTACACCTTCGCAAGTCTAATACAGAGCCAATTATTCGTGTTTATTCTGAAGCTCCAACACGTGAACAAGCAGATAAATTTGCAGGTGCTATTATTGATGAAATAAAACGTATTGCAAGAATTTAAAAATAGGAGGTTAATATGAAAAAGTTTGCTTTTATTGTATCGGTATTCTTTTTATTCTTATTTGTTGCTTGTGAAAGGGAGCAAATAGAGGATAAAGATGCTCCAAAAACAGAATTGTCTGGTATTTGGAAAATTAAGTCGCTTATTGCTAATGGTGAAGATTATATGTATAATGACCATGTGCGTGATTATGCTCCAGATATTGCAAAATCGGCAATAGTTTTTGGAGAAGATAATACTTTTGAACTTTCTTTTGTATATATGGACGCACCAGGTGCCGATGAGCCATACGCTGAAATACATAAAGGTACTTATACATTGAGTGGTAATACAGTTGAATTTAAACCAACAAAATGTACTCAAGGTGGTTCTGGTATTGATGTGTGTCAATTCACAGGCGAAATAGATGGTAACTTGTTGCGTATTTCTAAATCATTTGCTGCAGGTGAATTGTGGATTATTCCTATTATTGATGAAGCTGTGGCTGTTAATGTTATCTTTAAATTGAGAGAGTGATGAACGTGGCATTGTTTCCGGGTTCGTTCGACCCTTTTACTCGTGGTCATCAAGCTATTGTCGAACGAGCATTACCAATGTTTGATAAGTTGGTGATAGCCATAGGTATCAATCGTGCAAAAAAAGGTTGGATGCCAGTCGAGGAGCGATTGGATCGATTGAGGAAATTATATGCTAATGAACCATGTGTTGAGGTAGTTACTTATGAAACTCTTACTATGGACTTAGCTACTCAATACGGGGCTAAATATATATTGCGAGGCGTTCGTTCGGTAACAGATTTTGAGTATGAACGCACTATAGCCGATGCCAATCGTCGCATAGCTGGTTTGGAAACGATATTTCTCATTTCAGATGCTGAAACCTCTCATATTTCTTCATCTCTCGTTCGAGAGTTAGCCTCTTTTGGGCATGATGTAAGTGATTTATTACCATAAAATAAAAAAACTGATTAACTCTTAGTTAATCAGTTTTTTTATTGTGTTTAGTATTTGTGGAGTGAGTAGTGTTTGGTTGTCGTTTTGGATTATAAAATCGGAGTGAGAACGAGCGTATTCGTTATCGTGCGATTGGTTGTTGATGCGTGCGATGATGGCTTCGGCAGAGGCGTTGTCGCGTAGCATAGCTCGTTGGAGACGTAACTCTTGTGGCGCATCTACGTATATTGTTTTATCGAGGATTTTGTCGAGGCCGCTACTGAAAAGGATTGCACTTTCGATGAAGACAAATTCGGAGTGTTGATTTTCTGCCCATTGTGTGAAGTGGTTGCATACTATGGGATGCACTATGGAATTGACAAAGGCGAGATTGGTTTTGTTGCTGAAAATTTGTTGGGCTAAATAGGTACGATTTAAGCCCTCTGGAGTGTAGGTCTCTATGCCGAACTTGTTGATGAGTGCTTGACGTATATTGGGATGGTTATTCATCAAATGTTTAGCCCATGAGTCTGAGTCATAGACTGGATAGCCCATGGTTTTTAGTATGCGTGATATGACGCTTTTGCCAGAACCTATACCGCCTGTAATACCTATTTTTTTCATAGTTTTTTTAGACAGAAAGACATAAAGTCATATTTTTTTACATATACCTCGTTACACCTGCGGTATAACTCGGCAAAAGAATGACAAACCATTTTTCGCCTTTGGCTCAAGACCGTTGGTTCGGCATTAATGTTTTTTACCTTTAATTTTCGATTATGTATTCGACTTCGGATGGGTTGAGTTGGATGTTGAAGATATAGCCTGAGGTGTAGTCGAGTTGTAGTGTAGCAGTGCTTTTGTCGGGATTGAGGATGATGTCATTATAGTCGAGTATAGCATTGAAAGTTTTTTCTGTTACGGAATTATAGTGGCTAAGTCCTACACTGAATCGGATTTTTACTTCGTTAGGGAATGTGCGGATATTGATATTTCTGGGTAAGTTTTCTATTGAAATAGGAACTTTTATCTCTTTCTCGGTACACATTTCGACTGGGATGGTGAGACTTACCGATTTGCGATTGATATTTACGCCTTGAGGTTTTTGAATGTTTGCGGTAAGGGTTTTGGTTTTGTCGAAAGTTTCGGTGATTGGTTCGAGATATAGGTAAGAGATAGTATCAATGGCTTCTTTTGTACCAAGTAGGGTTACGAATTTTGGTGATATTGTTATTGTGTCGTACATAACGTGTTGTGGAGCAAGTTTTATTATATTACTTGTAACAACTGGTACTGATTTTGAGTATAGAATTATGTACTTTGAGGTGAAATAGCCAGGATTTAGTTCTATAACTTTAGTGGTTGGAGATAATTGAGAGAGTATTTGTTTGAATTGTTCTTCGAATTTTATTTCGAGGGTGTTGTTTTCGCTGAAATGGTTGGTTAGGTTGATTCTGAGCGTATCGAATTGGGATTTTCGGTAGCTCCATATAATTTTTCCTTCGTCTTTTATTACGAATTTTAGTTCTTTGGGTAACTCTTTTTCGAGTTGTACGTTGTCGGGAATGCCAATATATGTAATAGGTATTCGGCGGCTGATTTCGCGTTGAGTGCCGATATTATACATGTACCATAAGAAAAAAGCGAGGATGAAGAAGAACAAAAAAGTTACTACATCTCGAGATTTCAAGAATGTAGCAACTTTATTTTCTTGTCGCTTAATGTACACCAAAAAGCGTTTTGAATTCATAGTTTTAATTATTTTGCAGGTTGTTGAGTTGCATCTTCAGGTGAATCGAATACCATGTTTTTGTTGACACGGATTTTAACACCATCAGCGATTTCGACAAGTACGTAGTTGTCTTTTACTTCGCGTACACGACCATAGATACCGCCTTGTGTGATAACAGTTTTGCCGTTTTCGAGAGAATCTTGGAATTTTTTGATTTCTTTTTGGCGTTTAGTTTGTGGGCGAATCATGAAGAAGTAGAAGATAACGAAGATGAGGAGCAACATTACCATATTCATCCATCCTGCGCCTTGTGCGCCTTCTGCTGTTGCAGCTTGTAATAAAATTGTTGTAAGCATTTTGATTAGATTTTTAGTAGCGAGACACGAGACACGAGACTTTCGTATTCGGCTTCGCTTTATTAGTAGTTATTAGTTATTTTTTATTTTAAGCTTCTTCTATGTCTTCGGTTTCAGAGGCGGTGTCTGATTCTGATTCTTTGAGTTCAGAAGAGGCTTTGCTTTTTGATTTTTTACTTGAGATTTTGAACTTGCTGAGTTCGCTTGTTTCGCGAAGTTCTTTTACTACTTTGTCGAGTACGCCATTGATGAATTTGCTACTTTTCTTTGTTCCGTAGTATTTTGCAAGTTCGATGTATTCGTCGAGGGTTACGTTGACTGGAATGGTAGAGAAGTAGAGTAGTTCGGCAATGGCTGCTTTGAGAATCACTCTGTCCATCATAGCAACACGGTCTATATCCCAATCAATGAGATATTTTGTGATGATGTTTTCAAGTTCGGTATTGTGAAGAAGTACAGAGTCGAGAAGTTTAAATGCGAAAGTTTTGTCAGCTTCGTCTTTGTACATAGGGAGAAGAGGTTGGTTTGGACCGTTTTCTTCTTTGAATTGTTTGATTGTTTTTTCTACGAAGCTGAAAACGATGTCGATGTCGTCGCTCCAATAGATTGATTGTTGTTCGAGCAAGTGGTCGAATTGTTCGTTTTCTTGAAATTCGTTAGCAAGAATATCGCGCCAGAATTTTTTGTCTTCGCCATACGAAGGGTTCTTTTTTGCGATGTATATGCAGTAGTATTCGCGGCGGTTTACTTGTGAAATGAGATATTTGATGAATTCGGTATCTTCAGCCCAAGAGAGACCACGTTCGTTAGCATACGAATATAAATCGATGTTTTCACCGAGTTGGCGAGCGAATTTGTTGTTCATGAATTGTTCGTTGAACATTTCGTTTACGCGAACGCCACCGATACGGTCGCGGAGTGAATCGGCTTTGACTTCTGTGTAACGGCGCGATTCGGCGATGAGTAGCAAGATGTAGTGATATAAATCATAAGATTTTTGTATACTTAGTTGCAATTCGTTTTCAGCCGCTGTGAGGTCGGTGTTTTCTTTTGCAAAACAAGCATACAAAACTTGCGCTACCTTAATTCTTAAAAGAGCTCTGTTGATCATTACGCTTAAATGAAGTAGTAAGTAATAAGTCGTAAGTAGTAGGATTACTATGATTGCGACTTTATGACTTGCAAAGTTACAAAAAAAAGTTGGATTTTGAAAGTTGAAAATTGAAATTTGAGAGTTGAAATTTGAAGTTTGCGTGTAAGATACTGTTTTTTAGGCATATAGAGTAAGGTGAGGATATTGTTGTAATTTTTTTTGAAAAAATATTAAAAAATATTTTGTTATGTCAAAAAAAAATTACAACTTTGAGGATTGAAAAATATTTCAATAAGTTAATTTATTAAAACAAATTTATTTAAGGCTGGTTTGTTGTAAATCAGCAAATTACAAAAAGAGTTGTATTGATATGGAAGAATTCAAAAATGAGAGAAAAGAGCAAGAAATTGTGTTCTCTAAGTCAGTAAAAGCAGGTAAACGTATTTATTACCTTGATGTGAAACGTAGTCGTAACAATGATTTATTTCTTGCAATCACTGAGAGTAAGAAGAAATTCGCAGAAGATGAAAATGCTCCTGTAATGTATGAAAAACACAAAATTTTCCTTTACAAAGAGGATTTTGAGAAATTTACAGATGCATTGACTGAGATTATTGGTTTTATCAATGAAAACAATGCTGCTAATGGTGCACGTGATATTCGTGAGTTCCGTAGCTATCGTAATGAGCAAGCTGCTCCTGTTGTAACTGAGGCTCCTGTAGTAGAAGAGGCTCCTGCAACAGAAGAGAAAAAATATGATTTCGATGTAGATTTTGAAATTTAATATGTTAAATTGTAAAAAAAATAAGAGGTAAACTTCTGTTTACCTCTTATTTTTTATTTTAATAATTCAAAAATATATTGACCTTTATCGTTTTGGATGAATGTCCAAGTTATGCCATTGTTGAGATTTATTAAAAAACAATCACGTGCTACATATCCACCTAAAAATAATTGATAGTTGATTTGATTTTCATTAGGAATTGTATCTGTTTCGATTATTTCGCGAGGTATTTGAAACCAAACAGTAGAATCGCTCATTGTTTCGTCGAACATGTATACGTCACCTGTATGTTTGTCGAGTTTGAAAGTAAGGGAGCGTAAAAGTCTTGATTGTACGATTTCGAAACGACCACTTGTGGTATTGGTTGTTACTGCATTTTGTTTTTGTGCCTTTAGGTCAATGCACAATGCACAATGCACAATGCATAATAATATTAATGTTATTTTTTTCATATTTTATAAATTTTGGGGTTTTTGTAGTGATTTATGATATGCAAAGTTACAAAAAAAAAGTATAATATACAATGCAAGAAGTATATTTTTTGTAAAGTGAATTTTTTTTTGTAATTTTGCATTTTAGAAGTCGTAAGTAGTAAGGTAATGAAACTTTATTCGCTAAAAACGACGGATTATCTATCTAATTATGTCACACAAAGCAGGTTTTGTAAATATTGTAGGTAACCCTAATGTGGGTAAATCTACGTTGATGAACGCCCTTGTTGGCGAAAGAATTTCTATTATTACGTCGAAAGCTCAGACTACTCGTCATAGGATTATGGGTATCGTGAATGGCGAGGATTTTCAGATTGTGTATTCTGATACTCCGGGAGTGTTGAAGCCTAACTATAAGTTGCAGGAGTCGATGCTCGGTTTTTCGCAGTCCGCATTGACGGATGCGGACGTGTTGTTGTATGTAACCGACGTGTTGGATTCGGCTGAAAAGAATGCTTTTTTCCTTGATAAAGTGAAAAAGATGGACCATGTGAATACGATTTTGATTATCAACAAAATTGACTTGATTGACCAAAAGAGATTGGAGGAGTTGGTGGACTTTTGGCGTAAGGAGTTGCCTTCGGCAGAGATATTCCCTATTTCAGCAGCAGAGAAATTTGGTATAGGTCAGTTGTTTGAGAGAATCAAAGCGTTGTTGCCTGATTCGCCACCGTTTTTTGATAAAGACGCCTTGACCGACCGCCCAGAGAGATTCTTTGTGAACGAGATTATTCGTGAGAAGATATTGTTGAATTACGACAAAGAGATACCATACGCAGTGGAGGTGATGGTGGAAGAGTTTAAGGAAGAGGAAGATATAATTCGTATTAGCGCGGTGGTGTTCTGCGAGAGAGATTCGCAAAAAGGTATTATAATAGGTAAACAAGGAGCGGCTTTGCGCAAAGTGGGCACAGAGGCTCGTAAGGATATTGAGGCATTTTTTGAGAAAAAGGTGTGTTTGCAGCTTTATGTGAAGGTGGAAAAAGATTGGCGTAATAGAGAGAGAAAATTGCGTAACTTTGGATATCAGCTTGAACATAAAGATTGATTATGAAGAAGATAGTAACTACATTTGTGATTGTTGCCTGCGTCGTGGCTGCGACTATGTTTTATGACAAAAAGCAGCAGAGTCAGCCTGAGATAGTAGATATTCAGTTGATAGATGTTGACGGTTCGTTGCAAAATGATGCGATGGATTCGTTGATTGCACCATATAAGGCAGAGAAAGAGGCATCGATGAATGTTGTTATAGGAGAGGTGGCTGAAACGATGGAGGTGGGTAAACCTGAAAGTAAATTGACGAATTTGATTGCTGATATATTGTTGACTGAGGGTAGAAAATATGTGGAGGATGTAGATATGGCGGTAACTAATGTTGGAGGTATTCGTCGTACTTTGTTTGCTGGACCTATTAAGATTGGTGATGTTTTTGAGATTTTGCCATTTGATAATTCTTTGCTTGTGCTTGAATATAAAGGTTCTGATATACTTGCGCTCGCCGATGCAGTTGCAGTGAAGGGAGGGGAATCGATAGCAGGTATGACATTGACAATTCGTGATGGTAAAGCTGAGAATGTGAGAGTGGGTGGTGAAGAGGTTGATACTGCGAGAGTGTATAAGGTTGTGTCAACAGATTATTTGTCGTGGGGTAACGACCAATTGGAGCCATTGGCGAATTATATAAAATCTACGCCACTTAATATGATGATGCGAGATGCAATGTTTGATTATGTGACTTGTGCAACGATAAAAGGTGAGAAAATATCATCAAAACTTGATAATCGTATAATAGTGAAATGATGAAAAAATATATAGGTATATTGATTTGTTTGCTATGTGTGCTGGTGGCTTGTAATCAAAAAAATGAGCGTCAGCCATTACAAATAATATTTACAAACGATTCGCATAGTCAGGTAGAATCGTTGAAAGGTAAGGGGGGATTTGAGGCTCGTGCTGCAATTATTGATTCGTTGCGTATGTTGAATGGAAATACAATATTACTTGACGCTGGTGATATGTGGCAAGGTACTCCATATTTCAATATGTTCAAAGGTCGGCTTGAAGTGGATGCTTATAATCTTATGGGGTATAATGTAGTAACGCTTGGTAATCATGAATTTGATTATGGAATTGATACTCTTGCTACACGAATAAAGGAGATGAATTTTCCTGTGGTTTGTGCGAATTATGATTTTGGAGAAACTGCTCTTGCATCGTTGGTGAAACCATACGTTGTATTAGAACAAGGCGGTTGGAAAGTGGGTGTGATAGGAGTTTGTGTTAATCCAGAAGGACTTATTTTGCAATCGAATATTGAAGGAATAAAATATCATGATCCAATAGAGTCGGTTAATCGTCATGTGAATCTGCTTAAGAGAAATTTGGGTTGTGATTATATAATTGTGCTTTCGCATTTAGGATTACATGATGATACTATTTTTAATAATGTTTCGGATAGTACGTTGATTGCGGGTGTGAAAGATGTAGATTTAGTGTTAGGTGGACATACTCATCAGTATAAGGGTGTGTTTGAATTTGTTGATGCTGAGGGGGATACTGTGCCTGCTATTCAGGAATATAAAGCTGGACAAAAAATATATTCAATAACAATTAAATAACAAGCGAATTTTGTAGTCTCGTTACTCGTTACTCGCTACTAATAATTTAAATTTATGAAAAAATTATTACTTTCGATTTTTGCGCTTAGCACAATGGTATTTGCTGCTAATGCCGATGACACAGCAAAAGTAGTTGCTGAAGAGTCACAACCAAAAGCTGCTGAAATTATTGAAACAGCTAAAGCTGAAGAACCAGTAAAAAAAGAGTCTAATTGGAAAATTTCTGGTATTGTTACATTCAATGCTTCGGCAACAGGACTTGTAAACTGGGCTGCCGGTGGTAATAACAACATCAATATGGTAGCTGCGGCTAACGTATCTTTCCTTTACAAAAATGGTCCATTTGCTTGGGATTCTAACATTGATACCGATTTTGGTGAAAGTTATGTAGAAAATAGCAAGCATAATTGGCAAAAAACTAATGATAAGATTAACATTTCTACTAAATTTGGTTGGGAAATGGCTAAATCTTGGTATTTGACAGCTCTTGGTTCGTTCAAAACACAATATGCTTATGGTTTTGACTATTCGCAAGATGAACTTACACCAATTTCACAAATCATGACACCTTCTTACACTGACCTCTCTGTCGGTATCGACTGGAAACCAAATAGCATTTTTTCAGTGTATGTATCACCGGTTGCTGGTCGTATTACTACTGCTACAAATGTTGATTTGCGTGCAAAATATTTCGGTGCTGATTATGTAGAAAAACACCTTGATCCTATAACTGGTTTGTGTAATCGTAATTATCAAGCTGAGTTTGGTGCTTCTTTTAAAGCAGGTGTGAACTATGATAAAATTGAGAACCTCAAAATTATCTCTACAGTGACAGTGTTTACTCCATATTCAAAAAATCCACACGTTGACCTTGATTGGGATTTCTCAATTTCATATCAATTCCTTAAAGTGTTGAATGTGTCGCTTGGTACACAATTGAAATATTATGACCGCGTATTGTTTGATAAATTGGATAAAGATGGTAATGTAGTATTGGATGCTAATGGTGTTGCTGTTCAAGGTCCACGCGTACAATTTAAGACTATTTTAGGTCTTGGTATCGGATATAGCTTTTAATTAGTTACTAGTTATTAGTTATTAGTGTCGAATGGTTCTAAATTCTAATATCTAAATACTAAACTATTAATATTCAATTCCGAAGACGTGGGATTCGATGATATTCAGAGAATCAACGAGATAACTACCGCTGAAGCCTGTGATGTCTTCGGCGGTAATTTTTTGTTTATATGTTTCGAGGTAGGGTTTTGAGAGTGGGGAATAGCTCCAATGCCAGCGTTCTTCGGCGTAGCCTGTGCGAGTGGGGTCAGCGGTGTAGGGTTGAAAAAAACCAAATTTATGAGCATTGGCGCAGAGCCAGTTGTAGATGCGGAGGCCTTTTCCATGGGTCCAGTAGTTGGTTTCGGCAGAGATGAAGTCGAGTTCGGTGCCCCAATGGTGTCGCGATGTGCCAGGCATAGAGGAGAAACGCATGATTTGTCGTACTTTGGTTGTGTCGTTGCCCTGTGTGTTTTGCCATTTGCGTTCCCATATTTGTCGTTGGCGGTCGAAGTTGCGTGTGGCGGATATTATTGTGAGGGTGATGCCTTCTTTTTGCGCAGAGTCGCGCATGGCGAGATAGGCGTTGAAGGTTTGTTTTTCGCAGTATAGTCCTTTATAGGTTGACATGTGGTCGGGGATTACGACAAAGTTGGTGTCAGTAGCAGGGTTGAATTTGCCAAGAAGCATCTCTTTGGGAATGAGGAGTGAGGAATGAGGAATGAGGAATGAGTCGGACTTTTCGGACAGGTCAGACGATTCGGAGTTGTCGGATGGGGAGGTTTGTTGATTTTGTGGTTGGTTGGTGGTGTTTTGGGCTTTGTGGTTGCTGCAAGCGAGAAGTGCAGTGAGGGTAAGTATTAGTGTGATGTGTTTCATTTTATGATGTGTTTTATAAGTGGTTATTTTTGTTATGCAAAGTTAATAAAAAAAGGTGAAAAGGTTTGGTTTGTTGATATTTTTTTTTTATCTTTGCAGAGATAATTATATTCGCCATAGAAGTTATGTTTATTGTTGGTACACAAAGGTTTGAGATGTGCGCTGTGGAGCGTAAGGTGGTGATGTGTGGTGGTGTGTGCTGTGGTATATGCGGGGAGTGATGCGGAGTGCGTCGCTCTTTGTGTTTTTTTAAGTACTAAGTCGAAAGTTGAAACTCGCAAGACTTTTTTTATTTGCTACTAAAAATCTAAAAATATAAACAAGCGAAGCTTGTAGTCTCGCTACTCGCTACTCGCTACTAAAAATCTATATAAATATGATTGAACGTTATAGTCGTCCGGTAATGCGTAATGTCTGGACAGAAGAAAACAAATTTGCGGCTTACTTGAAAGTTGAGCTTTTTGCTTCGGAGGCTTGGAGTAAGTTGGGTGTTGTGCCTGAAGAGGATATTAAGAAACTTTGGGATAATGCGTCGTTCTCAATACCTCGTATTTATGAGATTGAGCAACAGACTCGTCACGATGTTGTTGCTTTTACTCGTGCGGTGAGTGAGACTTTGGGTGAGGAACGTAAGTGGGTTCACTATGGTCTTACTTCGACTGACGTGGTAGATACGGCTAATGGTTATTTGATTAAACAGGCTAATGATATTTTGCGTCAGGATTTGGCTGAGTTTGTTGAGGTGTTGCGCAAACAGGCTATTCGTTTTAAATCACAACCTTGTATTGGTCGTACTCATGGTATTCATGCTGATATTACTTCGTTTGGTTTGAAATGGGTGTTGTGGTATGCTGAGATGAAACGTAATATTGAGCGTTTTGAGCGTGCTGCGGCTGATGTTGAATGTGGTAAAATGAGTGGTGCTGTGGGTAATTTTGCTAATATTCCTCCTTTCATTGAGGAGTATGTTTGCGAACATCTTGGTATCAATCATGCGTTGGTTTCTACTCAAGTGTTGCAACGCGACCGTCATGCTTATTATATGGCTACTTTGGCTGTGATTGCTTCTTCTCTCGAACAAATGGCTTTGGAGGTGCGTAACTTGCAAAGAACTGAGGTTCATGAAGTGGAAGAGGCTTTTGGTAAAGGTCAGAAAGGTTCGTCGGCTATGCCTCATAAACGTAATCCTATCTCTTCTGAAAATATCTGTGGTTGTGCTCGTGTGATGCGTGGTTATATGGCTACTTTTGCTGAAAACGTGGCTTTGTGGCACGAACGTGATATTTCGCACTCGGCTACTGAACGTATCATCTTGCCTGATGCGACTATGTTGCTTGACTATATGCTTAACCGCTTTAAAGGCATCTTGGAAAATATTGTTATTTTCCCTGACCAAATGTTGGCTAATATCTATCGCACTAAGAAAGTTATCTTTGCTCAACGCGTGATGAATGCGTTGATTGAGAGAGGTTTTGTGCGTGAAGAGGCTTATGATACAGTTCAACCTATCGCTATGCGTGCATGGGGCGAAGGTTTGGATTATCAAGAATTGCTTGCTGAGAATGAAAAAGTTATGAGCTACTTGACTCGTGAAGAGTTGGATGCTTGTTTCACTTTGGATTATTATTTCTCACAAGTGGATTATATTTACAAGAGAAACGGAATTGAAGAATAAATAAATAGACACGAGAAACAAGACACGAGACACGAGATGTGGGGTCTAGTGTCTTGCATCTCGCTACTAAATATCTAATTATGAAATTTGATAATATTAGAACAGGTTTGACTTTTGATGATGTGTTGCTCGTTCCACAAAAATCGAACGTATTGCCATCACAAATTAGTCTTAAAACTCATTTGACTCGTAATATCGAGTTGAATATTCCGCTTGTCAGTGCGGCGATGGACACAGTGACAGAGTCGACATTGGCTATTGCTATCGCTCGCGAAGGTGGTCTTGGTTTTATCCATAAAAACATGAGCATCGAGGAACAAGCTGCAAAAGTGGATTTAGTAAAACGCTATGAGAGCGGTATGATTACTAATCCTATTACTTTGACTGCTGATAGTACTTTGCTCGACTGTGAGGCTTTGCTTCATAAATATCGTATTAGTGGTTTACCTGTAGTAGATGCAGAAAATCACCTTGTAGGTATTATCACAAATCGTGATTTGAAATATCTTACTCCAGACGAAACTAAAGTGAGCGAGGTGATGACAAAAGATAACCTCGTTACTGCAAAAATGGGAACTTCGTTGTTGGAGGCAAAAGAGATTTTGTGGAAAAATCGTATTGAGAAATTGCCTATCGTAGATGATGAAGGTCGTTTGGTGGGTTTGATTACATCGAAAGATATTGACAACGTGGGTAACTATCCTAACGCTTGTAAAGATGCAAAAGGACGTTTGCGTTGTGGTGCTGCAGTAGGTGTGGCGGCAGATATGATGAAACGTGTTGACGCATTGGTGAAAGCTGGAGTTGATGTTATCACTGTTGACTCGGCTCACGGTCATTCACACAATATCATTGAGGCTGTGCGCTCAATCCGTCAAGCTTATCCAGACCTTGACATCGTGGCTGGTAATATCGTAACAAAAGAGGCTGCAGCTGACTTGATTGAAGCAGGTGCTAATTGCGTGAAAGTGGGTATCGGTCCGGGTTCTATCTGTACAACACGTGTTGTGGCAGGTGTGGGTGTACCTCAAATTTCGGCTGTGGCAGAGGTGGCTGAATTCTGTAAGGATAAAGGCGTATGCGTTATTGCCGATGGTGGTATCAAATTCTCTGGCGATATAGTGAAAGCTCTTGCTGCAGGTGCCGACGTGGTTATGTTGGGTTCATTGTTTGCTGGTTGTTCAGAAAGTCCTGGTGATGAAATTGTATTCCAAGGCCGTAGATATAAAGTGTATGTAGGTATGGGTTCGTTGGCTGCGATGAAACGTGGTTCGGCTGACCGCTACTTCCAAGCAAAAGACGTAAATGCTAAGAAACTTGTGCCAGAAGGTATCGAGGGTCGTGTGGCATTCAAAGGTGCTTTGGCTGATACTATTTATCAACTTTGTGGTGGTATTCGTTCGGGTATGGGCTATTGTGGAACACCTGATATTGAATCGCTTAAACGTGATAGCGTGTTTGTGCGTATCACAAATGCAGGTCTTCGTGAATCTCACCCACACGATGTAGATATTACAGTAGAAGCTCCTAACTACACAAAATAATGTTTAATGTATAGAGTTTAGAGTATAGAGAAAATAATGTATTTTAACTCTTAGATTTTAAGGTTTAGTGCCGAATGGTTCTCTTAACTCTCAACTCTCAACTCTCAACTTTTAATATGACTTACGATAAAATATTAGTGCTTGACTTTGGTTCGCAATACAACCAACTTATTGCACGCCGTATTCGTGAAATGGGTGTGTTCAGTGAGTTGCGTTCGCACGACCTCACAGCAGAGCAAATTCGCGCAATACCTGGCGTAAAAGGTATCGTCTTCAGTGGCGGACCTAAGTCGGTATACGAAGCCGATGCATTCAATTGCGACCCTGAGATTTTCTCTATGGGATTGCCTATTCTTGGTATTTGCTATGGTATGCAATTGACAAGCAAATTCTATGGCGGTGTAATCGAGAAAGGTACAACAAAAGAGTATGGCAAAATGCCTATTCACGTAGAGGATGATTGTCTTTTGTTTGATGGACTTCCAAAAACACAAGACGTATGGATGTCGCATGGCGACCACGTAGCGCGTCATCCTGAAAACTTCCGTATGGCGGCTAAGAGTGATAACGGACTTGCAGCGGCTATCTATAATCCTGAACTCAAAACATATCTTGTACAATTCCACCCAGAAGTGCGTGGCTCGGTATATGGTAATGATATTATAGCAAACTTCGTGTTCAAAGTGTGTGAAGCACAAAAGAATTGGACAATGGAGAGCTATATCGATATGCAAATTGCTAAAATCCGTGAGCAAGTGGGCGACCGCAAAGTGTTGTGTGGATTGAGTGGTGGTGTTGATTCGACAGTTGTGGCTGTGCTTATTCATAAAGCTATTGGCGACCAACTCACATGTATGTTCATCGACCATGGTATGCTTCGTAAAAACGAAGGCGACCAAGTGATGGATATGTGTAAAGATTTGTTTGGTATCAATGTAGTGCGCATCGATGCACGTGAGAGATTCTTGGGCAAATTGGCAGGAGTTTCAGAACCAGAACGTAAACGTAAAATCATTGGCAACGAGTTTGTTTACTGTTTCGACGAAGAGAGTGCAAAACTTGGTGACTTTGATTTTTTGGCACAAGGTACACTCTATACAGACGTGATTGAGTCGGGTACTAAAACAGCTCAAACAATCAAATCGCACCATAACGTAGGTGGTCTTCCTAAAGATATGAAATTCAAATTGGTAGAGCCATTGAATGTATTGTTCAAAGATGAGGTGCGTGTGTTGGGTGAAGCATTGGGTATTCCTTCAGCTATGGTATGGCGTCAACCATTCCCTGGTCCAGGTCTTGCAATTCGTATTATTGGCGATATCACAGAAGCAAAACTCCATATTGTACGCGAAAGTGATGCTATCCTTCGTGAAGAGATTGCAAAAGCAGGTCTTGACCGTGAGATTTGGCAATATTTCACTGTGTTGACTAACCTTCAAAGTGTTGGCGTTATGGGCGATGAGCGTACATACGACTATGCACTTGGTATTCGTGCCGTTACATCAATCGATGGTATGACAGCCGATTGGGCACGTATTCCATACGATGTGCTTGATATTATTTCACGTCGTATCGTGAATGAAGTGAAAGGTGTCAACCGCATTATTTATGATATCACTTCAAAACCACCTGCAACAATTGAGTGGGAGTAAGATAATGCATAATGCACAATGCACAATGCACGATTAAATTAATTAGACTTTCGTTTTATTAGTTTAATGAAGGAAACATCTTCCTATTCGTTCCTGCAAGGGGTGAATAATACATAACATGTATTCATGTTGAAATAGAAATTTATATAAAAAAGACTGTTGACTATAGACTGTTGACTGTCGACTTAATGAAACAATGCAAGAAATAAATAATACATTAGTCGTTGTTGGTGTGCAATGGGGCGATGAAGGCAAAGGCAAAATGACCGACTATCTTGGTCAAAAAGCCGATGTTGTAGTGCGCTATCAAGGCGGTAATAATGCTGGTCACACCATCACATTTGGAGGTAATAAATATGCACTCCAATCTATTCCATCTGGTGTTTTCAATCCACATATCAAAAACGTCATGGCAAACGGTATGGTCATCAATCCAAAAGCTGCTATTGGCGAGTTGGAAGGCTTGAAACAACGTGGAATTACAGATTTTCAACTCTTCATCTCTGACCGTGCTGCGGTTATTATGCCTTATCATATCGCGCTTGATGGAGCTTACGAAGCATTGAAAGGTGGAAAACAAATTGGTACTACAAAGAAAGGTATTGGTCCTGCCTATTGCGATAAATACAGTCGCGTAGGTATTCGTATTGGCGACCTTATCGACCCTGAATACTTTGCAGAACGTCTTCGTGATGCGCTTACACAAAAGAACGTTGAACTTCGTGCTTTGGGTCTTGAAGAGATGGATTTCGATACTCTCTACAAAGAATTCCTCGCTTATGGCGAAGTGCTTCGTCCTTATATTTGCGATACATCAATCCTTTTGAATAAAGAGATTGAAGAAGGTAAGAAAGTATTGTTTGAAGGAGCTCAAGGCGTAATGCTTTGTATCGAAAATGGTACTTATCCATTCGTAACATCATCATCGCCAACAGCAGCAAGTGTACCTCTCGGTGCAGGTGTGGCTCCACGATACATTAACCGTGCACTCGGTATCTGCAAAGCCTATACAACACGCGTAGGTGCAGGTCCGTTCCCTACAGAATTGGAAGGCGAATTGGCTGATTACATCCGCGAACGTGGTCACGAGTATGGCACCGTAACAGGTCGTCCACGCCGTGTAGGTTATCTCGATGCCGTAGGCCTCCGTCACGCATGCCGTATTTCAGGTATCAACTATTTGAGCATCATGTTGTTCGATGTGCTCACAGGAGTTGAAACGCTCAAAATCTGTACAGGTTACGAACTCGATGGCAAAGTTATTGATTATGTACCTGCAACACTTAGCGCATTGGAACGTTGCAAACCTATCTACATTGAAATGGATGGTTGGAAAGAAGAGATTGAAGACGTTCGCGACTTCGATGCACTTCCAGCAGCAGCCAAAGCATATCTCCGTAAAATCGAAGAATTGACAAATACTGAAATCGCAGTGGTTAGTGTTGGACCAGACCGTACACAAACTATTATGATAAAAGATATATTCTAATAATATTGAGTATATAATAGAAAAGGTGGCTAAAAGCCACCTTTTTTATTTACGAATCAATGAATCAATTCTTATTATAAACTGATTTTTTTAGTTGTAGCTTGGTTGCCGTTGATAATGCGAACTACATAAACACCTTTATTTATGTTAGCAACATCGATCTCATTTGTGTTGTATGTACCTACCAATGCGCCAAGGGTAGAGTAGATTTCTACAGATGTAAATTCGCCTTCTATGAATAGAGTTGTGTTGTTTACATACATGTTGATGTTCAAATTTTTTACATATTCTACAGATGTTTCATCATTTAAAATGATCATTGGATAGTTCATGCTTCCGAAACCTGCATTAGCTGAATATGTGCCACAATATACTGATTTGTCGACAGAAGAACTTATTACGCCTTCGTTTTTATAAATCATTTCGCCATCATCAAAGATAACGAATGGAATACCACCGAAAAGAGAATCTTCTAATACTTTAGTTATTGTATTATATCGGAAACCGATTGCAGGTTGTTCAGCATCGGCATAACCAGTTCCATTGTAGGTTGTTTCGCCACAAATCCATTCGCCACTCGGAGATATGCAATATACATTGCCACCCCACCAGTATTGACCATCGGCACCGCCATCTTCGTCGTCAACAATGCCATCACCATTTGTATCGCCTTCGCGGTCAATATCTTCTTTGCCGATAAGAATAGTACGGTCTAACAGCGAATCATTGAAATGATTTTCCCAAATCATTACGTTGAAACAACCAAAACCATTGGTACCAAGACCACCAAGCCAGCGTCCATCATTTGACATGCGTTCAACGCGGTCGCCTTGAGTTAGAATTTTTTTGTGGTCAGTGTCAACAGGTTGTTGTAATTTGTATTCGGGATTTTTTGCATCGTCGTTAGTGCGAATCCAAATACAAGGCACTTCGCGAGCTACTAATTTACTGCGAGTGCTATTATCCATTTTCATTAGGATATAGCCACCGATATATCTGCCGTCAGCAGAAATACTTGTAGCTTCGCCATATACAGCATTTTCGTATGTGATTTTACCATCTATTTCTTTTGGTAATTCAAGTTTTGACCATACGCCAGTAGCTATGTTATAGTAGCCAGGTTCAGATTCATATAATTTGGCATCAGAGAAAGTATAGCGTCCAACTACGATGCCTTCGTCAGAAACGTCCATTGCAGAAGCAGACACAAGGTGAGAGAACTCAGGATTTTCTTCATATTTAGGATTAAGGCAAATTAAAGTGTCTTCTTCTACAATATAGACAAAACCTGTATTTGCACCACCATATGAAGCACTACTATATCCGGCTACATATTTGCCATTGTCTGATACACTTTGGAAAATTGCACCTCCAGTGAAATCGTAGTTTTCGAAAGTCAAGTGTTTTTGTGCGCTCATTTCAATGCACAATGCAGAAAGTATGATGCATAATAAAATTAGTGATAATTTTTTCATAGTATTTATAAAAGAGAAATGTGAAATTTAGGTGGTTTTACACCTTAAATTTCACATTTTGAGTTTGAAATTATAAATTGATTTTTTTAGTTACAGCTTGATTGCCATTGATAACACGTACAAGATATACACCTTTGTTGATGTTAGCGAGGCTGATTTCGTTAGTATTGTACGATCCAACTAATGCACCAAGTACAGAGTAGATTTCGACAGAAGTAAATTCGCCTTCAACGTAGAGAGTTGAGTTATTAGTAAATAGATTTACATTAAGTTCTTTTACATTTTCAACAGGTGTGCCATCGTTGATAAGAAGCATAGGGATATTTAATTGACCCAAACCTTCAACAGCGATTACAGCAGTACCGCCTTGGATTTTTTTGTCGTCAGAAGAGCTTAATACTCCTGAGGTTGTAAATAGCATTTCACCATCATCGAATACTACAGTTGGACAACCTGCTAAGAGAGTGTCTTCGAGGACTTCTGTTTCTGTGTTATAGCGGAAACCTACAGCAGTAGAGATCTCCACGTCGTTGTAGCCTGTGCCATTAAATGTGTGGTAACCAACAATCCATTCGCCACTTGGAGATACGCAAGTTACGATACCATTCCAGAAATATTGACCTTTGTCAGCACCATCTTCATCGTCAATTTTTCCATCTTTGTTGTCGTCTTCGCTACGGTCCCAGTCAGATTTACCAATGAGGACAGTTCTTTCGAGTGTGTCTGTGAAATTGTTTTCCCAGATAGCTACATTGAAACAACCAGAGTTAGCAGAAGAGTTACCACCTAACCATTTTGCATCGTCAGACATGTGCCAAGCCCAGTCGCCTTGAGTCATGATTTTAGTATGGTTTTCGTCGATAGGTTTTTGAAGTTCGTATGTAGGATTCAATTCATCATCGTTTGTGCGTACCCAAACACAAGCTACATTGCGACGTACTTGTTTAGAACGTGTGCTATTGTCCATTTGAGCAATCACATAACCACCAATATATTTACCATCGGCAGAGATTGATGTTGCTTCGCCATACAATGATCCAGGTTCTTTGATTTTACCAACAACATTAGCAGGGCGTTCCAATTCTGTCCATTTGCCTGTAGAAATATTGTAGAAAGCAGGACGAACTTGTTGGTCTTTAAATGCGTATTGTCCTACAACAATACCTGCGTCTGAAACGTCCATAGCTGTTGCTTTTACTAAGTGGCTTTTTTCGATGTTGTCTTCCCATTCTGGGTTTAGTACTAACATTGAATCTTCTTCTACGAGATAAACAAAACCGACGTCGCTACCACCTAAGTCGGCACTTGCGTAGCCGGCAATGTATTTGCCATTGTTAGATACCTTGTTGAAGATAGCACCTGTGCAATAATCGACATCTTCAAATGTGATGCGTTTTTGTGCACTTAAATCAATGCACAATGCACAATGCACAATGCACAATAGTGTAAGAATTTTTTTCATAAAAGAGTTTGTTTTAAGTTATTATTTTGATATTGTTTTTCGATAAATAATATTTTGCAAAGTTATAAAAAAAAATCCACATAACGGCTAAGTTATGTGGATTAAATTTCGTTAAATTTGAATGTTATTTTTCGTTTTTAACAGCGAACCAAAGTACACCCGAAATAGCCAAACATACGGCGCAAATTACGAAAATAATTGATTTATCTGCTGCATTATTAACTACTTCTCCCATTTTGAAGCTGGCAACTAATTGAGGTAATACAACCGAAAGGTTGAAAATACCCATATAAAGTCCCATCTTAGTTTGGTCAACTTTCTCACTCATAATTGCGAATGGCAATGATACTAATGATGCCCAACCAATACCTACAATGGCGAGTGCCAAGAAGAATATTACGATGTTAGAACCAAACATTGCGATGATAGCGTAGCCCAAAGCCATCAAGAGGATAGACCATGTGTGAGTGCGAGTTGCACCGATTTTGTTTGCTACTACATTCAATACTAATACAGGGAGTATAGCTCCAATCAAGTCGCGAGTGAGGAATGCCATCGAGTTAGTTTGTTCCATAGGTTTACCTGCAGCAAGACCGATGATTTGAGTTGAAACGTAGAAGAACATGTAGATGTTCATAGTTTGTACGCCCCACCATGTGAAAGAGTGTGCAAGCAATATTTTTTGGAATTCGTGAGTGTTTTCTTTTACTTTAAATACATTGAAAAGTACAAGTGCGATAGCAGCAAGTTCTACTATAACACATGATAACTCTACAGTGCTAAGTGTGAACCATCCAAAAATATTAACACTTGAAGTATCTTCTAAACCAAACAATTTAGCCACGATTACATAAATGCCATACAATAAGAAACCATAAAGTGGCAAAATTGCATTGTTCATATCTTTGAATGAAGTCTTCGATTCTACACCTTTCGCTTCTTCTGGTACCTCTAATTCACGAGGCTCTTCAATCATGAATGAAGGTATGAGGGTGAAGATGAGAGCGATAACAACGCCTACGTAGATAAGCACTTCGTTGCCTAAGAATGTGGCAATAAGATATGCCATAACACCGAATGTGCCTGATACAGTTTGCATCCAAGTATATGCTTTTGAGCGTTCTGCCATTGGTGAACAGTCTGATACCAACGAACGAGTAGGGTTGAAACTTACGTTGATGCTGAGGTCGAGTGTCAAAGCTACAGCTACGGCAATAGCTAATAGACCTTCAGCACCTTCGCCACCCATAATCATTTTTTGGATGATGCCAAGATTAGGTAAAGCTAAAAGCATTAAACCTGTCAATATACCGCCTAACAAAATCCAAGGACGACGACGACCTCCTAAAAACCACATTTTGTCGCTCACAAGGCCTACGATAGGTTGTGCGATGATACCAGCAATCGGACCTGCAGCCCAAACGATACCAATTTCGTGAATATCAAGACCATATTTGGTCGAAAGAATCCAGCTTAATGCTGAAATCTGTACCGACAAGGCAAAGCCCATAGCAGTTGCCGGTAAGCTGAGAAGAGCATAAAAAGAGTTGCTCATCTTTTTCTGAATGTCTAACATAGTAGTTATTAGTTATTAGTTATTAGTTGTTAAAAATATCTATTAAGTTACAAAGTTACAAAAAAATATTGAAATATGAAAATTTGTGTTTTGTGGGTGTGTAATTTTTGTTGGTTTTGGAACTTTCGAACTGAAATTTTGAGAATTTTTGTATGTGTCGTTTTGATGAGAATTTTGATTTTTTTTGAAAAAATAGGGTTTAAGAATTATGTTTTATTGGTTTGTTTTGTATGTTTTTTCTTTGTTTAAGTGTGGTAGTTTTAATTTGTAAGTTGTTTATTTGTTTGATTTATAGCATGTTGAATTTTGTGTTTTGTACGAAAAGGGTGCTTGTGGTTTTAATTTGAAATGTTTTTTTGTAAAATATGTTTTATAATATGTTTTTTTTTAGTTGCTAATTGAAAAAAAAGTTGTTATTTTGCAGTGTAAAAATTAAGATGAAAATAGCTCAATCTTTTTACCTTAAAAAAACTAATACTAAGAAACGATGCAAAAGGAGACTTTGAGAAAAGTCTCCTTTTTATTTGCGTATTATATAAATATT
Source organism: Candidatus Aphodosoma sp. (assembly GCA_045126975.1). Taxonomy (GTDB): domain Bacteria; phylum Bacteroidota; class Bacteroidia; order Bacteroidales; family Paludibacteraceae; genus Aphodosoma. The sequence continues at coordinate 5,050 of JBGVPL010000051.1, read as the reverse complement.
TATTATATTTGCAGAAAAATAGGATTAATATTTATGGAAGAACGAAAAATTGTTACGAGTGTATTGGTTTATTCATACGAAGAATTGCCAGAACGATATAAACAGTTGGTTGATGAGGCGAAGCGAGTGACGAATAATTCGTATGCTCCGTACTCGAAGTTTCATGTAGGAGCCGCGGTATTATTGGAAAATGGAGAGATTGTGAGTGGTACGAATCAGGAGAATGCAGCATATCCTTCTGGTTTGTGTGCTGAAAGGGTAACGATGTTTTATGCTAATTCTAAGTATCCAAATGTGGCACCTAAGGCGTTGGCTATTGCGACGTTTGCGGATGGTGATTTTTTAGAAGAGCCAATTACACCTTGTGGTGCGTGCAGACAGGTGTTGTTGGAGACTGAGGTGCGTTATGGGGTTGATATGGATATATTGTTGTATGGAAAGAAGGGGATTTATAAGTTATCAAGTGTTAAGGCTTTATTGCCGTTGTCGTTTGATAAGAGCGCACTTAGGTAATGAGGAATTAGGAATGAGGAGTTAGGAATGGATTTTTTATGTGATAGAGATATGGGAAAAAAGAAATTTGTAATGGAGTTTGTACTGAATTCGTGTTCGCATTCGGTATTGTGGAAGGCGATTAGTATGCCTTCGGAGTTGGGTAATTGGTTTGCTGATGACGTAAAGTTGAAGGGGGATAAATGGGTATTTGTGTGGGATGATGTGGAGCAGGAGGCAACGAGATTGTCGTGTAGAGATATGAAGTTAGTGAAATTTAGGTGGGATGGTGATGCAACGGATTGTTATTTTGAATTGAAAATCAATGAGGATGCGCTGACTGGAAATGTTACGTTGGTTGTTACGGATTTTGCGGAGGCTGAGGAAGTGGAAGATGCTAAAATGTTATGGGAGGAGCAGGTGAGAATGTTGGGGCTTTATTTGGGAATCAGAATATAATGAGAAATTAGGAATGAGGAGTGAGGAATGTTGGGCGAGTGGATTATTTTTTGTAACTTTGCAAATTGAATGAGGAGAGAGGAGTTAGGAGTGAGGAATGATAGAATGAATTATAAAATTGGATAGATGAAACGAATAGATATATATGTTTTGAAGAATTTTTTGTTGTTATTTTTTGCGACATTTTTTATCTGTTCGTTTATTCTGATAATGCAATTTTTGTGGTTGTATATCGGAGAGATGGTGGGTAAGGGTTTGCCTATTAAGGTGTTGATGGAGTTTTTGTTGTATTCGTGGTTGTCGTTGGTTCCATTAGCATTGCCGTTGGCAATATTGTTGGCTTCGTTGATGTCGTTTGGCGATATGGGAGAGAAGTTGGAGTTGTTGGCGATGAAGTCGGCTGGTGTGTCGTTGTTTAGAATAATGCGTTCGTTGATGGTGTTTATCGTGTTGATTTGTTTTAGCGCATTTTGGTTTTCGAATAATGTGATACCGATAGCACAGAAGAAACAATGGGCTTTGTTGCATAGTTTTAGAAATAAATCTCCGGAATTGAATATTCCTGTTGGGGAATTTTATTCGGAAATCAATAATTTGAGATTGTATGTAAGGGCAAAAGATTATGATACAGGTGCATTGTTAAATGTGATGGTGTATGATTTTTCGAAGGGGTTTGATAATGCGGCAGTAACTACGGCGGATACAGTATATGTGAAGATGACGGAAGATAAATTGAATTTGAAGTTGTTGTTTAAGAATGGCGAGTCGTTTGAAAATTTGGAGAAGGGTGGAGGTTTTGATTTTAAGAATGTTCCGTATAGGCGAGAGGTGTTTAGACAAAAAGAGATGTTGGTGAATTTTGATGCTAACTTTAATGAGCTTGATGCATCGTATTTGGATAATCAGCATGTATCAAAGAATATTGTAAGATTGACCCATGACATAGATTCGGTGAATGTGGTGAGAGATTCTTTGCGTACTAATTTGTCGATTCAGATGAGAGAAGAGAAGTTGTATGCAAATAGTTTTGAAGAGGTGGATACGGTGAATGTATTGAAGACGGATAAAGCCTATAACATTGATACCTTATTTGCTAAATCGACATATAGACAAGCGAAGAATATAATGAATAATGTTGTGTCGCGAATAAATGCAGTAAGTAATGATATTCAGTACAGCAAAACAGTTATATCGGATTCGGATTGGTATTTTACGAAACATTCGTTAGAGTGGCATAGGAAATTTACGTTGTCGTTTGCTTGTTTGATATTCTTTTTTATTGGAGCACCATTGGGAGCTATTATTAGAAAAGGAGGATTGGGTATGCCTGCAGTGGTTGCAGTGGTGATGTTTATTGTATATTATATTATTGATACGATGGGAGTTAAGATGGCGCGTGAAGCAGTGTGGGAGGTGTGGCAAGGTATGTGGTTGAGTTCGGCAGTGTTGTTGCCGATAGGTATATTTTTGACTTACAAAGCTGCTACGGATTCGGTGTTGTTTAATTTGGATGGGTGGAAGTTGTTTTTTAAGAAAATTAAGATAAGGAAAAAGGAATAAGGAGTAAGAAATATAAAAAAATAATATAAAATATGATTGAATGTTGTGAGATGAGGGTATTAACTTTCAACTTTCAACTTTCAACTTTCAACTTAATAAAAGATATGGAATTTAGAATTAACACAATTGAAGAGGCATTGGAGGATTTTCGTGAAGGAAAATTCTTGATTGTTGTAGATGATGAAGATCGTGAGAATGAAGGTGACTTTATTATTGCAGCAGAGAAAATAACTCCTGAGGCAGTGAATTTTATGTTGAAAAATGGGCGTGGTGTGTTGTGCACTCCACTACCTATTAGTCGTTGCAAAGAGTTAGAACTTGAACGTCAGGTTAGTAATAATACATCTATGTTGGGAACACCATTTACAGTTACTGTAGATTATCTTGAAGGCTGTACAACAGGTGTTTCAATACATGACCGTGCTGCTACAATTCGTGCGTTGGCAGACCCAAATGTGAAACCAGAGGCATTTGGTCGTCCAGGACATATAAATCCGTTGTATGCACAAGAACGTGGCGTATTGCGTCGTGCAGGACATACCGAAGCTTCGGTGGACTTGGCTCGTTTGGCTGGATTGTATCCTGCAGCTGCGCTCATTGAGATTATGAACGAAGATGGAACAATGGCTCGTATGCCTGACTTGCAGTTGGTGGCTGAAAAATATGGTATCAAACTTATTACAATCAAAGACTTGATTGCGTATCGTTTGAAAAATGAGTCGATTGTAGAGAAAGGGGAAGAGGCTATGTTGCCAACACATTATGGTACATTCAAAATTATTCCATTCCGTCAAAAATCAAATGGTTTGGAGCATGTGGCTCTTGTGAAAGGTGAATGGGACAAAGATGAACCAGTATTGGTGCGTGTTCACTCGTCATGTATGACAGGTGATATATTCGGTTCGTGTCGTTGTGAGTGTGGCGAACAATTGCATAAAGCAATGGAGTTGGTAGAGAAAGAGGGTAAAGGTGCGATTGTATATCTTAATCAAGAGGGTCGTGGTATTGGCTTGATGGATAAAATTCGTGCATATAAATTGCAAGAAGAGGGATTGGATACTGTTGATGCAAATCTTCATCTTGGATATAAAGCAGATGAGCGCGATTATGGTGTAGGTGCAAGTATTCTTCGTGAGATTGGTATTACAAAAATGCGATTGATGTCGAATAATCCTGTTAAGCGTATTGGTCTTGAAGGTTATGGACTTGAAATCGTGGAGAATGTACCTATCGAAATTGAGATGAATGAACATAACGAACAATATTTGAAGACTAAAAAAGAGAGAATGGGGCATACGTTGCACCTTTAATAAAGACGCGAGATAAAAGACACGAGATACGAGACGTAAACTACTCGTGTCTCGTGTCTTGTGTCTAATATCTTAATCTTTATCAGATGCGATTTAGGGATTATTTGCCATATTATAAAAGGAATTTGAAGGTTGCTGGACCGATTGTGTTGTCGCAAGTGGGAGTTGCGTTAACTCAGTTGGTCGATACTTTCATGGTGAGTCAGTTGGGTACGATAGAGTTGGCGGCAGTATCGTTTGCTTCATCAGTTGCATTAATGGGATTTTTGTTTGTGAATGGATTGTTGATGGGGGTAACACCGATAGTTGGGCAAACTTATACATCAAATGAAGTAGGAGACAAAGAGGTTAAGATAGGGCGTATAGGACAAATATTTCAAAATCAGATGTTATTGGCTGTACTATCGTCGGTGTTGATGTTGGGATTGTTGTTGGTGGTGGAGAAATTTTTGTCGAATATGGGACAGGATGAGGCTGTGGTGAAATGTGCTATTCCATACTATATTGTATTGGTGGTTAGTGTGTTGCCAAACACATTGTTTATGGCAGGAAAGCAATTTTTGGAGGGGTTGGGTAATACGTCGGTTGCTATGGGAATAACCATTATTGCTAATTTGGTAAATATATTATTTAATTATTTTTTGATATATGGTAAGTGTGGATTTCCAGAGATGGGGGTGTTGGGAGCTGGAGTAGCGACACTTATCTCGCGTGTGGTGATGCCGATAATGTTGTTCGTAGTGATGTATTGTAGAAAAGAGTGGTGGGTTTATTGTCAACGATTTAGAATAAGTTTGTTTGCGTGGCGTGAGGTGAAGGATATATTAGTTGTTGGACTTCCGATAGCAGCGCATATATTGATGGAAATGTCAGCTTTTTCATTTTCGGGTATTATGATGGGTTGGCTTGGTGCAGCAGCGTTGGCAAGTCATCAGATAGCATCGCAGATGAGTAATTTGTTGTTTATGGTGGTGTTAGGTATATCGGCGGCGACTACGATTAGGGTGAGTCATCAGTATGGAGCGAAAGATTATCATGCTATGCGCATGGCGGCGAATGCGTCAATACACCTATGTTTGTGTGCTAATTTTGTGATGGGAACTTTGTTGATTTTGTTTAGAGAGAATATAACAATGTTGTTTTCGGAAGATTCAGAGGTGATAAGATTGGGGTCGCAAGTGCTTGTGATGGCAGGTATATTTCAATTATCGGACGGAATGCAGGCTGTT
>JBGVPL010000050.1:0-42638 GCA_045126975.1 Candidatus Aphodosoma sp. | reverse complement strand
GGAGGAAAAGAGTTTGTTGAAATGCATGGACTTGATGAATATGACTCTGAAGCTCGTTGGTACTATCCTGCCCTAATGCGCACCACAACCCAAGACCCACTTGCTGAAAAGTATTATGATATTTCTCCATACGCTTGGTGTGCAAATAATCCCGTGAATTTGGTGGATCCAGATGGACGTAAGATTGTAGTAAATGAGGGAGATGAAGGATATAAAAAAGAAGTAGAAGAACAATTAGAAAAATTAAAAGAAATGTCTACTGAGTTACATGATGCTATTTCTATTCTTGAAGAAAGTGAAAATATATATAATATTAACTATTCAAATAAAGAAAATAAATATTCACCTAGTTCCAAAATTGTATTTTATAATCAAACACGAGATTATATAGAAACAGAGATTGAAGAAGGACAAAAAATTAGACTGTTTCGAGATCCAATTATTGGACTTGCTCATGAATTGGGACATGCTTATGATTATGAAATAGGTTTCTTCTTTGAAAATAGAAACGCATTTTATCAACAGGATGAATGTTTATATTATCACATTGTCGTTATGTCTGAGATAACATCTCTGAAATTTGAAAATATAGTTAGGCAAGCCTTAACAAAAAAAGATGGTAAAAATAGAGATTTAAGATTATTATATTTTTGGTGGAAAGGTGTTTTTACAACAAAAAATTTTAATGATTGGCTTAAAAAAAATAATTATTATGAATAAGAATTTAAATATCTATAAGGGATTAGTAATAACAATATTATTGTTTTTTGCCATTAGTTTATATTCGCAATCTGATTATATAAATAGATATGAGTATTTGTGTTATTACTGGGATGATGATATACTGGCAGATACTTATCCTATAATAGTATTTAAGTATAAACAAGACGGTAAGGTTTTCTATGCTATTGAAGGTTATCCATATATAGGACCTAAGTATAAATTAAAAATAGAAAATCAAGTTTCTGACATTATTAGTTATATGTGTCAAGATGGTTTATTTTTGGCAGATAGTACAATAAATTTTGATAATATAGTAGAAGCGGATGAAACTTTATGTAAAATTTATACTTCCTATGGAATATTTACTTTAATTAATCACTGTATTGCATTATCTAAAAAAGGAGAAATGACATATCCCTCTGCAACTTATTTAGTATATCTTTGTTGGATAAATGATATTGTTATCCATATTCCTCCTGCTCTAAATGGGTATTTGAAAGATGTTCACTATTGGGACTTTGAATTTCCGCAAAAAAAATTGAAAAATTGTTTTTAGAGTATAGTTTTTGTAGTGCCAGTTGGTAATGTGGTAGAGCAATTAGGTTCGGCGTATAATAAACAACATTACGTATATAATGATAATGTTACTTATCGTCAACTTACAAACACTCTCTGGCGAATAGAGCGTATTGAGAATGTCGAAGGCTATATTGGTTACAATATACAACGAGATACTTATCTCCCATATTATTATATCAAAGATTATCTTGGCAATGTGCGCGAAACTTACGTTTGTCTTACTCAAACATCTTCTCAATGCATCCAACGCATGCAATACTACCCAAGTGGAATGCCATGGAACGACAATTATCAAGCATCACAACAACCATATAAGTATGGAGGAAAAGAATTTATCGAAATACATGGACTCGATGAATATGATAGCCAAGCTCGTTGGTACTATCCTGCTTTAATGCGCACCACAACCCAAGACCTTCTTGCCGAAAAATATTACGACATCTCTCCATACGCTTGGTGCGCTAATAATCCTGTGAATTTAGTGGATCCGGATGGAAAGCATATATCTGTAATAGATAATAGAGATAGTACCTATACTGTAGTTAATGGTGTTTTAAAGTTTGGATTTACTATTTATGGAGGAATAGAACCACCAGTATCACAATGGGCGCAAAATTTCGGTTATTACTATGGTTATTATGAATTTCTTAAATATTACACTTACTATGAAAATAAAATATATGGCCTAATGGACAAAAAATTAAATAACATAACTACTAATAAAAAGAGAGTGTGTCGAAATAGACACACTCTCTTTTTTATTAGTATTCATTCGACTACTTAACTATCAATTTGCCTACATATAAATCACCTGTGCCGGTGATAACTCGGATGTAATACAAACCGCTAACATCTATTCCACTAACCGCAATTGGATATTGAGTTGGATATTGCATTGCTATAATCTGACCAAGAGAGTTAACAACCTCTACTCGCAAACCACGTTGCTCTTCGGCTGTAAATTCACGATTTACATAAGTTGCTTGTCCACTACCAATAGGGTTAGGAACTATAGTCAATGGTAGAGCATATACGTTATCAACACCTGTTACTACTTCAAGAGTAAGATTTACGATAGAATCACAACCCAAAGATGTTATGAATGTCTCTTTATACTGACCAGCCGAAGTCAATGTTTTTTCACCAAATTCGTAATACTCTCCTTCGAGAATAGTAACTATAGTATCAATGTGTGCAGTAGGCACAAACTCTACATGCAATTCGACAATAGAGTCGCAACCTTCAATAGTTTTCACTGTGCGATACAATACTGTATCTGCCATGATTTCACCAACCATTGTTTTGAAACCAAAACCTACATACTCATATCCTTCGCAAACATAATCCTCGAAGACTCCATGAGCAGGCTCATTAACCACTAAATTCAATGTTATAATAGAGTCGCAGCCCAGAACATTAACCATCGAATCAACATAAACGCCCGCTTCGGTAAGTTCACGTGCACCAAACAAATAGCTTGAACCTTGACAGATAGAAGCATTCAACTCTGTAAATGTAGGTAATACTGTCAAATTCAATATCTCAATACTATCACAACCATTTGCATTTGAATATATGCGCTCATAACGGCCTGATGTAGTCAATAATGTATCGTTCCATTCAAGAGGCTCATTTTGACAAATAGTTAATGATGATTCGTAGGTTGTAGGAATAACTACAAGTGTGAGTATCTTGATAGAATCGCAAGAACCTGGATTTGGAATTGTATCTACATAGATACCTGTTTCTGAATACTCACTATTTCCGAATTTATAGCTTTCGCCTTCACAAATTGTTTCATAAATATTCTCACGCAAATCGAGCACTTCGAGATGCAAGTAAGCTACTGAGTCGCAACCGCAGCTTGACTTACCACGATACCACACTTCATATACATTGGTTTCGATACAAGCAATATCGCCCCACATATAGACATCTCCACGACAAATTGTATCGTATGTATGACTTGAAGCCATAGGGTTAACTGTCACCTCGAGATGTTTGAGCGTGTCGCAACTGTTAGATGTAACAAATTTAGTAAATGTATTTACACCAACAAACAATTCGTTGCTTGAAACGGAGAATCCATAACCCACAAAACCTTCACCTTGACAAACTGATGCTTTATCGGTCTTCTCGCCTGCATAACATGCTATACGCATATCGTCAACACCAATAATACCACCTTCTTTGTTGGCTTTTGCATCAACTATAAATGCCAATTGTATTGTATCGCCTTCATAAGCCGAAAGTTCTAACAATTTTTGTTGCCAGCCAGAGTGTCCGCCTTCGAGAATAACATCTGAGAATTGACGTGTACCTGCACCTCTTACCTCAACTTTCAACTTATCGGTATGAGTGAGATTACGATAACTATACGAAAGAATAGTATTATCTTCAACAAATATCATTGGAGAGAGAAGAACTGCAGTACCATACAATTCTGAAGTATTTACGGTAACAGACTTATTGCCGCTCTCGGCTTTTACACTCCAATTTTTAGTATTATCGGCAAGCGATGTTTCTGACATATTGTCCCAACATACAGGGATAGAGCCAGAAGCTGTATTCTCAAAGTTTTGAGTGAATGTAGGCAATGCCACATCACAATCGGTAGTAAACATTATCTCAATCCAATCAGACTCTTGAAGAGGACTATCGATAATACCACGTACTCGAACTCTATAAGTTGTTGCAGGAGATAAATTGTTGAATGTATAAGACAAATCTTGTGTTTTTGTATCTACCAACAATTCTGTTTCTTTATAAAGTTGCACTTGATAACGATCGGCAAGTCCTACCCATGAAATTTGAGCAGAAGTTTTTGCGATCGAATCAACTTCTAATTGGTCAGGGGCTCCAAATTTGAGAACTTCAACTTTGAAATTATCGACACTTGCATTAACAACCGAAAGTCCAACATTCAACGTAAATCCTAAATCATAAACACCTGTTTCACGAGGCACAAATACACGACGTACTTCGCAATATTTTTCAGCACTTACTTCTTGCTCTGCAAGCACCTCTGTGCCATTCTTCAACTGAATTGTTGTACGACCACTCTCTTTATCTGCCACAGGCGTCATAACACTCCATGCCGAAATACAATAGTAAACTCCGCCTTCGAGAAGGAACTGACGTGAAACATTTGCTATGTTATTGCCTTTAGCGAGAGTCAAATACTTAACACCCTCCATAGCATAAGCATTGTAGCCCATATCAATATCAGAAGAAACATAAACCAATTGACCTTCATGTTTATAAGATGTTGTCCAACAATTATCCAAATTAGTTTCATCGAGATAATTTTCAAACCCTTCTAAATATGGATTTGCTTCTGTAATCTCAATAGGAGAACAATCAGTTGTAAATGAAATCATTTGCCATTCAGATGCGATATTTTCATAGCATTGTGCTTTTGCAAACAAATAATATGTAGTGCTACCATTCAAGCCTTCAAACGAAATTGTATCGGTAAATGTAGTATCAGTAGCAAATGCCAAGTCAACATTATTTGATGTAGAAATAGCACAAACTGTAGCCGATTCGTTATAGTTTTTGAATGTTGCTGTAACAGATTGATAGTCTGAATCTATAACTTTCAATTCATCGATTACAGCACAGCTTTCTTTATTTACCTCTACATTATCCAACCACAAAGGAAGTGTACCGGTATAATCACCTTTATTATACCATTGAACAACAAGTTTATATCTTCCTGGTTCTGAAATAAAGAATGGATTTTCGGCATGATTACTTGCTAATTTACCAGACAATATACCTCCATCAAGAGCTATACATTCGGCTGGGAGCGTAGCTACATATGTTGTAACATTGACATTACCAATACGTTTACCAGCTTCTATTTCGTAAGATGCCGGAACAAGGAATACACGACCATAATCTAACTTAGAACCTTCTGATTTCCAATCGTATGATATTGCATATTGTCCTTTTTCGAAATTAAACAAACGATATGCATACGCAGCAGTCTCAATCTTACTATCATAACCATATACGGCAGTTTCGCCATTTTGAGGTTCAGATGTAACATACAACGATTTTGAATCTCCACCTATCACAAATCCATTCTTTTGATTGCCATTAACAATCACCCATTGTGAATTTTCATCAGCACTACTGAAATCAGATGTATAAGGAATAACAGCTGCAGCTTTTTCGGTACGGAATGCTATCGATTGATAATTTGAACTTTCGTCCTCGCCACAAACCGAACGTACAAACAAATAGTAATCTGTAGCAGGAGTAAGAGCTGTCAATTCTATTGTTTTAGTAGTAGATGAACCAATAGATAGATAATCCTCAACATCGTTAGATTTGCACAAGCGATATTCATAAGTATCGGCATCTGAGATTGTATTAATTGCAATCTTAGCATTTACATCATCTACCATAATCAATTTCAACGACTCTGGCATAGGACAATTCACCTTACGAACCGAAATATCATCTATTGCCAATGGTGTTTGAGCTCCTCCCGAAGCATTATTATACCACTCAATAACCAAATTATATTTAACTGCTTTGTCAAACACAACATCTACTACGACATCATTCCATTTTGATGAAACATTCAAACCTTTGTTGTCGTTAGAAAGCATAATACAACCAGAAACTGCATCCATATAAGAACTGATACGTTTACCTGCAACAATATCTTTATCTACAGGAGCAAGATAAACTTTTCCATAATCGGCATTATAAGCATCAGTACGTTCACCTACACACTTCCAAGAATATGAGATTGTATATTGTCCTGGTTCAAAGTCGAACAAGCGATAAACATACGAAGACGATGTACTACCAATTGAATATTGATTCAATTGACCATCGTTTGTAATATACAACGCTTTATTACCTGATTTAACACCCAACTTATCTTCGCCAACAACGAAATAGTTGGTTTGACCCTCACCACAATATACCCAATTACTGCTTTCTTCATCTTCAAATCCTAAAACATAAGGCAATGTTGGAGCGTATGCAAGTGTACGGAAATTAAGAGTTTTCCAATCAGAATAGTTGTCAGCAGAACATTGACAACGAACTTCAAATTGATAATTAGTCGCTGGCAACAAATCGGTCAAAGATACAGATGGTGTAGTCACTGTTCCTGTCTTAATTTCTGTATTATTAGACAAGAGACGATACTCAAACGCTGTTACCGAACTATTTTCATGATTCCAAGTCAATGTAGCTCCATCAGACAATCGTTCAGAAACAACCAAACCGTCAACTGTATAACAATAATCAGATGGAACAATTTCGATATTATCAAGACCTGCCCATATTGCTGTTCTATCTTTATTAGGAGTTTTATTATATCGGAATACGATATATTTATCACTCAAATCAATCTTCGCATCGGCATCAGCAAATGAGTAGAAATAAGACTCAAAACCATGAATTGATGTAAATGGCAACTCTACGAGACGCGTATAGGATTGCTCAACATTAAGATCTGCCATAACACCCAACTCCAATGAAGTTGCTACTGCTGCATATTCTGGTTTATTATCATACTCATTGCGATAATCGAATGATATTTTAAGTTCGCGAAGAGGTTTGCTCATCAATGGTAATGCAAAATACATACAGTTGTTAGGTGATGAAACCAATACCAAACCTTGAGTACCTGCGCTAACATAAGTACGAGTATTTAATTCAGCTGTAGGATATGGGTCTTCTAACGATTTAAAACTAAATAGTTTGAAGCAATTATCACTCAAAGAAGTTATTCCTTCGAAACCTTCATAATAAGGGAAATCTACATCCATCAAACATGCTGTTTGGAATTCGAGAGGTCCACGCCAATCACTATAAGCATTAGAACCACAAACGGCACGAACATACACCTCATAATTTGAAAGCGGATTCAAACCTTGTATTTCAAAGTTTTTACTACTAATTGATACTGGAGTCGCTTTATTTGGGTCAAAACCAACTTGTCCTATAACATACTGCCACTTTGAATTAAGAGTAGTATCATTTAATGTAAATTTAGCAAAAGTGTCATACGCCACAATGAGTTTTGTATCTACAGGACGTTTACAGTTTTGCACTTCTTCAATTGAGAAATTATCAATCAAAACAAATGAGCCTGCAAAACCAGAAGAAGTAGCCTCGATTCCGACACAAATATCATTACCTACATATTCCGACAAATTAAAATGCAATGACATAGTATCCGTCATAGATGTATAACCACTACCTAAGACAATGTCAAAATTGGTTCCGCCATCTTTCGACAATAAGATACGAATGTTACCACTATTTTCATTATACAAATCAAAAGACAACAATGCATCTGAAACATCTTTCAAACTAATGATTGGAGAAACCACCATTGATGTATAATCCTTCAAATAAACGATTTGATTATAATCATCCACATCGTATGGTTGTTTATAATAATAAGCATCTGTCGTGTGTACCCAATAGTTGCCCTCTTTATTTGGATATGCCAATCCTTGTTTCCAACATTGAGGATGCCCTGTACCAATAAATGTTTGGTCGTATGGCAATCCATAAGAAGCACACTCAGTTGTTACTTCTCCAGCTTTCGACCACCAGCTCTTATCTACATCCGAACAAATTGCACGAATCTCAAAATTATATGTCGATGCAGGATTCAAGCCTAAAATAGTAGCAGGATTGGTTGTTACAATAGTATCAACTACTAACTCACTCTTATAATAACCATTTACTTGCCATTTAGTTGCAGATCCATTTTCATACCAACGAATTTCACAACTATTTGTAGTAACATTTTCGATATACACCTCTGTTGGAGACAAACAAGTAGGTATTTCGATAACCTCTAAATCGTCAATAAAGAACTCAGTGCCATTACCAACGACAAACGCTATATATTTAGCATCTGCAAATTCAGCAAAATCAGGCTTTGCTAAATCCGAAAGATAAGCAATGAACTCGCTCCATTCATAGCTTTTACGCACAATTACATCTGCTACAGACTCAAATGTTTCTAATGGATTTGCAATATCTTTTACTACACCTACTGAAATATGAGCATTGTCTTTAGAAGCATGTACATATCCCTTCACAAGATAATTAGCCAATGACGAAACATTAAATTCAGGCAAAATAGTCATTGATTCATACATTTTGAATGAAACTTGACCACTATATGCCACATAATTAGATGGTTCAGATTTACTTGTGTACTCATTTGTCAAATTAGAAGACCAACAAACAATATTGTTCAATTCTGGATCTTCAAAATTATCATAATAAGGCAATTCGAAAGTAGAACATATTGTGCGGAATGTCTTCACATGACTCCATTCGCTTGGTTCAGCACACAAAGAGCGGAAAGAATAGTAATACTCTTTATTTGTTTGCAAACCATTGATTTCATAGTGTTTTTCACGTATTGTGTCGTGAGCAATATCCGCCACACCATATTCTGGGTCGAAATTGACACTTGCCACTTTAACTTCCCAAACATCTGCAATAGAATGGAAATCTACCTCAGCAGATTTTGCAGTAATTTTAGATTCTTTAATTTGAACCGGAGGAGCACATTCGATCTCTTTAACACTGAAATTATCAATAACAGAATTATTTTGTTGAACAGATATACCCCAAGTAATTGTGTTTATACCTATATAATATACACCATCTTCAGGCGCATTTATCCAACCTTTGTACTCACGCCAATCGCTCACAAGCTCTTGTGTTACCATTGTATCAACAAGCATCGACACTTCAGGTTCAATAAAATAAGCCAAGCTCAAATTCATACCAAAATCACAATCTTGACGAGCCATAACCGTCACCTCATAATTGCTATTAGCCTTCAAATAAAATGGGCGGAAGAGCCATGTATCGTTATTATAAGGCAATGCTGCAAACATACTTCCTTCATAAGGAGTCATTGTGATTACACCATCATCATTATACGTTTCTGTTTTTGCAGAAAATATACCTTCAGCAGAAACGTTGGCAACTTGTTGATAACAACCAAAAACATATTCATCAACTGTAAAATTCTCAAATCCTTCGAAGAATGGATTATCAAAATCAACTACAATAGGAGCACATTGAGTAGAGAATTGAAGAACAAACTCACTCCATGGTCCGTATGTACCATCAGCACATTTACGACGAGCATACAACTCATAATCAGTTTGAGGAGTCAAATCTGTAATAGTAACACTCGAACCTGTTGCATCAAAAAGATTTCCTGTGTTAGGATTAAATCCAGGTAAACCAACACTAACTTGCCATACATCAACGTCAGAAGTTAAATTTGTTACACGAGCCACATTCGTTTTTATAGAGTCAATCTTGACGTCCATATAATCACACAATGTCTTCTCACGTATCACAACGTTATCGATATACATCGCCATTGTACCTTGATGCACACCTTCTAAAATTACATATTTATTGCCTGACGCAGTAATAGTAAATTCGTATTTATACCAACCCTCTTGTTCTACTTTTGGAGCGAACTGACTACCAACATTGATATAACCTAATTTAGTAGCATTATCAACATTAGGTTGATCATTAACCAAAATATTCAATCCCTCATTATCAACAGCAGAAGTATTATCCATATCTTTAGGTTCTGGCATACGATAGAACCAGAACGAAACTACATACTCTTTGCCTGAAGCAAAAGTAAACTGAGGAGTTACCAAAGCTGATTTAATACCAGCACTTGAAGCTTGCAACTTAGCCGATGCCGCACCAGATTTGATAAGTTCAGGATTCCAGAATTTATCATCATTTCGCATCCAAGCTGCATCACCATAGTCAGAAGCAAACATATCATTTGGATTGCCATACGCTTGACTTTGATATTGACGCCAACAATGAGGTGGAAAACGTTCTTCATCAAATGTTTGAATGTAAGGCAACATGCTTATAGCATCACAGTCGGTCTCAAACTTTTGAGTAAACTCAACAGGCTCGCCCATATCATCTGCACCACAATTTGAGACAACACGTGCATTGATTGTGTATTGGGCACCAGGAGATAAGCTTGTAATATCCAATTCAGGATTACCTTCAACAACCACAGCATTAGATATTTCATGTTGTCCACTCACCAACGTGTATCTTACATTCCATTTAGATTCATTCAATCCTTTAGTCCACGACAATTTTACTGAATTTGTAGTTATATCGCTCAATTTAATATCAGAAACCTTACGACATAATGGAGCCAATTTAACCTCTACATCATCGATAAATGTACCATACGAACCACCACTCACACCTTCAAAAATAATATATACATTACCTGCCAAAGGAATATTATATTCATATTGATACCAACCCTCTTGTTCCTCTATAGGATACATTGTATAGATACTATTAATAAAGCCTAATTTTGTACCTCCAATAGTATCAGGGCGATTGTTAACCCAAATATTCAAACCTTCATGCTCTTTTGCCGCATAAGCATAAACTGCATCACGATACACCCACAATGATAAATCGTAATGAGTTGGAATATCGACATATATAGGCTGAGTAACTAATATAGTATGAATACCAGCTTTTGTATCACGTAACTTAGCAGAATATTTACCATCATGTATCTCATCATAACCTCCTGTCATTTTTTTACCTAAAGTCCAAGCTTCATCACCATAATCTATACCAGACGACAAACCACCAGTAGGTGTAGGTTTTATTGTTTGACGAGAGAACCAACATTCAGGAGGAAATATGCCAGACTCAAAACCTTCAAAGAAGATAGCATCTTCTCTTGAACCACAAGAAGTATGTATAGATATAGAACTACTCCATTTAGAAGTATCATTTTCGCTACATATAGCACGCACCTTAATAGTGTATGCTTTATTTTTATCTAACCCATCTATAGTACAAGGATGAGAATTAACGTTATAAGATTTAGAGATAGTTATAACCGAATCTCTATCGGCAACTTGAGATTTTCCGATACTATCTTTAGAGACTAAAACCTCATAATTGCCAACCTCGATATATTCATTCCAATCAATTGTAGTAAAAGTAGAATCAGAGACTATTTCTCTCAAACTTTCCAATTTTGGACAAGTTGGAGCTGTAGAAAATTTGATATTATCTACATACATTGTAGCATCTACACCAGAGGGCATAAATACAACCACAGCCATACCAACATCTGTCAAATCAGTAACAAGCGTATTAAATGTCAAATCATCCCATTCATTATTTTTTTGAATTTCAATATTTTCCCACAAAGGTATAGCTTGCGACATATCTGTAGGATCGGGAGTTAAGAAAATAGAGTATTTTGTGCCCTTTTTTCCGTAAACACTCATTCCTATTTCAATATTATTAGCAGCCTTATTTAATTGTGGAGAAATAAGATATGCCTCTGAAGAATTTGTTGATGTCAACTTAACAGCTGAAGCTCCAATTTTAATAGCCTCTTGCACAGATACACCAGATTTTGAACCTAACCAACAATCAGGCAAAGTATTCCAACCGTCAAAAGAATGTGAGTATGGCAAATTTTGATTTGGACATAATGTCGTAAATTTCACAGTCGCAAAATCAGAAATACCTTGTCCTGAAGCACTACAATTAGTCTTTAATACAACCTCGTAATTAGTAGAAGGTGTCAAGCCTTCAACCTCATACATATAATCCTCGGTAACGATAGTTTGATTAAAGACATTAGTATTTGTTTTCAAATCCTTAACCACCAAATCAAAGTCTGGAGATTTTGCACCATCTTTGCTCATTGACCAAATAAGAGAAACCTTATTTTGATTAACCGACATTACAGACAAATCTATAGGACGAGCACAATTCGGTTTAGTTGCAACCTTGACATTATCAACAATACACCATTCTGTCGCATAAGAACCTTTGCCACCGCAGTCTATGCGAAAACATATTGTCACAGTATAACCTGCATATGCAGACAAGTCATAAGAGAGTTCAGTCCAGCCTTTAGTTTGCACCTTACCTAAAGTAAACTCCTTAGCACCATATTTCAAAGAAACAGACATTTGAGCTATTTGAGCAGGAGCATTAACATTAAAAGATAATTGACAGCCAGCAGGCAAATTACTCAACGCAGGAGTTTTCAAAATAGCATAACCCTTTTGAGATCCATCAACAGCTTGACACGCCACCGCAGATGTACCATTAAACCCAGAAGCATAATAAGACCATTGTTCTAAACCAGAAACATAATCGCTATTATCCCAACCATTTGGAACTCCATAGCGAAGATTGTCAAATGTTTCATTTAACTGTGCACTTACATTTGATGCAAAAAGCACAAAAGAAACAATCAAAATAACATAATTTGTAATTCGCTTAAACATAGATATATAGATTTATTATTAGTAATCAACATTATAATTCAACATGCAAATATAATAAAAATACTTTAAAATGGCAAATACAAAAAAAATAGGTTAACTTACTAAAAGTTAACCTATTAAATTATACAAATCAATTATATTATACTTTTTTCACTGCTACTTTCACTACATATTCTTCAAAGTCGAGTTCTGTAGCTTCGACAATAGCATCTACCAATTTGATTTCATTAGCAAGCACTTGTCCGCCGATATATTCAGTGTAATTTACTACTGCATCGTTGATTGCATCAAGACGTTCGATTTCAACAACAATCTTATCGGTGATTTCGTAACCATTAGACTTACGGATGTTTTGAATACGATTAACAAGTTCACGTGCAATACCTTCTTGACGAAGTTCTTCTGTTACAGTTACGTCAAGCGCAATAGTAAGTGTACCTTCGTTAGCAACCAACCAACCTGGCATATCTTCTGTTGCAATCTCAACATCGGCAAGCTCTACAACTACTGCACCCGAAGCCAAAGCCAATTCAGCCAAACCATTGCGTTCAATAGCCGAAATAGCTGCTTGGTCCCATGCAGTGATTGCTGCTGCAATCTCTTTCATCTGTTTACCATATTTCTTACCAAGAGTTTTAAAGTTAGGTTTGATACGTTTAACAAGTGAAATAGAAGAATTGTCAGCCGAAACAATTTCGAGTTCTTTCACATTAACCTCAGTTTTGATAAGGTCGGCAATATATGAAAGTTGCTCACGTGTTTTATCATCGGCTGCAGGGATAACTGCTTTTTGAAGTGGTTGACGCACTTTTTTCTCTGCTTTACGACGCAATGCCAAAATCATAGAAGATGATTGTTGTGCAAGTTGCATACACTCTTCAAGGTTTTTATCGATAAGTGTTTCGTCACATACAGGGAATTTAGCTAAGTGAACTGACTCAGCAGTCTCTTTGCCTGTTGCAGCATTCAAATCGAGATACAATTGGTCGGCAAAGAATGGAGCGATAGGAGCCATAAGTTTTGCCACTGTAGCAAGACATGTATAGAGAGTTTGATAGGCAGAGATTTTATCTGTATTATATTCGCCACCCCAATAGCGTTTACGGTTGAGACGTACGTACCAGTTAGAAAGATTTTCACCTACAAAATCTTGAATTGCACGACCAGCACGAGTTGGTTCGTAGTTTTCGAAATGCTCAGTGCACTCTTTCACTAATGTATTTAAGAGAGAAAGAATCCAACGGTCGATTTCAGGGCGTTCTGCCACTGGAACATCAGCCTCTTTATATTCAAATCCATCAACATTTGCATAAAGAGCAAAGAAAGAATAAGTGTTATAGAGTGTACCGAAGAATTTACGACGTACCTCTTCTACTCCGTCAACGTCGAATTTGAGGTTATCCCAAGGCGATGCGTTTGTCATCATGTACCAACGCAATGGGTCAGAACCATATTTCTCGATTGTAGAGAATGGGTCAACAGCATTACCAAGGCGTTTCGACATCTTGTTACCATTCTTGTCAAGCACCAAACCGTTAGAAATAACGTTTTTGAATGCTACAGAATTGAATACCATTGTACCGATTGCATGGAGAGTAAAGAACCAACCACGAGTTTGGTCAACACCTTCAGAGATAAAGTCGGCTGGATATACTGATTTAGAGTCGAACGCCTCTTTATTTTCGAATGGATAGTGGATTTGAGCGTATGGCATAGCACCTGAATCGAACCAAACATCGATAAGGTCAAGTTCGCGTTTCATTGGTTTGCCAGCCTCAGACACAAGCACAATACCATCAACATAAGGACGGTGAAGGTCGATATTTTTAGGGTCCCAGTTCTCTTTGCTCATATCGCCGAGACGGAAATTTTTGTAAGGATTTTCAGTCATGAAACCTGCAGCGATAGATTTCTCAATTTCGCCCATCAACTCTTCTACCGAACCAATACATTTTTCTTCTGAACCATCTTCGGTGCGCCAAATTGGAAGTGGAGTACCCCAATAACGCGAACGAGAGAGGTTCCAATCTTGAAGATTTTCAAGCCATTTGCCGAAACGTCCTGTACCTGTTGATTGTGGTTTCCAATTGATTGTTTCATTAAGAGCAATCATCTCGTCACGTACAGCAGTTGTACGGATAAACCATGAGTCGAGTGGGTAATATAGCACTGGTTTGTCTGTACGCCAGCAATGAGGATAGTTGTGGACATGTTTTTCGATGCGGAACACAAGGTTTTGTTGTTTCAGCATCATACAGATAGCCACATCGAGAGTTTCATCAGCATCAGTAAGTGCTGGGTCGTATGCGTTTTTCACAAAACGTCCTGCAAACTCTTTATATGCTTCAATATTTACGTTAGCTTTAAC
Organism: Candidatus Aphodosoma sp.; assembly: GCA_045126975.1. GTDB lineage: Bacteria > Bacteroidota > Bacteroidia > Bacteroidales > Paludibacteraceae > Aphodosoma. Next base: position 27,623 of record JBGVPL010000050.1, on the reverse strand, counting down.
AAAATCTGCATCGAGATCTTCGAGAAGGAAGAATTTACCTGTCATATCTACCATAGGGCGAGTTTCGCCTTTGGCTGTTGTCATAGTAAGACCTGGCACGCCAGCTTTTTTAGCCACGAATGCGTCATCTGCACCAAATGTAGGCGCAATATGCACGATACCAGTACCATCTTCAGTTGTTACGTAATCGCCTTGAATTACGCGGAACGCACCTTCGCCTGGGTTTACCCATGGGATAAGTTGTTCGTATTCAGAGTCAACCAAGTCAACGCCCATACATTCGCCAACTACACGGTAAGGCACAAGTTTGTCGCCTGGTTTGTAGTCTTCCATTGCTACTTCGGCCGCTTTTGGATTAAACAACGAAGCAAACAAAGGTTTAGCAACGATATATGTAGCAGGGATACCTGTATATGGATTAAAAGATTCTACTGCGAGATATTCGATTTTTGGACCAACGCAAAGTGCTGTGTTTGATGGCAAAGTCCAAGGAGTAGTTGTCCAAGCCAAGAAATACACATCGCCTTTGAGGTTGTCGAAACCATTTACCTTTTTCGCTTTGAATTGGGCAGTACAAGTAGTATCTTTCACATCGCGATAGCAACCTGGTTGGTTCAATTCGTGAGTAGAAAGACCAGTACCAGCAGCAGGCGAATATGGTTGGATTGTATAACCTTTATACAACAAGCCTTTGTTATACAATTGTTTGAGCAACCACCAAAGAGTTTCGATATATTTGTTGTCGTAAGTGATATATGGGTCGTTCATATCTACCCAATAACCCATTTTGTGAGTCAAATCTTCCCACTCACGAGTATATTTCATAACGTCAGCACGACAAGCAGCATTATATTCATCAACTGAAATCTTTTTACCAATATCTTCTTTAGTGATACCGAGACGTTTTTCCACACCAAGTTCAACAGGGAGACCGTGAGTATCCCAACCTGCTTTACGTTTCACTTGGAAACCTTGCATAGTTTTATAGCGACAGAAAGTATCTTTGATAGTACGCGCCATAACGTGGTGAATACCGGGCATACCATTAGCCGAAGGTGGTCCTTCATAGAACACAAACGAAGGACAACCTTCACGTTCACTTACACTCTTGAGGAATAACTCTTTAGCATCCCAATCCTCCAACATTCTCTTATTCACTTCGGACAAATTTAGTCCGCCATACTCTTTGAATTTTTTCATATGATAGTATTTTAGTAACGAGTAGCGAGTAGCGAGAATAGAGAACTTCGCTTCGCTTCGTTAGTTTTTTTTAGTATTTTAGTAACGAGTAGCGAAAATTTTTACATCGCATTATCTAGTTCCGAAAAGCTCTCACTACTCGTTACTAAATTACTCATTATTATTAAAACGCAAAGTTACAAAAAAAAGTTTATTTAACAAAAAGATTTAGCAATTTACAAATAATTTGATTATTTCTTCAATTATATTACTTCACTCAACAAAAAATCACAAATATGCATACATTCTATGCCATCAATATTTCCTGTCATCAGATCATCTGTTGTAACCAAATATTTTGGGTAATTATCATCAATTTGTCTAAATGGTTTCAGTTCTCTATCTCGGGTTTCAACTGAATCAATTCGATAAGAAACCTGAACATATATTCTCTTATCTTGACGATGCGCCACAAAATCAATTTCATTATTTACACCTTTCCCAATATAAACAGTATATCCCCGACGTTTTAGTTCAAGAAAAACCAAATTCTCCAACAAACCAGATATCAACTCCGGAGTATAACCTTTTCGAGAATAAATCAACGACAAATCAGATACGAAATACTTTTCATTAGTTTGCAATAACTCCTTACCTTTCAAATCATAACGCGGAATTTTATAAATAATAAAAGACGCCTCTAATGCTTGCAAATAATTATACAAAGTCTCATAATCAAGTTTGCGTTGTTGATTTTTCAAATATGCTGTAATATTCTTAGCACTAAAACAATTACCTATGTTATCAAACAAAAATGCAACTAATCTATCCAACATTTCAATATTTCGAATATTATAGCGTTGCACTGTATCTCGCAAAAGCACAGAAGAATATATATCAGATACCAACTGATATGTCTCTTCATCGGTATATTCATTTATATGAACAATAGGAAATCCTCCTTGTCGTAGATACCGCCAGAAAGCATCTCGCAACACAACCTTATTCTCAATATCAGAAATATGCTGAAAATTCAAAAACTCAGCAAACGATAGTGGCAACACCTGACATTCCACATAACGACCAGCCAAATATGTCGACAATTCAGAAGACAAAAGTCGCGAATTAGAACCTGTAATATAAATATCAACATCCCAATCCGCCAGCATTGAATTTACCACCTTTTCCCATGAAACAACCTCCTGTATTTCATCCAAAAACAAATACATTTTCCTACTATCAGCCGCCACTCTCCTTTCATCTAAATAGGCATATAAAGTTTCTGCCGTTGTATATTTACTCCACAACAAACTTTCAAAGTTAATAAAAACAATTTGATTCTCTTCAACCCCAACATCAATTATCTCTTTTCGAATCATCTTCAACAACTCTGATTTACCACAACGACGAATGCCAGTTATAACTTTTATAACTGGTTTATCAATAAAAGGTCGGATTTTATTTATATACAAATCTCTACGTATCATAATTAACTCCTCTAAAATTTTGTGCAAAAATACAACTTTTCTCGGTTATAACCAAATTTTCAACTAAAAATCTCTACTTTTTCTGGTTATAACCGAAAATATTACATATTTTAGTCGCATTTTTCGGTTATAATCGAACTTTTTGCAATAAAACATAAAAAATTGCACATTACAATATGCAATTTTACGCAAAAACTGCATATTTGAACGTGCAATTTAATGGTTACAACACCATTTTTCTCGGTTATAACCGAATTTTCAACTAAAAATCTCTACTTTTTCGGGTTATAATCGAAAAAAAACAAAAGAATATTTTTAACCTCCTCGGCTTTCAGCCACTGACTTCGTCTTCCTCCTAAAACAGGAGGGAGAATATGTGCACCCACAAAATTTTGTACTTTGCACAAAAGTTCGGCAACCCACATATTGTCCCCCTGCATTAGGGGGACGAGTCCAACGGACGGAGGGGGTTAAATCCTTACTCCCTATTCCCTGTTCCTTGTTCCTTAATAAAGTCGTCCAACAAATTGCACAAATAAACACAAAAAAGAGACGCAATGTATTGCGTCTCTACTATTTTGGATACCTAATTTTATTTTAGGGCGTCGAGGTTTTGTTGGTTTTGGGTTTGTTTGCCCTCAGCGGTGTACATGTAATCGATGCGTGCAGCGTATGCTTTTTCAATTTTGCCACGAACCATCTTCATTGTACTATTAATCATTTGATTTTGTTCTGTAAATGGTTCTGCTAATACAGCAAATGTAGTTGGCAACCAGCGTTCTGGGAACATACCTTCGAATTCGCCACCTTTCTTGTATTTTGCAAGTTCATCTTCGAGTTTTTTCACTGCAGCCTTACGACCTTCTTCAGTATCAAGGGCAAGGGCAAGGTGAGCAAGTTTACGTTTCAAAGCCTCACGATTAGGAACAATCAAGGCAGTAGTATAAGCTGATTGATTGTTATAAAGCATCACTTGGTCGATATATTTTGATTTCTCAACCAAAGATTCTTCGATGCCTTCTGGACTATATTTCTCGCCATCACTTGAGATAAGAAGAGATTTGAAACGTCCTTTCACATAAAGCAAGCCCTCTTTGGTCATATAACCGAGGTCGCCAGTGTAGAGGTAGCCATCGCGAACTGTTTCAGCTGTAGCTTCAGGGTTTTTCCAATAACCTTTCATCACGTTTTCGCCTTTGACTACGATTTCACCCATCTCACCCAAAGGAAGTTCTTTGCCTTCGTTATCACAGATTTTGAGTTCGATAGGTCTCACAAGTTTACCACTTGAACCAAAACGATATAGTTCAGGACCGTTAGATGAAATAACTGGTGTAGCTTCAGAAAGACCATAGCCTTGGAACATAGGGATGCCTACTCCAATATAGAATTTTTGAAGGTCTTTGTCGAGCAAAGCACCGCCACCAATGAAGAAACGTAGTTCGCCACCGAAATTGTCGCGGACTTTAGAGAATATCAATTTGTCGAATAGAGCAACAAGCGGATAAAGCAATGCACGAATGCCTTTGCCATCGAGGTTGCTATCACCAAAGTAGATTTGACGGAGACGGAGACCGAAGTTAAAGAGGTTGACAGTGAGATTGCCTTTGGCACGGATGGCTTGCTCAATATTCTTTTTGAATGTTTTGGCAAGAGCAGGTACAGAAAGAATGAAGTGAGGGCGTACCTCCTTGATATTAAGTGGAATATTTTTGAGCGTTTCCATCGGAGTGCGACCTACTTGAACAGTAGCTACAGATGCACCTTTCGACATCATAATATAGAAACCTACGACGTGAGCAAAACAGTGGTCGAGAGGAAGAATGATGAGAGTACGCCAAGTTTCGTCGATAGAGACGAGTGTGCAGGCTTGCTCTACGTTGGCTGTGTAGTTTCGGTGAGTGAGCACTACACCTTTAGGGTCGGCAGTTGTACCTGATGTATATGTAATTGTGGCAACATCGTCGTTTTGAAGTGATTGTCCTACAGCGAGGAATTCTTCAAGAGTGTGAGAGTTCAAAAACTCATCGCCAAGCCCCATTACGCGACTAAGAGAAATTTCACGTTCTTCGTACTCTTCGATATCATCGAGTACAATAATATTCTTCACATTAGGGAGTTGGTCTTTGATGGCACGAACTTTTTTGAGTTGAGTGCGCGACACCATAATATATTTCACATCGCTATGCACAAGACGGAAAAGGAGGTCGTTAGACTCTTCGAGTTTGATAGACAAAGGCACATTCATTGCACCAGCATAAAACATAGCTAACTCACCAATAATCCATGCATTGCGTCCTTCACTAAGGAGTGCCATACTATCGCCTTTTTGAACACCAATAGCTTGAAGACCTGCACCGAGGCGATAAACTTGTGTCTTTACATCGGCGTATGTAGTTGGTTCAAACTTTTTATTAGTTTTTTCAAGCAAAAAGGTGTTGTTCGGATACAAACGTACCGACTCTTCAAACAAATCTACAAGTGTTTTTTTCATATTTTAGTATTTTAGTAACGAGTAGCAAGTAGCGAGATTATACTCGCTACGCTCGTTTTTTTGTTTTATAAATATTTCGGCATACAAAGTTACTAAAAAATATTAAACGTTATATAAAAATTAAAGTTTTTTTGAAAATTGCAAGGAAGCTGATGCTAAAAGGGATGCTCGAACCGAGCGCCCATACAAAAAGGTGTTGCGTAATTCAAATATTTTTTATAACTTTGTAGCGTGAAAAAGTATGCACTTCAAATAGTTAGTCTTTGCTTGGCGGTGTTTATGCTAAGTGTATGTGGTGGAATTAATATCTACCACTGCTGTTGCGATGGGTGTACTGAGCATGCATATGCTATATTGAAGAGTAGTGAAGAGGGTGCGCATTGCATGAAGCATAGCGTCGAAAAGGAAGAGATTATAGCCAAAAGCTGTAATTGTGGCAGCTGTAAGCATTCGCACGATGATGAATCAGAGGTCGAATTGAAAGATGAGACCACGGGCTGCGAAGTGCAACATATTGAGGCTCCAGAGTTTTCACATTTTAATACTACGAAAATGAATATTGTATCGCCATTGGTTGCGATAATTGAAATAATTCATAATTCACAATTCATAATTCACAATTATGAATACTCATTCATTAATAATGGTGTTCCTATTGCCCACAATCTGTCGGGTCGAGCCATTATTGTACGCAAATCTGCGTATTTGATTTAGAGATTTTTCGCTCACGGAATACACGGAGGTTTTTTTAGACAAAATGACATAAGGACATATTTTCCTTCTTTTTGACATAATGGTCTTGCTTTTGCTATCGCAAAATCTCGACTACAAAGACAGACCTTCGGCGTTTTATATCAAACTGAATGTTAATTAGACTCATGAAACAAATGGGTCGAATAATAAATCAAATTCTCTAACTTAAAATTCCATTTTTTATGAAAAAGATATTATCGATATTGTGCATGATGTGTTGCGCATTGTGCATTGGTTTTGCCCAAGAGAGTACGGGCGGTAATTTTACAGGTAGCGTGGTTGATGATAAGGGAGAGGCTGTGATTGGTGCAGAGATATTCTGGTTGAATACTACAATCGGTGCAGTTACTGACATTGATGGTAACTTTACGATACCAATGACCGCAGATAGCCACCACTTGGTGTTCAACTATTTGTCATATAAATCTGACACTATTGATATTACCACTGCATCAATTCCATTGGTGGTGGTGATGAGCGAAGATACAAAAGAGTTACAAGAAGTTACGGTTGCGGCACGTGGAGCAAGTACGATTGCGAGCCGCGTGAGTGCGTTGCAAACGACTAAAATCACTGGTGCAGAGTTGTGTAAGGCGGCATGTTGCAACTTGTCGGAATCGTTTGAGACAAATGCTTCGGTTGACGTAGCATACGCCGATGCGGCGACAGGCGCGAAAACGATTAAATTGCTCGGTTTGTCGGGCACATACGTACAATTATTGACCGAAAACACTCCAGGTGTGCGTGGTTTGGCTCAAAACTTCGGTATGGAATATATACCTGGCGCATGGATGGAGAGCATCCAAGTATCGAAAGGAACTTCTTCTGTAATAAATGGTTACGAAGCTACTACAGGTCAAATCAACGTGGAATACTTGAAACCTCAAACACAAGACCCTATTGCGTTGAACGGCATGGTGAGCACTTCGCTTCGCGCTGAATTGAACGCTACTGGCGGTTGGGATATCAACGAGAAATGGAGCACTGGCGTATTGGCTCACTACAAAAACGAAAGTATGGAGCATGACTCAAACGGTGATGGATTTATGGATTTGCCTAAAGGTCAACAAGCCAATTTGTTGAATCGTTGGTATATGAAAGACGGTGCATATACAGGTCAGTACCTCGTGCGTGGATTGTACGACGAGCGCAATGGCGGTCAAACACATAAATATATTGCGGCAAATAATATCGCTGACCCATATCGTATAGGCATAAAAACCTGGAGATTAGATGCTTTTACGAAACAAGGCTACGTGTTTGACGAGGCAAAAGGAACGAGTATCGGTATCATTGCAAGTGGTTCGTACCATAATCAAGAGAATATATACGGACACCGAGATTATATGGGTACGCAGGGAAATTTCTATTTGAATGCGATGTTCCAAACATATTTCGATGAGACTGATAAACACAAAATTACTGCCGGTTTGAGCTTGAATTATGATAATTATTATGAGGTGATGACATCGGATAAAGCGGAGTTTTTAATACCAACAGTAGAAAGTCCAAAGAAAACTCTCAACATGACACGCCATGAATTTACTCCTGGAGTATTTGCAGAATATTCATTGAAATTTGACGAGAAATTGTCGTTGTTGGCAGGTGTTCGTGGGGATTATAGCACTCAATACGGATTCTTTGTAACACCACGATTCAATGTGCGCTACTCGCCATGGGAATGGTGGAACTTGCGCGGTTCGGTAGGTATGGGCTACCGCTCGCCTAACTTGTTGAGCGACCATGCATCAGTGTTGCCATCGTCAAGACAAATAATTATTGAACATAATTCAAAATTACAACAAGAACGCGCTGTGAATGCAGGTGCGAGCACAACGTTCTATATTCCGATTGCAGGCAGAGAATTGCAAATTACGGCAGACTACTACTACACTCATTTCTTGGAATGTATGGTTGTAGATATGGACTCTGACCCATACTCTGTTATCTTCTCTAACCTCACAGAAGAGGGCGTTGAAGGTGGCAAAAAACCTCGTTCGTATGCTGGTAACTTCCAAGTAGAAGCATCGATGGAGGTATTGAAGGGTTGGACTATGACACTCGCCTATCGTATGTCGGACGTAAAGACTACAATCAATGGCGAATTGCGCGAAAAACCACTTACAAATCGTTTCAAAGCCCTCATTACTACATCATATATGACTCCTCTCAAACACTGGCAATTCGACGTTACAGCACAATTTAACGGTGGTGGACGTATGCCAGATAACTTCTATAAAGGAGATGAAGCATTACGCCCATCATGGACTATCGACAGAGGCAATGGTCAATACGATTTCCCTTGGCATGCGCAGTTGATGGCTCAAGTGACACGCTATTTCCGCACATGGAGCATCTATGTAGGTGGCGAAAACATCACCAACTTCACACAAGACACCCCTATCATTGGTGCAAGCGAGCCTTATTCGCCTAATTTTGACGCTTCAATGGCTTGGGGTCCAATACATGGTTGGAAGGTGTATGCAGGCTTCCGTTGGGCGTTAAATCGTAAGGAATAAGGAGTAAGGAATAGGGAATAGGGAATAGGGAATAGGGAGTAAGATTAAACTACTACAAAATATGTAAGTCTAATAAAATAAACAATATAAAATCAATAAAACTATGAAAAGATTATTTATTTTAGCATTATGCATTGTGAATTGTGCATTGTGCATTAACTTGATGGCAGAAAAACAAACAGTACGCCTCTATGTTCCTGAAATGGAGTGCGACAACTGTAAAGGTAAAGTAGAAAATGTGTTGGCTTACGAACGTGGCGTTAAAAAACTTGATTTCGATGTAGCTCACCGCGTAGTAACTATCGTGTATGAAGACAAACGCACTAACGTAGAAAAACTTCAAGCTGCCTTAATGAAATATATTAAATACGAATCAAAAGAATTGAAAGAAGGCGAACACGTAGAGTGCAACCACGAACATCATCATGGACACGACCACGGACATAAACACTAAAAATAAAATATAAAAACGCAAAATAAAAAAGCGGGCAATCCAATTTGGACTGCTCGCTTTTCTTTGATACTAACCTATTTCTTATTTCACAATAATCTTACCTTGATAAATAGTACCATTGCCCGCTATTACACGCACTATGTATAATCCACGATTATCAATAGAAAGTTGAGAATTAAGAGTTGTGAATTGAGAAGAATAGATACAAGAACCAAGCATTGTATAAACTTCAACGTACATTCCATCTAATTCTTCCATTGTAAAATTGCCTTCAATGTTTATCATATCACCCGCTTGTACTGGGTTAGGATATAATACCAAATCAGATAACTCAATATTATCAACTCCAACAGGTTCTTCTACTTTAAGAGTGAGAACTACAACACTAGAACAACTATCATGCTCAACAAAAATTTCATCAGTATAAATACCAATTTCAGTATTTTCATCATAAACTTTAGATGCAAAAGTATAAGGCAACTCCTCAATAGTAATATTCTGCTCAACATGAATAGTATCATCATTCAATTCAATAAGATTAAGTACAATCGTACTATCACAACCGCCCACAGAAGTCAAAGGCAAAGTATAAGTACCTGCAACAGGAATTCCATTAAATCCATTACCAGAATAGACTTCACCTGTACATATAAATTCATTCAAGATGCTTCTCAAATTATCAGCAACATTGACTGTAAGAGTTACAATAGAGTCACAACCTTCAGCAGTTTTAAACGTTTCGGTATAAACACCTGATTCGGTAATAGTTCTCGAACCAAATTGATAAGATTTTCCACTACAAATATCAATAGTTTTCTCTACCATAGGAGCATCTTTTACTTTCAAAAGCAAAGTAACAATTGAATCACAACCTGTCACCGCAGATATCAATGTATCAATATACATACCTGAGCGATTATACTCCTTACTATTCCAAACATAATTAGCGCCAAAACATATTGTATCAGCAAATACAACTTCAGAGATTGGATTTACTTGAAGATTAAGCACCACCACAGAATCACAACCCTCTTTTGAAACTAATTTTTGTTTATAAACACCAGCACGATTTAATGATTTAAAATTATTTTGGGTATAAATATCACCATCACAAATTTGAGCATCAAGAGTTTTTACACTCATTGATTTTACAACAACATTTATATTGTTGATTGTATCTTTCACAGAAATATTATCGGACCGTTTGTGATATACAAATTTATTTTCACCCAATTGTAATTCTGTTGATAATTTCACAAATTCATCATAACGATAATCTTCTGTTTCACAAATAAATGACTCTACTTTATTGCTTACAGAAGCATTGATATGCACATTGCGTATATGCAACTCAGAAGTAATAGTAGAACGACACTCAGAATAGAATGCAAAACGAACTACCTTACCTGCATATTTAGATAAATCAAGCGAATAAGTAGTGCCTTCAAAAGGAATCGCATTATAGTCGAAATCACCAGCACCATCATTAGTCCAAGCAAATTTATTCTGTTCCTCCCAACTACGACCATTATTTTCAGAAATAACAACATAGAATTTATCTTTCTTATTACTTATAGTCGAGTCAGGCTTATGTATTCCGTCATCATCAGTTAAAGCCAAATCCAACAACATTGTTACATCCCCTTTTGGTAATTCGACAGATGAAGAGAAAATCCAACAATATGGATTGGTTTCACGAGTTTCTGCCGATGTAACATATACAGCAAGATGATTATCTTTCACTTTCCATCCAAGAGGCAATGTTGGATCAGTAATCATAGCACTACCTGCTTGACTAAATATATCGGCAGCCGAAGTACCACACGAACGTTGCCAATGACGAGGAGTATAAGAATTAATATTAAATGTACCCAACAAATCTGTTGAATATAAAGTAGTATAAGCTGTGATACAATTAGTAATTGAAGACCAATCCGATTGTTGTGTTGGACCACAAATTTGTTTAACACGCATATAATAATCTTGTCCAGGCAACAAATTAGTAATATTTGCAGGGAATCCTGTAATAGTATCTGTGCGCCATACTTCACTACAATCTTCTTTCAAAGAAATTTGTACCTCAAACATATCACCGCCATTAGTTGTAGCATTAAGACGAGCTGTAGTGGCAGTCGCATCTTCAACCATCACTGAAGATGGGGTCATACAATCTGAGATATAATCAACAACTACGTCATCAATATACATCTGATTATTCTCTTTTCCATCATACATTTCATTCTTGAAGGCAATAAATTTACCTTTCGCACCTTTAAGCAATACAGAGTGTTTACGCCAATAATTAGTACCTTCAACATCATCAAAAACAAATGAACCAGATGACATTTCTTGATTTTCTGTAGTATATGGATAAGAAACTACTTGCAAAGGCTCAAATGTAGATGGATCGTTAGGGTTAGTCATCGTACCCACTGTAACTTTACGAGCAAAGACCGCATTCAATCCGACAGAATTTACATTATCAGTACCTTTGACTGCACCAAACGGACGTATCCAGAATGATACTTGCAATTCATCGAAATTACCATCAATCAATGGCAATGCCATATAACCACCTATCTTCTCTTCAGAATTAGAATAAAGTTTCAATGCATAATCACCAGTACGAGCCACTTGATATATACCACTCATATATGAGTGAGGATATGAAACTGTATTATCTTTAATATATGGGAATTCTTCCGAATTAGAGTGACCATTAACAAAACAATCAGGGACACGATATGATGTATTAGGCTCTCCATCATCATAATTTGGCAAGAAATAACCTTCATCTAACTCAAATGAGAATACGGTTCCAAGTGGTTTAGGGTCGCAAGGAGTAGTAAATCTATAGACATCCGACCAATAACTTAAATCTTCTTTACCATCACAATTAGCTTGAACATAGATATAATAATCTGTGCTGGATGTAAGATTTGAAATTGTAGCTATTGGAGAAGTAACGGTTGTCCTAGAAGCCACATAAACTGACTCAACCTCATCAGGGTTACCCTCTTTAAGAAGAGCCACCACATTATAAGATTTTGGCGTTTTATCTACTGGTTTCCAGCTTATAGTCAAATATGTTGAATTTATATCTTCTATTTCAAATTTATAAGGATAACTACAAGAAGATTTCTCAATAAATAGATTATCAAATACTGCCGACATATTATTAGCCGAACTTGACATATCGTCATTTTCCCAATAAACAACTAAACGATAGAAACCCGCCATTTCAGGAGTAATCATAAATGTTTTTGAATATGTACTCCAATGAACTGAAGAGTTAAATACTCTACCATCACGACCCAAATCAACCCAATCTTCAGGATAAGATTGTTTTGCTGCAGAAAGAGTAACAACCGACCCATCAAAATTAAATACATCACTACTACCTTCTGTAAATTGAGACAAAGCAGGAATTAACAAAACACGCATATAATCCGCACCATCGCCCTGTGCTTTCCAATCAAATGAAACGGTATAAACACCTTCTTTCATATCAAATGTACGATATGCCCATGTTTTTGTTATTTTATTACGATAAGTTGTTGATACTCCATTATCAGACGAAACATAAAGAGAGTCATTAATATACCACTTATTATCAGTTGACAATTGAGAGTTAAAAGATGAAAATTTCCACAATTTATTCTCATTTTCATTATCGAATTTATTATCGTATGGGAATGTTGAGACAGGCACTTCAAAAGTTGTATATCTTTCACACAAAGACCAAGCAGAAATATCGGTAGCAGAACAATATGCTCTAACATAGAAATCATACTCGGTATTTGGTTGCAAACCATTGATAGCAAATTCTTTTTCTGTTATAGAAAGAGATGTACCCTCTTTATCAACATCAAACCCTGCAACTCCATATTTAACCTCATACTTAGTTGCCCCTTCATGAGAAAATGCAAATTTTGCATAGGTATCTCCGAGCGACTGCAAACGGAAATCAGTAGGACGTTGACATGTTGGAATAAGTTCAATCAAAACATCATCAACATAACAACCACCATAAGTTCCATTTTTATCTGTAAGTTTTGCGCGATTTAATGAGTGATTAACCATCAATGCCACATATTTAGCCGAACTTGAATAAGAAGCCAACGACACTACAACTTGACTATACTGCAAAGTACCAGTCGTAATAATAGTATCTATAGGATGAAAAGTTGATGCAATTTTTGCTTTTGACGATACATCAGAAACAACACCAACTACAATCGCACGTTGAGATTTAACAGATGAAACGTCAGGTTTATAGTTAAAAGAAATCTGACATTTATTTAAATTATCAACATCAATTTTTGGAGATACCATATAGCTTGTTTCTGAAGATGCATCAGAATATAGGTAAACAACTTTATCTTCACCGCGATCATTAGCTACATACGGATATTTATATTGGCCTTCTACATCATCAACAGTATAATGAGTATTCCAATCAAGAGGATTATTATACTCTCCAACATTCTTATTCTGAGAGAATGAATCATAATAAGGCAAAGTTGTCGTTGTCAATTTTGCTGATGTGAAATAGTGCGCTGGCGACCACTCGCTATAACCATCACCACAAGTAGAACGCACCATAACAAAACAATCAGTATTTTGAACCAAACCATTTATTTCAAAATTACCATCTGCACCAACATTAACAATCGTAGCAGCATCTAATGCCGCCTGAGAATAATCCCCAACAATATATTTCACTTGATAAGGAGCAGTACCTTCATACAATTGCAATAATATACGATCTGATTTATTCTCAACTTCACGAACCTTTGGAGATACACACTCAGGAATAGTATCAAACACAACATCATCAATAAATACAGTATTAACCGTAGCTGCTGTAAATAACTCAGATGAAAACATCACATAACGACCATAATCATCATTATAATCACCGATATATTCATCAAAACGGACTTCATATTGCAATGCATCTCCAGGATACACCTTAACTGTTTTAATATTTGTTTGTGTCGCCAAATCAGTTGGATCTGTAACAATAGCCACAGTCAAATCACGAGCATATTGAGATGTGAAATATTTACCCGTTGATGCGTAAAATTTAACTCGAAGACGAGATATATCATCAATATTTATTTCAGGCGTAATGGCATAAGCTCCGTTGTATGCTGGTATTGAAACAAATTTCAACGATGCCGAACCTGAATTAGCAAACTCATCAGAGCAATAAGGGAAATATGAATTTGAAGCGGAATCAATCAAATTACCAATAATATAACAATTTGGAGCAACTCCCTGACCAACTCCATAATAATCAAAGTTTTCCACTCCCATTTGATAAGTATCAAGCACATCACAATTGGTATAGAAATGTCCTACAGCCCATGCACTTGATGTAGTATCAGAACAAAGAGATTGTACATAAAAATGATAAGCAGTATTACTCTTCAAATTAGTAAGACTATAAGTTTTTGCTGATAATTGTTCAACAGCTAAAATATCACCTCCAACTACAGCATTTACCCTCTCTTCAATAGTCAATTCACGAGAAGAAACAACCAAATTACATAAATCAGCATCACTATTCCAAGATATTGTAGCCGCTGTTTTTGAAATATCAGAAGCTCCTAATTGTTTTGGAGACTGACAACTATCTTCATTTGGATTCACATCTCCACCACCTCCACCGGTTGTAGCGCTAACAATCATAACATTATCAATATAATTGACATTTTCTGTTCCAGCAGTACAAATGGCAATATATTGACCTTGTCCCTCATAATCAACAAATTTAACTGTATTTTTACTCCAATCTATAGTAGGTTCAACAATTGCAACCTTTTCAAATGTTTTGATATTTGATGGGTCTGACATTACACCTACTTCAACAACATGATCAATAGAATCTGCTTTCATATCAAAAACTATTTGAAGAGTATTTAACTCTACACGCATTTGAGGGAAAGCAATATAACTACTATAACCTTCAATAACAGAACCTCCCAATAATAAAGATTTTTCACCAGTAGTTGCTGAAGCCGTAGAAAGATGCGGATAATAGAATACATCGCCTGGTTCGTCACCTTGCACCTCGACTTGAGTAGTATAAAGACAAGGCACAACAAAGCCTTTCAAATAAGAAGACGCAACCCACTCTTCATCATCAAAATTCATTGAATAGGGTACATTCTCGAATTTAGCACATTCAGTTTTGAATGAATTAGGTAAAGTCCAAACACCTAAAGTACCATTACAATTAGACTGTATATAATAGTAATATGTTTTTTCTCCTGTCTCCAAACCATTGATTATAATAGAAGGATTGTCGGTAGATTTTTTAACAAAATAGTCAGATGGAGACAATTTGTCTAATTCATCAGCAGAATATTCTTTCTTAGAGACCAAAACATTCCAAGAAGAAGCTCCGTTATCCGACCAAGAAATAGTAGCTTCATCATTTACCACTCTTGCAGTAATATTATCTGGTTCTCCGCAACCATCGCCTTCAAAGAAACGGACATCATCAATCCAAACTTTGACAGAAGAGCCACAATAATCATAAGCAGCTTTGATTGCAAAGAATCGACCATCGAGATTATAATCGCCTAAATTATATTTATAACTTGTATAATTATTGAGCGAACTATTTTTAACATCTAATATGATAGTATCAATTGCTTGAAACGACTCTACATTATTAGCATCGCTCACTATACCAATTGCAAACGCTGCAGTTTCATTCAAATGTCGTGTAGCATAGAAACTCACACTAACTTTTTCTGGTTCTTGTAATTCTGGGAAAATCACCATTTGATAACTTTCTGCCTTAGGGGCTTGCATAGCCAATTCCCAAGGAGAACGGGCCTTTGGAGGCTCGGTCCAAAACTGTTGTGAACAATCAGGGTAAGAAGAACTATTAGACAACGCCAATAATCCATTGCACATTTTATATGTTGATTTACCTGGATTGTAGTAAGACAAAACATCAAAAGTGTTTATGTCGAAAGATATAGTTGTCGGAACAGTATCAAGTTCATCTGGCATCAAAATGGTAACAGGATTACTCCAAGCTCCAGTATCGGCATCATTCAAATGACGGGCATAAACAAAATAATTAACCCAAGGATTAAGACCCTCTACCCTACAAGGGAAAGATGTATATTCTTGACGTTTAATTACCTTTTTATTATCAATTTTATCAGTATTTAATTTTGCATTTGCAACAATAACTTCATAACGAGCAGATTGTTCAACAAAATTTACCTCAAGAGCATCTGCTTCTGGCAAAGCGACCGAAATATTAGCTTTTGGAGTTGTAGGGATATAATCTATTATCAAATTATCAATAACAAAAGCATTTTTGCCATCTTTGAAGTAAGACATAAAGGTGATATACTTACCTGTATCTTGATAATTTTCAAAAGAAACAAAAATTTCTTCAAATTCTAACACTGAAGTTAATACGACCGTATCTACAGCAACAAACGTATTTATATCTTCAGGATCAGTCATAACCCCAACAAGCAATTTAGAAAAATTAGCAATAGGCACAAGACCATCTGTTGCATAATTTATAGTCCAAAAAGAGGCTTGCAAACGCTTAACACTATCTACATATATTTCAGGAACACAAGCATAAGAATAGGCATTTTTTGATATAGCTGTTTCTGTATTTAAAGCACCATGAAAGAAAAGCGCAGTAGTAGAGTCAGGAGAATATTTCAAACGATCACTTTTCATTTGATGTGTATTTACAAAAGGTGGTTTTGCGCCACGTTTTGACGAATAACAAAACCATCCATCAACAGAAGAAGTTGTATTCTCTACATAATCCATATCAAATGTTTCGACATAAGGCAACATCAACATATCAGATGTTCTAAAGATACCAACATCACTCCAATCACTAAACTCATTCTGACATTGAGATTGTACGTAAAAATAATATTCAGTAGCAGGCAATAAACCATCTACTCCTAATGAATATTCTGCACCATCAACCTCATAAATTTTACAATTGAGAGTTGAGAGTTGGGAACCGAGTTCTTCTATTGTCAAAGGTTTATTTGACAATACAATCTTATAAGTTAACGCATCAAACGAACCTGCCCACTCCAAACGAGCAGAAACACCAGCTATCTTACTTGCTGTCAAATTGAATGGTTGAGTACAATTCGGAATTGAACGAATTTCCACATCATCAATAACAATACCACGACCTAAATTATCTTTACCTTCAAATGCGACTTGATATGTACTTGTAATAGCCGCCAAACGAATAGTATCGCGTTGCCATTCAGAAGAATATGTGTCATACTTGCGCAAAGTTACCCAATTGCTATTAGGCGTACGACGATACAAAACTTTCAAAGTATCAATATCACCAGCCCATTTATCTTGAGCATAAGAAAAACATAATATTGGCTGAAAAACTTTTGTCAAATCCAATTCAGGAAGAATCAAACGAGTGATATTACCTGTGGTTTGATTAGTGTTATTACGAAATGCTATACGTTTATCTCCACTAAAAGCACCATTGGGATTAGTCAATGTACCCGACTCTACAACCCAATTATAATCACCCAAAACTTGTTCTTGTTTCCATGTCTCTGATATTCCACTCTCAAAATCCTCAAACAAAATAACAGATGCATCCTGAGCAAAAATACAACATGTACTGCACTGCAAAGCACATATAAATAAGAATAACAATAATTTTCTCATAATTATTTAGTAATAATAATTTTAGTTATAAATGTTTCTGAAGTGGCAACAATTTGCACTAAATAAACGCCAGACTCTATTGGAGCAGAAATACTTCTATTTTTCTCCGAATCAATAATATAAGAATCTACCAACTGACCTGATATCGTAAAAATATTTATCTCACCTTTCTCTAAATTTTCAACCCACATAGGTTGTGCTGCCGTCAATACCGTAGGAACAATATATGGACCTGACGAATATACATTTTCGACTGGAGTGCCTCCACCAGGACAAATTTCACAAGTTCGCATTACTACTCCATCATCTCTGCGTTTAACTTCTAAATAGTAACAATCATCTGCCGAAAATTGTTCGCCTTCATCAAGAAGATAGAATGACTTCGTTTCACCCTCCAATTTCACATCATTTTCGTACCATTGATACTCAACAAAAGCATAGCCTCCATTGTATGCCGAATCAAAGATAGTAATCATATTACCAAATTTAGTTTGAAGAATTGAAGAACTATAATATACGTCAAACTCAATAGGGAATGAAATTCCACCACAAATATCAATAGTATCTTTAAAAATAAGTTCTGCAGAATAGTGATTTGGACGACAATTAGCAGGTATTAAAATATCTACATTATTTACTTCTCCATTAACATTTGCATCTAATACATCAACAAAACCTGCATCATGAGCCAAACTATCAAAAATAATTGTATAAAAAGAAGGATTATTAGAATTACCATTCAACTCATAAGTTACACTTAAAGTTCCCCCATCAGCACATACAAAATTATTTTCCAGATTAACAGAAAGATCTAATGGATCCACTTTCAACAAATGCAAAATTACAATACTATCACATTGAAGAGAGTCATTAGTTACAAATTTCAATTCATAAACGCCTGTTGAATCTAATCTATAATTACCTATAATATAAGGTTCTGAACTACAAATTGTATCATAGATAACTACATCTTCTGGACGAGAATGTACGATAACATTCAACGTTGTAATACTATCGCATCCCCAAACATTAGGCACTGTATCAATCCATGTCCCTGAAGTCATAATATATTCACCACCAAATATAATATAATCACCAAAACACATTTCATGATTCAAAGTAACATAATTTTCATATATCGCAGGAACATCAATAATAGTTTCCATTACATCAACACACAACTCATCTGACAAATATGCAGATAAACGAACTTTCAAACTACCACCCTCACGAGGTACAACAAATTTTGGATTAATCAAATCCGTTTTTGTAGTTTCTCCATTAAATTCAAACTCCCAAAGGTAATGCTCGCAACGTTTTCCTTCCACAATAGAATCAACACCATTTATGTTAGCAACGACCTTACTTGTATTTTCAAAATTCACGATATTCTCACAATTTGCTGGTTCCCACAAATAGATAAAATCAGCTTTAGGATTGTGAGGAACAACCGAAGAAGACAATGTGAATGTACAATTATTATTATCTAAATAATTAACATCACAATAATATGTTGTAGTATCACCAGCCGCAACAACAATACTTTGATTTGTTGTTGGCACAAAATCTTTATTTGTTTTATTATACCATGAATATCTAAATCCAGAAGGAGCTTCTAACGTAATATTCTCACACCCATCACTTTTGATTGTAGCATCAATACAATCAAGAGTAAAATAGGCATACCCCCCGTGAGCTCCAGGAGTACAGTCCTGCGTAGTTAGTTGTATTTTTATTTTTTGACCTTTACATTCGCGAAGGTCAATACCAATAGTAGTCCAATCTTTCCATACAAAAGCACCTGAGTAATTCCATTTATCTGGGTCTTTTTGTGGAGAAAAGAAAGCTTCACCACATGTTGCATTTTTACTGATTGGTGTTCCATCTTCTTTCAAAATCTCAAGTCCAAAATAAGGGTCGAAATACTCACCATGCCCTGGATTTTCGAGAACGACTGCATATTTCATCAATAACACAATATCATCAACCACTTCAAAATCATAAGTAATACGCTCGGCTTGAGCACCACTATTCCAATTGCCAAGTCGCACAGAAGCTAATTCATCTTCAGGTATAGTGCGCAATCTATTACCTGTACGGGGGTCAAATTCTCCTTGTACCCAATAAGTTGTATGCCTACTAAAAATACTATTACTTCCATAATCAATAGGAGGTACAACAGCAAAAGAATAATCTGTACTATCTTCCATCGGATACATGATAGCTGCACCTGCTTCACATGTTACAATCTCTTTATTATCTAAAGAAACGAAATCAAAACAGTGATTATCAGGGCACCAAACAACTACCGTATTCAAATAAACATACGCACTCGTATCATTATCAGCAATAGCTCTCACTCGAACATCATACGCACCTTCTTCTACATCAATCCACTCATAAAATGGTTGATTAACTTCTCCATCCACTCCATAAACATTATTCCAATATTTTGCTCCTACACGTTTATAACCGCATTCATATTCAGGAGCAACACCATCCCATTGAACTCTCAATAAACCACATTCTGATTGAGAAACTAAATTCTCTGGTTTAGGGCACATTGCTGAGTTGATTTGAATATTATCAATACAAGCTCCCATCGGACTAGCTAATGTAGAATCTTGATTAGCATTAACCCAAACAAAAGCCAATTGCACTTTACGCCCTCCAACAATACTCATCACAAATGATGCATTATTCCAAATAGTACTTCCCGATAACGCCATATAAACGCCATCGTTAGTTGTTACCGACTGAATAAAACGAGAAAAGCCCTTATGAAAAAATCCAATAGTATCATTAGAAATCAACCCCTCTTCATTTACCCTATAATTATCAGGTAAAGCGCACACATACAATTCACTAACTTGTTCCTCTCCCCAAACTTTCCAATCAAAAGATATATCATAATTACCTGTTTCCAATTCCAAAGTTCTAATAGCAACCACAACATTTGGTTTGTCTCCATAATTAGAAGTTACACCATTGTCACAAGAAATATAGAGTGATTGATAACCTTCGCTATGCTCAACATTACCAATCATCCATTGATCATTACAAAATTTACCTCTATCTCCTGCATTTAATACCCAATTAGCACTATCGGCATCACCGGCTTCGAAACCATATTGATATGGTGTTTTCAAAGTTTGAGCATAGACAGAATGCACAATGCACAACGCACAATGCACAATTAAAAACAATAAGATTTTTTTATAATTCATAGTAATTGGGTTAGAGGTTAGAGTTAAAAGATTAGGGTTAGAGTACAATTCGTTCTATCTTACGTTGTCCGTTTTCAAAGATAAATTCAAATATATATAATCCTGAATTGTTTCCTACATTCAATAAATTTTCGCCTTCATTTATATAATACTCTCCAATCAATAGGCCGACAGAAGACCAAACCCTAACCTGTGCAGATTCTGATGTCTGTACATTGACTTCAGAAGTAGAGCTCATAGAGAGGACTAATACAGCCTCATCCTTATCTTCATCAAATAATTTGATTGGTTTAATAGCACACACCATCTCTTTTACTCCATCTTCACGAGTAAGCAAAACAGAATACTCAGCATCAAAATCTAAATCACCATACAATATCGAAGAAGTTGCTCCATCGATAGGTTCATTATTCTTATACCATTGATATGCAAGAAATTTATATTCTCCATTGTAAGCACTATCTCGAACCGCCAATACATCATTCCAACGTTGTGCAATCACACTATCAGGATAATAAACATCAATTGACACATCAATATCTTCACCACCACAAGCCAATTCACCAAAAGAGAGTGTTGCTTTATATCTATTTGGTTTAATACCGTCCAACATTGGCACAACCATAGCTCCATTTTCAGGCTTAACTGCCTCAACTGAAGCATCAGCCATTACTTCATCTTGAAATTTAATAGCAAATTCAAGCAATTTACCTGATTGTTCTACATACGGAATAATAATATTATCATCTGTTGCACAGACCGATATAACACTATCAACACCAAGTATCAATGATTCATTAACCAAAACATTTTTTACAATAGAGTCGCAACCATACACACTTGGAATTACATATCTCCCCGACTCCGTAATCTGCTCTCCATTAACCAAATAAACATCTGTACTGCAAATCGTATCATATTCTTCAACGGCTTCCAAAACAGTCAAATCCAATACAGTAATACTATCACAACCATAGCTAGTAGGAACTGTGTCACAATAAAAACCTGTTGTAAAATAATTTTTCCCTTTGAAAGAATAAGGCAATTGGTCTGGACAAACAATATCCACAATCGTATCACGCATGTCTGTCACATTCGGAAGATTGATTTTGAATTCTTTTATATCCTCACATTTACCATTCATAGAGGCTTTAAGTTTAACAATAAATTCGCCTCCCGTTGCAGGATAAAAATGCACTGGATTAGAATTAGAAGAGGTAGAACCATCTCCAAAAATCCATTCGACATCACAAGGTAAGCCCGAATTTTCCATTCCGCCACTTGCATTTTTAGTTGCAATATAGCTCTTATTTGTAAACTTAACCTTATTTTCACAATTTTCTACTGTCGCCTCATAGTCGAAATCGGCAGTTGGATAACGTTGCATTCCTTGAGTTTTCAAAGTATAATAACAGTTGCTATTTGTTGGCTGTATAACATCAAGGCAATAAACATCCTGCTTATCTGTTGGTATAACATAAGTTTGCTCCTCACTCAAAGTAGTATTTGGTTCTGAATCTTTATACCAACGATAATTAAATCCTTCTGGACCTTTTAATGTATCCATCTCAGCATCACCACAAGCAGAACTTTCTAGTTCGCCACTAGAACAATTAAGAGTGAAATAAGCATAACCAAAGTGACCTAATTCGGCACAATCATACGTAGTAAGACGCACTACAACTTCCTCTCCATCATGTTCGCGAAGATTAACAGATACGGTAGTCCAATCTTTCCACCAGCCAGTACTAAATTTATGCCAACCTTCACCAGAAGTATTAGCTCCTGCCGTAAATTTAGCTTCACCACAACCATTCTCATCAATTGGTTTTCCATTTTTCAATACCTCAAGTTCGAATTTAGGTTGCCACTCTTCGTTATGGCCTGGATCTTGCAAAACAACAGCATATTTCAAAATCAAAACAGCTGAAGAAGAAGCATCAACCGTATACTTATACTCAACACGTTCTGCCTCACCATCCGTGTTCCAGTTGCCAAGACGAACTGAAGCAACCTCTCCTTCTGGAACAGTACGCAATTGATTATCAGTTCGAGGATCACGTTCTTCCAAGTCGTAATGAATAGTATGGCGACTATCAATACTCAAATAGCCTTTATCGACATAACCCGGTGTGAAAGGAGTATTCTCAACAACAGGATTTTTGCCAAAAGAACAATTTTGCGAACTAAGCCCCATATAATCAATACAACGCGCTCCAGAATAATATACAAACTGAGATATAGACATCCAAGTACCACTGATACCTTCGCAACGAGAACGTACATAATATGTACACATACCTTCATCCATACCCTCAATCACAAGCGAAGTATCACGTACATTTTCGTATGTTTTCCATTTATCAGTTCGCTCATTATAACATCTTACATCATAAGCTTCAGCCTCACCACTCCAAGAAAATGTCACATTAAAGTCTTCCAATTCAACGTTCAAATTATATGGTTTATAACAATAACCCACAGGCATAATCAAAATATTATCAACACATGCCGCTGGAGGATAAACTCCATTAGTACCATTACGCCATACAAAAACAATTTTATGTGGTGTACCATCCGATTTAATAGTATCGACTATAGTATTCCACGAAGATTGTGAAAGTTTTGTTTTTCCACGACCAAAATCCAAGGCGTATTGTTCTACCCAAGGTTGAATATTTTTATTATTAAGAGAGTTCGTTTTTTCAGTTGCAGGCACCCAGCAAACATAAAGACCATCGATGTCATTAATACTATCTTGCCAACCAGCTGCTTGCCAATCGAATGAAAACTCATATTCTCCCGCTTTTAAATGTATCTCTTTATAAGCAACAACACTTTGTGCCTCAGCGGTATAATTGTTAGTTTTTCCATCATTAGACACAAACAAGCCATAATCTCCCCCATTAGAACCAGCAACTCCAATATTCCATTTATTAACACACTGCTGTCCTTGAGAACCTACATTTATCTCCCAACTTTCATGTTGCTCAAACAACTCAAAGTCGCATTGATAAACTATACTATCAGTTTGGCAATGCACAATGCAAAATACACAAAACGCAATTAACAACAAAAATAATCTTTTCATAAAAAAAATCCTTATTCCCTATTACTTATTCCCTATTCCCTAATTACTCAACTCCCCTATTTTTACGACCTTTATTCCAAGGTTTAGTAACGTCATTATTCAAGCAATTACACTCTTTACGTTTAGGTAACTCAAACATAACACCAACTTTTACACCTACATACCAAGAGTGCAAAGTCATACCACCCTTACCCATAGGCATAGTAGAATAAAAAGAATTAATACCATCAATCAAATCCATCACCTTCATCAAGTCGTCATATCCATGTAAATTTGAATAATTCAACAAGTTACCTTCTCCACCCGAATTACCATAAGCACTCAAAACACCATACTCTCCACATAGAGCGAATTTAAAACGCACTCCACCACTATATCTATCTGCGCCCTTTATATCCAAACCTTGCCAACCGAGTTCAAGCATAGGAGAAAGATTAACTCGTCCAACAAATCCCTTCTCACTAGATGTTACATTATCAGCATCTAAAGACTCTTTAATAGTCATCGGAGGATATTTTTTATAAAAAACAACACAATCCGAGAACTGAAAGTCACTCATAACATCAGCATAAAGGCTCAAGCCAACTTTTACACCTGCACCAAAATAAAAACCTGACTCCAACTTATAACCCAACATAATAGGCACATTAACAGAAAGAACTCTTTGTCTCTCTTTCCAAGTTACAATATTGTAAGCAATATCAGAGGTATCTAATTCACTATCAACCACAGCATCAATTTGATATATATCTTGCGTATTCCTTAATCTACTAGTCAAAAACTCGCCTTCCAAACCAGCGCCAAGCCAAAAACCTGAAGTATGATGCCATTCATACCCCACACCTAATCCTCCACCTAAAAAAGGCAATGAATTAATTTGCAAACTATCAGAAACCGACATCAAACTATAGTTCGACACACCCCCTGACAATGAAACAGTTAAAAAATGAGAATCATTTCGATCTGCATTAGGATCACCCTTTTGCGCTTGCACAGAAACAAGCGAAAAACTTAAAAATAATAATACAACAAAAAATTTGTTAAAAGATAAAGTTTTCATATTATTTAATTTTCTATTATTCAACAATTTAATAAATACAATATACTACAATTCGCAATATACAATATATTGCAAATTTAGAAAAAAAAACTCACATTACAAACACTTTATGCAAAAAAAAATCAAAATTTGAAAACATATTGTATAATTCAAAAATAATACGTAACTTTGTCAATTAAAAATTTTAATAAAAAATCACTTTTTTAATCTAAAAACACAATGAAAACATCTACTTTATTAAAATCGCTATTCCTTGCGATTATCTTGAGTATCACAACATTAACTCAAGCACAAGAAAATGAAATTCCAGTAGTAACCTCAATGGAAGAACTTACTGCTGCACTTGGAGACAAAGACTCTGTAATTGTTCATTACAAAAATCTTGAACCTATCTATCAAATTAAAGGTTTGTTCATTAACACTTATATGCCAGATGGAACAACTATTTTGTATATGCAAAACTCATATCCAGCAAAATTTGATGTTATCGGTAAATATTTCTACAATAATGACAAAGAAACTGGTCTTTCACTTGGATACCGTTTTCATGTGAAATCTATCACTACTGTATATGCATTCCCTAACCTCTATTATTTATCACAATTCAATGCCACAAATCCAGTTGAAATAACAAAACCTGTTATTGTTACTGCAATTGATGGCAACAATGTATTTGTTCAATACCAAGATTTCGACAAACAAAATCATGGAGATTTGATGATAATCGAAGGTGAGCACTCATTGAAAATTGGCGACCAAATTGAAGGCTTCACTGCTGTACTTAACCCTGCAAGAAGAGATTCAATCTTTACTAAAACTGACACCACTGTAACAATGATTCGCAACACTTATTTCAATGTAAATGCTACAACATTTGGTTCGATAACAAGTGGCAATACTGTGAAATACGAAGCAGTGAGCTCTCTTAACGGCATTAGCGAGAAAGCAGCAAAAGCTGTCCAACTACCTTCAAATGGTACAATCGTAAAAGAAGGAGATAAATATCTCTACAAAGTAGAAGAAGAGTCTGTAGAAGTAAAATCAAACACTGTAAATCTCGACTCATATATTGGCAACCCTATCACTGAAATTATTAGAGGTGTTGTGGATTACTACAACAGTGCAGAAAATACATTTGCTGTAATTATCACAGAAATTAAAGCTCTTGATACAAATTATGCAACTATTGCGGAATGGATTGACGCAGCACAATCTGGTCTTACAACTGGTTCGCTCAAAAATCCGGTAAATGTTTCACTTAGCATTTATAAATCATACAAATCACTTGTATTTATTCAAGACGAAACAGGTGCTATCTGTTTGAACTTTGGCGACTACAAAGAAAATCCTATTAAAACAGGTGATGTAATTACAGGTGTAGAAGGTACACTCCAATATTTAAGTGCTGCCAAAGCAATAATTGCACCTGTAATAGAAATTGCGAAAGAAAATACAACTATTCAAGTTATAGATTCAAATGTGGTTGTTAAACCTCTTGATATCACAATTGCAGAACTTAATGCTGACGAAAAAGCAATTGCAGAAGGCAACATTTCAGAATATGCAAATAGATTAGTACGTCTAAATGGGGTTAAAAAAGGAACTAGATGGATTGGAAACAACTCTCGCATTTATCCACTTATTCAAGATGAAGATACTCTTGCATACTCAACAAACACATTATATGACTTCTCTTCGAAACTTGAAACATTACAAATGACTATTGTTGGTATTATTGATTACAGAACTATCAATGCTAGCCAATTATATTCTATTTATCCTCGTTCTATAGATGACGTACATTTGGTTACTCCAGAATTTGTACCTGAAGCAGGCATATATGAAAAAGAGGTAGAAGTAACAATTACAATGTTTGGTGAACAAGGTGTGGATTATTCTAATATATATTACACAACAGACCCTGAATTCAATCCAGAAGATGATCCATTCATGAATGACGGAGAAGAATATACAGAGCCACTCCAACTTACAGAAACGACTACTATTCATGCAGTAGCTACTTACCTTGAAGACGAATCAAAAGCAAGTCCTATTGTGAAAGCTATTTATACTATTGTTGATGAATTACCAACAGAAACAGACAAAGTGGCTTTGGTTGCAACTGTATATACTAATAATGGTTCTATCATCGTAAATACTGAAGTAGGCAACAATATTGAAGTTTACACTGTTGATGGTCAAAACATCTACAATGCTATGGCAACAAGCAATATTACAACTATTGATGCTAACGACAACAATATAGTTATTGTTCGCGTAAATAGCAAATCTATTAAAGTTGCTGTTAAATAATTGATGTTGATGAAATAAAAAAGAGATGCTTCAAATCGAAGCATCTCTTTTTTTTATTGTCCATCGCGTTATCTATTATTTTGCATAATCGCCGATAGGACCTTTCACTGGATTGTACATCTCTTCAATCATTGCTGCATAATTTTGAAGTATGACAGCACGACGAAGTTTGAGAGTAGAAGTCAACTCGCCTGATTCGATTGTAAATCCACGTTTAATCATACGGATTTTTTTAATCTTTTCGTATGGAGCCATATCTTTTTGAAGCTCGGCAATGCGCTCTTCCATCATTTTGCAGATTTGTGGATTGTCCATGAGTTCATCAACATACTCA
>JBGVPL010000049.1:0-2320 GCA_045126975.1 Candidatus Aphodosoma sp. | reverse complement strand
AGCAGTGGGGTTCCACCTCTTCCCATTCCGAACAGAGAAGTTAAGCCCACTCGCGCCGATGGTACTGCGTTGCATCGTGGGAGAGTAGGTCGCCGCCGTTTTTAAGTAGAGACGCAATATATGTTGCGTCTCTATTTTTTTATATATACCTGATTAAATTCTTTTTCTAAACCTTGTAAAATCTTTTAAAAATCACTATATTTGCAAATTATTTAGCTTGGGTGGATTTTGTTTAAATCTTAAGGTTTGATTTTAAGTAAAGCGAAAAATCTTTCCGTGTCATCCCAACTTTCTGTGTGAGAAAAAATAATCAGTGAGAAATTTTACTTTTTCTTTTTATATCTTTAAAATCAATTTAGAATGGCAGTCTCGTTACTTGCTACTTGTTACTAATAATTTGAAATATGACACAAATTCAAGAATTGGGCGAATTTCGCCTTATTGATGCACTTACAGAATGTATCGAATTGCAAAATGAATCATCGAAAGTGGGCGTGGGAGATGACTGCGCAGTGATGAATTACGGCGATAAAGACGTAGTGGCTACAACCGATTTGTTGTTGGAAGGAATTCATTTTGACTTGACATATACGCCACTTAAACATTTGGGTTATAAAGCAGCAATGGTGAATATCTCAGATGTTTGTGCGATGAATGCACGCCCAACTCAAATGTTGGTTAGTATCGGTATCTCGCAACGTTTTCATGTAGAGCAAATTGAAGAGATATATGCAGGTATATATTTGGCTTGCGAGAAGGCAGGCGTAGATGTTGTGGGTGGTGATACATCGGCATCGTTGACAGGTTTGACAATCAGTATAACTTGTCTTGGTGAGGTAGAAAAAGACCGAGCTGTGCTTCGTAGTGGAGCAAAAGAGACAGACTTGATTTGCGTGACAGGTGACCTCGGTGCAGCATATATGGGATTGCAATTGCTTGAGCGTGAGAAACGTATATTCGAAAGCGGACAAGACGAAGGATTTCAACCTGACTTTGCTGGTAAAGAGTATATACTTGAGCGTCAGTTGAAACCAGAGGCATGTATTGATACAGTTAAATATCTTCGTGAGAAAAATATTGTTCCAACAGCCATGATGGATGTTAGTGATGGTTTGTCGTCGGAATTATTGCATATCTGTAAAGCGAGTGGGGTAGGATGTCGCGTTTATGAAGATAAATTGCCAATTGACTATGCTACAGCGTCGATGTGTGATGAATTTAATATGAATCTTACGACTGTAGCTCTTAATGGTGGTGAAGATTATGAGTTGTTGTTTACAGTGCCACTTTCGGAACACGAAAAACTTCAAGGACTTGAAGGTGTGCATATTATAGGTCACATAACAGAAGCAAACTCAGGCGCAGCTCTTATCACACGCGATGGTCAAGAGATGCAAATTACGGCACAAGGTTGGAATGCGTTTAAATCTGAGGAGGAAAAGTAGATTTTGTGTAATTTAAAATAATATGTGTTATGAAAACAAAATCTTCATTGTTGATTATGTTGGCAATGTTTGTTTTTTCGGCATGTCAACCTTCGATTAATCGATATAAAGCAGAGATTGAAGATGCAGTTCGTTTTCAATTGGCTGTTTGTAATTCTGTGCCTGAGTTTGATGATTGGTATGATCTTATGCAGTGGTTTACTGAAATATCACAATTATCAGAAGATCGTCATATGGATGGTCGTTCTTATCGGGAAATATTGGTGGATTTATCTGTTGAAGATGAATTTGGTCAAGTAATGCTCAATTTATATGACTCGGTGGAGGTGTTACTTTCAAAACCAATAGAGGTGGAGCCAGGTAGAATGTGGTCTTTTTGTGAAATAAATACGGAAATAAATTTTACGTTTACGTTAATACCAACTCAAGACGGAAATGTGTATTATAAATGTGAAGCGGATGAAGAACAATTGGCGGGGCTTATTAAAGCTAATTTTTTGAAACAAGCATTTAATTTATTTGATTTATAAAATAAATTAAAGTTTGTCTATATCGTTACTTTTTTGTAACTTTGCAGTCGCAAAAATTACGGGGGTATCCCTATAAAAAAATACATATATAACATATATAATATGAAACCAATCAATTTGCTTTCTATTGGTATAGCTTCTGACCATGCTGGTTATGATTTGAAAGAAGCTGTGAAAAAATATCTTGAAGAACAAGGTGTTATCGCTACTGATTTTGGTACAAATAGCACAGATAGTTGTGATTATCCTGATTTTGCTCACCCTCTTGCTAATGCAGTAGAACAAGGTGCTTGCGAATTTGGTATTGCTATTTGTGGTAGTGCAAATGGTATCACTATGACAGTG
>JBGVPL010000048.1:0-22657 GCA_045126975.1 Candidatus Aphodosoma sp. | reverse complement strand
AAACATACGGTGTATATGGTGTTTTTGTGCTCTCGGGCAATTTTCTCAAATTCTTTTTCTGATTTTCCCATTTTTTCTTGTTTGTTTTTGCCTATTAGACGTATGTTTTACAGAAAAACTACACAAATTTATAAAAAAAATATGTATATGCACTAAAAATATTTAAAAACGACTTTTTTGATATTTTTTGTTCTGTATTGAAAATAGAGGTTAATCGTACTATGTGTAACTTTGCAGCGTAATTTTGAAGTATAAAAGATTATGGAAATTTTAGATTTATCGTTGTTTAAGGCAAAAGCTCAAGCGTATGGTTTGCGTAAGGCGTTTGATTATGTAGTAGCAAATCCTGATGAGAATTTGGATAAGTTGCTTGACATGGTGTTGGTTGCGGATTATGGCAAAGAAATAGAAAATAAACAGATACATTAATTCCATAAAATAGCTAGTAAATAGAACAGGCGATCCCTCGAGTCTTTGTGAAAAGGCGTGGGGGATTTTTCTACCAAGCTTTGCTATTTCGATATTTGAGAGGGGTGGTGCCGATGTGGAGTTTGAAGAATTGAATCATGGCAGAAGGAGTGCTAAAATTCAAATCTTCGGAGATTTGGAGTATGGTTTTATCGGTGGTTTTTAGTTGAATTTTTATCTCGATGATGATAGCATTGTTAATCCATGTGAGTATGGATTTGCCAGTAATGCGTTTGATGGCAGTGGTGAGATATTTGGGTGTAAGTGCCATTTTGTCGGCATAGAAAGATACGGAATGTTCTGTTTTGTAATGTTTTGCCAACAGAAGAAAAAATCTGTCGGAGAGTGCTTCGTTTTTTAATTGGTTTGGTATAATTTTGGTGTTGAGAATGTTGGTGATTTCTAATGTCATAGCATAGAGCAACGAAGTGATAATATCTTTGCGATATGGGTTGGATGTAGTTTGGTAGGTGTCGTTGATGTGATTGAAATATCGTTGTAATAGATTGAACTCTTGCTGGTTGATTTCGATTATAGGACTGCGTCGAGCGAGGTTGATGATTTCGGTGTCGAGCGGTGTGGGCATACTCATTATCATGTCTAATGAGGTTATTATTGTTTGCTTATTTCGTAGGTTGGTGGCATTTTTTTTTATGTTGATAAACGATTGTGGCGGTAGAAACATGAGAGAATAGTTGTTGTGGTGGTAGTTTTTGCCATTTATTTCAATTTCGATTTCTTCATTGTCGATTAAAGAAATAACGAATCCGTCGAATAGAAATTGGTTTGATTTACGAACTATTTGTCGTACTACATTATTAATATCGAGAAATAAACCTTTGATTCCGTCTTGATAGTCGTTGGTAAGTTGCTCGATTTTTAGATTGATTGGTTCGGTTTTCATTATCTAACTTTTTTGATATATGATTTGCAAATATAGATATTTTTTTGTTGCTATGTGAGATTTTTTATAGATAATTAACAGATTATAGATAATAAGAAAAAATTTAAAGATTTTTTTATGATACAGAATTTTTATGACATGTCGGTTGATGCTGTGACCGATTTTTTGAAAACTAATTTGTCGAAAGGATTATCGTCGGCAGAAGCAGCAGAGCGTCTTAAACGTGATGGGTATAACGAATTTAGAAAAGTGAAACATCCGAGTTTGTTGGCTAAATTTGTGGCTCAGTTCAAGAGTTTTATGATTATTGTATTGCTGATATCTGCAGTAATTTCGGGTGTAGTAGGTTATATGAATGGCGAGGGTGTGACTGATGCGTTTATTATATTGGCTATTGTGATAATCAATGCCTTAATTGGAGTGTTTCAAGAGAACAAGGCAGAGAAGTCGTTGGATGCGCTTGAGCGTATGTCGGCACCTCAATGTAAGGTGCGTAGAGATGGTGATGTGAGAGTGATTGAAGCACGTGAATTGGTAGTGGGCGATGTGGTAGTGGTAGAGGCAGGCGATGTGGTGCCTGCTGATATTAGATTGACAGAGGTGGCAAATTTGCAGGTGCAGGAGGCTTCATTGACAGGCGAGTCGGTGCCTGTGGATAAAAATGTGTTTGCTGTGGCATCGGATGCTACGATTGGCGACCGTACGGATATGATATATTCGTCGTGTAGCGTTACTTATGGTCGTGGTGAGGGCGTTGTTGTTGCAGTGGGCGAAATGACCGAAGTGGGTAAGATTGCGGCTATGTTGCAGTCGGTATCAGAGTTGCAAACGCCTATGCAAAAACGTCTTGACCAATTGGGCAAAATATTGGCAGTAACTGCGTTGCTTATTTGTTTAGTGATTTTTATAGTAGGTGCGTTGTATGGTAATAACTTGTTTGTGATGTTTATGACTGCGATTAGTCTTGCTGTAGCTGCGATACCAGAAGGGTTGCCTGCTGTATCGACCATAGTATTGGCAGTGGGAGTTCAGCGTTTGGCTAAGCGAAATGCCATCGTACGTAATCTGCCTTCGGTAGAAACGTTGGGTAGTACGACTATTATTTGTTCTGATAAGACGGGTACTCTCACCCAAAACAAAATGACTGTAACAGAGGTGTATGCAGAGGGAGAGTTGTTTGTAGTAGATAAATACGATCAACGCATGCAGCAGTTGCTTGAGGTGGCGGTATTGGCAAATGATGCAAGTTATAGCGACGCGATGTTTACTGAATCGGTGGGGGATCCAACCGAAGTGGCTTTGCTCGATGCGGGGCGTAAACACAACGTATTGCAGATGAATATATGTAAGTCAATGCCACGTGTAGCAGAATTGCCGTTCGACTCAGAGCGAAAACTGATGACTACGGTGCATGCATTGTCGGGTGGAGAGTTTTTTGTGGCAGTAAAAGGTGGATTGGATGAGATATTGTCTTGTTGTAGTTCTGTAGTAGTTAATGCTAAGAAGCATCAGATGACAGAAGCTGATAAAGAGAAAATAATCGCAGTCAATTGTGAGATGGCTGGGCGTGCTTTGCGTGTGTTGGCAATGGCATATAAGAAGATAAATGCGTTGTCGGATGATATGGTCAATTCGGCTCAACTTGAGTCGGAACTCACGTTTGTGGGTATGGTAGGTATGATTGATCCTCCGCGCATAGAGGTGAGAGATGCGATTGCTCAATGTCGTAGAGCAGGTATAAAACCTGTGATGATTACGGGTGACCACAAGATAACTGCTGCAACTATTGCTCGTTCGTTGGGGATTTTGGATAAAGGCGATAAAGTGTTAACAGGTGCAGAGGTGGAGAGTATGTCGAACGATGAATTGTTTGCTATTGCACCTCAAGTGTCGGTATTTGCACGTGTTGCACCAGAACATAAAAGTCGTATTGTGCGTGCATATCAGCTTAATAACAACGTAGTGGCTATGACTGGTGATGGTGTGAATGATGCTCCAGCTCTGAAATTGGCTAATATTGGTGTGGCTATGGGTATCACGGGCACCGATGTGTCGAAAGAGGCATCAGATGTGGTACTTGCCGATGATAATTTTGCCACTATAGTTTCATCGGTTAAAGAAGGACGTCGCATATATGCAAATCTTTTGAAAGATATACAATTCATGCTTGCTGCTAATTTGGGCGAAGTGTTAACGTTGTTTGTGGCAGTGATTTGCAATTGGGCAGCTCCTTTATTCCCTATACATATTCTTTGGGTTAATTTGGTGACTGATAGTTTGCCTGCTTTGGCTTTGAGTGTTGACCCAGCTGACGATGATATTATGGATAATCCACCTATCGATCCAAATCAAGGTATTATGACTAAATCGTTTGTTGTTCGCTTGATTTTGCAAGGCTGTTTGGTGGCTTTTGGCTCTTTAATGGCTTATTATATCGGATTGCAACAGTCGTTGGATGTGGCACGTACGATGACTTTTGCTACTGTGGTATTCTCGCAAATGACATTGATTTTGAGTATTCGTTCAGGTAATCATTTCTTTACTAAAGGATTATTTGCTAATCGTTGGTTGTGGGGCGCAATTGCGGTTGTTATATTGCTTATGCTTATCGTTATGCTTATACCCGCATTACAAACATTGTTCCATGTAGTGCCTTTGACATCTGTTCAGTGGTGGTGTATCATTGGATTGTCGTTTGTGCCGATGGTTGTGGTGGAAGTAGTGAAATTCGTGCAAAGATTAATAAAAAAATAGTTTGCCTATTTTCTTAAAAAGTTGTATCTTTGCAAACGAAAAAGAGTGGCGAGTCTTGTGGCTCGCTATTCATTATTAAAATACTGAAATTATGGATAAGGTCTCGGAAAACCCTTTAAAAAACCGACGAGAGAGCGTGATGCCTTTGATGGCGGTGACGGCTCTTTTCGTTACTCTCTATTTGGTGTCGAACATCATGGCGGTGAAGGTGATTAGCATTGCTGGATGGTTTTATTTCGACGCAGGTACCATAACATTTCCCTTTGCTTATATGCTTGGTGATGTGCTGACTGAAATATGGGGCTATCGCACATCCAAAAAGATTATTTGGCTCACATTTGTGTGCAATATAATCATGGTGGTTTGTACCCAAATCGGCGTATGGTTACCATCGCCAGACTATCTGCAAGCTGAAGCAATGGCATATAATAGCGTATTCTCGTATGTTCCGCGTATTGTAATAGCTTCGCTTACAGGTTTCTTGCTTGGCGAATTGTCTAACGCATGGATTATGGAACGAATCAAAATTCTTACCGCAGGGCGTTGGTTATGGTTTCGCACGATAGCAAGTTCAGCCATCGGTTATCTTTTTGATACATTGCCTTTTGTGCTTATAGCATTTTTGGGTGTAGTATCTACTCACGACCTCCTTATGATGATACTTTTCCAATACTGTATGAAACTTAGTATTGAGATAGTTTTTGGGACACCTATGGCATACGCCGTTATTCGTTGGATTAAGTATAAATTTGGCAGAGTAGGCATTACAATTGATTGATTTATGGAGAGATATTCTGTTATTCATGATAAATTTCCTCGTGAATTTGTACTTTTGCAAGGCATAGGTTGTCGATGGGGGAGATGTGCTTTCTGTGATTATCACACTGATGTGAGTGATAATTCTTTTGAAATCAATCGAAAAGTGCTTGAACAAGTAACAGGGCAATATGGAGTTTTAGATATAATCAATTCGGGTTCTTGCTTTGAATTAGATGACCAAACTATTGCACTCATTCAGCGCATAGTAGTTGAGAAAAAAATTCATACTCTTTGGTTTGAAGCCCATTGGATGTATCGTCACCGCCTTGAAGAGTTTAGATTAAAGATAACAGATAACAGATTACAGGTGACAGATTTAACCCCCTCCCCTGCGGGGTTCCCCCTAAAACAGAGGGAGAATATAAGCGCTCACAATAATACTCAACTTTCAGTTAAATTTCGTTGTGGTATAGAGACTTTCGACCCTGATTTGCGTACAAAATGGAATAAAGGCGTACCAGCCAATGTAACTGCCGAAGATGTGGCGAAATATTTTCAAGGAGTATGCCTTTTGTGTTGCACCGAAGGCGAAACGCGTGAGCGCATAGTTCGAGACATTCAACTTGCTGAACAATATTTTGAATATTTTTCTGTCAATGTTTTTTGCAATAATACTACATCTATCAAGCGTGATACAGCCCTTGTCGAATGGTTTATTCACGATCTTTATCCCACAATTAAAGAGAACCCTCACCTTGAAACTCTACTCGATAACACCGACCTCGGCGTAGGGTAAAAGAATAAAAAAGAGAGCAACGATGGTTGCTCTCTTTTTTATTCTTTTATAATCTTAATATTTTCTTCTCCAATCCTTAAAACATATATTCCTGATATTAAACTCGAAATATCAATTCTATTTCCAACCGATTGTTTTACTAACCTGCCTATAATATCATAAATCTCCACATAATCATTATTTGCGCCATTTATGTAGATGTAGTCTTTTGCAGGATTAGGGTAGTAATTGATACTATTTGTATTATCTTTTATGTTGGTGGTTTGGGATTGGTGTTTGTTGCGGTCATATAGGTGATACATCGCCATACCATTTGCTGGGCAATATTGATAGATATAGAAACTGCCATCCTCAAGTTCTTCGGCAAAGAGCCAATTGAAAGTAGAGTAGTTTCCTCCATCTTTATAACCCATTGTGCCTATTGGATCAACTGAAACAATGGCTTTGCTTGTGGTCAT
Organism: Candidatus Aphodosoma sp.; assembly: GCA_045126975.1. GTDB lineage: Bacteria > Bacteroidota > Bacteroidia > Bacteroidales > Paludibacteraceae > Aphodosoma. The sequence goes on along the minus strand of JBGVPL010000048.1, from coordinate 16,518 downwards.
ATTTCTTATAGTAAATCCTCCTTTGTAGTTGTCGCCGCTGTTGTGTAGTAGAATTTGATTACCATACATATCGAACACATCGCCTCCGCCTGTAGTGTTGCGTTGTGGTGCTTTGGTGCCAGAACGACCTACATAATATTGTTCGCTTTCTCCACCTTCATAGATATAAAATCCATTTGCTCTTACATGGTAAATCCATTGTTCAGAGTTGTTTTTTATAGGGATTACATACCCAGCTGCCGAACCACTTATAGTTAATTCTTTGGATTTACTTGTGCGTATTACTGTCCCATTTTCAATTTCTATTATATTTACTGCATATTGTTTGTTTGGAAACATATAGATATATCCACCAGAGCCTAAAATATCACCTGATGCTGATATAAAATTGGTTTGTCCTGGAGCCGAAATTGTTGCAGTAATGGTTATGGCCGAGGATGCTCTATCGGTAGGATAAACCAAAAATTCATGATTGCCATTTGTGTTTTTGTCGTTGCGAATGATTATATTGCCAGCATCGTCGCATGCTGTTCCATAACCCGCACCTCCAGGCAATGAATCGATACATCCATTTTCATCGAAAATAAACAATTGTTTTTTAGCGCAGTCGTTCACATAGAATTTGCCATTAAAAGCAGCTCCTTGTTGTGCATTAGTTCCGTCGATATTTTGTGGAGCATTGCCTTTGTTTAAACTATTTTCCCAAATAGTTTCTAATTCAAGCTCAAGTGTTTCTGGTTCTGAGGTTTGGTCTTTACATGAAATGATGTATTTGTAAATGCCTACATCTTGTGCCCATACATATAGATTGATTGTGTCATTGGCATATTCTATATCGCATGTCAGATAGGAATTAATGTCGGTTTCATTTAATTTTAGTTCAGGTGATATAGAGAATGCAGAGTGGATAGAGTCGGTGACATCATATAGTTGTGCTGTGATATTTGCACCATTGGAGTCGCAATTAGTTGCAAATGCATATACTTTGGTGCGCATGCGTAAAAAATCTATTCCAGTTGCATTAGTATTTAATAAATTGTTATTGAATTGGTCATATTGTTTCAAGGGTGGATTATTTTCGTTCCAATTAAAGGTATATTCAGTAGGTGTTATTGCTTTGCTATTTATCAATATATTATTTCGTGAAAATGGAGTAGTGTGTAATTCTATTTTTTCACCTAATATATTTTCGTCATTCATTGTATAACAATGTTTTTCAAGCACGCCATTTACATAATTTAAACCAACGATGTTTGATGTTTCGTTTGTAGTTGATTTGCTTAGTAAATAGAGATACATATCATTTGATGCACCACTGATAGTAAATCCTTTTATATTACATAATTCGTTTATTTTTATACTATCTAATATTGTAGGCTCAGAATTGTCGTCGTTCCATTTGTATAGTATAAAATATGTGCCATCATTTTCGTCAGGCACATTCATATAGCTACATCCAATAAGGATTCCATCTGCAGTAAAGGCAATGTCATTTAGCGCAATATCAATTCCATTAAGGCTTAATCTTTTTAATTCATTTCCGTTTTCTGTATCAATTATGCTTAATATACTTTTATTCTCTTCATTTGTTGCTAACACATACCATTTATTATTACGAACTATCGCACGTTGGATGTGCATTTGTTGTAGATAGTTGGGAGTAGCAAAGTTAGCGACTAATTCGGGAGTATATTTACCTTGTACTAAACTTTTTATTGTTGGATAATCTACCACGTTGGGAGGAAATAAAGCTTCTGTGTTTAATTCAGGTAGGGATGCTGTGTCGAGATAATCGGTTGTAATAAAATCACAACCCATATTGCCGTAATTTTTGTAGGTGTCATTGGTATTTGCAGTCCAAACATTTACTTTTAAACCTGCCTCATGAAATTTTTCGACTGTTGATTTTGAAAAACCACCAGCTTCAATATCTACGTCCATACGCCATTTCACGCACCAATCAAAGTGATTAGCCCAATTCGAATTAGTCAAAAATTGTAATGTAATATCAGGATGATGCGTTCTAATATATTCCAAGCAAGGTTTCATTGAAGTTAGTATTACGCATTTATTTCTAAAACCTTTCTCTTCAATCAATTTCACTAGAGCAGGAATACCCGAGCAGTCATTACTATTTATGCCTGTTGCCCATTTTAGTTCGATTACAGGGCGTACATCGTATTCAGCACAAATATCGAGATATTCGGCTAAAGTACAGATTTTTCCTGTATATTTCACGCCACCACGAGTTTGGGTTAAAGTCTCAGCTTTTAATTGTGCTAATGTGGCTGTATTGATTGTGAGCGAACCACCGAGGCGTTCGGTAGTGTCGTCGTGAGTTAGCACAATAGTGCCATCACCTGCAACTTTAATGTCGCATTCAAGATAGTGATAACCTGCCAATGCACCATTGCGGAAGGCTTCTTCTGTATTTTCTACTCCCCAATAACTGCCTCGGTGACCTACTAGTAGAGGTTGTGCTGCGACTATAAATGTGCTACATAGTAGTGTGGCTAATATTATGCAATTAAAAATAATGTGTTTCATATTGTTATGGTTTTAAAAGTTAGATGTACAAATGTAGTTATTTATTTTGTTATGAGCAACTAAAATAATAAAAAAACTCACTTTATTAAAGTGAGTTTCTTTATTTTAGTTTTTCCACCAATCTTTGCGTTGATGAAACACTATGCTTTCTCCATCTTTACGTCTCTCTTTGCTGAGGAAAGGTATTTGGTAATTTATACCAAATTCGACAAATTCAGCAATTTGCATGTGTGTTTTGCATGTGGCTTGTAGGTAGATATTGTCCCATACTTGAAATTTTACACCGAATCTAAAATAGTGGAATGCTTCTTCATTACCTGGACCACTTGATTTATAGAATAAAGGACGTTTTTTTAGTCCATCTTGGCAGTAATCTCTCACATAGTCGTGATAATAGTTGCGTGATGGGTTGTAGAGATATACACCCCAATCAAAAATAGTAGTGAGCATACCAAATTTAAATTCGTTGTTAATTGCAACACCTACACGCAATTTATCGCTGAAAGTGTAGTTTATATCCTCGTGTTTACTATACAAGTTACGTCTTGTATTTTTACTGATAGCATCGTTGAAGAATACATCCACACCACCACCCACGCTATACCAATTGCACACATTATAAACAGCACCTGTGTGCAATGATGCAACTGCAAATTTATGGTCTTCTATGTCTGCAGATTGAGCTCCTCCTGCTGCTGTAACATTCAAACTCCATTTATATGGTAGGTCGGGAAATTTAATTGGTTTGCGTTCATTTTCTTCGTCAGGATTTATTGTGGAAATCAATCCGATGCCACCATAGAATATATTCGCACCTACATTAGGCATGCATACGCGACCATTACTCATATGAATGAATCCAAATTCGCCATTGATAGCAAAATTGCGTGTGATAGGGAAGTTAAGATTCAATCCCGCATTGAGATATGCGTTTAAATAGCAACCAAAAATCGCATTAGTAGTGGCATCATAGTAGTGGTCAACATTTTGGTCCTCTTGAGTGTACCAATGTTCGTTTACTACACCCAAACCTGCTGCTAACTTCACTTTCATTTCAAAGTGTTGTGTGCGAACACAATTGAGCAATATATAAGGATACAATGCTACTGTATGTCCAAATCGTTCTGAACCAAGATTAAGGTATGTCATCCCCAAACCTACTGTTGGATTCAATAGATATTGTTGCCAAGGGCGTTGTTGCGATGATGGAAATTCGACTCCGAACATCAATCCTGTCGGAGCACTTGGCATATCGGCTCTCATGTTGGTATGCACATCAATATAAAAACCCATTATACCTTGGGCTTTAATTGCGAATCTGTCGTTGCCAGTTTTTAAGAGTTTTGAGTTTTTTAGAGTGTTGCTACTTTGATTTTCTGTTGCATTGATAAAACCAATTGATAGTACTGTAACTAACAATAATGAAAAAATGTGCTTCATTTTTATGTCTTTTATTATTTGTGTATTTTAGACTGTTAATTTCTTTGCAAAGTTAGCGAATTTTACTCTATTGTGCAAAATGTCGATATATAATTATGATATTTTGATATGTAATTTTGTATAGCTGAAAAATTATATGTCTTATTTTGCTTAAGGTTTTGATATTTAGTACTATAAAAAATTATTGTAAATATTTTATTATATAAAAAATAAGTGTTATATTTGTGCCCTAATCTATAATTATGAAATTTATTGGCAAAAAAATAAGGATTATGAGGTTAAAATTTTTCTGGATATTGATTGTGTCGTTACTTTTTGTAGCGTGTGGGCATAAAAATGATATCGAGCGTGCAGAGGTGCAGTTAGGACAATTGTATGATAATATACTCGATATGGACTATAGCGATATTTCTATTGAGCAAGTCGATAGTTTGATTGATGTTTTTTCTGTGTCAGGTGAGCATCGTAGCGAAGCGGTTTGTCGATTGATTAAGGGTGCAAAATTGTATAGTGATAACGATGGTGCCAATGCTATTGATGAATTGAAATATGCCGAACAACATATCACTGATGAGGATATTGAATCTGGTCGGTTGTACTATTATTTGAGTAGAATTTTGGTTGTCGACAATCCTCATCAGAGTGATTATTACGCACGTCGTTTGGTGGCTTGGGCAGGCGAGAACGAAGATGTCAAAATGATGGCTTTTGGCAATAAATTGCTTATGAATATGGCTGAAAATCTCGATTCTGCTATTCACTATCGTAATGTTGCAGTGCGTATGTTCAATTTGGGTGGCGATACATTGATGTGCGAGAAGACTAATGCGCGCTTTGCAATGAAATTTATTAATCAGTTGAATTCTGATTCTGCGATAAATATGATATTGCCATTTTATGAACGTGTGGGTTATGAGCGTGATGCTGATGCTTTGGCTACTATCTATTTGATTGATAATAAAGCTGATTTAGCATTGCCGTATATTGAAAAATTGGAGGGAGAAAAGGATTTTGAATTCCAATATTACAATAATATGGCAGTTTATTATTCGCTTAAAGGTAAATTCGAAAAATCATTAGCAGTCTATGATTCTGCATTTCATATTTATCAACAGCAAGCTATGCAAATATTGGATGAGCAAATTGCTCGCGTCAATGGTGAGTATGACAAAAAAATGTATGACCAGCAGATGCAATTGCAGCGCTATCGCACCACATTACTCGTTCTGATATTTATTTTGTTGTCTATATTGGCTGTGATGCTAATTGTGTGGTTAGTGCGTATATTGATGCAACACCGACAAAAAAATATGCAGTTGAAGACCGAAAATGCAAAATTAGAGGAGGAGAATGTCGAGTTAGTCGAAACAACCAATAAGCAATCTCGTAAATTATATGCCGTATCTGATATTTGTAAAAATACATACGCATCTGTTGTTTTGGCCAATCCGGCTATGATAAAAGTCATAAGTCGCTCTTTGCATGATAGTTTGAAGTCTGAGTATCCGCAATTGTCTAATATGGACTATATTTATATGTTTCTTGATTTTATTGGATTGAGTGTTAAGGATATATGTCAAATGCTAAATGTGCAAGAGGGAACATACTATTGCCGTCGTTCGGCAATTAAAAAGAAAATTTCATCTGATACTGAGCAAGATATAGATGAGTTGTTTAATCAATTTTTCTTAGGTAAATTAGTTACTGAATGAGATGAATCTCGGTGTGCAATTTCCTATTTATATAATGTTGAAATAAAAAACCTATGTCGATTGACATAGGTTTTTATGTATATTTAGGTAATTGTTATTTCTGGACAAAGGCTCTTTCGAGGTCTTGTGATATATTGATTATGAAGTCGCCCATTTTTTCAAATTCGTTTACTATATCCATATAGTAAACACTTGTTTGATAGTTCTTTTTGTTCTCTTCAATTTCCTCTATTTCTGAGTCACGAAGTAAATTTCGAAGATTATTAATACGATCCTCAGCATTATAAGCATTAGAGATTTCAGTCAAAGTACCTTTATGGGCAGCATTCAAGTTTTCAATCATTGCATCGTAAGCTCTATCAACCTCTTCTACCATATTATTAAGTTTTTTGATAGTCTCAAAATCAAATGTTTTCTTATGAATATTTCGTCTTGACAGAATACGACTAATAGCTTCACCTGAGTCGCCAAGCGACTCTAATTCGCCAATAATTTTATACATTGCCTTAATTTTTACTGAAGTATCTTCACTTATACCACTTACTGATACGGTATTCAAAAATGCAGCTATTTCATATTCTATTTTATCCGAAATTTCTTCATATTTAACTAGTTTTCCGCGTAATTCTTCGAATTTATCTGCATCTGATTCAGATATGGCTGATTTAGCATATCCAAGTCCATTACGTGAGATTTGGGCAAAATGTATAATTTCGTTAAAGGCTTGTTCTGTGGCAAGTTCAGGTGTAGTAATTGGACCAGCTGAGATATATTTGAGACGGAATACTTCGTTTTCTTGATTTTTAGGTGTCTTGATGATCCACACAACTGCCTTCTCAATGAGTTTAACAAACCAGATAAGAATCAATGTGTTAATTGAGTTGAATAGAGTGTGTAACATAGAGAGTCCGTACAATGCAGCAACACTTTCAGCTGAATTAGGTGCGCTAACAGCAAAATTGTCTGCGGCAGGGTTTGGTAATCCGAAGAGTTCGATGATATAGCCTACGAGGGCAAGGAATGGTCGGAAAAGTATCAAAGCCCAAATCACACCAAAGAGGTTGAAAATAGTGTGCGACATAGCGGCACGTTTGGCTTGAGTATTACCCACCGAGGCTGCGATATTGGCAGTGATAGTAGTACCGATGTTTTCGCCAAGCACCATAGCGCACGCCATTGAGAACGGAATCCAGCCCATGCTGAGCATGATGAGTGTGAGAGCCATAGTGGCAGAAGAAGATTGGAGTACGAGAGTGAGCACAGTACCAAATGCAAGGAAAATCAATACCGAGCCGAAGCCATGACTTGACCAGCTTTTTACGAATTCCAACATTTGAGGTGTTTCGTTGAGGTCAGGCACCGACTCTTTCATGAACGAAAGACCGAGGAATAAAAGGCAGAATCCCACGATGAGTTCGCCGATGTTTTGGCGTTGGCTTTTCTTTGAATTAGAGAATAAGAAGCCAAAGAGCATCAATGGAATAGCGAGGATTGAGATATCGGCTTTGAATCCGAGCCATGCCACGAGCCAAGCAGTTACTGTAGTACCAATATTGGCACCCATAATGACGCTAATGGCTTGTGATAGAGTGAGAAGACCAGCGTTGACGAAGCTGACTACCATTACGGTAGTAGCCGATGACGATTGAATGATTGATGTAACACCAAGTCCGGTCAAAACACCTTTGAAAGGATTTGAAGTCATGGCTGACAAGAAACTGCGTAGTTTGTCGCCTGATGCTTTTTGAAGGCCTGAACTCATCAAGTTCATACCGTATAGGAACATACCCAATGCTCCTAATAGCGTGAAAATTTGTAAGATACCCATTTTTTAGTATAGAGTTTAGTGTATAGAGTTTATAGTAGGGACGCATGGTTCATGCGTCCGCATGTATGACGCACGGCTCGTGCGTCCGTTAAAGAGTTAATTTATTAAATAAATATTGTAGATAACAAAGCAAATGAACATAAATGCTCCGCCTAATCTGCCGATTTTGCCAAAGAAACCAAATAGGAGACAGAATACTGCGGCTGCAATCATTACAAGATAATCAACTATGGTTATACCTGCGGATGTCAATGGCATTACTTGTGAGCTAAGTCCGAGAATGAGTGTGATATTGAAGATATTTGAGCCGATGATATTTCCAAGAGCCAATTGTGTGTTTTTCTTCACAGCTGCGGCAAGTGAAGCTGCAAGTTCGGGCAACGAAGTACCACATGCGATGAGGGTAAGCGAGATGATTGCATCGCTCACACCGAACGATTTAGCCACTGCAACGGCATTATCAACAAAGAAATCGCAACTTGTGATGAGGATTGCAAGTCCGCCCAATACTTTCACGATGGCGAGCCATATTGGTGTGCTGTCTTCGGTAGTAGATGTAGTTTCTTCTGTCGATGCGTTCTTTTTGTCGCGGTAGAAAGAGTACCACATAAATATGGCGAACATGACGAGGAGAGCCAAGCCGTCTAATCTGCCAATGCAGGCAGGCGAGCCATTGAAGAAGTTGAAAGCGAAGATAGTGAGAATTAGCGAAACCCCAATGCAGAGCGGAATTTCGAATTTCATATTTGCTTTGTCGATTGCGATAGGGAATAGTAAGGCAGTCAGACCGAGTATGCCCAATACATTGAAAATGTTGGAACCCACCACATTGCCTATGGCTACATCGGCATTGCCTTTTACCGCGCCGATGAAACTAACCACAAGTTCGGGCATTGATGTGCCGACTCCGACAATTGCGGCTCCGATAACGAAATCTGATACTTTGAATTTTCTGGCAATAGATACTGCACCCGCAACGAGCAAGTCTGCTCCTACGACGATACCTGCTAATGATATAAGGAGAATGATATATTCCATTGTTTATTATTTAGTTTGCGTAATAGTTTGAATGCGAAAGTCCTCAAAAGAGGGCTAACTATGCTTAACCGCTGGTGACTGACCAATAGGGAAGGAACCTGCGGAAAGCATATATCTATGACAATCGTCCCCAACGGGGGCGAACACAACTAAATAATGAGCCTACCAAAACTAATCAATCGGCGAGTAGGTTTGGCAAGAAGGGAATAATGTATTAACGAACTGTTATATAGGGAATTGATTATGCCGATATTCAGGATTTTACCGGCTTTGACGAATGCGAAATTATGTTTATGAGTATTATTTACTCTTTGTGAAACAGTTTTTAGGGTTGGTGCACTTACCGACGATATTTGGCGTGAGTTATGTAGTGCCGAATCGAAAATCGAAAAATCGACATGTTCGGTTACAAATTCAGTGGTCAAATCCTCTATCGAATTCTCTAAATCTGCAGAATCCGACTTACCTACACCATCAATAAAAGCAAATGCAATTACGATGAGAATTAGATATTTAATTAAGGTTTTCACACTAATCAGAGGGGAGTTTGTTTACAATTTTATAAAAATACTCCCCCACAATAATTTCGTATGCAAAGATAATGCATTTTTTTGGAATAAAGCGATATTTTTTTAGTATTTTGTAATATAAAAGAAATATTTCCCCTATACTTACCTTATGCAAATACGAATGATATACGAAGATAACCTTATCCTTAAGCAAACTGCAAGTAAGAAAACCGCAACAAAAATACACAATGAAGTGTATCCTCTGCTCCCTGCTCCCTGCTCCCTGTTCCCTATTCCTTGTTCCCTATTCCCTATTCCTTATATAGCCTCTTGTAGTGACAGAGTGCGAGTTTGCCTTCGGCATCGCGGAGGTGCATGCCGTTGCCTTTGCAAAATTTCCAAACTTTGCAGTCGGCGCACTCGTCTTTCTTCATCCAATCGCGGTTGCGGTATGGCTCAAAGCGGTTTTCCCACACATCCCAGAAGTCGTCTTTGTAGATATTGCCTTGGTGAACCAACGGTCTTTGAGCCGAAGGCGATAAAAAGTCGCTACGGATGCTGGTGCAAGCTGATATACTACCGTCGCAAAGGACTGAGGCAATTGATAAACCAGCTTGGCAGGTGTAGTAGTGGTCGCGCACTTTGCCTTCATAGTTGCCCAAGAAGCCTTCGCAACCATACGAGGCATGGATTTTTTTAGTTTCGCGCATGCGTACGATAAAGTCCATCAAACCACGGAATTGTTCGTCGGTGATTTGCAATTCAGGGTCTTTGCCACGACCAGAAGGGAATACGGTGAACAATCGCCAGCGTATCAATCCCATATCGGCAAGGAAATCAGCCATCTGGTCGAGGTAAGGGTAGTTGCGAGGATTGACGCACGTAACTACGTCGAATGCTAATGTAGGCTCGGCAATAGCCATTTTGATGGCACGCACGGCATTGGCGAACGATTTTGGGTTGCCACGCATCCAGTTGTGGTCCTCTTCGAATCCGTCAAGACTGATAGTCAACGAGCGTAGTCCGCTATCCATGAGCGAGTTGAATCGTTCGGGCGTCATAAACAATCCGTTCGACACCATGCCCCATGGGAAACCACGGCGATAGAGTTCTAATCCACACTGTTCGAGGTCTTTGCGCACCAAAGGTTCGCCACCCGATATGATAATCAACACTTTATTAGGATTGACGTGAGGCGTGATGCTGTCAATGGCTTTGAGGAAATCCTCAAACGGCATGTCCTTCAACCCTGCGGTCGAATGGCAGTCGCTACCGCAGTGGCGGCAACTGAGATTGCAGCGCAGAGTAGATTCCCAAAACAGTTGGCGTAGTTCTGGAATTTTCGCCTGATTAGAGATATAGCGTGACCAAAGATTAAGCGCAAGACGTTGTTTTATTGATAGTTTACACATATTGTATTTTTAGACAGAATGACATAAGGACATAATTTCTTTGCCCACAAATTTCACAAATTCCACGAATTTATTTGTGATTATTTGTGCAATTTGTGGGAGAATAAAATTTATTCATTGTCGTTTTCTTCGTTGTTATTTTGTTCTTTTTCTTCGAGGGTTACAATTAAGTCGGTAATTGTGGCTACTCCATAAGGGAAAGATGTAGAATCTTGTTTAAATTCTAACGGTACCATAATAGTGTCTGATTTGAAATAGCCGTATTCATCGCCGTCCACATCTTGAAATATTAAAGCAATTTTTTGTGGAGGATAAAATTGATGTCCATCATAAAATTTAAAAGAAGATTCGTTGAATTGATATCGTATGTTGAAATTTCCTAATTCGTCGCAATCATATCTAAGAGGAAGTTCTTTGTTTTCTTTATTTTCGTTTGTTAAATCTTTTTCTGTTTCAATATCTATTTGTACAAAAGGGATAGGACCATTAAGTCGATTTTCTACTCTACCTGAAATAGAAAATTCGGCAAGAGGGAGCGGGGCTGGTGGTGCATATCCAGGAGTGATAGATATGCCACAAGCCTGAAGTCCTGTAAATGCTGCGATTATTGCGATAATCTTATTGATTATGCTGAAATAGGTTTTCTTAATCTTTTTCATGGCGGTATAGTTTTAATTGTTGTTTTCTTTCTTTTCTTCGAGGGTGATGACTACATTGTCGATATTGGCAATTTGATTCCAACTATTGTTTGGATCTCTTTCATAATTAGGGGAGATGTAAATAGTGTCAGTTTTGTAATGCCCATTTTCGGTGGAGTCAATGTCGCTAGCAAATAGTGTGATTTTTTCTTCTGGCCAATGGCCATAGAGATCTATTTTGAATGAGCCATCAGCACTGGTTGTATCCAATGAATTTTGTGGGTTATAAACAGATATTTTTATGCCCTCAATGCTTTTGCCTAAGTTGTTTTCTACTCGTCCTGAGATGTGGAAATCGGCAGATGGAGTGCCATATTCGCATTGAATAGGAGGGCATCCATATTCGCAAGATGCGAATATAGTCATTCCAAATAGTGAAAGTATAAATCCAATGCAGTAATTTATTTTGCGTAAAATAGAGCGATTTAGCTTTTTCATAGTCGTTATATTTTATTATTTTGTACTCTGTTATCTGTTATCTGTACTCTATTTTAAAATCTGTAGCCGACGCTGAAGCGGAAGAGGCGGTCGAGGAAGTAGGGCACAGGGGCGACGCCGAGTTCGAGGTCGCAGAACCAATGGTTTTTGCCGAGCGAGATGCCTAAATAACATAGGTCGAGCATGGGATATATAGCATCGATTGTGTTGTCGAACATCTGCATTTGTGCGCCTATACCCACTGAGGCATAGAAACTTGCGTAAGGGGTATCGTAATAGGTGAAGCGCACGGTAGGCTTAAGCGTTAAGCCTATGGCGTTGTGGTTTTGTGTGTTTACTCTGCTTTCGAGTGGGCAGATAGAGTAGTCGGTTCGTTGCCAGAGCGAAGTGCGCGTGTCGAAGTTTGCGCCTACTGCGAGCCAGTGGTTGATGCGATAGAGATATTCTACATAAAGGTGACCAGTGCTGCGATAGTTGTGTTCGTCGAAGCCTGTTATGCGATAACCCTCTTGTGTGGAAGGGAGTGATAGGTTGTTGTTTGTTGGCGATTCAAGTCCACGCAAGAATAGGTCGTCGGCTATACCGATGCGTATTTGGTGAGGGTTTTCTTTGCGAGTCTCTGCAGTTTCGGAGTATGCCGTGAGAGTGCAAAGAAGTATTATTGTTAGTGAGATTAGTTTTTTCATGGCGTTTGATTTATTATTTTTAGACAGAATGACATAAGGACATAATTTTTCGTTATTCTGTTATTTTGTCTTTTTAATTATTCTTGGTTGAGGTAGATGATGATTTTCTCGCCATGGTAGAGGGAGTCGGGGATTATGGTGTCTTTAGGGAGATAGGCGCGGAGGGAGTCGGATTGGTCTTCGAGGCGGATGTTGTAGTCGCGCGAGATAGGAAGGTGGATGTGGAATGTGCCTGCACTGTCGGTTTCGACATAGCCGGGTTGGTCGTTGCCTGTGATTCGTATGCCTTTGATAGGTTTATTGGTTGTGGCAGAGAGCACTTCGCCATTGATACAGCGAGCGTAATCGTCGCTGTAGTATGGGGCATAGCATGCTTGAAATACGAATGCGATAGAGGTAACTCCAAGCGTACCAAGTAGCCAACGGAGGGCTTTGCCGTATAGATGTCTGATAGTGCTCATGGTTGATTACGGGTTATAGATTATAGGTTATAGATAATTTTTATTCTTCATTTTTTTGTGGTATAGAGTCTTGAGTGTTGCTATGTGTTGTGTCTAATGGGTTTTCTAAAATAGTGTGTTTCATTATGACTGTCATTGTATCTGGAATGCGGATTGGTTTGGTTGGTCGGATGTGGTGTAGTTTATAGAAATCGGGGTTTACTTGTGGTTGCCAAGTGTTCGGTTCTTGTATCTCGCGATTAGGTCCAGGAATAGATTCGCATGACAACATAATCATTGTTACGATTAAGAGTAGTCCGAGTGTTTTTAATGCAGTTTTCATGTTTAGAGATTTTTTTATTTTCTTGAGACAAAGTTAAAAGTTTATTTTTAGATTTCCAAATTTTGTATATATAATTCGTATTGTTTTTTTGATAGGTGGTTTTAAATTGAAAAATTATATATATTTATATGGTTATTATATTGATAATCAGTAGTAGTATTTGCTGAATATTATGTGTGTTTATATAGGTAATTGATTGTAGTAAATATATAATTTTGTAGAAAAGAGTATGTTTTTATAACTTGTTGGGTGAAATAATTTTTGCAATTTTGTATAAGGAATAGAATACGTTATTTGTTTTTGGAAGTTTCATCGAGTGTGGGGAATGGAAGGTCAAGTTGGGGATTTGGGGTGTTTTGTTTTTTGTGATTAACCCCCTCCGAGCTACGCTCTTGTCCCTCTAAAACAGGGGGACAATCCGTTAAGGATTGTTCGTGAGAGGAGTTGTTTGAGACGGAGAGACCTATGAGGCGGATTGGGCGGTTGTGGTAATCGATTTTTTTGAGGAGTTGTTTGGCGAGGGGTAGTATGGTTTTGAGGTCGGTGAGAGGTGAGGTATGGGTGTGACTGCGAGAGAGTTGGGTGAAGTCGTGAAATTTGATTTTGAGTGTGAGGGTGTTGCCTTTGAATTGTTTGCGAGAAAGGCGTTCGACGAGTTCGGTTACGACATGATAGAGTTCGATGATGACAGATGAGGTACGGCAGACGTCGCGTTCGAGGGTGTGCTCGCAACCAATTGATTTACGGATATATACGGCTTCGACGGGGCGTAGGTCGATGCCACGAGCGAAGTCGTAGTAGGTTTGTCCCATCTTGCCGAATTGGCGAGTGAGCATAGCGAGAGAGCATTGACGGAGGTGCTTGCCTGTGTGGATGCCGAGTTGGCGGAATTTGCGTGCTGAGACTGCGCCAACGCCCCAAAATTGCTCTATGTCAAGAGTTTCGATGAAGTCGAGGGCTTTGTCGGGGTGGATGACGCAGAGACCATCGGGCTTGCGATAGTCGGATGCGACTTTGGCGAGGAATTTGTTGTAAGAGACTCCAGCAGAGGCAACGAGGTTGAGTTCGGTGCGGATGCGTTGTTTGATTTCACGGGCAATATCAACAGCAAGTTCGATGCCCGGCTTGTTGTGGGTTACATCGAGGAAGGCTTCGTCAAGCGAGATAGGCTCGACGAGGTCGGTGTAGGAGTGGAAGATTTCGTGGATTTGGGCAGAGACCTCTTTGTAGACTTCCATGCGTCCAGGCACGAAGATGAGGTCGGGGCAGAGGCGTTGGGCTTTGATGGATGACATCGCAGAACGGACACCGAAACGGCGCGCCTCGTAGCTGGCCGCAGACACGACACCGCGCACATCGCCGTGGCCTACAGCAATGGGTTTGCCTTGCAACTCAGGGTTGTCGCGCTGCTCAACCGAGGCATAGAAGGCGTCCATGTCGATATGTATGATTTTGCGGTGCATATTTACGTGCAAAGTTAACTATTTTTATTTGTTTTTAATAGAAGATTTTCGATAATTTTTTGTAACTTTGTGGTCGTGAAAGAGAATGTTATTGATATATTGCGGAGGGAGCGTAGCTTGGCGGATGCTGAGTTGCGAGAGTTGTTGTTGTCGGCTGATAATGAGTTGGTGAAGGAGTTGAAACGTCAGGCGCAAGAGGTGGCAGTGGAGAATTTTGGGCGTGAGGTAAAAGCGCGTGGGTTGATTGAGATTTCGAACTATTGCAAGAATAATTGTTATTATTGTGGTATTCGTGCGGGTAATGCGTCGGTGGAGAGATATAGACTGTCGGCAGAGGAGATATGGGAGTGTTGTGAACAGGGAGATTTGCTTGGTTTTAAGACATTTGTATTGCAGGGCGGTGAGGATGTGCGTCATACGACGGAGTGGGTCGAGATGGTGGTGAAGGAGATTCGTAGACGTTGGCCAGAGAAGGCGATTACGTTGTCGTTGGGTGAGCGACCAGATGAGGATTACGAACGATGGTTTGCGGCTGGAGCGGATAGATATTTGTTGAGGCATGAGACTGCGAATGAGGTGCATTATGGGCGTTTGCATCCAGAAGGGATGTCGTATGAGAATAGGATGCGGTGTTTGCAGACGTTGAAACGGATTGGATATGAGACGGGTACGGGGATGATGGTGGGTAGTCCGTATCAGACGGTGGATGACTTGGTGGGGGATTTGAGATTTATTGAGAAGTTGCAGCCTCAGATGATTGGTATTGGACCATTTGTGAGTCATAGGGATACGCCGTTTGCGGAGTGCAAGAATGGGTCGGTGGAGTTGACACTGAGGTTGATAGCGATATTGCGTTTGATGCATCCTACGGCGAATATTCCGGCTACGACGTCATTGGGTACGTTGGCTGGAGATGGGCGCGAACAGGGGATTATGGCAGGGGCTAATGTGGTGATGCCTAACCTGTCGCCTGTATCGCAACGGAAGAAATATGCGCTGTATGACAATAAGATATGTATGGATTTGGAGGCGGCGGAGAGCCGTCGTGCGATAGAGGAGCAATTAAGGCGACTTGGGTATTTTTTGAGTTGATGTTTTGTTTTACAGAAGTATAGGTTTTATGTTCGCCCCCTTTGGGGACGATGGGGAGGGAGAGTTGCTATCCGCAGGTTCCCTTCGGTCTCCCGCGGTTAAGCATGGTTTGGCATCTTCGATGCCATTCCGCAGGTTGACTTTCTACGCTCGGTCATCCGCGGTTAATGGGTTCGATATAAATCTAATGTATATAGTCCTCGAAGAGGGCAAATTATGCTTAACCGCTGGTGACTGAGCGGAGCGAAGGAACCTGCGGTTGAGATGAATTTAATGGTAGCGTCCCTGAAGGGGGCGAACAAAACGGATGTTATGGCATATATTAATCTTTTGTACCATATAGTGTTTCGACCTAAAAATAGCGTGTCTGTTATTCCGATAGAAAAGGAGGAGATGTTATATCGTTATATTTGGGGTGTTATCAAGCATAAGGATGGAGTGCTGTATCGTATAGGGGGTATGCCAGACCATATACATTTATTAGTTCAATTGCCTGCAACTGTTGCTATTGCGGATTTTGTTAGAGACTTAAAGACGTCAACAAGTGTGTATTTGAAAGAGAATAAAGATAGTTTCCCTAAATTCGATGGATGGGCTAAATCGTATTGCGCATTGACATATTCTTATAACGAAAAAGATACTATAATTAATTATATAAAAAATCAGAAAGGACATCATAAAAAGGTTAGTTTCAGAGATGAGTTGTTGGAGATGTTGCGAGAGTCGGGGGTTGAGGTTGATATGAAGTATTTTATGGTTGATTAATGTTTTATGTGTTCGCCCCCTTCGGGGACGAGATTAGGGGGAGGATTGCTTACTGCAGGTTCCCTTCGGTCACCCGCAGTTAAGCATAGTTTGACGTCTTCGACGCC
>JBGVPL010000047.1:0-24027 GCA_045126975.1 Candidatus Aphodosoma sp. | reverse complement strand
CACTCACAGCTAAAGAAGGTACTTACGACGACAAAGACCCAATCGGTGTTCTCGACGTAACTATCTCTTCTAACCTCATCCTCGACAAAGTTCTTGGCCTCAAAGACCTTCGTTCTGACAAACGTATCGACTTCGTAGGCGGTATCCGTGGTCTTGGAGAACTCAAACGTCGTGTTGATAGTGGCGAAATGAAAGTTGCTCTTGCACTCTACCCTGTAACTATGCAACAAATCATCGACATTGCCGACACAGGCAACATCATGCCTCCAAAAACTACTTGGTTCGAACCTAAACTCCGTTCAGGTCTCGTTATCCACAAATTGGAAGACTAATTACATCTCCCTCTATAATAAAAAGATGCAATCCACTTGGATTGCATCTTTTTTTCTATACAAAAAACAAAAATACACAGTTCATTCCACTATCAACCACAAATCAAAAAAATATCACCATAATAATTTTACACAAAAAAAGACGGAATCCATAAATTGAATTCCGTCTATTAATTATATCATTTAATTGATATTATCTCAATGCTACTTTAACAACTTGATTATTAACTTTTACAAGTACAATATTAGCAGGAATATTGCTAATTGCTGTCAAGTTAGTTGTAGCTTCTGCAGCAAATAAGCGTTGACCTAATACTGTATAAACTTCAATCATTGCGCCAGCTTCTGCTTCTACGAAAATTGTACCATTGTTAGAGTAAACTACTGCTGAAAGTTCTGTATCTTCTACATTAGTGATAACAAAATCTCCTTTACCCACTGCTAATGCTTTCTTAGCAGGAGTTGTAGTTACGTTTTCAGCTATAGGCATTGTATAGATGCATACTACATTGTCACCTGTCACTACAAGGTTTCCTGCATAGTCAAAGTTCATTTGACGGATAGCAGATGTGATACCATGATTATAAGCATATCTAAGTGTAAGGATTGGTTTGTCATTTTCCCATGCAATATCAAATACAAGGAATTGAGCAGAACCATCATTTACAACAATCATTGATTCGTCAGGTGAAACAGCATAACCACCACCATTTGTACCATCAATAATTTCATTATATGGTTCTTCAGCTGATGAAAGCTGTTGATTTCCATTCCAATCATAGAATTTGAGTGAAGTCGCTGATGCATTATTATTACCAGAAGTACGGTTTTGAGCTACAAATACACCATGAGAAGTACCCCATACGTTACCTTCTGTATTTCCTTGACCTGTAAGAGCAAATGTTGCACTTGGAACTTCACCCCATGAAGATTTGAGTGTACCATCTTCATTACCAATATTATATATTGCTATACCATTTTTAGGAAGTGTACCACTTGCATCTTCATTGTACACAATAAGTTTAGCATCTTTACCTTTACCATAAATATTAACACCTGGAGTTGATGAACCTACAGCTACACCATTATTAGTGATAACACCATTTTTGTCGCGTGAACCTTCGAAGAAGTTAGTATATGTACCTTCGAGATCAGCTGGATTAACACGCCATACACCAGAATTAGGGTCAGACCAGTCAGAGAAATAAACAGTACCATATTGGTCGATAGTAGCGTGAACTGGATTACCAAATGATACTCCACCACGATATTGAGTTGTATTTACTTTGCTATAGTCTTGATTAAATACATATACACCATTTCTAACTGCATTAGCAGAAGTAGATGAGCCTTGACGGTCCATTACATAAATACGACCAAAGTAATCTGATTCTGGAGAGTTATCTACAGCATTGAAAGCACGACCATATGTATGTTCTGTGTCTTTATAGATTACGCCCCAATTAGCAACTGCTTCACCTTGAAGTTCAATTGCCCAAGTTGTTACAACATTTTCTGCACCTGGAAGATCTACTACGTTAATAGTCACAGTATTTTCACCTTTAACTACATCTGTAAGAGCTTGACGGCCTACTTCTACATCTTCTTGATAAAAGATAATATTAGCTGATACTGCATCTTCATTTGCATTAAATGTGAATGTATAAGCATCATTTGCTTTTGTCACATTCAAACCGTATGCATAAATATTAGCTACAACTGGTTGTTCTACCCCAACAGAAGAGAATGTTGTAATAGTAGAATCAGTAATAAGATTAATTACAAAACCATTAGCTGCATTTGCAGTAGCCGATGCGTATGTAGCTTTAATAGGAGTTACAAGATCAGTATTAGTTGTTTTTACAAGAACTGCATTATCGAAACCTTCAGTAACATCATACATACGTACACCAGCCACAAGAGTATCTGCATTGTAGTAAGGTGTTACCATGAATGAATGACCTGCATAACGGAAATAAGATGCATGAGCAGTAAGGTTAACAGAATCAGTTGCCAATGTGCCCAATACAATATTTTCTTGTTTAACATCATAGTTCAATTTAAATTCTGTTGGCAATGTAAGAGGAGCATCAAATACATAGTCAGCTTTTTCACCACGAGGAGAGAGTTGAAGCAAATAAGGTTCACCTGTACGTGGTTGATAGAATGTAGCAAGGTCATCAATTTCATAACCAGTATAACCTGTGCTTGCAACTACGTTATCAACAACAGCCATATAAGAGAAACGAATACCAAGATATGTAGCGTGTACACCAGTAAATAGCAATGTACAATCTTCAATTTCACCTTTAATAGTCAATGACATACCCATATTACCTTGATAGTAGTTAGATGAGTGTTGAGTGCTTACCCATTTAGTTGGAGCTACATGTAATGAATCCCAACGATAGAATTGAAGTGTACCACGTTTAAACCCTTCTTTTACTTGAGCATCATCATATTGGCAACGAATATAGTTACAACCTACCAAAACACCATCACAAGACATTGCAATATCAGAAAGAGAAAGATAGCTACCAAGATTTTCTGTATCAATTGGGTCGATACCTTCTGTAGGAATATTTGCAATTGTATTAGCTTTTGTATTAATCAAATAAAGATGAGGAGTAGCATCTTCTGAATGAGAAAGGATAATAATAGAATCACCACGTTGGATAGTACGTTTGATAGTACCTTCAATAGCATAAGTTGTATCACCTACTTCTTGCATAGCAACTTTAGAAGGGGCAATTGCACCAGCTTTAGCCGCATCAGGATAATCTACATAAGTAATTTTTGGAGGTTCGTATGATTCTGATTCCAAGAAAATCATTGGATATGTAGTAGCATTAGCTGTAACTATGATAGGTTCTTTGTATGTATCAAACAAAGGTTTATAACCTTCGCAAGTAGCATCAAGTGTATAGTCATTACCTGGTTCGAGATCAGGAAAATAGAAAATACCATTATAAAGAGCATCTACATTATACTTAGCAACTTCTACTCCACCTTTATAAAGTGTTACAATAGCACCATTACATGGCACCCATTGGTCGTTTGATTTAGCTGCATAATTATAAAGTGAATTCGACATCTTCTCGTGAAGGTCTTTCACTGTACCCATGATATAACCCTTAGTTTCAGCTGGTTCACCAAAATAAGCAGCAATACCACGATAATAGCGGATACCCTCTTGTTTACAATAATCTGGGTTCAACGCACGGTGACGAGCTGGTTGATATGTGTGGAAATAACCTTCTGTAAGAAGACCAGGACGCGATTGTTTCAAAACACCAAGTGTATAACCATAAAAGTCATCGCAACCACGGTTATTCATTTTTGTCAAGCTGTAATATGAATATGGGTCAAGACCTGAATTCATACACTCAAACAAATATGGCCAAATAGACGCACACATCTCTTTACTACCTGCATTGGCTGCTGTAGCATCACTACCTTTATAAAGCAAAAGTGGATAGTTAGTCGATGTACCATCTGTTGCAGCATTCGAGTGAACCGAGATAAACATATCTGCCTCAAAAGCATCCGATTCTGCAGCAATCACCGAAAGGGCTTTGTTATAAGCCTCATAATCAGGTAATGCTTTATAAGCATCATAAGTATAATCTGAATATGGATATTCGTATGGCCAAGGACCAGATTGTGTACGTGAGTACATAACCTCAGCACCAGCCTCTTCGAGTTTACGACCCAACTCAAGACATTTCCACAAGTTAGTGTTCGACTCATAGAAACCCAATGTATCAGGCATACCTGTTGTAGAAAGATTTGGATAAGGTATTGTAGCCATAGGGCGGTCGTTAGGACCATAACTACCATGACCAGGATTGACATATATTTTTTTGCCATCCAATTGTGCCATCATAACAGCTGATGTCATGAGAGCAACGATGAATAATAATATCTTTTTCATATATTTAGATTTTTAGAAACGAGACAATAGATGTGAGACTTACTCGCTTTGCTCGTTTTTTATTTTTATTATTTTAGAAACGAGATACTCAAAGTCTTGTATCTCGTGTCTTTTGTCTTTTATCTATTTAATATTTATTAAATACGCTTCGCCATTTGGTGTTGAACAAACAATTTTACTACCATCAGCTGATACGTATGGATACATTGCCATAATACCACCTTTAGTAAGCACTTGTTCTGTACCATCAAGTGTATAAGCTACGATAGATGAAGAAGTTACAACATAACCATTATCTTCATCGTTCATACCTACTACTACGTTGTTGTTATACCATTGTGGAGCACGGAAATTACCAATGCGTTGTGGATTTGTACCATCTACATTACATACCCATACTCCATTGTAATAATAAAGAATTTTTGTACCATCAGGAGAGAGGCTTGCCCATAGATATGTACCATTGCCATTAGGATTCAGCTGTTTAGTGACTGTTCCCAAAGAAACAACAAGATTACAATCTACAGTAGATACTATTGGAGCGATAGCTTTTCGTTCTCTTGCTTGTTGCATATCACGAGTAGCTTTCACAAGAGTTGATTGCTTAGCAGTTTGAAAGTCATGACGTTTCAATGCAGTCATACGGCTTCTGTCTGCTAAGTAAGTCACTTCACGATAAGTAACATCTTTTGAATCTGCAGAGATTTCAACATTATAACCTGCACCATCAGCATCAGTGATTTTAGTAACTTTCTTAGTTGCTAAATCAAACTTTTGTAAACCATCGTTTGATTGAGATGTAATAAGAACATAGGTTCCATCAGGGCTGATACCTGCAATTTTAGAATCAGCATTCGTTGGAATATCCAACTTTTCGACAGAAGCAACATTCAAAACTTGTGCAGATGCCATTGTTGCAACAAAAGCAACTGCTAAAAGTAAGATTTTTTTCATACTTCTTTGATTTAATGGTTAATATTTTAGTTAGTTAATAGTTAGTTGTGATTAAAGTTTAGAGTTTAGAGTTTAGAGTTTAGAGATTAAAGGTTAGAGGTTTAATTCCTTATTCCTTATTCCTTATTCCTTATTCCTTATTAACAAGTTTTCCGTTTTCACAAATATAGCATTTTGCGGGGTATTCTTCGATGAATTGCATGTTGTGGGTTGCCATTATTACGGCTGTGCCACTTTGTGATATTGCAAGAAGAAGTTCCATCAGTTCACGACCTGTTTGAGGGTCAAGATTTCCTGTTGGTTCATCAGCAATAATCAGTTCTGGTGAATTGAGCAATGCTCGTGCTATGACTATACGTTGTTGTTCACCTCCTGATAATTGATGTGGCCATTTATAACCTTTTTTTGCCATACCTACGGTCGAAAGCACAAAATCGATTTGGTCATCTATCTCTTTCTTTGATTTCCAACCTGTTGCACGAAGCACAAATTCAAGATTGTCACTAACACTACGGTCATTCAATAGCTGAAAGTCTTGAAATACTATACCTATTTTACGACGAAGAAATGGTATATCTTTCGTTTTTAACTTCACTAAATCATAATCAAAAATACGTGCATCTCCCTCTTTTATTGGAAGTTCAGCATAAAGAGTTTTGAGAAATGACGATTTACCTGAACCTACTTTGCCACAGAGATATACAAATTCGCCTTGCTCCAATGAAAAATCTACATTAGATAGCACATCTATACCCTCCTGACAAATATTTACTCCTTTGTATTCTAATATTTTCATATACTTATAAAATGTCTACGGTCTATAGTCTACAGTCAGTTACGGTCTATCGACCGTTGTCTATTGTCTATTGACTATTAATTATTTCTTACAAATTGTAGCTTTAAGAATTTTAATATCTTGTTTTGGACGGTCACTTCTGCCTGTTTCTACTTCTGAAATTTTTTGCAGTACATCAAAACCTTCTACTACTTCACCAAATACGGTGTATTGTCCATCCAAATGAGGAGTTCCACCAAATGTTTTATATGCAATACGTTGTTCTTCTGTGTATTTAAAAGGCTCTTTCATGCGGAGTTGATATTGCAAACGCATCTCCATTTGATTTAGTTCGTTATCAGTAAATGTTCGACCTTGCACTATATAAAATTGACAACCTGATGATTTACGTTCAGGATTAACCATATCTCCTTGACGAGCAGCAGCAAGTACACCACGTTTATGATAAAGTTGTGGAAAATGAATTTCAGCTGGAACATTATAGCCAACTCCACCAGCACCAAGTTGTTTTAGCGAATCAGCATTAACAGACTCAGGGTCACCTGCCTGTATCATAAAATCTTTAATCACACGGTGGAAAAGCACTCCTTCATAGAAGCCATCTTTTACTAATTTCAAAAAATTATCGCGATGAAGAGGAGTTTCATCATAAAGTTTCACTTTAATTGTACCAAGAGTAGTTTCGATTTTTACCATTTTTTGTTTATGTTTTTTTACACGCTGAGGCTTTGCTGCAAAAACACCCATTGCAACAAAACAAACTAATGTTAATAATACTATTTTTTTCATACATTCTAATGCAAGACGTTAAACACAAAATATGAGATGCCATATATCTCATGTCTTGTAGCTTTTATCTATTAGCCCACAAAGATAATAATTTTATTTCGTATAACAAACACAAAAAATAAAAAAGTGCGACATATATCGCACTTTTTTATCTACTATATCCTATTATTTTTTAACTTCTTTACCTTGTGGTTTAGCTATCGCATCACGCATTTGAGTATCTGCTTCGATATTTTTCATACGATAGTAATCCATGATACCAAGATTACCATTACGGAATGCTTCAGCCATAGCGCGTGGTACTTCAGCCTCTGCTTCAATAACCAAAGCACGTGCCTCTTGTGCTTTTGCTTTCATCTCTTGTTCGAGAGCAATTGCCATTGCACGACGTTCCTCTGCACGCGCTTGAGCAATATTCTTATCAGCCTCAGCTTGGTCTATTTGAAGAGCTGCACCGATATTTTTACCTACATCTACGTCAGCTATATCAATAGACAAGATTTCAAATGCTGTACCAGCATCAAGACCTTTAGATAATACAAGTTTAGAGATAGAATCAGGATTTTCAAGCACTTGTTTGTGAGTTTCACAACTACCAATCGACGATACAATACCTTCACCTACACGAGCAAGAATAGTATCTTCGCCTGCACCACCCACAAGTTGACGAATATTAGCACGCACAGTTACACGCGCTTTTGCCAACAATTGAATACCATCTTTAGCAACCGATGATACGACAGGCGAATCAATCACTTTAGGATTTACCGACATCTGCACTGCTTCAAACACATCACGACCCGCAAGGTCAATAGCAGTAGCAGTCTTGAACGAAAGTTCGATATTAGCCTTAGCCGCAGATACAAGTGCATGCACTACTCGAACTACATGACCACCTGCAAGATAGTGAGCTTCAAGGTCATCGCGAGTAATATCAGTCAAACCTGCTTTACGAGCCTCAATCATTGCATTTACAATAGTAGATGGCGTAACCTTACGAATACGCATCAAAAAGAGTTGAATGAGGGAAATTCTCACACCCGATACTCTGGCTGTAAGCCACAAACCAAATGGTACATAGTAAAGGAAAATTATCAAAAGGATAAGAACCAATACAATACCAGCAATAGTTAAAATTGTCATAATTCTCAATATTTAATGGTTAGTAATTAATTATTAACTTCACACCAATAACTAGCAACTAGTAACTATTAAAATATTCCCTTCAATCTCGACCACTTCAATCTCTACACCACTATCAAGAAAACCCTCTCGGAATTTAGCTTCATATTCTTCACCATTCACAAGCACTTTACCCATAGGAGCAAGACGTGAAAGTGTAACTCCCCTATCGCCTACCGCTACTTTCGACATATCATAAGGATTATCAAATTCAAGTTCTTTATCTAATGCCATTTTATCAAGCGGTTTACCTTTTATAAAATATGTAATAGCAAGCAATAATACCACAACCGATACAGCCACCACAATCCAACCTGCCGTAGTACCCAATTTCGCAAAAGCATACCAAATACCTGCACCTGTAAACAATGTACCAACAATACCTCCAATTGAGACTCCTGGTAAAAAGAATATTTCAAGAATAAAAAACGCTATTCCCAAAACAACAAATGTTATTACTAAAATTATATCCATAAAATAATTAGTAATTAGTAATTAGTAATTTTAATTCTCAATTCTCAATTCTCAATTCTCAATTTTCAATTTCCTAATCTCTTCTTTCCGAGTTTGCAAAATATACTCATCTACTAAATCTTTATATTTGCGCACCTCTGCTTCCAATTCTAATATTTCAGCACGCAATATATTTTGATCTTCTTCTACACCTGAAAAGAAAAATTCACGACGCTTTCCTTCCAATAATCTCGACAAAGTTTGCAATCGTTCATCTGCCTCTTGTGCTTTAACATACAAAGCCTTAGCTTCATCACTTCTAAATTGAGCCATGCGAGTATAAACTATGCCATCATTCACAAAAAAGTTTATTTCTGACTCTTTCTTCTCTATCTCAGCCGCCACCTTTTCATCCTCTTCTGTCGACAACTTTGCTTTTCTATACACTTTCATCTGTGCCGCCTGACGTCTATAGTCCGCATCTTCTGTTTTAATCAAAAGTTTCTCATGATTTGGTACAAATTCATAGACAACCACTGTATCTGGATGCTGAAATCTATCGGTCGCAAACCAACCAATATGTGTTATCTCATCAAATACATAGAGATAATCATTTGCAGGAGAATTAAACGGCATACCTATATTTATTGGCTCTGAATAATCATTGATTGTAGTATTGTAACGAGTCAAAAATATATCATATCCACCTAACGAATTATGACCTTTAGAAGCGAAATAAAACGTTACTCCATCAGGCAATTCAAACGGAAAATTCTCATCTTCAGGCGTATTTAATACCGATGACAAATTAGTAGGCTCACTCCAACCTCCCACCAAACGATATGACACATTCAAGTCCAACTGCTCACCATACACCTTATTCGAAAACAACATTTTATCTCCTCGTCCAGTATAATAAGCACCTTGTGGTTGCTCTGTTGGTATTCCATACATCTCATAATACAAGTCCAACTTACCCAAATCTCTTGGCAAACGATAAGCCGAAAGAAAATGTTGCTTATGCACTTTCACACTATCAATCACTGCGATATCTTCTACTCGTTCAATCATACTCGCACCCAAATTAGATTTGAGAAATTTTGGTTGATAGATATTCAACAAACTATCTTGCCCCTCCTCCAAACTCTCAATATATACCGAATACGCTATAGCTGATTCTTCAAAACGATATTGACTAAAATAAATCTCCCCTAAAAAAATATTTGCCTTAAAAATATCTTTTTTTGCCGCAACTTCTAACAACAAAACAGCCTCATCATATCGCTCCATTTCATACAAACAACGTCCTGCTTGATATTTCAACAAATAGTCTTTAGGGTAACGATTCATCAACTTCACATACACTTCATAAGCCTCTAAATAACGCCCCTCATTAAACAAAAACTCTCCATCACGTCGTGTCTGAGCCTCAACATCAATGCTCAACAAACAACTCAAAACCGATAATAATATTAACACAAATTTCTTCATTTTATTCTAATTTGGTACAATTATTGCAAACGTAATTTATATATTTCATTTCAATATGAAATATATTTTGGTTAAACATTTTGGTGGATAGATCAAATCGCGAGATTAGGTCTATCCTTTTTTAACACCCAACTTCTCACTCCCAACTCCTAACTCCTAACTAAAAATTATACACAGCTCCATCAAACGCAGCTTGAGTATTTGGGAATATTGCTCGTGCTTCATCAAGAAACACACTTCGGTCATCGTATCGAGCTGAATAATGACCTATTATCAATTGTTTAACCTCTGCTTTTTTAGCCAATGCAGCCGCTTGTGCTGCACTGCTATGCAACGTAGCTTTTATGCGTGCTGCATCTTCTCTCAAAAATGTAGATTCATGATACAAACAATCCACACCATGTATCAAATCTAAATGCTTTTCGATATATGCCGTATCTGACATATACGCAAATCGCTTAGGTGGTGTAGGGTCTGTTGTCAATCTATGATTTGGCACTACCTCTCCATCAGGAGTAACAAAATCAGCACCAGCCTTAATAGCAC
The DNA here is from genome assembly GCA_045126975.1 of Candidatus Aphodosoma sp. Lineage (GTDB taxonomy): Bacteria > Bacteroidota > Bacteroidia > Bacteroidales > Paludibacteraceae > Aphodosoma. The sequence continues at coordinate 13,550 of JBGVPL010000047.1, read as the reverse complement.
GATATTGCACCAACGGCACTTCATACGCATCTAACATCTTCTTCACTAAATGTCTTTCAGTTGGTTTCTCCTCAAACAAAAAACCACTTGATGGCACACGATGTTTTAATGGTAAAGTGGTTATTTTCACACTTCTATCATCATATATCACCTCACTTTTATATGGTGCAAATGGTTCAAATTTCACTTCAAACGGAAATTCTGAACAGAAATATTTCACTTGCGGAGCAAGCAACCCCTCCAAATCGGGATGTGAATGAATAGTAATATCTGCAGTACGACCAAGCATACCAAGCGTAGAAATCAACCCTATCAATCCAAAGCAATGGTCGCCATGCAAGTGACTGATAAATATATGGTTCAATCGTGCTGTATGCACACAATTCTGTCGCATCCTTATCTGCGCACCCTCGCCACAATCAATCATAAATTGTTTATTGCGCATCTCCAACACCTGCGACGTATGAAAGGCATCACCACGAGGCAATGCCGATCCCGAACCCAATATTGTCAATTTTAATTCACTCAAATTTTTTAAATATTTAGTAATAAGTAGCGAGTAACAAGACTTATTTCCTAAGTAAAATTCTTAAAACTACTACCAAAGTTTAACTTCCCGATTTCTCCCCCTGTCTTAGGGGGAGTCCCCGCAGGGGAGGGGGTTAAATCCCTACTCCTTATTCCTTATTCCTTATTCCTTATTCCTTGTTCCTTGTTCCTTATTCCCTAATCAAAACCCACGCATCAGGAAATTGTTCTCTAATCTCTACTATTTTTGTCTTCGCCTCTTTATATGTGTCGTATGTCATAAGCAATACGCGATACATACCTTTTTCATTTCGCACAATAATTGGCTCATACTGAGGTTTCATTTGCCCTTGCAATCTCAATGCATTATCTTTATTGCCAAACGAACCAATCACAACGTGATATTTTTTCAATACCACAACATCTTTTTGTTCTTCAATCACCTCAAATTTCTCTGCACGAGTAACCTCTTTCTCTTCAACTACTTCAGGAGCAGGCTCTGGTTCTGGCTCTGGTTGAGGTGTAACAACAGGAGTTGGTACAAACACAGGTTCCTTAACTGTTTCTTGCTTAGGAGCCACTACTTTCTCCTCTACTTCACGCACCACAGGCGTTGGTGCAGGAGCCACTTCTGGCTTTTTCTCATTCTGTTTCTCCAATTCCTCTACAGTAATACGCCCTTTTGCACGCTGATACGCACCCGGCGCATCCTGTATCTTACAACTTGTAAACATCACTAACACAGATGCTACAACTACCAAAACTATTGATTTTTGTTTCATTTCAAATACATTTACTTATTAATCTACAAAGATACTTATTTTAATCCACAAATCATAATTTTTTTAATACTTTTTATACATATAACAAAAATACATTACCTTTGTTTGGTTATTTAAAAAAAATACATTACCTTTGTCTCAGTTTTGTTCGCTGTTTGCGAACAGCGAACAAAATCACATAACAAAATAAAAATCAGCAATATGAAACCCCAAGACATCATTATTTTATTAAAAAAAACAACCTCTTTAGGAAAAAATTTAAATGTAAGAGAACTCGCCTCTTCTCTGAACATAAGCACATCTAATGTAAGTGAAAGTTTAGAACGATGTAAAATAGCTCAATTGATTGATATCAACAAAAAACATGTAAATATTTTAGCTTTACAAGAATTTTTGATACATGGCATTAAATATGTATTTCCGATAACATTAGGTAAAGTAGTAAGAGGTACTGCAACTTTCATTTCGGCATCACCACTAAAAGAAACCATTTCAGCATCAAAAGATCAATACGTTTGGCCTTATAACAAAGGTAATAGCAGAGGACAATCAATAGAACCACTATACAATATCGTACCTAAAATTGTAGAAGAAGACAATGAATTATACCAATTATTAGTTTTAGTTGATGCCTTACGAATAGGACGTGTTCGAGAAAGAGAGATTGCTATTTTAGAACTAAAAAAACGATTAAGCAACTATGGAAATATCTAACATTGAAAGATTACAGAATATTGCAGATGGATTACAAGACTTAAATGACCAAGTTGTATTTGTTGGTGGTTCTACTGTAGGTTTATACGCATCAGATCCAACGGCAGTAGAACCACGTGCAACATTAGATGTAGATTGTGTCGTTGAACTATACTCTTACTCTGAATATGAAAAATTTTGCGAATTGTTACGACAACACAAATTTCAAAATGACATATCAAATGGTGCTCCTATTTGCAGATGGATATATAAAAATAACATTGTTGACATTATGCCTGATGATGAAAAAATTTTAGGTTTCAGCAATCAATGGTATCGCCCTGGTATTAATAAAAAAGAAAAATATTGTTTGCCTTCAGGAAAAACAATATATATTTTACCAGTCACATATTACATCGCAACAAAATTAGATGCTATTTTAGGTAGAGGGGGAAATGATTTACGCACATCACACGATTTTGAAGATTTAATATACGTACTTAATTATTGCCCTGAATTTAAAACCAGATTAACCGATACCGAAAAAAAAGTAAAAGAATACATTACACAACAGTTTAATCTACTACTTAAAAGATCCAATATTAGAGAAGAAATTGAATGTGTCCTACCTATTGGTGAAGAAGATAGAGTTAATCTTATAATCGAAATTTTAAAACTATGATACTATCATATCCTCAAGCTAAATCTATAGTTATATGTGGCGATATTCATGGTGATTTTGAAACATTAGTTTACAAAATTACTATGCAATATCAAATGTCTGACACATTAGTTATTGTAGCTGGAGACTGTGGATTTGGATTCGCAAAAAGAAACTACTATGAACGAATATTCAACAAAATACAAAAACGTTTATCCTCTCACAACAATTGGATTGCAATGGTTAGAGGCAATCATGATAATCCTTTATACTTCAATGGAGAAGAAAAAATAAACCATAAAAGATGGCGCACAATACCCGATTATTCTATTATACAAGCATGCAATCATAATATCTTATGCGTTGGTGGAGCCATTTCAATTGATAGATATTGGAGAAAACAAGAAATGACTATTAATAACAGAGAATTATATTGGATAGACGAACCGCCATACTTTAATGAAACTAAACTTAATGAACTTAAATTAGAAAACATAAATATTGATACCGTAATTTCACACACAGCACCTTCTTTTTGTGAATTACAAACCAAATTAGGTTTAATAACTTGGGCTAATTACGACAAACAGTTATTAAATGATTGTGATCAAGAACGCAAAACAATGGATTTAATACTTAAAAAATTAAAATCTAATAATCACAAAATAACCAATTGGTATTATGCTCATTTTCATCAATCATGGCAAGCTCATATTAATAAAACTAAATTTGTAATGCTCGATATTATGGAATTACAAGAATTAAAATAAATTACTAAAATGACTAACACAATAAAACCACAACTTTTCACTGGTAGTTATTGGGCGATGCTGGGGGCAAATTTTATGCTTTTCTTTGCTTTCTATCTCATCATGCCTATCTTGCCTTTCTACCTTAAAGAGATTTTCAATACTCCAAACTCACTCATCGGTATTGTTTTAGCATGCTATACGGTTGCCGCTCTCACTATCCGTCCTTTTGCTGGCTATCTGCTTGACGCAATGGCTCGTAAGCCTCTATATGTTGCCACATATTTCTTCTTTGTTCTCTTTTTCGGTGGCTATATTGTCTCGGTTTCGCTTTTTATGGTAATCATTGTCCGTGCACTACAAGGACTTATGTTTGGCATCGTAACAGTAGGTGGCAACACCGTGGTTATCGACATCATGCCTTCTGAACGTCGTGGCGAAGGTCTTGGCTATTACGGACTTGCCAATAACATTGCTATGGCTTTCGGACCTATGGTCGGTCTATTCCTCCACGAATATTTCTCATTTAACTCTATATTTTTCATAGCCATCATCACTGGCTCTATCGGACTTACATTGGCTTCTATTGTTCGCACAAAACAGAAACCACCAGTCAAACGTCCGCCTATCTCGCTCGACCGTTTTTTACTTATCAAAGGTTTGCCCGCAGGATTGGCTCTGCTCATGCTCTCAGTACCTTACGGCATCACATCCACCTATATTGCCGTCTATGCTCAAGAGTTAAACCTCTCTATCTCAAGCGGATTATTCTTTACATTCATGGCTGCAGGTATGATGACCTCACGCATATTCTCAGGCAAATTAGTCGATAAAGGCTATGTGTCGCAAGTCATTTCAGTAGGCATCATAATCGTACTCATCTGCTACTTCGGACTTGCTGCATGCCTACCTATCAGTCAACATTTCCACTCTGCGCTCAGTCTTATATTCTGCACCATAGCACTCTTCGTCGGAGTAGGCTTTGGCATCATATTCCCAGCCTATAACACGCTGTTTGTCAACCTCGCAGAGCATAACCAACGAGGCACAGCCAATTCAACCTACCTCACCTCTTGGGATGTCGGTATCGGTCTTGGACTCGTACTCGGAGGCATAGTGTCGCAACACACCTCATTTGCCTACGCCTACCTCATCGGTGGTACACTCTGTCTCATCTCTGCCATATATTTTACCCTCTATGTAGGACCCCACTTCAACCGCAACAAACTTAGATAAAGTACAGAGTGTATAGTACAGATTATAGATTACAGAGTACTAAATATAACGAGCCATGCCAAATTCTCCCTCTAAGTTAGGGGGAGTCCCCGCAGGGGAGGGGGTATGTAACTCCTCATTCCTCATTCCTAATTTCTCATTCATATGAACTTTCTAAAAAATTGGACACTACCAATAGCAATGCTCGTTGGGGCGTTGGGCTACAAAGTGATGGGCTATCTATCATTCATCACTCCATACCTCATTTTCACGATGTTATTGCTCACATTTAGCAAAATATCGCTCCGTGAGCTCCGCCCACGCCTATCACATCTCTACTTGCTCAGCATCGAAATCATCGGAGCAATAGCAATATATTACCTATTAGCACCATTCGACCCTATTGTAGCACAAGGCATGATGATTTGCATCATCTGCCCTACCGCCACAGCAGCAGCTGTCGTAACTGGCAAACTCGGAGGAAATGTAGCCAGTATCACCACCTACACCCTCCTCTGCAACATCGCAGTAGCATTCGTAATTCCTGCCCTATTCCCTCTAATTACCACCGACACACTATATTCTCCCCCTGTCTTAGGGGGAGTACCCGAAGGGGGAGGGGGTATCTCAATTCTCAATTCTCAATTCCTCTCCGCTTTCATGCACATCATGGGCAGAATATTCCCTCTCCTAATATGCCCATTCCTGTTAGCACAACTAATCCGCTGGTGGCTACCAAAAATAAATGCCAAACTCACCTCTATCAGCGGTTTGGCATTCTACATGTGGGCTATTGCTCTCACCATTGCAATGGGCATGACCGTACGTTCACTCATCGAAGAACCTACCGACACTCACACCCTAATTCTACTTTCAATCGGCTCACTCATAGCCTGTTTATTCCAATTCTTCACAGGCAAAGCCATTGGCAAAGCCTCTAAAGACACTATTGCATGCGGACAATCACTTGGACAAAAAAACACCATCCTCGCCATTTGGATTTGCACAGCCTATCTCAATCCTGTAACGGCTCTTGCACCTGGATTATATGTCATTTGGCAAAACTTCTTCAACTCCACACAACTCTACCTTGCTCGCAAAAAACAATAAAAAAGCTCAAAAAAAATAAATTCCCATAAATTAGTCATAAATCGAAAACACAATTTACGTCTAATTTATGGGAATTTACGTTTAGAAATATTTATATCTTTATGCCAGAAAAACTAACGTCCAAAAGTCTGTCTTTCTTCCGCCAAGATACGTCTCAGACGTAGCAAGGCGTATGTAAAGAAAAAATTATGCCCTTATGTCATTCTGTCTTAAAAAAATATCTTTCTGTCAGAAAAACATCAAATAGTAATAACAGAATATCCCTCCATAATCAACCTGCGCACACTCGGATGCTTCTTATACTCCGAAATCAATGGAATACCAGCCTCTTTCACGTGCAAACCCTGCTTAAATCCCGCAGTGCAATACTCACACGCACCTGTGATATAAGGCTTTACCTCCATATAAATTTTATGTAGTGGATGATTCTCTTTTTCCAATTCAGCAATCCATTTAGTACCCGCGCCCGAAAAGATAAATTTCAAATCATCATCATTTTCCAACGCCTCTTTTGCCATCATAAAGGCATTCGACATACGACCCAAATTTTCAAGTGTGTCAATATCACACAAAATCAATAAAGCAAGTTTCATAATAGTAGATTTCTTTAAAATTAATAATATTAGCGGACAGTAATCCGACTACTCCTTATCTATCAAATCCTGTGCCAAACAAATCGCCCAATCACACATCTAACGTGCTTGGGCGATTATATTATCTACACAAAACTCTTTTCTCTCCAAAAACTCCCCATCACTTCAATTTCAAAAAACCTCTTACAAATGCATCAGGATACATAAATTTCTTTTCTCCCCCGAAATCAAATTTAACATAGACATAATTCTCACTCTTATCAAATTTTATTACCTTACCTACGCCAAATTTATCGTGATACACAATACTATCCACACCAAAATCTGTCATTTTCTTTGAAAGTTCAAACAATTCCAGTGCTTTTTCTGGTGGCAATGCATTAAGTTTTTCTATTGCCTCTTTTCGCATCTGCTCTACCGACTGAGGTGATATTACTTCCGCTACCTGCGCTTTTTGTATAGGCTTAACTTCTGTAGTTACCACTGTAGGCTTACTTTCAACAGGTTTTACTTCAGTACGTTTCACCTCTACCGCTTCCACTTTAGGCAAATATGCCGTAGCATCTATATCCGTCATCGACGACTGTTGATTATAAAATAGTTTTTCATATTCAGCCTTACGAATAGTAGTGTCCCAACCACCGACTTCATCGTTAGCATGACGATTTATACCTGTGTAAGAAAGACTTGCATCCTCATAGCGTTTAAATTTGAATATAGCATCATTCATTAATGGGGCATTGAACACACCAAGCGAACAAAGAAGATTGAAATCTTCGACATTCAAACCTGTTACCTTTTTGAATAGTCCCGGTTCTAATTGCGTAATAACATCTTTCAAACATCGCTCGCGATAATCGGTCAAATACATAAACACAGGTATGCGAGTAGCAAACTTTATCAATTTTTCTTGAATCTGTTTGCGTTTGCTCTTCATTTCTTTCTCTTCATCCGACAACTCTTTCTTCTCTTTTGGCGTAGGGTTAGGATTATCTGCTTTCGCTTTTTTAACTGATTCCGACTTATTTATAATAGTCGTTAAGTCGCTATTCAAATTACGGAATCCCTCAATATTCATCAACGCCTTCATTGCTTCTGGACTATCGAGAAGGCGTTTAAGCGTGTCATTATCAACATTAACAAGTAGAGCCGACTCCCAACGCTTAGCCAACAGAGTAGCCGAAGTACCAGCCAATGCAATATCGAGAATATCTTGTGCATCAACCTCTTTCATCGAACTACCATCGTAAGCCAATACAGGCAAGAATTTTATAAACTCGCCTACTTTAGCCTCTGGATTCGATTCGTTGATATCCAACCTACAACTATAATCCGATATTTGACGCAAAGCCCTATCGAGCGCAAAATCGAAGACATAGCACTCGTTTTTCATAATAGTTTTGCCGCCTTCTTCGTTCTTCACCTCCCACGGACTTTGCACACGGAATGCTGCTTGGAAATAAGTTTCAGGACTTTTCAAATTACGCAACATAAAAATTCCAGTCCATGGCTTCACGGTAACACCAGTTGTAAGTTTACCACATGTGAGCGTAATAGTTTTTGTTGTCAATGGGTCGCCCATATTAGCCTGAACAGGACGCAACGCATCCAATCCTATACCAGCTCCAGTGCCAGCACAAACCACCACTTTATAGTCGTGATAAAAACTATTTTGCTTTTGTTTCAACAAATTAGCCATAGCAAAACAAGATGCCACATTTGGCAAAAACCATAGCGTGTGCGACAAAATATTCAACAATCGTGTATCTGAGAATGGCATTGGTGGTCGCTTGTCTTGCCCCAATTTCAAGTCATCGACACTCGCTGGCAGATACGACCCACGAATAAGATTCAACCATTTTTGCACCTCATTTTCGTACTTAAATCGTGCCTCATTGCCCTTACCCACTGCCGAGAAAAATACATTAAGGTCAAACTCATCAAATTCACCTTGTTTAGCAACATCTTGTATCTCATCGGGCATTCGGTAGGTCAGCATCACCATTCGTGGCAACGCCTTATAAGGGTTATCGCTACCCTTCCACTCTGCCTTAGCACGTTGCTCGTCGGAATATGTCCAATTAAATATCTGTTCTTCGATGAACTCACCATTGTTTATTGCCCTAAATGGTGTACCTGACAAGAACAAATAATAACGTGTCGAGATAGGCAACCAAGTTTCGTTGATAGCATTACTTGCCTCCTCTTTCTGATATTTTTCGGCATCAAATTCTACCGAATCTTCCTCATCTTCTTTTTCGAACAACTCTTTAGCTCTTTCGCGCCAAGCACCAAAATGGTATTCATCGAATATTACCAAATCCCAGTTAGTTGCGTGTATAAACTCGTTTTTGGCCTTTATGCCGCCACTCTCATTCGTTCCAAGCAAATCCTGAAACGAACCAAATACCACTATCGGACGTGATTTATCAGCACGACGGAACTCATCGTCGATATTCAAATTATTGTTTCGGGCATCTTTATTCGATATATATTGCCACCCTTCAAAGTCGATATGCGACACAAGGTCCTCACGCCATGCCGATTCTACCGCAGGCTTGAACGTCAACACCAACACTCTTGAAAACCCCATCTTTTTTGCCAACTGATACGAGGCAAAAGTTTTACCAAAACGCATTTTGGCATTCCACAAAAATTTAGGTATTCGCATTGGCTCATCTCGCAAAGCCTGTTCAAAATAGTCTGCCGTCTGCTTCACAGCACGATATTGCTCTGGACGCATCTTGAAATCTTGCGTCCTATTCTCTACATTTGCCCGACCTTCACGCAACGATAATATTGCAGCCTCTACATCTCTCACCGTACATTTATACCATTCACATGTTTTATCCAGTGGGTCTAAACTAACAAATCCACGAGCCTCAAGCAAACGATGCACATCTTTGTCCGTAAAACACGACCCATCATTCGCCATAGCCGATTGTTCCAACACTACTTCATATTCAAGCCTAACAGTCTGAGTCTGCTCATCAATACGCTCACGTGCTGTGCGGTCGGTATAACCAATCTTCAAATAACCACAATGCGAATCTACACCTATCAATCTATAAGCATATATCGTAGGCGTAACCTTTGGTCGCTGCGGAAAAAAGTTGTGTTCCATAGTTGTTGTATTATTCCATTTAACAAATCATTGATCCAATGAAAACAAATTCATCCTCAACAAATCTATATCATTTCCTGAAGTTTGTATTATTAAATTGTTATTGATTTAGTTTAACAAAAATTTAATCCATTCATTTACGGAAATCAAATATTCCAACACCTTATCAAGTTGTGAACTTTCGGTATATTTTTCGCATGGGTATGAATCATTATCATAATAACGAGTATCTTGCTGGATATTCCGATCTAATAATATCGAAAACAATATCAACATATTCGTTATATAACCATATATTGTATGAAATCCAAAAGTTAAATCTGTTTTTGCCCTTTCAAACTGTTCAATAATATTATTTGCACAGGGAACAATTATCATTGTAATTTTATCCGAAAAACTTGTATGGCTTTGTAACTTAGAATGAATACTTTGTATTGTGTTAATATTGTATTCATCGCCAACCTTTTTATAAAATTCACAAAATAAAGATTCAATGTCATGGCTTACAAATTTCACTTTGTCGGGAGAAAGTATCTCGCTATGTATTAAAATACCTTTTATAAAGCATTCTACACTTTGTTGTATAAAAAATGCAGCATGAGCAAACCTTTGATTGTCAATTAAAACTTTGGATGTAGTAAGATTTTCGTCTGCTATATTATACCAAATTACAGCTTCTTCGAAATTGAAACCATATACAATACCAAATTGCTTTTCTATTTCAACTTCTTTGAGTTTATCGTTAATTTTTGATTTCTTCATAATTAATTCGATTTTATCATTGATTCAATAAACGTAATCTCTTCTTCTGTCAATCCATATTTTACATACAACTCTTCATCAGTCCATGGCTTTGAAAAATCTTGGAGGGGAACAAAATGATAAACAGCTTTTGAAGCTCCTTGATCCTGCTTCCTAATACTAATTAAAGCTCTAAAAAATTTAGTATGAATATAACTATCCACATTATAAAGCTCATCAAAAGATTTAAATGGTCCTACCTGAACAAATGTTTCTGTACACAAATCTTTAGGTGATGCTAACACTGTAATTGGAGTAAAATCACCAAATTCCCCACTACCAACATTACGCGGAATAAAAATTTTATAATCATATAGTAAATCGTTTTTAGGTAATGGATAATCTTCTGAAATATATCTATATACTCTCTTTAAACCATCTAATCCTAATATTCTCAAATCCCCATCTGACTCTATAGTTTTTATTTTAGGCAGACCATATTTTGATGGATTCTTAAAAAAATCACCCCTAAGTCCATATGGTTTCATAGAAGAAACAATATTTTCAAATGAATCTATTTCAATATTATTATTAGCCCAAACTTTTCTCATAATTGAAATTAATTGATTTTCCCGTATAAAAATACTTTCACCCTTTTCTACTAAAAAGCGTCTTGACATTTCAATCTCATTGCCACTATGTTTATATATTTCACACTCTCCAAAATATTGTTTATCCCATAAAAAATAACAAACTCCACCTTTAATTTCAACACCATTAAAACATTCTGATGCATCAACATAATCATGTAAAACACTTATTCTCTTATCATTAATCATCTCATCACGAAAAACATCTAACCCTTTACCTCCAGTATACCAACGAGCTGGAATAATCATAGTTAAATATCTTGGATTCAATTTCTTTGCTTGTTGAACAAAAAGATGATATAATGGTCTTGCGCTTGCTTGCGCACCTCCATCACTCAACTGGTAAGGCGGATTACCTATAATTACATCGAATTTCATATTGAATAGTTTGTTTACATCAAGATTGTGAATAAATTGATAAGCGTGTGTTTCGAGTTCGTCGCCACGGTCGTACTCGCTTTGCGAAGCACCACAGTAGATACATTTACCATCACGCCAAGTGTGCTTAATGCGTTGGAAAATAATATTGCCTTGTGGTTTATCTTCAGGGAATTGATACACCGACCACTCGCTATTTGGAAATTTACTACAATAAACACCTCGTCGAGATAGCAAACTCGTGAGTTCTGTGATGGCAATACCAAATAGTTGTTTTGAAAATATATGTTTGATGCGCTCCTCAAGGTCGGGTATTTGAAGTTCAAGTCCTTTTATCAATCGTTTGGCTATCTCGCGAAGAAACACACCGCTCTTGCAACAAGGGTCGAGAAACGTAGTATCGGGATTCTCAAACAACTCCTGCGGGAGCATATCAATAATCTTATTTGCCAATTCGGGTGGAGTGAACACCTCGTCGTTACTAAGATTAGCTATGCACGACAACACGTCGGGGTTATAAACGTTTTGAAACAAATTATTCTCCATACTCCTGTACTTTTTTATAGTGAGTAATATATCGGCGTAAGAAGATTCCACCCTCCTCTTTCTGTTCTTCGGTGAGAGCAGAGAGATTGCCCTCGCTATTGTCGTTATAAAGAAGAAGGTCGGACATCGTATAGTCGGAACGTTGCATTTGTGTGCCACTTATAAGCGTCCACTCCGAGAATACTATCGGAGCAGATGTGTCGTTGCCATCAGCATCTACACACATAAGAGTCAAGGCATTGCCATTGATTATATTGCGGTTGATTATGAAGCGAGCCGCCTGACGAGTTTCATCAGAAGCATCAGCCTTACAATGAGCAGTATATTCTTCATCCCAAATAGAGAACAGCCGATTGCGACAAGCCTCTACATTATCATTTAGAATATCAACACCATACAGACTACCGATGGCTACAATCGATTGTCGTTCGTAGTCATAAGCACTGTTTTTGTATTTACGTCGGAGTTCGGAAAGTTTGCGTCGGAGAATGACGCTAAGAAAATTGCCATCGCCACAAGCTGGCTCAAGGAAACGAGAGTCAGGTCGAAGGCATTCGTTTGCCACAAGGTCGCACATGGCATTCACCTCACGCTCGGCAGTGAACACCTCGCCATGATCGGCGACACGTTTGCGCGATACGATTTGCGACTTTTTTTCTTCATTAACCGCCATAATAGCCTCGATATGTGCGGTCAGAAAGCTACAAATACCGCGGTTAATAGATTTAAGGTAAAAACATAAAAAAAGCGTGAAGCTTTGAACTGTTGCTCGCTTCACGGTTTAAAGGCCTTCGCATTGCCCACTGTAAGTTGAAACGAGCAACGCCAAAAGCCCACGCTGGATATGTATATATTACACTACGCTATACTCATAATTCACCATTAGCAGTGCAAAAAGCACACCAATGGCTATACAAGCATAACGTAGGCATGCAAAAATACACACCTACGGGGCATTCACCGCTGCCTTCGTTTTGACCTACAGTTAATGAAGTTGCGAAGTTCTTAAACCGTCAAAACTAAGCGTAAGTAAACGCCATAATGTTATGTCTTTGCTTGATTGAGATACCCCATCGGGGTGTCGACTGTCAACAGTCAACAGTCAACGGAGTTTAACTCCGTTCGTTACGGACGCACGAACCGTGCGTCCCTACTATTTTTAACTTTTCGGTTGATCCAATCAAGCAATCGCAAAGGTACAAAAAAAACTTCATTCAGCAACACGCCGAATGAAGTTTTTTATTATTAATCTTCTTGTTCGTAATAATATGAATAATCAATACCTTTCATGAATGTTTCACGATCATTAATTTTATCCGTTAAAGCACCATGCAACAAATTATGTATTGATGTACTATCGACCGAACTACGCACCATTGCATCTAAATACTGTTTTTTATCTATTTTGCTCCAATCAACACATTGTTTTAACTGATGCTTTAACAAAAGATCAAGCCAAATACGGGTTGCACGCCCATTGCCTTCACGAAATGGATGTGCTACATTCATCTCAACATATTTTTCTACTATCTCAGAAAAAGTTGTTACTGGCATTGCCTCTATTTGCTGTAGTGTTTGCGAAAGATATTGCACCATAGCAAACTGAAAACCTCCTTTTGCTATATTAACTATACGAATCTGCCCCGCAAAATCATATAAACCACCAAACAAATAGGCATGTATCTGCTGCAAACCTTTGACAGTACCAACTTCTATACTTTCAATCAAACCACTCTCAAATAACGCATACGCCTTTGATTTACTCTTACCGTCTATGGTC
>JBGVPL010000046.1:0-85558 GCA_045126975.1 Candidatus Aphodosoma sp. | reverse complement strand
CAAACTTGAAAAAATACACTCTTTGATTGGTAAAGTGATTGAAACTGAACAAATAGAACGTATTTTTGAAGGTCTTGAAATCAAAATATTGGCAAAAGACGCAGAAGGCTATAAATTGGAAGTGCCTGCTTATCGTGTTGACGTACAACGCGATGTGGATGTGATTGAAGATATTTTGCGTATCTACGGCTATAACAACGTGGAATTGAGCGATAGATTGACTTCTAACCTCAGTTTCTCGAAAGGCGTTGACTCTACAAAATGGGAAAACCTTATTTCAGAGCAATTGACAGCCAACGGATTCAACGAAATATTGAATAACTCACTCACTAAATCGGCTTATTACGAAGGATTGACAAGTTATACTGCTGAAACTTGCGTACGCATCATGAATAGCCTCAGCCAAGACTTGAATGTGATGCGTCAGACTATGTTGTTCGGAGGTTTGGAAAGTATTGCACGTAATGCTAATCGCCAAAATGCAGACTTGAAATTCTATGAATTCGGTAACTGCTACCACTTTGACGCAGAAAAACGCCAAAAAGCAGAGGCTTCGTTGGATGGATATTCAGAAGAATATCACTTGGCTTTGTGGATTACAGGTCGCAAAAACACATTGAACTGGGCAGCATCGAACGACAAAGTAAGCTTCTATCAGTTAAAAGCTTACGTGCAAAATGTGCTTGTGAGAATGGGTATCGACTTGCGCAAAACTCAAATTGCAGAAGTTAGCAACGACTTGCTCTCTGAGGCATTGGAAATTCGCACAGTAAGTGGCAAATTGTTGGCTACAATCGGTGTGGTTGCTCCAAAACAATTGAAAGCATTCGACATTGAAAACGCTGTGTATTATGCAGATATTCAATGGAAAGCATGCTTAAAAGAGTTGGGTAAACGCAAAATCAGCTATACAGAAATTTCGAAATTCCCTGAAGTGAAACGTGACTTGGCATTGTTGGTTGACAAATCGGTGCGCTTTGCAGAAATTGAGAAAATTGCTTACGACACAGACAAAAAATTATTGAAAAACGTTACTTTGTTTGACGTGTATGAAGGCAAAAATCTTGAAGCTAGTAAAAAATCATACGCAGTGAACTTCACATTGCAAGACAAAGAAAAAACATTGACAGACAAACAAATTGACGGAATTATGCAAAAACTCATCAAGAATTTGACAGAGAAACTTGATGCAAAATTGCGTTAATAGTAAAATAGTTAAAAACAATGCATCAAGATTTTTGGTGCATTGTTTTTTTATTATAACTACAATCAATGAATAATTACTACCTTTTATTAGAAACAATAAAAAAACAATTCAATTTTGAACCTACAAGACAACAAACCGAACTAATTGACTTGTTGACTCAATTTTGTTGTATGCCGACAGAAACAAAAGCATTCATATTAAAAGGTTATGCAGGTACAGGAAAGACCTCTATCGTCAGTGGCCTTATTATGGCTATGAAGGCATTGGGGCAAAATACTGTATTATTGGCACCAACAGGAAGGGCTGCAAAAGTATTAAGTAATTATTCAAATCACAGTGCATATAGTATCCATAAGGTAATATATCGCCAAAAATCAGCTGGGGATTTTACATTTAATCTTAATTATAACTCACACAAAAACACACTATTTATTGTAGATGAGGCATCTATGATAGCCAATCAAAGTGGGTCTGGTGTTGAATTTGGTTCAGGACGATTATTAGATGATTTAGTAGAATATGTATATTCAGGCGAGAATTGCAGTATGATATTAGTTGGCGATACAGCTCAGTTATTGCCAATTGGTCAGTCGTCATCGCCGGCGTTAAATAAAAATATTATAGAAGGCTATGGATTGGAAGTGATGGAATATCAGTTGACCCAAGTGATACGTCAAGCTGGAGAAAGTGGAATACTATTCAACGCCACAAAAATACGACAAGCAATAGAAAAAGAACCTTTTACGCCTATAAAACTTAATCCAAATTTTGATGACATAAAGCTTGTAAGTGGTGAAAATTTAGTTGAAGAATTAGAGACTTCATACGGACAAGTAGGCGAAGAAAATACAATAATACTCACCTACTCCAACAAACGAGCTGTACTTTATAATCGAGGAGTCAGAGGACAAGTGATGATGAAAGAGGATGAATTATCAACTGGTGATTATCTGATAGTTACAAAAAATAATTATTATTGGTCAAAACCATACGACAATCTTGATTTTATTGCAAATGGCGATATTGCAGAGATAATTAGAGTTGGAAAACACTATGAATTATACGGAGCAAGATTTGCAGATTTGACTCTACGTCTTATAGATTATGATATTGAAATAACTGCAAGAATATTGATTGACTCATTATATACCGAAACACCAGCGGCTCAAAATGCACTAAATGAGCGTTTAATAAACACTATTGCTGAAGATTATGCCGATATAACAAATAAAAGACAATTCTGGCAAGAGATGCAGAAAAACGAGTTTTATAATGCTCTACAAGTAAAATTTGCATACGCAATAACAGGGCATAAATCACAAGGTGGATCATGGCAACATGTGTATATCGACCAAGGCTATTTGACCGAAGAGATGATAACAAGAGAATACTATCAATGGCTATATACAGCTATAACAAGAGCACAAGACAAAGTGTTTTTAGTGAACTTTTCAAAATATTTCTTAAAATAATTGTAAATATCGAAATATATAGGTAAATTTGCAAAGTGAAAATAATAAAAAAATAAAAATATGAAAATCAAAAAATTATTAATTGGACTTGTACTATGTAGTTTATTTACAAGTTGCGTAACTAATATAGATGTAAAAGACATCAATACAGATTTAACATTAGGTACTTCATTGGCATTACCTATAGGTTCTGTTCACACAAATATGATGTATTTACTAAATTTTGTTGATTCAACCTATGTTCAGGCAGATTCAACCAATGCAATTTGCCTTTTATATAATCAACAAAATATTAAATTGAATCTAGATTTAGATACATCATTTAGAAAAGGTGAATATTTAATAGACACTCTTATATTAAAAGAACAACCATCTTTTAATAAATTATTTGAAATTCTACCACCTGAAATTGAATCTATACCCCTACCTGCAGGGTACTATAAATTTGAAAAAAGAACAAAATACGATTTAAATTTCAATAGTTACAAAGAAGACGAAATAATTCAAATAGACTCGGCAAGGTTTAAACATGCAAATGTTGACTTTAAAATAAAAATTAGTGGATTTGAAATGTCAGAGGAAAATTTTCTAATTTTATCTTTTAATTATCCTAGTTTATTTGAAAAAGAATATGAATATTTGTTTGAAAATATACGCATAACAACAAACGAATATGTTTTTAGCGAAAAATTAGGGCACTTTATGGCTCACCTTAATAATTCTGAAGAGGGCAATTTAATTGATTTAGTAATAAATTTTGAGTTTGTCTCTTCAGGAACAGGAACAATATCAAAAGATGCAAAATTAATATTTGAAACTGAAATGAATCTCATCAATACAGAAGAAGTTTATGGTTTTGTATGGTATAGAGATCCTATTGATGCTGGAAAAATAACATACGATATACCACAAGATATATTTCAAAATGAATTATTAGCAAAAAACAATTTACTATTTGCCAATCCCCAAATTAATCTAAAAACCACTACTAATGCAGGATTACCACTACAACTCACTGTAAATGATTTTTATGCTACCAAAGGAAGCAGAATAGAATATGCTTCTTTTTATGGTGAAGATACTGCAATTGAATATTTGAATATACCAAAAGTTCCTTTTGATAGTGCAACAACAACAATAACTCTTAATAGAGAATATGGTTCACTTCATACTTTAATATCAATGTTACCAGAAACTATAAACTTTGATTATAAAGTAACTACCCCAGAAAAAGAAAAAATAGAAAACAAACCACACTTTTTAACTATCCCCGTATTAGCTAAACTTGATGTTCAAGCTAAATTACCACTACAATTTGACCCAACAACATCATTTACGTATAAAGATACTTTAGATGCAGACATTTCATCTTTGCTAGGTTCGTCATTAGAAATGATAGACATAGATACAATTTGCATTTATTTAGACGTAAATAGTAGTCTTCCTGTAAATGCATCGCTAACACTAAACTATTTAAATAAAAATAATGAGGTGCTAATAACATCGAAAACATTCACAATACCTTCAGCTCTCGTAAATGAAGAAGGTCGAGTTATAACACCTTCAGAAAAAACACTAGTACTTGCCACTTCGGGAAAGAGTATTGAAGATGTCTATAATACAAAGAAAATTATATTAGAAATTAGCATTGAGGGTTATGATGAAAATTCTAGAATATATTTTGAAACGACAAATGCTATAGATATTAAAGTTAGTGCATTTGCAAAAGCAAAAGCAGATTTTTCTTTAACAGACAACAATAACTAAAAAAATAATAATATGAAAAAATATATAATTATTTTTATTTTAACGATAGTATCATTAAATAGTTTCGTTAAAGCTCAAAATACCAATACGCTATATTTTATGGATAATATAGCTGAAAGAAACAACATGAATCCGGCATTTATGCCTAATTGCAATTTCTATTTAGATTTCATCTTTTTACCTAATTTGTATATGAATTTTGGTACAAATAATTTTGTATTAAATGACTTAATATTCATGCAAAATGGAAAACCTACAACATTTTTAAATTCTCAAGAAAGTATAGATAAATTCTATAATCACCTATCTCCATCATCGAATATCAATTTCAACATGGGATTGAATATTTTATCTTTTGGATTCAAAATAAAGAAAAACTACTTCACTTTTGATATAGGACTTAATGCCGAAGCATATGCATATATTCCTCGCGATATTTTCAAATTAGCATTATATGGTACACCTGACCCAAACAATATTAATTCATTTGATTTAAGTTCATTAGGAATTGAATCTTCTTTATATTCAAAAGTAGGTTTAGGCTATATGTATGAAATCAACAAAAAATGGAAAATCGGTGTAAAGGCTAAATTTATAATGGGATATGCAAACATTGATACTCGCATAAATAGTTTACAATTAGATGCTTCACGCCAAGCATGGACATTAAAAACAGATGGCAACATACATGCAACTTTACCGGTAAAATTTGCGACAAACGAAAATGGCAGTATTGATTTTTCTGAAATGAATACTTATGACACGAACAATCTAATTTCTCTCTTATATAAACCAGCAGGCTATGGTGGTGCCATTGATTTAGGTTTCACATACGAACCAATTAAATATTTAACAATTTCTGCTTCTATCACAGATTTAGGTTTTATATATTGGACCCAAAATGCAATATCTGGTTCTATGAGTGGAGAACACACTATAGATGGATTATTTGACTATACAATAGGCGACTCTACTAATATAGGAGAACAAATTTCTAATACATTTACTGAATTAAGTAAAGACATTTTAGGTTCGATTCGCACATCAAACGTAAACAATGCATATAGCACTATGTTGCGTGCTAATTTTTATACTGGTATTGAATATGGTATCCTAAAAAACAAAATATCATTTGGTGCTGTTAATAGATTAACATTTAATAATAGACGTATTAATGATGAAGTAACTTTAGCAATCAATTTCCGACCTCTCGATTGGTTAAAGGCTACTGTCGATTACTCTTTTGTAAATGGTCGTTGGGGTAATTTAGGTCTTGGTCTAAATCTACGTGCTGGTATATTTAATATGTATTTATTGGCTGATTATATACCTTTGAGTTATGCTCGTGTAAATTTAGGTGATATGGGTACTGGTCAAGACTTTAAATTGCCTATTCCAAATAAATCACAATGCTTTAACTTACAAATTGGTTGGACTTGGAACATTGGCAACTACTCTACTGACCCTGACCGAGATGGTGTAAAAGGCAGAAAAGACCATTGTCCTAATACTGATTTAGACTTCTTAAGAAGCAAATGTCCTGATATCAAAAAACCTAAACATTTTGTTGACAAACATGGCTGTGATTTAGATGATGATAAAGATGGTATCCACAATTGTTACGATCAATGCCCTAATACCCCTCTTGGTGTAGAAGTAGATTCTGTTGGTTGTCCATTTGATACCGACAAAGATGGTGTTTACGACTATCAAGACCATTGTCCTGATACTCCAGAAGGAGTTGAAGTTAATGCTATGGGATGTCCTATTGATAGTGATAACGATGGTATTGCTGATTATTTAGATCAATGCCCAGAAACACCTAATAATGTGTTAGTTGACTCTATAGGTTGTCCTATTGATTCTGACAAAGACGGCATTGCCGATTACCTCGATTTATGTCCAGAAACGCCTGAAAATGTTGAAGTTGACACTAACGGTTGCCCTATTGATACCGACAAAGATGGTGTTGCCGATTATTTGGATAAATGTCCTGACACCCCTGAAGGTACTTTAATTGACAATATAGGTTGTCCTCTTGATTCTGATGGAGACGGCGTGCTCGATTCTGAAGACAAATGTCCTACAAAACCTGGCCCTGTAGATAATTTTGGTTGCCCTGAGCTAAAAAAAGAGGTTCGCAATTTGTTCAAAAAAGCAATGACAGGAATCCAATTTGAATCAGGTAAAGATATAATCAAAAAATCATCATACCCTATTCTTGACCAAATTGTAGCTGTAATGGAACTCAACCCTGAATACCATTTGACGATTAGCGGACACACTGATGATGCTGGCGATGATGACAAAAATATGCAATTATCTATTGATCGTGCTGCTGCTGTTGGCAAATATATAACAAATAAAGGTATAAGCACACAAAGAATAACAACACAAGGTTTTGGAGAAACTAAACCTATAGCAAATAATAATACATCAAAAGGTAGAGCCGAAAATCGTCGTGTTGAATTTGAAATAAGTTATGAAGAGATATCATTTGAAAAAGTTGTAAATCCAGAACTTCAAGATTTGATTCAACCAACAGATAGTATTAACAATATACAAACAACAGATTCAATAAAATAATTTTTATTAAATTTATGAAACTAAAATTCATTTCTATGATTGCTATTGTAGCAACACTAATGTCAGCTTGCTGCAACAAACCAAAAAACTACAATTCAGTTGATGAATATCCTGAATACAAAGGTACTGATTTAGGCGTCACTTACTCTCCTAAAAAATCATTCTTCCGTACTTGGTCTCCTGCAGCTCAAGAGGTACGTCTCAACATCTACGAAGATGGTTTAGAAGGTGCTCCTTCTAAAGTATTCGACATGAAATACGATGTTGATGGCACTTGGACTTACACCGTAAAAGAAGACCTCATAGGCAAATTCTACACTTTCCAAATCAAACAAAACGATAAATGGCTAGAACCAACTCCTGGCATTTGGGCTAAAGCGGTAGGTGTTAATGGCGAACGTGCGGCTATTATTGATTGGGCTACAACTAACCCTAAAGGTTGGGAGAATGACGTTCGCCCTGAAATGAAATCTTTCACCGATGCTGTGATTTATGAAGTGCACATGCGCGACTACACAATCCACCCATCATCGGGTAGTTCTTACCCTGGCAAATTTCTTGGACTTAGCGAAGCCGGTACAAAAACTATTGATGGCTTAACTTCTGGTATCGACCACCTCAAAGAACTTGGCATCACTCACGTCCAAATCCTCCCAAGTTACGACTACGGCTCAATCGACGAAACTCGTCTTGCCGACAACAAATACAACTGGGGCTACGACCCTAAAAACTACAACGTGCCAGAAGGTGGTTATTCTACTGACCCTTACAACCCTACTGCCCGTATCATCGAACTCAAAACTATGATTCAACAACTCCACGCAGCAGGTATCCGCGTGATTATGGACGTTGTTTATAACCACACTTTCGTAGGCGACAACTCTCATCTCAACCTCCAAGCTCCTGGCTATTTCTACCGCTTCAACGAAGACGGCTCATGGGGCAATGGCTCTGGTTGCGGCAACGAAACTGCTTCAGAACGCGCTATGATGCGTCGCTTTATGGTTGAATCTATCAAATATTGGGTACACGAATATCATATCGACGGCTTCCGTTTCGACTTGATGGGTATCCACGACATCGAAACAATGAACCAAATTCGCACTGCTGTTGATGCTATCGACTCAACAATTTCTATCCATGGCGAAGGCTGGGCAGCAGGTGGTTGCGGTATTCCAGAAGAACTTCGTGCTGTTAAAAACAATGCCAACCAATTCGCTCCTATCGGTGTATTTAGCGATGACATCCGCGATGGTCTCCGTGGCAAATGGACCGATGGCAACAAAGGCGGTTTCGTATCAGGCAAAGGTCTTGACGAATCAATCAAATTCGGTGTTGTAGGCGCTACTGCACACCCTCAAATCGACCTTACACAAGTGGCTCACACTAACAAAGCATACGCTACTACTCCAGCTCAAGTTATCAACTACATGTCTTGCCACGACGACCCATGTATCGTTGACAAACTCAGAGCCATCCACCCAGATGCTACAATCGAAGAAATCATCCGTATGGACCTCCTCGGACAAACAATCGTATTCACAGCCCAAGGTGTTCCTTTCTTCTATGCAGGCGAAGAAGTCCTCCGTGACAAAAAAGGCGTTCACAACACATATCAATCACCTGACGAAATCAACCAAATCGATTGGACTAATAAAGTTAAATACGCTCAAGTTTACGATTATTATCGCAACCTTATCGCTCTTCGCAAAGCACATCCTGCATTCCGCATGAGTGATGCTACAATGGTTGCACAAGCCATTAACTTCGTCGAAACTCCAGCAAATGTGGTTGCATACACCCTCGATGGCACTCTTTCTAACGACACATGGAACAAAATATTCGTTATATACAACGGCAACACAACTGACGTAGAAATAAATCTTCCTGAAGGCAAATGGACTGCCGTATGCTACAATGCAAAAATCAATCTTGACGGCTTAGGCAACTTCACAGAAAAAATCAAAGTTCCTTACACTTCAGCAGTAATTTTATACCAATAAAATTTGGATATTTCAAAAAAAAATTGCAACTTTGCATGTAATTTGCATGTAAAGTTGCAATTTTTTTTGTTTATAAATAAACTATTAAGAATATGAAAAAAATTAAATTCATCTTACTACTCTCCCTCCTATTCGTAGGACTTTCAATCTATGCTCAAAAACGACCACTTAACGCCTATGTCATAGGATTTTACAATCTCGAAAACCTATTTGATACTATTGACGACCCAATCAAAAACGATGCTCAATTCCTTCCTAACGGCGACTACGCATGGGGAACTCTCAAATATACAAACAAATTACAAAAAATGGCGTATGCCATTTCTCAAATGCCAAAAAATTTAGCTATTCTCGGTGTTTCTGAAATCGAAAATATTAATGTCCTTGAAGATTTAGTTAAAGAACCAGCTATCTCTGACCGAAATCTCAAACCTATACTCGTCGAAGGTCCCGATCGTCGTGGTGTAGATGTTGGTCTATTATACAATCCTAAATTATTCACTCCTACCAATGTAACATCCACACGAATAGTCACCGAATTAGAAAACTTCTTCACTCGCGACCAACTCTGCGTATCTGGTATTCTCGATAATGAAGAAATCCACGTAATCGTAAATCACTGGCCATCACGCTCTGGTGGCGAAAAACGCTCAAAACCTCGTCGTGCCGAAGCAGCCCGCACCACAAAACACATCTGCGACTCTCTCTTCGCCCTCAACCCCAATGCTAAAATCGTAGTTATGGGCGACTTAAACGACGACCCTATCGACCCGTCAGTAACAAAAGAACTCGGCGCAAAACCAAAAATCGAACAAACTAACCCAGGCGAACTCTTCAACACCACATACGCTTTCTACAAAAAAGGAATAGGCACACTCGCTTATCAAGACCAATGGAATTTATTTGACCAAATTATTATATCATACGCTTGGTTAAATAATAACCGTGAAACTCTCAGTTATTGGAAAACTGAAATCTTCAACAAAGATTTCCTCAAGCAACAAGAAGGTCGCTACAAAGGCTACCCTCTCCGCACTCATTCTGGTGGAGTTTGGACTAACGGCTATTCCGACCACTTCCCTTGCCTCATTTGGGTAGTAAAATACAAATAAAAAGATATAAAACTCAGAAAACAAGACCTAATAGTCGTACATCTCGTGTCTAATATCTGATATCTATAAAATGGCAAAAAAAAGAATAAAATTACAATTTAACCCTGAGACTTTATCCTTTGAACGCGTCGAAACTTCAATCGGAAAAACTCTGAAGAAACTGACTTTACACTTATTTTCAAGTACTTTCATCGGTTTCCTTTTCTTCATTGTTTTTACTATCATAATTGACTCTCCCGATGAAAAAAGATTGAAAAAAGAAAACGAACGCATGGAGATTCAATACGAATTGCTCAATCGACGATTAGAACAAATGAATGGTGTATTAGCCGATATCAAACAACGTGATAATAATTTATATCGTGTAATATTTCAAGCAGACTCAATTCCTGACAACGTTCGTCACAGCACTTCACTCAACAATCACCGCTACCAAGAACTATCTAAAATGAATACAGCGGCAATCTTAGTTGAAACTACACGCAAAACTGACGATATCAGCAAACAACTCTACATTCAATCAAAATCTTACGACGATTTGATGTTGCTTGTAAAAAGCAATGAAGAAAAACTTCAACATATACCAGCTATACAACCTATTCTTAACAAAGACCTTACCCGTATTGCTTCTGGCTTTGGCTATCGTGTTGACCCCGTATATCGCACTCGCAAATTCCATCAAGGCATGGACTTCACTGCTCCAACCGGCACCGATATCTATGCCACTGGCAACGGAGTAGTAGAATTTGTAGGTTGGAAACAAGGCTACGGCAACACAGTCATTATCAACCACGGTTTCGAATACAAAACTCTATATGCCCACATGCACAAATTTAAAGTAAAAAAAGGGCAAAAACTCACTCGTGCCGAAATAATCGGCTCAGTCGGCAATACAGGTAAAAGTACAGGTCCTCACCTTCACTACGAGGTTGAATATAAAGGCAAAAATGTTGACCCACTCAACTACTACTTCCTCGACCTCTCTCCAGAAGAATACGACCGTATGATACAACTTGCCGCAAATGCTGGACAAGTAATGGACTAAAAAAACAATGAATAATGAGTAGTTATTAATGATTAACAAGCAAAAAACAATCTCATCGTTAATAACTAATAACTAATGACTAATCATTAAATTATGATTGATTACCATAACCTAACACCCGAACAAGAAGAAGAGATGATTCAATCCGAATTCAAAGCTCTTCTACGCGACTATGCCGCAACTGCACACAAACAAAAGGTAGAAATTATCACAAAAGCCTTCGAATTTGCTAATAAAGCTCATGGTGGTGTGAAACGTCGCTCTGGCGAACCTTACATCATGCACCCCCTTGCAGTCGCTCGCATCGTTGTCAACGAAATCGGATTAGGCTCAACATCTATATGCGCCGCCCTACTCCACGATGTTGTCGAAGACACCGACTACACCGTTGAAGATATTGCTCGTGAATTCAACCCTAAAATCGCATCTATTGTTGCCGGTCTTACCAAAATCTCTGGTGGTATCTTCGGAGAAGGTGCATCCGCACAAGCCGAGAATTTCCGCAAACTTATTCTCACCATACCTGAAGACGTACGCGTTATCCTCATCAAGATGGCTGACCGTCTCCACAATATGCGTACTCTCGGCTCTATGCCTCCTGCCAAGCAACTCAAAATCACTGGCGAAACTCAATACATATATGCTCCTCTTGCTCAACGTCTTGGTTTCTTCCTCATCAAAACTGAATTAGAAAACCTCAGCTTCAAATATGAACAACCAAGTATCTACGCCAAACTCGAACGCCAAATAATGCAAGCCACTCCTATGTTGGAAGACGCTTTCCGCATTTTCATTCAACCTATTACAAAAATTCTCGACTCTTACGGCTACGACTACGAAATCGTAAAACGAATAAAATCCCCTTATAGCGTCTTCAAAAAAATGCAAACTAAGCATATCACTTTTGAAGAAGTCTATGATTTATTAGCTATTCGCATCATTCTCAAACCAAAACCTAACGAAAACGAAAAAGCTAATTGCTGGGTAACATATTCTGCTATTACAAGCATCTACACTCCTCACCCCGACCGTACTCGTGACTGGATTAACACGCCTAAATCAAATGGTTACGAGGCTCTCCACGTCACTGTCATGGGTCCTGGTGGCAATTGGATTGAAGTTCAAATTCGTAGCCAACGTATGAACGACATCGCCGAAAAAGGCTTGGCTGCTCACTGGAAATACAAAACTGGCGAACAAGAAGAATCCGACCTCGATAAGTGGTTCAAATCCATCAAAGAGATGCTCGACACAAGCGACTTCACCAACGCTGTCGAGTTCATGGATACTTTCAAACTCAATCTCTATACTACTGAGATATTTGTATTTACACCTAAAGGCGACATCAAAAAGATGCCAGCCCGCTCTACTGCTCTCGACTTTGCTTTCCATCTCCACTCTGACATTGGCTCTCACTGCATTGGCGCGAAAGTCGATCATCGTCTTGTCCCTATTAGCTACGAACTCCAAAGTGGCGACCAAATAGAAATCCTCACTTCTAAAAGCCAAAAACCTCAAATGGAATGGCTCGATTTCTGTACTACAGGCAAAGCAAAAGCTCAACTCCGCACAATACTCAAAAAAGAGCTCAAAGCTATTGTTAAACGCGGTCAAGAAGCTGTCGAACAAGCCATCAACTCAGTAGGTCAACCTGTCAACAATCAAACTCTACAAGTCGTTCTCGACCACTTCAAAATCACTGACGTAAACAATCTCTATTCTGCCATAGGCAAAGGCAAAATAGACACTTCTGTCATACCTTCTCTCTTCTTGAACAAAACTAAAAACAAATGGATGCGAATTTGGAAACTCCAATTCGGTAGCGACGATAAAAAAGAAGAGACAACTTCACAACCTACTCAACACAACACTAAAAAAACGCTCCATATCACCGATGCCGATGTTGGCTCAGGTTACAAAATTGCTGACTGCTGCCAACCTATCCCAGGCGACAATGTGCTCGGTTTCATCGAAACTGGTGGTGATGTGATTGTGCATAAATGCGATTGCCCTGTTGCCCAAAAGCTCCAAGCCAGCTATGGCAACCGCATCCTTTCTGCCAAATGGGAAACTCAAAAAGTTCTCTCTTTCCTCACAACTATTGAAATATCAGGTGTTGACCAAACCGGACTTCTCAAACAAATCGTACAAGTCATCAGCGACGACTACGCCATCAACATCAAAAACATCAATATTGACACTACCGATGGCGTATTTCTCGGCACTCTTGATATTTATGTCTATAGCGCAGAAGACATCGACAATCTATGCAAAAACCTACTAAAAATCAAAGCATTAAAATCTGTAAAACGCATAAAATAACATGAAAAAGCTATTATTTGCATTAGTTACAATCTTTGTCATACTTTTCAGTGGATGCAAAGACAGTGGCAAAAAAGGTGTATATCTACCCTCTATATCTGGTGCAGCATACGAAGTTCTACTCGTCATCGACGACAGTCTCTATCGCACTCCTGCAGGTGAGGCAATGTACTATGTTCTTAACGCTCCAACCCCAATTCTTCCTCAACCTGAACCTATGTTCAAAATGTCAAAAGTAGCTCCTGCTCATTTCGACAACCTACTCAAAGCTACTCGCAACATTGTGTTCGTAGATGTCAATCCCAACAAATACACTCAAGCTAAAATCAACCTTAGTCGCAATCGTTGGGCTAACACACAGGCTCTTGCCAATGTAGTCGCTCCTGATGAAGAATCTCTAAAAACTCTTTTAGAAACAAGCGGAACAACTATCTCCGACTATTTCATCATGGCAGAGCGCGAACGCATGATTGACTTCTATCGTAGCAACATCAATGCCGAAGCTCTACGTCGTGTATATCAACAATTTGGATGCAAAATTGCAGTCCCAACTTCAATGAACAAATACGAGAAAAAAGACAATTTCCTTTGGATTACCAATGGCAGTGCTCTCACTCGTCAAGACATCGTAATATACACAACCCCATACTACTCAACCGACCAACTCACCCACGAAGCCATCATGGCTCGTCGCGATTCTGTCATGAAAGCCAACATGCCTGGCGGAGTTGAAGGCTCTTACATGGGTACTGAATACCGCTATCTCCCTCCTGTAACCAATTTCGTGACTCACAACAATGCTTGGTGTGCCGAAACTCGCGGACTTTGGAAAATGAAAGAGGGCGAACACATGGGCGGCCCTTTCGTATCTCTCACCCGTGTCGACGAAATGAATATGCAAATCGTCACTATCGAAGGTTTCGTATTCGCTCCAAAATATGACAAACGCAACCCTCTCCGTCAATTAGAGGCTATGCTCTACTCTCTCCTCCTCCCTCACGAAGTCAACGAAGTAGTCATAACAGCAAAGAAATAAATAACAAAATTATAAATTGTGCATTGTGCACTAAAAAATTATAAACATGGAAAAAAAACTTAAAATAGGCATCACTCAAGGCGACATCAATGGCATTGGCTACGAAGTAATCCTCAAAGCATTGACCGACCAACACATCCTCGAACAATGCACTCCTATCATCTATGGCTCAGCCAAAGCTGCAAGTTACCACAAAAAATCTCTCGGCATCGATTCTTACACCATCAGCGTAGCTCGTTCAGCCGACGATGTCAATCCTCACAAAATCAGTATCGTTAACACATCTGCCGACGAACCTAAAGTCGAACTCGGACAACCTACTCCCGAAGCTGGCAAATCGGCTCTCGAAGCCCTCGAAGCTGCTACAGCCGACCTCCTCGCAGGCAAAATCGATGCTGTAGTTACTGCTCCTATCAACAAAGCAACTATCCAAAGCGAAACTTTCAAATTCCCTGGTCATACCGAATATCTCGAAAATCGTGCTGGCTCTGAATCACTTATGATTCTCGCAAGCGACCGCCTTCGCGTTGCTTTGGTTACAACCCACATGCCTATAACTAAAGTATCTCAAGCCATCACTAAAGAGTCTATTCTCCACAAACTCCGTCTTCTCAATAAATCTCTACAAGAAGATTTCAGCATTGTGCGCCCTCGCATCGCAGTGCTCGGTCTCAACCCTCACGCAGGCGACAACGGACTTCTTGGCACTGAAGAACTCGAAGTTATCAAACCAGCCATCGAAGAAGCTATTGCCGAAGGTATTGTTTGCGTAGGTCCTCTTGCTGCCGATGGTCTATTTGGCTCAGGCAAATTCCAACACTACGATGCCGTACTCGCTATGTATCACGACCAAGGCCTCGCTCCATTTAAAGCCCTCACAACCGAAAAAGGCGTGAATATCACTGCAGGTCTCAAATTCGTACGCACATCTCCAGCTCATGGCACAGGCTACGACATCTCTGGTAAAAACATAGCCAACGAACTCTCTATGCGCGAAGCAATCTACGAGGCAGTACACATCGTTCGCAACCGCGAAACTTACAAACGTATGCACGCCAATCCGCTTCCATTCCCTAAACAAGAAGAGCGCAAACCTCGCGAAATCAAACTATTCGACCCTGTTGCTCACGACGCACAAAAAGCCTACGAAGCCCAACAAGCTAAACTCCAACAACAGCAACAACAAGCTCAAACTCAAGAATCTGCTGAATAATAAATGCAAAAAATCATTGACTATATCATCCAATTCCTAATCCGTGACGAGCATAACGCCCACCACGTAGGTTATTGCAATGATAAAACTCAATGGTCAAAATACAAAGTCGTAATTGTCCCATCAAACTTCTTCGATAACGACATCTACGGCACACAAAAAAGTATGCCTTCACTCCCTCTTCAAGAGATTGAAGGCATACCTCTTTTATTTGGCACACCCCAAATCGAGAAATTTGAAAATACTATCATCTGCCATGCCGACCTCATCGCAAGCACCTATTTCCTAATATCGCGCTACGAAGAGTTCATCAATCCCAACACCAATCGCGACACCCATGGCAGATACATCGGCAAACAATCCATCCCTGCAAAAGCCAACTTCATCCATCGCCCAATCATCGAAGAATACGGAGAATTACTACGCAATTTATTAGAACAAACAGGTATATCATTACCTCCTATTCCTCAAAAAATCAACCACATCTACCTAACCCACGATGTTGATTCCATAACAAACTATCGTCGTCTACGCGGACTAATAGGAGGAATACTCCGCCGTGAAAATCTAACCACAATACTCAAATCTCTCATCAACATCAAAAACGACCCTGCCTACACATTCCCTTGGATTCTGCGTCAAGACAACTTATTGTCTACTGCAACTCAAATATATTTCATCAAAGCAACTCGCAATGCCACAGGTTTCGACCGCCCAACATACAATCTACAAGGCAAAAACTTTAAATATTTAATAAAAGAGATACTAAAATCTTCACCTAACGCAATATTTGGGCTTCATGCGAGTTATAAAAGTGGTGACACCCCCGATATTATACACGATGAACAACGCCTACTACAATATGCCATCGAAAATCAACAAGTAACTACTGCCCGCCACCACTATCTCCGCTCACTACAACCCAACGATATGGAATCTCTTATCGATGCCCATATCACCGACGATTTCACAATGGGCTATGCCGATGTTGCCGGCTTCCGACTTGGCACATGTCGCCCAGTCCGCTTCATCAACCCTAAAACAAAACGCCTTACATCGCTCACTCTCCACCCTCTCACTATGATGGACTGCTCTCTCAGCGAACCACACTATATGAACCTCAACTACAACGAAGCTCTATCATACGCACAAACTCTAATCAAGCAAACTCAAAAATACAACGGCGATTTATGCCTACTTTGGCACAACACCCGCTTTTCTAACGACAATTATCACAGTCAACTATACTCTCAAATAATCAAATCTCTATGCCTCTAAAAAGAATTCTTATAATAACTGATGCTGTTACTCAACCCTTATACACTCCAAGGGTGCGTAATCTCTATCACTATTTTCTTCAAAAAGGCATTGAAATTGACTGGATTACCGAAAAATACGAACCAATTCCTGATAATTTTAATATCAAACTACACGAAATCCCTTTCTACAAGCACAAAGGCATTATCGGCAAACTCGAATGGATAATAAAAAATTTTCTAAACATCTTATTCGACTACAAAAATAATTATTTCACAAAAAAAATACAGTCTCTCACCAAAAGCAAACAGTACGATTTAGTTTTTTGTAGCACATTCCACACTTTCGGATTAAAAGCGGCATACAATATTGCCAAAACCAAACACATACCTCTACACATAGACCTACGCGACATAGCCGAACAATGCAATAATAACGAATACAACAAATCCAAAATAGCTCTCGGATTTATAGGCAACTACTATCGCAAAATCAACATATTGCGTCGCAATAAAATTCTACGCCAAGCTAATAGTATTACAACCGTATCACCTTGGCATGTCGATTTTATCAAACAACTCAATCCAAATACTCACCTAATTTACAACGGATACGACTCAAATACATTCATTCCACAATACATAAATTCCGACTATTTCGACATAATCTACACAGGCAAATGGTATAATCCTACACTCCAAGACCCTACACTTTTATTTCAAGCCTTAGCCGAAATAAACAATCCACAAATACGCCTTATTTGGTACACAAACAATGACGCACACTCTCAAATCCGAGATTTCACAAAACAATACAATATAACAACACCCGTAATTATTAACGGCTACGTTCCCAACAACGAAATACCTAACATTCTAAACCAAAGTTCAATCATACTTGTTTTAACCAACAAAGGCAATCGTGGCATTATGACCACAAAATTCTTCGAAGCTATCGGTGTCGAAAAACCCATACTTTGCGTCCGTAGCGATGAAGAGTGCCTCGCCCAAACAATCCAAGACACCAATGCTGGATTAGCAGCCACAAATGCCAAAGAAGTAAAAGAATTTATCCTACACCACTACAACCAATGGCAAAAACAAGGCTACACCCACATTGATATAAACAACAAACAACAATTCTCTCGTCAAACACAAGCCCTACAATTTGAAGAAATATTCAACCAAATATTACAATAATGCTATCAATATTGATTCCTACATATAATTATGACTGTTACGATTTAGTCTTAGAACTACATCGTCAAGCCACTGAACTCAATATTGAATTTGAAATTATTGTAGCAGACGATTGCTCCAAAACTGAACTACCAAGATTACATCTCATAAATCAATTATCTAACTGTCAACTAATAAAACCACAACACAACCTTGGTCGCGCCAAAATAAGAAATTTTTTGGCTAATAAATCGCAATACAATCATCTCCTATTTCTCGATAGCGACTCGTTTCCTGCTCACAACAATTTTATTAAAAATTATATTGATTTTATACCACAAAACCTTACAATTTTAGGTGGCAGAATATACAACGACGCACAAGACGAACACCACACACTATTAACAAAATATGGCATTATCAAAGAAAGAAACAATAATCCTGTCCACATATCAAATGCCCCTTTTACATCCCCTAATTTTCTAATACCTAAAACTATATTCAATAAAATACGATTCAACGAAAATATCAAAGGCTATGGGCACGAAGACACCATTTTTGGCATAGAACTATCTCGTCTCAACATTCCATACTACCGTTTCGACAATCCCATAATACATCTACAAATCGAAGACAACCAAACATTTATCCATAAAACAAACGAATCTATTCAAAACTTATATAACATATATAAAACACAACAATATCCTGAAATACAAACATTATCTCCAGTCCTAAATCTATACACAAAAATAAGTAAATTCCACCTTACAACTATATTCACTAAAATATATCAAAATTATTCAAATTCACTACTAAAATATTGCGACAATAAAAATCCTAATTTAAAGTTATTTTCACTATACAAACTATGCTATTTATGCCATATATCAACTAAAATATGACAAAGTGGCACAATAAAAAACTAATTTTACTATTGGCACAAAATATGATAATATAAAAGAGGCGCATCATTGCGTCTCTTTCAATTTATAAAAATAATAAAAAGTAATAATAACAAATCGTTAGTAACGAATAACAGATTATAAAAAAGTCTTGCTACTCGCTACTCACTACTAAAAGTCTAAAAAACATGAACATCAAACCATTAGCAGACCGCGTGCTTATCCTTCCTGCACCAGTCGAAGAAAAAACAATCGGTGGTATCATCATCCCTGATTCAGCAAAAGAAAAACCTCTAAGAGGTGAAGTTATCGCTGTCGGCAACGGCACTAAAGACGAAGAAATGATTCTTAAAGCTGGCGATCAAGTTCTTTATGGCAAATATGCAGGTACTGAACTAGACCTCGACGGCACTAAATATCTTATCATGCGCCAATCTGACGTCCTCGCAATTATTTAATGATTAATGAGTAGTTAGTAGTTATTAACGCAAATAAAATATTATAACAAACTACAAAACAACACTCATAAATCACTAATAACTAATAATTAATCATTAATAACTATTCAAAATGGCTAAAGAAATTTCATTCAATATTGATGCTCGCGACCAACTCAAAAAAGGTGTTGACGAGCTTGCTAATGCAGTAAAAGTTACTCTCGGTCCTAAAGGCCGTAACGTAATTATCGAAAAAAAATATGGTGCACCTCACATTACAAAAGATGGTGTTACTGTAGCAAAAGAAATCGAACTTGACGACGCAGTACAAAACCTCGGTGCTCAACTCGTTAAAGAAGTTGCATCTAAAACTGGTGACGATGCTGGTGATGGTACAACAACTGCTACTGTCCTTGCTCAAGCTATCGTTGGCGTAGGTCTTAAAAACGTAACTGCAGGTGCTAATCCTATGGACCTCAAACGCGGTATCGACAAAGCTGTTGCTAAAGTTGTAGAAAGCATCAAAGCTCAATCACAAGAAGTTGGCGACAACTACGATAAAATCGAACAAGTTGCAACTATCTCTGCCAACAACGACGCTGTTATCGGTAAACTCATTGCTGATGCAATGAAAAAAGTATCAAAAGATGGTGTTATCACTATCGAAGAGGCTAAAGGTACCGACACTACAATCGATGTTGTAGAAGGTATGCAATTCGACCGTGGATATATCTCTCCATATTTCGTTACTAACACTGAGAAAATGGAAGTAGAAATGGAAAAACCATTTATCCTTATCCACGACAAAAAAATCTCTAACCTCAAAGAATTGCTTCCTGTACTCGAACCTGCAGTACAATCAGGTCGTCCTCTCCTTATCATCGCAGAAGATGTTGATTCTGAAGCATTAACTACTTTGGTAGTTAACCGTCTCCGCGCTCAACTCAAAATCTGTGCTGTTAAAGCTCCTGGCTTCGGCGACCGTCGCAAAGAGATGCTTGAAGACATCGCAGTACTCACTGGAGGTATCGTTATCTCTGAAGAAAAAGGTATCAAACTCGAAAACGCAACTATCGAAATGCTTGGTACTGCTGAACGCATCACTGTTAGCAAAGACAATACTGTTATCGTAAATGGTGCAGGTTCTAAAGAAGCTATTGCTACTCGCGTAGCTCAAATCAAATCTCAAATCGCTGCAACTTCTTCTGACTACGACCGCGAAAAACTCCAAGAACGTCTTGCTAAAATCGCTGGTGGTGTAGCAGTTCTCTATGTAGGTGCTGCTTCTGAAGTAGAAATGAAAGAGAAAAAAGACCGCGTAGATGATGCCCTCAGTGCAACTCGTGCTGCTATCGAAGAAGGTATCGTACCTGGCGGTGGTGTTACTTACATCCGCGCAACTCAAGCTCTCGAAGGTCTTAAAGGCGAATGCGACGACGAACAAACAGGTATTGAAATCGTTAAACGTGCTATCGAAGAACCTCTTCGTCAAATCGTTACTAACGCAGGCAAAGAAGGTGCTGTAATCGTACAAAAAGTGCGTGAAGGCGAAGGTGACTTTGGCTACAATGCTCGTTTCGACCGTTTCGAAAATATGTTTGCTGCTGGTGTAGTTGACCCAGCTAAAGTTACTCGCGTAGCTCTCGAAAACGCAGCTTCTATCGCAGGTATGTTCCTCACAACAGAATGCGTAATCACTGACAAAAAAGAAGAAAATCCTGCTCCTGCAATGCCTCCAATGGGTGGTGGAATGGGTGGCATGATGTAATCATAAATCACTTAAAAACAAAAAAAGCAGATTAACAAAATGTTAATCTGCTTTTTTTATTATAAACTCAATTATTATTTGCCTTGAGCTTTCATGTTGTTGAGGTAGCACTCTACTGTGTTTTCCATCAAGCATGCAATAGTCATAGGACCAACACCACCTGGCACTTTTGTGATATATGATGTTTTTGGAGCTACTTCGTCGAAGTCCACATCACCACAAAGTTTACCTGTTTCAGGGTCGCGATTCACACCTACGTCAATCACTACTGCACCCTCTTTCACCATCTCTGCTTTCACAAATTTAGGACGTCCTAATGCAGGCACAAGAATATCTGCTTCTGCACATACTTTAGCGATATCTTTTGTGCGACTATGACATACTGTTACTGTTGCATTTTCATCCATAAGCAATTTTGTAACAGGCAAACCTACGATGTTGCTACGACCAATTACCACAGCACGTTTACCTGCTATTTCGATACCCATATTTTTCATCAAACGGATGATACCTTTTGGTGTACATGGCAAGATGCAAGGGCGTTTTTGCCACAAAGCAGCCACATTCATAGGGTGGAAACCATCAACATCTTTCTCTTTTGCAATAGTCTCAATCACTTTCTCTTCGTTGATACCATTAGGCAACGGAAGTTGCACCAAAATACCATCAACCGAAGCATCTACATTGAGAGCACGCACAAGATCAAGAAGTTCCTCTTCTGTAGTTTGTGCACTAAGACGGATTGTATTATTTTCAATACCAACCTCATCAGCAGCCTTAGCTTTACCTGTAACGTACGATACACTACCTGGGTCATCACCTACAAGGATAACCACAAGATTTGGTTTACGACCATATTGTTCGCCGTATTTAACCACATCGGCAGCCAATTGTTGCTTAAGAGCTGCTGCCATCTCTTTTCCGCTAATTATATTCATTTTTTAGATTTTTAGTAACTAGTAGCGAGTAGCGAGATTATATTCCTATATTTTTAACGCCAAATGGCTCTCGTTACTCATTACTCATTACTCGTTACTTACTATGCATTATATTTCACTGCTTGCCAACCGATATCAGTGCGGTGGAACAAGTTATCACATTTAATTTTTGCTACTTCTGCATTAGCTTTGGCTTGGGCTTCTGCAAATGTGTCAGCCATAACTGTTACAAACAACACGCGACCGCCATTTGTTACATATTTACCCTCTTTCAATGCTGTTCCCATGTGATATACAATACCTTCAACGCTATCTAAGCCTTCGATTACGAAGCCTTTGTCGTATGCTTCAGGATAACCTTTCGATGCAAGTACGATACCAATAGAAGCCTTATCGTTCCATTTAATTTCGCCTACATTTTCGCCTTCTGCCACTGCACAGAAAATATCATAAATATCACTTTCGAGACGAGGCAATACTACCTCTGTTTCTGGATCACCAAAACGAGCATTAAACTCAATCACTTTGATACCATTAGGTGTTTTCATCAAACCGCCATACAACACACCACGGAACGAACAACCTTCAGCAATCAACGCATTGGCTGTAGCGCACATGATATAATCGTATGCCCAATCAATATCTTCTTTAGTGATAAAAGGTAGTGGTGAATATGCACCCATACCACCTGTATTAGGACCTTTATCGCCATCGAAAGCACGCTTATGGTCTTGTGCCACCTCCATAGGATATACCTTTTCGTCCGACACAAAGCACATAAACGAGAACTCAGGACCTGTCATAAATTCCTCAATCACTACTCGACCATGACCGAATTTGTCGTTCAACAACATATCACGCAATGCCTCGTCAGCCTCTTCCAAAGTTTCAGGTATCACTACCCCCTTGCCAGCAGCAAGTCCATCGTATTTCAATACAGTTGGGAATGTGCCTTTTTTTACATACTCAAGAGCTGCTTCGTAGTTGTCAAACACTTCGTATGCAGCAGTAGGAATAGAGTATTTTTTCATCAAATTTTTAGCGAACTCTTTCGAACTTTCGATTTGAGTAGCCGCTTTGGTAGGACCAAAAATTTTCAATCCAGCAGCACGGAAAGCATCTACCACACCTACAGCAAGAGCCGCTTCAGGACCTACTACTGTAAGGTTGATAGCATTCTCTTTTGCAAAAGCAATGAGTTCATCTACTTGAGTCTCTTTAAGTGCCACACACTCAGCCATAGCAGCAATACCCGCATTGCCTGGTGCAGCATATATCTTTTCTACTTGAGGCGAACGGCTCAAAGCATGCACAATCGCATGCTCACGACCACCGCCACCAAGAACAAGTACTTTTTTAGAATTCATATATTTAGATATTTAGTAACGAGTAGCGAGTAGCGAGACTTATATCTACGTATTATTTAATGCCAGAGGACTCTCGTTACTCATTACTCATTACTCATTACTAATTAGTGTTTAAAATGACGCATGCCTGAGAAGAGCATTGCAATACCACATTCGTTGGCTTTTTTAATTGAGTCTTCGTCGCGAACGCTACCGCCTGGTTGTACGATAGCTGTTACACCCATTTGATTAGCGAGTGTTACGCAGTCGTCGAATGGGAAGAATGCGTCTGATGCCAATACCAAGCCTTCAGTAACTCCGTTTGCATGTGCTTGTTTGAGTGCGATTTCGGCAGAACCAATACGATTCATTTGACCTGCACCTACACCAAGAGTTTTACCATCTTTCACTACAACAATAGCGTTAGATTTCACATGTTTCACGATGCGAAGACCGAAGTTCATATCTTCGAGTTCCTTAGCAGTAGCATGTTTTTCAGTTACTGTCATTGAATCAACCACCTCAGCTGTATTAAGGTCCATACCTTGTGCAAGGAGACCACCATTAACGCTCACATATTGCATTGGCACAGTTGTCATTGGCGACATAGGCACTTCGATGAGGCGAAGGTTTTTCTTAGTTTGCAAGAGTTCCAACGCTTCAGGTGCAAATTTAGGAGCCATGATAATTTCGAGGAAGATAGGTTTCATGAGTTGAGCCACTTCGAGAGTGATTTCGCAGTTAGTTGCCACAATACCACCGAAGATACTTACTGTATCTGCTTCGTATGCTTTAGTCCAAGCCTCAACTACATCTTTACCGATAGCTGCACCACATGGATTCATGTGTTTCAAACCAACACAGAAAGGTACGTTGAATTCGCGTACGATAGAGAGTGCTGCATTAGCATCTTGGATATTGTTGTAACTCATCTCTTTACCATGCAATTGACGAGCAAAAGCCAAAGAGTAAGGCACCTCTTCTGAACCACGATAGAATTTAGCTGATTGATGAGGATTTTCGCCATAACGAAGACCTTGAGCCAATTCATATTCGAGGAAGAGTTTCTCAGTCAAACCTGCTTTTTCACGCATATATGTAGCGATACACATATCGTATTCAGCAGTATGAGTATATGCTTTAGCCGAAAGTTGAAGGCGTGTTTCCACAGTTGTATTGCCACCTTCACGAATTTCAGCAATGATACGATTGTAATCGGCAGGGTCGCAAACTACAGTTACATCTTTATAGTTTTTAGCTGCACTACGCAACATAGAAGGGCCACCTATATCGATATTTTCAATTGCATCTTCCATTGTAACGTCAGGTTTAGCAATAGTTTGACGGAATGGATAGAGGTTTACGCACACCATATCAATGAAATTGATTTCGTTCTCTTCCAATGCTTTAAGGTGACTTGGGTCATCACGACGAGCAAGGAGACCACCATGCACTTTTGGGTGAAGAGTTTTCACACGACCATCACAGATTTCAGGGAAACCTGTTACTTCACTGATATTGATTACTTCGATATTGTTATCTTGGAGGAGTTTCATTGTACCGCCTGTAGCGATAATATCCCAACCAAGTTCTTTAAGACTTTGGACAAAAGGCACAAGACCTGTTTTGTCACTTACACTTACTAAAGCACGCATATTTTTGATTTTTAGTAGCGAGTAACGAGTAACAAGACTTACTCGCTTCGCTCGTTTATTATTTTTTATTTCCGACAAGAAGACATAAAAACATTTTTAGAAGACGATAATAACATAAGAACATAAAAATATAATTAACAATTTTGTTATTATGTTATTCTGTCTTTTAAATATTATGTCATTATATTATTATGCCTTTTTAAACTTATATTACCCAAACATTTTGTTTTGGTTGTGCGAAGTATTTCGAGAGCATTGGGGCAAATGGCGAATTAAGGATTTTTGCCTCTTTCGGACACTCTTTGACGCAAGCGCAACACTTAATACATTTTGTTGCATCTACCACACTCACATCTTCTCTGTCTATTGCACTTGTAGGACACACATCAACACATACACCACACATCACACACTTCTCTTCATCAGTAGTAGGCAACAACTTCACTGGATTCTTCGCTTGTTCTGCTTGATAGCCTTTTACAAATTCAACAAATGCCTTAACATTCTCTTCGCCAGAATCAGGACATTTCAATGCCGACACATCCACCACCTCTTTCGACAATGCGAGTTTCTCACGTACAAGTGCGCCAAATCGTCGTGCATCGGCAATATCACCGACATTCGGACGACCTACGGCAATAGGATTTTCATCAGTACTATACGAATGTTCGCCCACAAACGCAGTCACAGCCACTACTACAAATCCGCGCTCAGTGAGAAAATCAGACAACTGCACCGCAGCCCCTTCGAAATTACGATTACCATATACCACCACCGCAATAGCAGGAGTATTACTACCCTTCAATGCTTCAAGACGAGCCATTGCCACTGGGGCAACTTTCCCGCCATAAACAGGTACTGCCACAAGCAACACATCTTGGTCGGTCATAGCCTCCACCGCCACACCTTCGTGTGTAATATCGATTGCTTCAAATCGATCAGCAATAGCCTCCGACATAGCCAAAGCAACCTTTTTTGATGTATGCGTCGCCGAAAAGTATATAGTTCGCAAATTCATGATTCTTGTTTTTTTTAGACATAATGACATAAGAACATATTCTTTTTTTTCACATATACCTCGCTACACCTGCGGTGTATCTTGGTAAAAGAATGACAGATTTGAAAATTGCGATTAAACGAAAGTAGAAGCAAAGTCTACTTTGATTATACCGAGTGTGAGCAAATTCGCGAAGCAAGAATGTAACTTAAATCTGTCATTTTTTCGCCGAGATGAAAACTTGTTTTTCAGCAAGGCGTATGTCAATAAAGTTAAAAATTTGTCATTCTGTCATTCTGTCTAAAACATTCTGGACTTATGTTAAAGCAAAAAATATCAAGATAAAATCACTTTACAAATCGCTTCTGGATAGAGTTCGTGTTCGATGGCATGGATGCGAGCTTCTACTTCGTCACGGTCGTTGCCATAATACTCAAATGCTCGTTGCATCACAATTACACCACCATCGATTGTGAGGTCGATAAAATGCACTGTAACGCCAAACACTTTCACTCCAAAATTGAATGCATCATCAATACCATGCGCTCCTTTGAACGATGGCAACAACGCTGGATGTATGTTGAGTATCTTGCCTTGATAAGCATTATAGAGCGTTTCGCCTACGATGCGCATATATCCTGCAAGACATACCAAATCGACATTCAACTCATTCAATTTATCCACGATGCGTTGCTCGTATGCAGGTTTACCACCACAATCACGAGGATGCAATACAAGAGTTGGTATATCAAACTTTTTGGCACGCTCAATGGCATACGCATTCGCATTATCGCATACGAGTAGCACCACTTTGGCAGGAATACGACCTTCGGCACATGCCGCCGCAATCGCCTCAAAATTAGTACCACTACCCGATGCAAAAACTGCGAGATTTTTTAATTCACAATTCATATTACTTTTTTAAGACAGAAAAACATAAGAACAAAAATAAAATTATATATTTTTTTTGAACGTAAATTCCCGTAAATTAATCATAAATTGCCTAATTATAGATTAAAAAATTAATGAATAATTAATGATAATTTACGTTTCAAAAAAAATTATGTTTTTATGTTCTTATCGTCTTCTTAAAAAATATTATTCTGTCTTTCTCTAAATTACAATATAACCACGCCTTCTTTGTCTGTCACGCGACCGATAACTGAAGCACGTTCGCCATGCGATTTGAGGATTTCGATTGCTTTATCAGCTTCATCTGCATCAACAGCGAGTACCATACCGATACCCATATTGAAGATATTGAACATTTCGCGGTGAGCAATTTTACCATATTTTTCGAGCATACGGAACACAGGAAGTATTTCCCAGCTACCCTCTTTTACTTCGATACCTTGACCTTCTTTGAGGATACGAGGAATATTTTCATCGAAACCACCACCAGTGATATGAGCCACACCGTGAACGTCACAGTTACGAATTACGTCAAGCACTTGTTTCACATAAATACGTGTAGGTGTGAGCAATACTTCACCCAATTTGCGTTCTGCATCCAATTCAGGAAGTACAGCATGTAGGTCAAGACCAGCATCGCTAACCACTTTACGCACAAGGCTGAAACCATTAGAGTGAACACCTGAAGAAGCAATACCTACGAGCACGTCACCCACTTTCACTTTCGAGCCATCAATGAGTTGAGATTTCTCGACCACGCCACAAGTGAAACCAGCAATGTCGTATTCGCCTTCAGTGTACATACCAGGCATTTCGGCAGTTTCGCCACCAATAAGGGCGCAACCAGCTTGACGGCAACCTTCAGCCACACCAGCCACAATATTTTCAATTTTAGCAGGTTCGTTAGCACCTACAGCCACATAATCAAGGAAGTAAAGAGGTTCAGCACCTTGTGCCAACACATCGTTCACACACATAGCCACAGCATCGATACCGATAGTATCGTGTTTGTCCATAGCGAACGCAAGTTTAAGTTTAGTACCAACGCCATCAGTACCACTTACGAGCACAGGTTCTTTCACGTTAAGTGCAGAGAGGTCGAACATACCACCAAATGCACCGATATTACCCATCACACCAACGCGAGAAGTTGATGCAACATGTTTTTTAATACGACGAACTACTTCGTAACCGGCCTCAAGATTCACACCGGCTTGTTCATAACTTTGAGCCATAATTTTATATAGTTGAGAGTTGAGAGTTGAGAGTTAAAATTCAGTCATTATGCTCAAATTTCAACTTTCAACTTTCAAATTGTTATTATTTACATTGTTTTACTTCACCACCATAGAGGGATGTTGGATATTTGCCTGAGAAGCAAGCTGTGCAGAGTTCTTTGCGACGACCGCTTTGGTAGAGGCCTTCGACTGAGAGGAAACGAAGCGAGTCGGCACCTATCTTTTCGCACAACTCTTCAACTGACATACGAGATGATATCAACTCTTCGTAAGTGGCTGTATCGACACCATAATAGCATGGATGACAATAAGGTGGCGAAGCAATACGGACATGCACTTCTACTGCTCCTGCCTCTTTGAGAAGCGACACGATGCGACGCGATGTTGTACCACGCACGATGGAGTCATCGATCATCACAACACGTTTACCTTTGACAATCGAACGAACTGCCGAAAGTTTCATGCGCACGCCTTTCTCACGCAATTCTTGGCTTGGTTGAATGAAAGTACGACCAATATATTTGTTCTTAATCAATCCCATTTCGTAAGGAATACCGCTCTCTTCGGCATAACCGATGGCTGCACTAAGACTTGAGTCTGGCACACCAATAACAATATCGGCATCGACAGGACATTCACGATAGAGGATGCGACCCGACTCTTTACGATAGGCATGCACGTTGCAACCTTCGATATCGCTATCAGGACGAGCGAAATAGACATACTCCATTGCGCACATATAGTGGCGTTTGAAGTGAGAATAGGTGAACGAGTGGAGTCCGTCGGCATCAATCACAACAATTTCGCCTGGCTCTACATCACGCACAAATTCGGCACCTACTACATCAAGAGCGCATGTCTCGGAACTAACGACATAACCGCCATTCAATTTACCAATAGACAAAGGGCGCAAGCCATATTTGTCACGAGCGC
The DNA here is from genome assembly GCA_045126975.1 of Candidatus Aphodosoma sp. Taxonomy (GTDB): domain Bacteria; phylum Bacteroidota; class Bacteroidia; order Bacteroidales; family Paludibacteraceae; genus Aphodosoma. The sequence continues at coordinate 56,231 of JBGVPL010000046.1, read as the reverse complement.
AATAGAGACGTTTGTCGCTGAGAATGAGGAATGCAAATGCACCCTCAATCATGTTGAGTGCGTCAATAATATTGTGGATACGATGTTTTGTATTGTTGTCCTTTTTAATCAAGTGTGCAAGCAATTCGCTATCAGATGTTGATTGGAAAAGACTGCCTTTATGTTCGAGATAGCGAGCCAATTCTCGTGAATTGACGAGGTTACCGTTGTGAGCTAAGGCAAAGTTGCCTGTATGGTGACGGAAAAGGAATGGTTGTACGTTCTCGATACCAGCACCACCAGCAGTGGCATAGCGCACGTGAGCAATAGCATAATCGCCTTTGAGGTTTACAAGGTTCTTCTCGTTGAACACCTCTGTTACTAAGCCTTCGCCTTTGACACGGTTGTGTTGACGGTTTTCGTCAACGCAGACGATACCACATGCTTCTTGACCACGATGTTGCAAAGCGTGGAGTCCGTAATAGGCAAGATTAGCGGCATCTTTCACACCCCATACACCAAATACACCGCATTCTTCGTGAATTTCGTTTTTCATTATTTTATAGACTTTTAGACACGAGACACGAGATATAAGACTAACTCGGCTGCGCCTTGTTTTTTATTTTTATTTATTTTAGACATAATGACAGAAGAACATATTTTTCTTTTACATATACCTCGCTACACCTGCGGTGTATCTTGGAAAAAAAATGACATATTTGGAGAATGTAACTTAAACCTGTCTTTTTTTCGCTGAGATAAAAACTTTAGTTTTTAGCAAAGCGTATGTCAAAAGACTCTAATCTTCAACCTCTAGCCTAAAAATTTGTCATTATGTCATTCTGTCTAAAAAAATTTATGAATTATGCATTCAAATAGTCTGTTACGTTACGTTCGATGCGGGCGAGGAGGTCTTCGCTATCGTCGGCAGGAACAAATTTTTTGCCTACGATGTTTTCGTAGAGTTCTTGATAACGAGCCGAGATACCTGCTACTACCTCATCTGTCATTTCTGGCACTTGTTGACCTTCTTTGCCTTGGAAACCGTTTTCCATCAACCATTCACGCACAAATTCTTTGCTCAATTGGCGTTGTGGTTTGCCTGCAGCAAAATTTTCTTCATAGCCTTCAGCATAGAAGTAACGGCTTGAGTCTGGTGTGTGGATTTCGTCCATGAGGTAGATTTTGCCATCGCATTTACCAAACTCATATTTAGTATCAACGAGAATCAAACCACGTTTAGCAGCAATCTCTGAGCCACGACGGAAGAGAGCCAATGTGTATTGTTCCAATACTTTATATTCTTCTTCTGACACCAAGCCTTGAGCGATGATTTCTTCGCGAGAGATGTCTTCGTCGTGTTCGCCAATTTCGGCTTTAGTTGTAGGAGTGATGATTGGCTCTGGGAAACGTTCGTTTTCGCGCATACCATCAGGAAGTTTCACACCACAGATTTCGCGTACACCGCTCTTATAAGCACGCCATGCGCTACCGCAGAGGTAACCACGCACAATCATTTCGACTGGATAGCCTTCGCAAGCTACACCTACTGTAACCATTGGGTCTGGAGTAGCCAATTTCCAGTTTGGACAAATATCGGCTGTCGCATCAAGGAATTGAGCAGCGATTTGATTAAGGATTTGACCTTTGAACGGAATACCTTTTGGAAGGATTACGTCGAATGCAGAGATACGGTCGGTTGCCACCATCACAAGACGATTGCCTGACACTGTATAAACATCACGTACTTTGCCGTGATACACCTTGGTTTGACCAGGGAAGTTATATTCAGTTGCTGTTAATGCGTTCATATTTTATATTTTCTTTCTTTTAGACAAAATGACATAAAAACATATTCTTTTTTTCACATATATCTAGCTACACCTTACGGTGTATCTTGATAAAAAAATGACATATTAAAAAATGTAACTTAAATCTGTCTTTTTTCCGCCGAGATAAAAACTTAGTTTTTAGCAAGGCGTATGTCAATAAAGTTAAAAAATTGTCATTCTGTCGTTCTGTCTAAAAATAATTATTTTTTAAAGTTTCATCAATCGGTTGAGGATTTCTTGGTAGGCTTCGCCGACGCGGCCAAGGTCGCGACGGAAACGGTCTTTGTCGAGGCTATCTTGTGTTTCAACATCCCAAAGACGACATGTGTCGGGACTGAGTTCGTCGCTCAACACCAATGTGCCATCTTCGAGACGACCAAATTCAGTTTTGAAATCGACCAAGATAACATCGAGTTCAGCAAAAAGAGGAATCAATAATTCATTGATACGTTCCACGATTTTGTGCACTTCAGCCATCTCTTCGTAAGTAGAAAGACCGAGAGCCACAGCGTGATGCTCGTTAATAATAGGGTCGTCGAGTTCTTCGTTTTTATAGCAACACTCAAAGATTGTAGTTGGCAATTTAGTACCCTCTTCGATACCCAAACGAGCAGCCATAGAACCAGCAGCATAGTTACGCACGATGAACTCAATAGGAATTACATCGACTTTACGACACAACTGATTACGGTCATCAAGGCGTTGAATGAAGTGAGTTTTGATACCAGCATCGGCAAGTTGCGAATAGATTATAGATGATATTTTGTTGTTCAAAATACCTTTATTGGTAATCTGCGCACGCTTAATGCCATTATATGCCGAAGCATCATCCTTATAGTGAACAATCACTATTTCAGGGTCTTCGGTTGCATATATTTGTTTTGCTTTACCCTCGTATAATAATTCAGAATTCATTTAGTAGATTTTTAGTAGCGAATAGCGAGTAGCGAGACTTGCCATTCGGCGCTTATTTTTTTAGAAGACAAAATAACACAAGAACATAATTTATTAAAATTATTTTTTGTTATTATGTTATTCTGTCTTTTTTATTATTGTCTTAAATACCTATGTTATTTTTTACGGAAGTAACGTACTGCATTGTCAAACAATGGTTGGCATTTGTTGCCAGCAATGTTTTTGAAGATATTTTCTTCGTAACGCTCTGTGTGGCCCATTTTACCGATAATCAAACCATCTTCCGAAATGATACCCTCGATTGCATAACTTGAACCGTTAGGGTTTTCAGGAGATTGCATTGTGATTCGGCTGTCGGCATCAACATATTGGAACGCCACTTGACCTTTGGCAAACAACTCACGAACCAACTCTTCGCTCACTACGAATTTACCTTCGCCGTGGCTCATCGCAATAGTATGCTCATCACCCACTTTGAAACCTGCCAACCATGGCGATTTCACTGTGCTGATGCGAGTTGTAACCATTTGAGAGATATGACGGTTGATATTGTTGCGGAAGAGTGTTGGACTATCAGGAGTAACCATCCCCAAACGACCGTAAGGGAGAAGACCTGATTTAACCAACGCTTGGAAACCGTTACAGATACCGATAATGAGACCTTTGCGGTCGATAAGAGCATGAATTTCGCGAGCCACATCGCTATTATTCAATACAGTAGCAATGAATTTAGCAGAGCCATCAGGTTCGTCGCCAGAAGAAAAACCACCAGCAAGAGCCAAGATATGACAACCCTTGATTTCGCGAGCCATCACCTCAATAGAACGAGCGATATCATCAGCAGTAAGGTTGCAGAACACCGATGTGCGCACTTCGGCACCAGCAGTGCGGAATGCTTTAGCCATATCGTAGTCGCAGTTTGTACCTGGGAATACAGGAATATAAACGATTGGACGCTCTACTGCTTCACCAGGATATTCGAATTGAGAATTGAGAATTGAGAATTGAGAATTGAGGTCTACCATCTCTTCTGCAGGAGCAGTAGCTGGATAGATTTCTGCAAATTTCTCAGTATTCACCTTATATAAATAGTTAAGGTCAAATGCCTCGCCATTTACAACCAATTCGGCACGCTCTATGGTTTGTCCTACTAATTCTACATTAGCAATGTCTAATCTTTCCGCCGACGTAAAAAGAATAGAACCATAATTATAGTTAAATAAATCATTTTCAGGAAGATTGATATTAGCACCTACATTAGAGCCAAATGCCATTTTAGCAACAGCTTCGGCAACACCACCCATACCGATTGAGTAAGCGGCAGTAACTTTTCCCTCTTCTACCAAACGATTGAATGCGTCGAAATTAGCTTTCAATGCGTCAGTATCAGGCATATAGTTAGCTTTTGGAGTATGACGAAGGATGTAGATATTCTCGCCTGCAGCCTTGAAGTCGGTAGAAACCACTTTGTTAGCATCAACCATAGTAATACCGAATGCGATGAGTGTTGGAGGCACATTGATATTTTGGAATGTACCACTCATTGAGTCTTTACCACCGATAGAAGGCAATTTGAGTTCATATTGCATTTTGAGTGCACCAAGCAATGCGCTGAGCGGTTTGCCCCAAGATGTAGTGCTTGACATGCGTTCGAAATATTCTTGATAAGAGAAACGCATAGTGTCGTATTTACCACCTGCTGCCACAACTTTAGTACAAGCCTCAACCACTGCGTATGCCGCACCATGATAAGGGCTCCATGCTGATACGAATGGATTGAAACCATACGCCATCATACTTGCATCGTTAGTGAAGCCATCAACAGGAAGTTTTTGAACACCAACTTGTGTTTCAGAGCGTTGATATTTACCACCGAAAGGCATCAACACAGTCGAACGACCGATAGTAGCATCGAATGTTTCGATAAGACCTTTTTGTGTCAATACGTTATCGTCTTGAAGATTGTTTTCGAAACGTTCGCGGAGATTAGCACCTGCGATGTTGCGTTCAAATGGATTACGTTCAGCCACTGCACCTACATTAGCCTTAGCAAAGTGAGCAGCACCAGCCGAGTCGATAAATTCACGAGAGAGGTCAACGATAGTTTCGCCACGATAGAACATACGCATACGAGCGCGGTCGGTAACGTCAGCCACATGCACCACTTCGATATTTTCTTCGGCGCAATATTTCATAAATTCCTCTTTGTCTTTCGCTTCAACTACAACAGATACACGTTCTTGCGATTCTGAGATTGCAAGTTCGGTAGCATTCAATCCGCTATATTTAGTTTTAACTCTGTCAAGGTAGATATCAAGACCATCGGTCAATTCGCCAATAGCCACAGATACACCACCTGCACCAAAGTCATTAGATTTCTTAATCAAACGAGTAACCTCTGGACGACGGAACAATCGTTCCAATTTACGTTCTTCAGGAGCATTACCTTTTTGCACTTCCGATGAGCAAGTTTCGATTGACATCACGTTGTGCTCTTTCGAAGAACCTGTAGCTCCACCTACACCGTCACGACCTGTACGACCACCAAACATCAATACAATATCGCCAGGAGCTGGAGATTCGCGACGAACTGCATCAGCACGCACTGCACCAGCCACAGCACCTACTTCAAGACGTTTAGCCACATAGTCAGGGTGATAGATTTCACGAAGGTGAGTTGTAGCAAGACCTATTTGGTTACCGTATGATGAGTAACCTGCTGCTGCCTTAGTAGAGATGATACGTTGTGGCAATTTACCCTCCATAGTCTCTGACACAAGAGTATAGATATTGCCAGCACCTGTTACACGCATTGCTTGATATACGTATGCACGACCTGACAATGGGTCACGAATAGCACCACCAAGACATGTAGAAGCACCACCAAATGGTTCAATTTCAGTTGGGTGGTTGTGTGTTTCGTTTTTGAATTGGAGCAACCAACGTTGATCTTCGCCATCGACATTTACGTTTACGAAGATACTACATGCGTTGTTCTCTTCGCTTTGCTCCATATCGTTGAGGTAACCGTGTTTTTTGAGGTAACGAGCACCGATAGTTGCCATATCCATGAGGCAACGATCTTTGTGTTCGCGACCGAGTTCACGGCGCATATTTTCGTAGAGAGCAAGACTCTCTTCAAGTTCTGATTTAATGAATGATTCGTCGATAGTAATCTCTTCGAGCACTGTAGTGAAGGTAGTGTGACGACAGTGGTCTGACCAATAAGTGTCGAGAATCATCAACTCTGTGCGATAAGGGTCGCGACCTTCTTTGTAGAAATACTCTACTACGCAACGCAAGTCGTCGGCATTCATAGCCAAACCATTCTCTTTGCAGAAAGGCACAAGGTCAGCATCTTGCATATTGCGGAAACCTTTGAGCACTTCCACTGGTTCGATTTCAGTATTCTCGTTAATACCGAGCACCGACATATCTTTTTCGCGACACTCTACGGCATTGATTGTATATTTGCGGATACGTGCAAGTGTAGCCTCATCCAATTGCTCATTAAACAACAAAAGACGAGCACAACGAATGCGCACGTCAGCCGATGGGTCAACCAATTTCACACAGTCCACAGCACTTGCTGCGCGTTGGTCGAATTGTCCAGGAAGACTTTCGATAGCGATATAAGAACGACCAGCGAGGTCGAGCGAGTCAAACACATCATCTGTAACCACTTCGCCAAAGACACCATAACGAGTCTTTTCGAGCAATTCAGGAGTGAAATCGAACAAGTCGTAAACATTCACAAGACGCATGTCGCGAAGTTCAAGACCAAGATTCGAATTTAATTCGCGTTGCAAGCTCTCTGCCTCAACACGAAAGCGAGATTTTTTCTCGACAAATATTCTGTAATTCATATTTTTATTTTTAGATATGAGACAAAAGACACGAGATACGAGAGTCAACACATTATCGTCTTATGTCTCGTGTCTTTTATCTTGTGTCTAATTTGTTTTAAAATCGTATTTAACATTTTTCAAGTCTTCGTTGGCTTTAACAATTTTAGATTTAAGTGTCTCTTTGTAGTCAACGAGTTCTTGTTTGAGGCGAGCATCGCCCACAGCCAACATTTGCACTGCAAGCAAACCTGCATTCATCGCAGCATCCACGCCAACAGTAGCCACAGGAATACCCGGAGGCATTTGCACAATAGCAAGCAATGCGTCCATACCTTGAAGTGTTGCACTGATTGGCACACCGATTACAGGTACAGTAGTAGAAGCAGCAATAACACCAGGCAAATGCGCAGCCATACCCGCAGCAGCAATAATTACTTCAATACCGCGCGATGCAGCACCCTTAGCAAATTGTTCCACTTCTACCGGTGTGCGATGAGCCGATAAAGCATGAATCTCAAACGGAATCTTAAAGTCATTGAGCACTTTAGCTGCCTTTTCCATCACCGGAAGGTCGCTCGTGCTTCCCATAATAATACTTACTCGTGCAGTCATATTTTAATTTTAGATATGAGACAAAAGACACGAGATACGAGATGCGAGATACTAAATACGAGACTCAATCCCTCATAGTCTTGCGACTCGTGTCTTTTATCTTGTGTCTAATTCATTTTAACATGCAAAGGTAACAAAATTTTGCGACACAACCAATAAAATTAACAATTAAATCAAATGTTTTTTTTGTTAAAATTCACAATTTCCTAAAACACTCAAAAACAAAGGATGTTAAACCTCCCAAATGTTAAAATTTCTCTACGCAAAACAAAAAAAAGTCGCACTCCGTAACACCCCGAAATGCGATTCAATTTATCTAAAAATTCTCATTCTACAGCCCCTTGATATGATCTATCCAACACCTCTCCCGTTTGAGCCGAAACATAATAATCCCAACGATCAAACATCGAAATATCAACTGTTATCATATAAGCCAAATGCGGAGCCTCACCCAAATCTTTATGTATCAACAATTCAGGCTTCGACTCTATCACCTCATCTGTTATCTTACTATCACTCTGTTTCAAACACTCTAAAGCCTCTTTTTTTGATAATCTCGGCTTAACCGAAATATCATTATAGAACAAACTTGTACCAGTTATCAACACCTGTGTTGTCGAAAACTCATCGGTTTCATGATCTCGCATTGGGTGCAATGTAATTCTATGCCCATCAACCCAAACTTTCTTATAATACACCTCAAAACGAAAAGTAGTCATTTCTATCGAATCTATCTCGTTCTCTATGATTTTCACTTCCCCAGTCGAAAAATTAACATTTATTCCATCCAAATAATCCTCAACTATCTTCCTTGCCTGCTTCTCATTCAATTTCACCACACCAAACGGATTAGCAATCTCTTCACGAATAAAATCCTCCGCCATTGGCTCGTATGGCTCATCTTCATACAAATCTTGTCTTTCGCATGAAACAAAAACCGCTAACATAAGCGCAAACGATAATAAAAACATTTTTCGCATAAAAACCTCCATTTTAGCAAGTTAATAAAATAACACCACAAAGTTAAATAATTTTTATCAAATCACCAATACCCCCCCCCATTTTTAATATTATTTAACAAATACACTCCCATGCAGAGAAGCACGGCTCGTGCATCCAATCGGTCGCCAGACCAAAAACCTAAAAAAACGAAGCATTACAGAATATATGGACTATCTGCTTCTCTTATTCCTTATTCCTCACTCCTCATTCTCTCCTATATTACAACATACCATAAATATACTGTAAATATACTATAAAGCAATCTGCAAACATACCATTCCCAAATTACCAACAAAAAAAGAGAGTAGAAAAAATTCTACTCTCTTCTGACATATAACGTCTTACACTTCTTACAACTTAAAGTTCAAACCGAAGAAATAAGTTCTTGGCAATGAAGGTCCATAGATATAACCTGCATCGCGGTCAATACCTTTGTCTATATCGTGTTGGAATGAATCAAAAATATTCTTCACACCTGCATTTATTTCCAATGAATAGAGGCGATAAAGTGGTATTTCATACGCCAATTTGATGCCCATATCGAAGAATGTTGGCGACAACACCTCTTCATCTCTATCGACATAACCTGCATAGTGCTGAATGAGCATAGGGCCTGTGAGTTTACCGTTGAGATTGATAGTGAATTTGCGGATTGGCTCATAGGTTGCCATGAAATAGCCATAATGGTCAGGCGTGCGGAACATACGTTTTTGTGGTAATATACTTTCATCTTCGCTCCAAGTAACTGCCTCGATATAGCGGCTTTGTTGGTATGTATAGCCAAGTTGGAACACGAATTTAGTTTTATAAGCCACTTTACCCTCAATATTCATACCATATACGCGTGCACCTTTCTCGTTAGTTCTCAACAGCAAGAGGTTGCCCAATGCGTCATGACCATTTTCGACCAACGAAAACACATCATTGAGTTGAGTAAAGAAACCCTCGAATGTTACATTCGACTCCCATGCACCAAACTTACGCGCCCAATCCACCGATGCACTCACCGAGTGCGACATCTCAGGACGCAATGAGTCTGAAAGTTGTATAAGCGACACCTCGCCACCTACTGCACCCACGTGCAAATCCTCATCGTATGTCTGAGGCGCACGATAACCGCTTGCATAGGATGCACGAAGCACGATTTCAGAAATAGGCGTATAGCGCACATTGGCACGTGGCGAGAAAATTGGGCGTTTCAACATCGAATGTTTTTCACCTCTCAAGCCAACCAAAAAACTTACATCCTTATTCTTCCACTCATTCTGTACATAACCTCCATAAAGATGCACATTTTGCTTGATATCACGACCGTAACCCATAATTTGGTCGCGGAGGCGATTGTATTGATATTCAACACCAGCCGAAAGGTCAGCAGGCATAAACAAGCAGTTATACATGTGGAAACGATACTGACCGCCCACCACAGCGGTAATATCATCACTTGCTCCGTAGGCATTAAGGTCTTGAGCAGTACCGAAATAAGAGTTACGCCCAATGTGTTGCAACGAACTATAAGCAGTAGCAAAATGACGTTCGTCTGGTGAATAATAATCCCAACGGATGTTACCAGCATCGATATTATGGCGCAACGACTCAGCAATATCTGCCTCATGCTCAAGCTTATCGAGCATATTACCGCCACGACGCGCCTCTGTCACATGGTGATATTCAAGCGTAAGTTTCGAATAGTCAGAGGTCTTGAAGTATGAACGCATACCGAGTGTTGCACTATTCAATCGTGGAATCTCCGAGAAACCATCATCATCGCGGTCGTATGCCTCACGCTGACGCAATACACCAAAGAGAAACACCCCGATTTTTGAGTCGGATGTTACGAACGAACCATTCAAGTTAGTATTACTATCCCATGCCTTACCACCCATTATTTGAGTGCTTTGCGATATATTAAGCGAGTTACGCACAGGCTCTTTAGTGATAATATTCACCACGCCACCAATGGCATTCGAGCCATAGAGGGCAGAGCCACCGCCACGCACCACCTCTACTCTATCCACCATACCAGCAGGTATTTGCTCCAAACCATACACGCTTGCCAACGAAGAGAAGATTGGACGCGAATCCATCATGAGTTGAGTATATTGCCCTTCGAGACCATTGATTCGTAGTTGAGGCACACCACAGTTTTGGCACGACATCTCCACACGCACACCAGTCTGGAAGTCAAGCACATCCGACATCGTATTAGAGGCAGTAGATTCTATCAAAAGAGGCGAAATCACGTTTACTATAGTCGTAGCCTCACGCTTTTTAGTTTCATATTTATTAGCAGTAACCACCACAGCATCAATCAGTAGCGACTCCTCTTCCATAGCAATATTGATTTCACAAGTTTTACCTACCTCGAGCAGAAGCGAAGCCTCAATGGTCTTATACCCTACCATTGAGAAAATTAAAGTAGTTTCACCCACAGGAAGATTAGTGAGCAAAAAGTGACCCGATGCGCCCGACACCGCACCGATAGAAGTACCTTTAAGTTGGATAGTAACAAAAGGAAGGTGCTCACCCGTCATTGCATCAATCACGTGTCCCACGAGGTTAGCATCTGTTTTTGAATTAGTTGCACTAATATTCATGCATAATGCACACGACATTACGCACAATAAGAGTATTATTGTTTTTTTCATTGAAATAAGTTTTAAAAAAATGGAAAAATAATCTATCAATTTTTTTAGACAGAAAGACATTTTTTTCTTTTAGACAAAATGACATAAGAACATATTCTTTTTATTCATAATGGTCTCGCTTTTGCAATGCAAAATCTCAACACCAAAGACATATTTAAAGAATGTGTTTTTTATATGAAATTTGCCATTATGTCATCCTGTCTAAAAATACAGTAGGGACGCTCGGTTCGAGCGTCCGAAATTATGCATTATGAATTAAATAAATGGTGGAGCACGCAAAGAAAGATGAGCAAGATAGAAAGGCTCTACGTGCAAAGAAACGAGAGAATTAACCTCACAAATTAGCGAGAAATAAGGCTTAATATCTGGATTTTCATCAGACATTAAAACCGTAAAATCAGAGAGCGTTTTAAGCAAAACAATCTCCACACCCGAGTGAGTGTGCGAAGAAGTTTTGTAAGGGTGCGAGTGAGTAAACACCTTATTATCAACAATGTGAGTATGCAAACACAACGAAAGGCAAGCCAAATAGCTCACCATCAAAAGTGTCATAAACACACCCACAAACTGTTGAATTTTACTACTTTTCATCCTCTAATTTTTCGGACTGCAAAATTACAAAAAAAAGTTGGTTTATGCAATAGTGGTAAATCTACCCAAAAAACGAAAATGCAAAAAACGCAAATACGCCCTCAAAACAAAAAAAATCCCCTTATCACTTGCACACTTCAAAACAAATCACTACCTTTGCATTGACATAGACCGAGTAACGTTCTCGGTCACCCAATAAAGCATTTTTGCTTTGTTCTTTCTAGTTGTAAAATTTGGCGATTTTCGAGTTTGAAAGAATAAGTTAAAAAATGCTCACGTTTCGTATATAACGGCGTGAGCTTGACTTGTTCGTAAACTCAAGGTGACGCCAAATACCTACAACTAGCGAGAAAGTTAAGTTCTCGCTTTTTTTTATTTTTAATTTATAAATATATTCTCTATGGAAAACATTACAAATACTATGTTGGCGGACAACATACAACAATTTGAAATTCAGGTAGATACTGAGTTATTTTCAAAAGAAACTATAAATGCTGTTGTATATAAATATTCTGGCAAATTTTATATACAACAAACTATAAATAATAATATTATTAATATATCTTTTAAAGTCAAAGAAAATGCCGATAATATATCAAAATATATTACTGATGAATTTTTCAACGACCTAATAGACCAGCAATTTAGATACGAAACAAATAAAATATTTGGACATATTCGTGATTTAATAGTAGAAGAAGCGTTTAAACCTGTAAATTCAAAAAAGTAAATTATGCCATATCAACTATTACCATTTCGTTTTGAACGATTCAATGAAAACGAATATCTTCTCACCAATGAAGTTGGTGAATACATATTCTTACAAAACGAAGATTTTCACAATTTTATTAAAGGAAATTTAGATGAACATAGCGATTTATTTTATGATATAGCATCAAAACAAATCGCCACGACAGATAAAATAGAAGATGTTGTCCCTATGTTGGCAACAAAATTTCGAACAAAGAAAAGTATTCTTCGCGATTTTACATCTCTGCACATGGTGGTACCAACCTTACGCTGTAATTCTAGTTGCATTTATTGTCAAGTTGCACGTAAAAATCAGGATGACCACTCTGCAGATATGACAAAAGCAACAGCAAAAAATATTGTTAAAACCATTTTTCAATCGCCATCCCCATTTATAAAAATAGAATTTCAAGGCGGAGACCCTTCTACTGATTTCGAAATGGTCAAATATATTATCGAAGAAGCAGAATGGCAAAATCTATTTAAAAAGAGATTCCTTGAATTTGTTATTTGCACTAATCTTACCCTGCTTAATGAAGATATGGTAAAATATCTCAAAAAGCATAATTGCATGATATCAACATCTTTAGATGGGCCAAAAGATTTGCATGATACCAATCGCCCATTGCAAGATAAAAACTTAGACCATCATGCTATATTTGAAAAAAATCTAGCAATGATACGTGATGTTTGGGGTGACCAAAGTTGTGTTTCTGCGTTAATGACAACATCAAAATATAGCCTTGGTAGATTTAAAGAAATTATTGATGAATATGTTAGATTAGGATTTAATAATATTTTTCTACGTTCACTAAATCCGTATGGATTTGCTAAACAATATAAAGAAAAAATAGCTTACCCAATTGATGAATTTATTGCAAATTATAAAGAAGGTCTTGATTATATTATTGAATTAAATAAACAAGGAACTTTCTTTATTGAAGGTTTTGCTGCTTTACTACTTAAACGTATGTTAACACCTTTTGCAACAGGATTTGTTGACTTACAATCACCTGCCGGCGTTGGTATAGCTGGTGCAATTTATGACTACGACGGAAGTGTATATGTTTCGGATGAAGCACGTATGATGGCAAGATTTAAAAACTTCTATTTTAAACTCGGAAATGTAAACGAAAATTCATACGAAGAAATGTTTAATGGTGAGTTATTACACAACATAATAGCATCATCTTGTACTGAATGTTTACCTGGCTGTTCTGAGTGTGTATATCAACCTTATTGTGGCGCCGACCCTGTTCGTAATATGTCAGAACAAGGTGATATGGTAGGTTTCCGTCCAACGAATGAAATGTGTAAAAAAACAAAAGCGATTATGCATTATTTGTTTGAACTATTAAAAAAACATGACCCTGAAATAAATAGAATATTTTGGTCATGGATAAAATAATTTATTATGAAACAAATTCAGAGTACCGCATATAATATTAACGATGATATTGTTGGAAGAATTACTTTTGGTAAGAGTATATTCAACCGATCAAATAACATTTTAGTTAGTAATGAAGCAAACAAACCAGCGTATGGCTATTTTGCAACCATTACATCTAATCAATCAATCATCAATACAGGCAAACCATATTGTGTCGTCAATAATATTAATGGTTTCCAAGAAGGAGATGTTGTCGTAATAAATCCTAAAGGAGAAATCATATTCTTATATGAAATAGCATCATCTCATAATGCCATAATGGCAACAGAACGCTGTAATCACAGATGCATTATGTGTCCTCAGCCTCCTATTCTCCAAGAAAAGGATAAAACACCTTTCAATTTGCAGTTAATATCTTTATTTGATAAAAATACACAAGAAATTGGTATCACAGGGGGTGAGCCTACATTAATAGGCGACAACCTTTTTGTCATAATTAAACATATTCAAAAAGAGCTTCCTAAAACTGCAATTAGTATTCTTTCTAATGGAGTTAAGTTTGCAGATAAAGAGTTTGCAATGAAATTAGCCCAATGCAAACATTTTGATTTGCAGATAGATATACCTTTGTTTTCAGATATTGCAGAAGAACACAATAAAATTGTTGGAGCAAATACATTCTATAAGACCGTACAAGGACTATATAATTTAGCATTATTCCGTCAAAAAATAGGATTAAGAATTGTTGTACATAAACAAACCTATAAACGTTTGCCACAATTTGCTGATTTTATATATCATAATTTTCCATTTGTTGCACAAGTTGCATTTATGCAAATGGAAACAACTGGTTTAGCAAAAGAAAACATAGATAAATTATGGATTGACCCTTATGACTATAACAGAGAATTGCGCGAAGCTGTTTTACTACTCTCTAATAGAGGCATAAAAACCTATATATACAATGCGCAACTCTGTGTTCTTCCAGAAGATATTCGTTGCTATGCCCAACAATCTATTTCAGATTGGAAAGATATATATCTACCAGAATGTGAAGATTGTATTTTGAAAGGACAATGTGCTGGATTCTTTGCTTCTAATAAAGAACATCATAGTCAATATATAAAAAAAATAGAATCTGTATCTAATAATATAGATATATCGTGTTAGTTAATTTATTGTTTAATTTAAAAAATGGAGGTTTCAATGAAAAAGCTTTTATTTTTTGCTGTTTCAGCGTTGATTGCTGGTGCAAGTTATTGTTCTTCTATTGGCGAAAAAATTGTTACCAAGGTAACAAACAAAGATTATCAATTAGAACAACAACAAGAACAAGCATTAGTTCTAGAAGCTGCAGGAGAATATGATCTGCTTGCTCAGCATTATTCTCATAGTTCACACAGCTCTCACAGTTCACACAGCTCTCATAGCTCACACAGTTCACACAGTTCACACTTTTCTGGTTGGTAAAATTTTTTATAGACATGCTTATACTTTTAAAGTATAAGCATGTCTATCTGTAGTATTAAAAATGAAGATAGTTGTTGTATTACCTGCGTATAATTGTGCAAAAACATTAAAAAATACAATTTTTGATATTCCTAATGATATTGTAGATGAGATTTTATTAGTTGATGATTTTAGTAAAGATGACACGTGTAAAACGGCATATCAATTGGGAATTAAACATATTATTAAACATTCTAAAAATTTAGGCTATGGTGCTAATCAAAAAACCTGTTATAATTATGCATTATCTTTAAATGCAGAAATAATAATAATGTTGCATCCTGATTATCAGTATGATCCAAAATTAATTCCTCAAATAATTGATAAGTTTAAAAATGGTGCATCTGTTGTTTTTGCTTCTAGAATGATAAAGGGATCTGAAGCAATAAAAAAGGGCATGCCTATTTATAAATATGTTTTTAATAGAATTTTAACTAAGTTTCAAAATTTAGTATTGAAAAAGAATCTTTCGGAATATCATACAGGATATCGAGCATTCAGAAGTGATGTATTAAAAACAATTAAATATAATAATTTTTCAAATGATTTTATTTTTGATAATCAGATAATAATTGAATTATTTGAAAAAGGATTTACTATAGATGAAATTTATTGTCCTGCAAAATATGAAAAAACTTCTTCTTCAATAAATTTTATCAGGTCTATTAAATATGGATTTGGAGTTATTTTTTATACAATTAGATATAAATTTGGTTTTTAATGATATATTATTACTTTTGTCTTGTTGTTATATTTTTATTCATATTTTTATTTGTTTATCAAATAAAAATTGATATAAAAAAAAATAAAAATAGTTTGTATATTATCTTATATTGTTTATTACTTACTTTATTATTTAAATACAACTATAATATTGGTTTTTGGGGGTTGGAATATGAAGATGCATATGCGTTTAGTTTTTGTGCGCGACAATTTTCCTATGGAATATATCCATCATCTTTTCTAATTGATGCAGTTGCAATAGGTAGTCTTGATAATCCTCTTTCTGTTTTTACTTATGGAGGACACTTTATAACATATTCTACTTTTTTAAGTATATTTACTCAAATTTTGGGATGGTCTCCTCAATTAATTAGTATAATAAATACTTTAATTGCTTTTTGTATTATCTTAACTTTAGCATTTTTTAAAGAAGATAATAAATGGTGGTTTATTGCACCTTCAATATATTGTGCAGCACCAATAATAAATGTATTTGCGACATGTTTTTTATCCGAAATATTTTCAAGTTTTATATGTTTAGTTTTTATTTACTCCTATTGTAAATCAAAAACACAGATTAGCAGATATTTATGTTTGATTTCTTTTGGTTTAGCTTTATTATGCAAAAGAGAAAATTTATCATTATTTTTCATTCCAATGATAGATTTTATAATTTCATTATGTAGATTAAAAACAAAAGAAGAATTTTTTTCTCAAATAAAAAATAACATCCCATATTTAATAATTATCTGCATATATATATTTGGTTGTCAAAATATTTTTATGATTGAACAGGTGGAATCAAAAGATATTGGAGAAGCTACATTTTCTTTAAATAACTTTTTTCGATTATTTCCTATATTTATTTCATCTCTTTTTTCCATTCCGGCTTTTTCTATTGTATTTTATGTATATATATGTTATTTATTATATTTTTATAAAGCCTATAAGAATTTACAGAATAAAATACTTTTAATTTCTATTACTTTATTGTTTGTATATTTACTTTTATATTCAAGTCATTATAGAGGATATTTTTTTATAAATGAAGAAAAAATAAGTCATTTTGATACTTATAGATATATAAATAATTTCTTTTATTGTATTCCTCTTATTTTTATAAACTCTTTATATGCTAATATAAAAAGAATTAAAATTATCTATATATTAACAATAATTGTGTTATTATTTGCATTTATAAAAACAATAGAATTAAGAAAATTTTATTCAGATGAGGAACAAGATGAACGTTTTGAACAAGTAGATATTGTATCTAATTTTATAAGTAGAAATAATAAATCAAGTATCTTAATTTGTGAAAATATTCTTCTTTATCAAAATTTATGTGATAGCAAATTTTCTGTTTGTAGTATTATGTTGGTTGATAAAATAAATTTTGATAATGAACAAATTGATTATTATTGTATATTGTCAGATTTAAAGTATCTAAAGGAACGTTATAATATAAGTATAAATACAGAAAAATTTAAACCTGTTCTAGAGTTGCCAGATGGAAATTATTTATATATTTACAAAGCATCTCCTTGATTCTGCTTGTACTTTTTTATATTAGAATTTTTAATATGAATATGTATAAAAGGTTATTAAAATTTGATTTATGAATAAGACATATATAATATTTTCTTTGACTATTGTTTTATTTTGGAATCCAATAATGCTTTCTTTGCTATTAGATTCTATACTTGCAGGTTTCCTATTTGCAATTTCTATTGCTTTATTTACGTACATAATAGCCTCTTTAAATAAGGATGTTATCAAAGTTATATGGGTGAATTTTTTTTTGATTGTAGGCGTTTTATTAAATGCAGAAGTAATTTTTAGGCATGTATTTGATGATTATAATATACCAAATCTATATAGGTCATATGATAAATTTTATTTTAATCAACCATTACTTAATACTCATTTTACAGATCCTGAATTTAATAGTATATATTTAACTAATATTCAGGGTTTTCGAGTAAAAAATATTGTCAATCAACATGCAGAAATAGATTCTTGTGATGTTCTTTTTATAGGTGATTCTTTTACTCAAGGAGCTCAAGTTGATTTTGAATATATGTTTTCATCTATTTTTGAAGAAAAAAATCCTGAAATGAAGGTTGTAAATGCAGGTATAAGCGGGGCTAATATAATAGATGAATTCTATTTTATAACTAATCTTGGAATTTCTTTACACCCTAAAAAAATTATAGTTCAATTATGTGTGAACAATGATTTTTTCAATATAATTGAACATAAATCAGGAATAAAAGAATGGCTTAGAGAAAAATCAGCTTTATATAGGAGTGCAAGTATAATTATACCTTCACATTTTAACAACAAAATACCTAGATGTGTCGATCCCTTTTTCGAAGATGAAATTAATAATAAAAATTATAACATTTGCTACACAAAATCATCTCCTATAAAAGAAAAAGATAAAGATATTCTCTTGTATTCAATAAATCGCATAAATAGTATTTCTAAAAAAATAGGTGCCGAATTAATAATATTACTTATACCCACAAAAGAGCAAATATATACAGAATATTTTACAGAAGTTGTAAATGCATATCAATTAGATACCAATTATATAGATTTAAATTATCCAAATTATTGGTTAACTCATAAAATGGATTCGATGAATATTGGTTATATTGATGTTACTGATGAATTTCGCAAACAATCTTCACCCATGTTCTTTAAAAATGATATCCATCTCACCAAGGAAGGACATGCTGTTGTTGCAACTCAAATTTGTGACTATTTTAAAAAATAAAAAATATGATTATATTAGGAATTTCAGCTTTTTTTCATGACTCTGCAGCTGCAATTTTAGTAAACGGAAAAGTTATTGCAGCTTGTCAAGAAGAACGATTGTCTAGACAAAAACATGATAATAAGTTTCCTATATTAGCCTGTGAATATTGCTTAAAAGAAGCAAAAATTGACATTTCAGAAGTAGATCATGTAGTTTTTTATGAAAAACCCTTCTTAAAATTTGAGCGTATTTTAGAAACAGCTATTTATGATGCTCCATATAGTTATTCAAGATTTTTGAAGGCAATGCCTATATGGTTGGGAAGTCGTTTAAATTTAGAACGTTTAATAAAAAAAGAACTTAAGAAAAAATTTAAATATAAAATAGATTCAGTACGTTTTGTAGAGCACCATTTATCACATGCCGCTATGGCTTATTTTACTTCTGGGTATAGTGATGCGGCAATTCTTGTATTAGATGCAGTTGGAGAATGGGCAACTACATCTATTATGTATGCTCATAATGGGAGTATAAAAACAATTAAAGAACAACATTATCCTAATTCTATTGGTTTGTTATATTCTGCTTTTACTTATTTTCTTGGATTTAAAGTAAATTCAGATGAATATAAAGTTATGGGATTAGCTCCTTATGGTAATGTTGATTCAAAAAATGTCAGACAATATGTTAAAATTATTAAAGATGAAATTGTATTAATTCATGGTGATGGTGCAATAACTCTTAATATGAATAATTTTACTTTTCATATTAGAGAGCGTATGATAGATGAGCACAAATGGGAAAAATTATTTGGTATAAAAAAGAGAAATAAATCTGAACCTATTGAACAAGTTCATTGTGATATTGCTTGTGCTATTCAATATGTAACCCAAGAAATTGGTCTTAAATTAGCAAAAGAAGCTCAAAGATTAACTAATTCCAAGAATTTGTGTATATCAGGTGGTGTTGCTTTAAATTGTTCCATGAATGGATGGATTTATGATCAACAAATTTTTAACAATGTTTATGTCCCAGTAGATCCAGGTGATAGTGGTGGTGCTATTGGAGCAGCGCTTGCTTTTGCCATATTAAATGGAGAGAATCTATTAAATAACAATTCTGCTTATTTAGGTCCATCATATACAAATGAAGAAATCTTATTGGCAATAAAACAACATTCTCTAACATATGACTATAAAACTGATATTAATGACTTATATGATTCGGTTTCTTTAGATATAGAAGAAGGGAAGATTATAGGATGGTTTCAAGGGCGTGTTGAATTTGGTCCGAGAGCTTTAGGTAATCGTAGCATTTTAGGTGATCCGAGACTTTCTGATATGAAATTTCGTTTAAATGCATCAATAAAATTTCGCGAAGCATTTCGCCCATTTGCACCCTCTGTATTACAAGAACATGTTTCAAAAGTTTTTAATAAAGATATATACTCTCCATATATGATGTTTATAACTCATATTCATGAATTAAACCGAATAGAACATAAAGAAACAGATTTAAATAATCGTATTTCAGAGGTCATGTCTGCATATCCTGCTATTACACATTATGATTATTCGGCAAGACCTCAAACTGTGAAAAAAGAGGATAATCCAATATATTATGGGCTAATCAAACGCTTTTACGATAGGACAAATTGTCCTTTGTTAGTAAATACAAGTTTTAATGTGATGGGAGAACCAATAGTTTGCTCTCCTACTGATGCAATAAATACTTTTCTTAATTCTGGTATTGATACTTTAGTAATGAACAATTATATTATTCGTAAATCTCATGGTAAGTAAAATATTTCGCTATTTATATGAACGCAAAAAATGGTGGCTATTACCAATTATTATAATATTATTAATAGTTGCCTTATTAATTATCTTTGTTAATTCGCCAGTTATGCCTTTTATTTATACACTTTTTTAATATGAGTAAAATTCAAAATATAAAAAACAGATTATTTAAATTATTTGCAAAGATAAACAACTTAATAGTTGCAATTGTATTATCAATTGTTTATCTTATAATACTACTACCATATAGTTTAATATTTAAAAATAAAACTATTACTTGGTATAATCGTCAACATACTTATGAGAAAAAAGATACTCATGAAATGTGGTAATATGTTTAATATACAAGTATTAAATAATTAGTTTTTTAGATCTATACATGTATAAAAAACTATTCTTTTAATCCGCCATCTCACATACCCTGTGAGGTGGCTTTTGTGTGTGATTTTCGCTCTATTTGTTTGGTTATTAGGGGATTTTTTGTAACTTTGTAAAAATTGAAAATATCAAGTTATTACCTCAAAATGAAGATATTGTAATTGTGTAGCCAAAAACTGCACAAATTGGCCAACCAAAAACTGGACAAATGCCAAAGATATTGGAATTAACTTCATCAACCAATCATATTGAGATACTCTGTCCGTAACTTAAAGTATATGAGACAATTTGCCGAAGCATATCCTCAATTCCCAATTGTGCAAGTGCCGCTTGCACAATTAGAAGGAAACCAAATATTGAAGAAATTTTAATTGATATAAACACTAAACATGTACCCAAAAATGCCATTTTGGGTACATATCAAGAGTAATATGTACCCGAAAGTGGCTTTTCAGGTACATATTTTTTTATATTTTCGCCATCTCACACAAGCTGTGAGGTGGTTTTTTTTGTGTCTATTTTTTTGTTTTTTATTTTATTAGTTTCGTTATTAGGGGATTTTTTTGTATCTTTGCATTGTAAAAGATAACTTAGTTTGTGACTATCATCTATTTATTATCAGACGCACGAGCCGTGCGTCCCTACATAAAAAAACGAACATTATGAACAATAACATAAATTTCGATAATCTCGTTCAGCAAATTGAATATACCGACCATGCACTACAAAATAATGCTCGGTTGATAATCAATCGGCACGTGACAACTAAAGCTTGATTAACTGGATATTATATAGTGGAATATGAGCAACATGGAAGTGATAGAGCGCTGTATGGAGAGAGATTGTTGCAGAATTTAACAAAACGATTGGCGATAAAAAATATAGTGTTACAACATTGAAAATTCATCATCAATTCTATCTGACTTATTCTCAATTATTTGCACCAATAGCTCAATTTTTGAAGACTAATTTAGCAATTTGTCAGTCAGTGACTGACAAATTACAATTGATTGATAGTCAAACTTCTAAAAAAGGTCAGTCAGTGACTGACCAATTTGTTATGCCAATGTTGCAAGAGAAGCACAATTCAGTTCTTGTAGATTCGAGCATTTTGTTTAATAAATTATCTTTCACCCATTTAGTTTCTCTTATACCAATAAATGACCCACTAAAACGAGCGTTCTACGAAACTATGGCTATCAAGGGAACATGGAGTGTGCGCGAATTGCAACGACAAATTGACTCTAATTACTACGAACGCAGTGAATGGAGTAAACGCCCTGAAGAGTTGGCGCGTATGGTACAAGGCAATGCCGAAATTGCAACTTTAGCAATGGATATTAAGTCGCCATTTGTGTTTGAATTTTTAGGTCTACAAGCCAAAGATGTGATAGAAGAATCGGACCTCGAGAGTGCATTAATCAGTAACTTACAAGAGTTTATACTCGAACTCGGAATGGGATTCTGCTTTGAAGAACGTCAAAAAAACTGCTCATCGACGACCGATATTATAAGGCTGATTTGGTGTTCTATCATCGCATATTGAAACGCCATGTCATCATCGAACTCAAAGCTCACAGATTGGATTATGCCGACGTAGCGCAACTAAATATGTATCTTGCCTACTATCGCAAAAACATTATGCTCACCGACGACAATGAGCCTATCGGCATATTGCTATGCTCGGAAGTTGGACAAGAGATGGCTGAATACACCATGATGGGTGCTGATGCCAATCTGTTTTTATCAAAATATCAACTCGAACTACCAAGCACCGAACACTTTACCGAATTTCTGCGCAAAGAAAATGAAGGTCTTAATGTGTAATTAAACCTACTAACTACTAAACAAACAAAAAATAATATATAAATCTCCTCTTTCTTTTACTAAAAACATACAAAAATCCGCTTTCTATAAATAGAAAGCGGATTTTCAATATGGTTTCATAGGATGCACAAGCCGAGCTTATTATGCAGGCGCTTGAGCCGAGCGTTCCTACTATAGGGAATTAAGAATTTCTTTCACTTTGTCGGAGATGGCGCGACCTTCGGCTTTGCCGGCGAGTTGTTTGCTAGCTACGCCCATAACCTTGCCCATATCTTTTGGTGATGTTGCACCTACTTGCTCAATAATGGCTTTGACTGCAGTGGTGAGTTCGGCATCGGACATCATTTGTGGGAGGTATTTGTTATAGACCTCAACTTGTGCAAGATATTCGTCTGCAAGGTCTTGACGACCTTGAGATGCGAATACTTCGGCTGTGTCTTTGCCTTGTTTTGCCATCTTTTGGATTACTTTGATAGCTGCGGCATCGGTGAGTTCGCCTGCATTCTCCTTCGATGTTTTGGCTTCGAGGAGTTCTTTTTTGATACCACGTAGAGCTTCAAGTTCTACTTTATTACGTGCGAGCATCGCTTTTTTGATGTCTTCGCTAATTTGTTCGAAAAGTGCCATAGTTGAAAGTTGAAAGGTTAGAGGTTAAAGGTTAGAGGTTAAAGGTTAGAGGTTACATATCCCTCCGGTCTTCGACTACCTCCCCTAACTTAGGAGAGGAAGTCTGTTATCTGTAATCTAATTAGTTTCGTTTAATTGCTGGAACGCTCTCCATGTAGCGGAGCATTTCGTCATCGTCATCGATTTGGTCAAGAGAAATTGATACTTTTGATTCGTCTTTCGACGATGTGCCATAGAGTTTTTCCTTAAAGTCTTCCATCAAATCAACTGGTTTTGATTGCCAAGGGTATTTTGGAGTCTCTTTTACAGGTTCTGGTTGTGGCTCTACAGCTTGAGTATCTTCTTCATCAGAATATTTTTTGCCTGAGGCTGCTGCTTCTTCACGTTTACGACGCAATTCCTCTCGCAAGTCTTCAGGCACTACACTCATTTCAGAACCAGTGGCAAGAAGTGTAACTTTGACTTTTCCTTCAAGTTCATCATCGAATGTAACACCCCAAATCACCTCAATATCATCGCCCATTTGTGCCATAAATGCGTTAATTTCGCTCACTTCGCTCATCACAACAGGATGTGATTTAGAACAATAAAAGTTGAGGAGGATTTTCTTTGATTTATGTATGTCGTTATTGTTGAGAAGCGGAGAGTTAAGTGCATCATTGATAGCTGCAGTAACACGACCTTCGCCTTCACCATAGCCTGAATTCATAATAGCCACACCACCATTGCGCATAATAGTGCACACATCGGCAAAGTCGACATTGATATGTCCATCAATAGTGATAATTTCAACAATACCACGCGCTGCACTTGTAAGCACATTATCGGCATGGTCAAAAGCATTAGAGAGTTCAAGATTTGGATATACCGAGCAGAGTCGTTCATTATGAATAACTAAAAGTGCATCGACATTCTCACTCATAGCAGCTACGCCTTCAAGAGCTTGACGTATTTTACGTTTACCTTCAAAGAGGAATGGAATAGTGACGATACCGACAGTAAGAATACCTAATTCGCGAGCGATAGATGCCACAAATGGAGCAGCACCTGTGCCTGTGCCACCGCCCATACCAGCAGTAATGAACACCATTTTAGTGCCATCATTAAGCATAGCGGTAATCTCGTCACGAGCAGCCTCAGCAGCTGCAAGAGCCACAGAAGGTTTGTTGCCAGCACCAAGTCCTTCGCCTATCAATATTTTAGTAGGCACAGGAGAATGGTTTAGTGCCTGTTGGTCAGTATTACATACTACAAACGACACCTCTTCGATGCCTTGTGCAAACATGTGGTTTACGGCATTACCACCGCCACCACCTACGCCGACTACTTTAATTATCGAATTACTTTTATCAGCCATAATATATTGTGTTGTTAGATCTGTCATAATAATGAGGAGTGAGGAGTGAGGAATTAAAACTCTAATCTCTAATCACTAAACTCTAATCTTTATTTTATCGTTGGTTCTTCAGGGTCATCAAATAGCGTTCCTACTTTAACGTTGAAAATATCTTTCCAAGATGATGATTTTTTCTCTTTTTTAGGTGCGATTGGTTGATTTTTTTCTGGTTCTTCTACTTTACGCTCTTGGACACATTCTTCAGTCGCATTCAACAACAATCCAACAAGCAAAGTATATTCAGTATCAGAATATTTCTCAGCCGACTCTACATCTAAATAGTGTGTAAATGAGCCAAAACGGATAGGCATACCTGTTTCTTGCGCCAAGAATTGCTCGAAATCAGCGATATGCGATGCTCCACCAGTAACCACTATACCAGCACGTAATTGTTCGGCATAACCCGAACGTTTAACCTCTTCCATACAGAGCATAACAATCTCGGCAAGACGTGCCCTGATGATTTTAATCATATTGCGTTTTGAAATAATACGAGCCTCTGTGCCTGGTTTTGAAGGTATCTTAAAATTGACATCATTTGCACCCAAATTATCAATAAGAGTACCCTTTTGTACTTTGAGCAATTCGGCTTCGATCGCACTGATATTCAACTCACAAGCCTCATTAGCCAAGTCATTAGTGATGTGTTTTCCACCAAAAGGAACGACAGCTACATGACGCAAATAACCATTTTGATATACAACTACAGTGGTAGTTGCAGCACCAAAATTGATATGCACAACCCCCTCAGATTTATCGTCGGCAGTCAATACAGCATCAGCCATAGCGAGAGGTGCCAAACCTTCAATATTCACATCAGTAAACTGAACTGCACGGTCGACACATTTTGCTAAATTATCTTGAATATCAGCACGTCCCAAAACTATCAAATAATTAGCAGCAATCTCACGACACACGATGCCATTAGGGTCACGCACATATTCACCATCAACGATATACTCCTCATTAGTAATAGAATAAATAGCCTTATCGGTGTTGATTTCACCACGCAAATCATTGCGCAAGAGAGAGAGTTCGCCTTGTGTAATCTCGGTAGAAATAGAAAAATTACGGCTCACATTGCCACGCACCGAGCGCAATGAACGTCCATTCACTGCAGTATAAAAACTATTTATATCGTACTTCTTGCCTAATTGAAGTTCCAAACGATTCTCCAACTTCTTAGCCATTGAAGCCAATAACGACGCCACATCTGCAGGTTTCTTCACAATACCATGTTGAATACACTCTGCAGGCGTTTCCATAGTTTCTAACGCCAACACCTTCAAAGTCCCGTCGTCTTGACGCTCTGCCGCCATCATCATTATGCGGGAATTTCCTAAATCTACTGATACGAACATACTTTTTTTTCAATTCTCAATGCACAATTCACAATGCACAATTATAATTGCATTATAAATCATGTATATGTTGTTATTTACTTTTCAAAAACTTTTTATTTAAATATTTAATCCAAACCAACGGTCTTGAGCCGTATGGCGAAAAATGGCGATTATGCATTATGCATTGTGCATTGTGCATTATCGACATACTACCTGGTCCTTATATTCAAGGTTTATAACTGAATATTTGTCCCAAGAGTGATATTTTGGTAATACTTTTAAGAATTTTTCTAATTTTCCGAGTTTGGCTTCGTAGCGTTCGAGCGTACCTAACTTAATACGAAAATCGCCAACTCGTGGGATTAATTCTACTTTGTTATCGGGATAAACGTATATTTGAGTAAACGCAGAACGCCAACGACTTTCAGACTGCAAATATACAACAAAATCGTATAATTCCGACACTGCAAAGTCAAAATTTACATTTCCTGTTACAATTGGTACGTATGCCGAGAATTTTATCGATGTTGGCATGCGCTTACGCTCGTTGTCAATATAATAATCGCGACCCTCTTCTTTCACACGAAACACAGGTACTCGTTGCGTGACCGAAACATTAACATCGCCATTATTAGCAAAATAGCATTTGACACTCTTCACCATGTTGAGTTTCAGCAAACTCTCCTCCATTTCGGTCAAATCTATCTTAGAGTGTTGTTTCCCAACAGGATATACTCCCGAATTTTGAAGTTGGAAACTAACATCTTTGTCAGAAATAAACTTGAATTGCTCATAATCGCTCACTATCAAGTGTATGTTCTCACATTTGCGGTCGCCATTTTTAGGCACAACAAACGTAAGCACAACAACCAATCCACCCACAAGCAATGTGATTAGAACCGAAAATAATATTTTATGCCACAATTTCATAAACTCTAAACTCTAAACTCTAAACTCTCAACTATTTTTGGTAAATAAGTGTCAATATCGCCTGCGCCAACGGTGAGGAGGACATCAAAATCAAGAGTTTTGAGCGTATCAATCAACTCGGCTTTAGTTGTCAATCGTTTAACAGGAGAAGTAACCTCATCGAGAATAATTTGCGATGTAATGCCCTCAATAGGCAATTCGCGTGCAGGATATATCTCGACCAACACCACTTGCTCGGCATGCGAAAGAGCTGCTGCAAATTCGCGATAAAAGTCGCGGGTGCGAGTATATAGGTGAGGTTGGAAAACCACTACAATTTTCTTATCGTTATATAAAGCATTTACTGACTTAAGACTTGCTTCCAACTCCATTGGATGATGTGCATAATCATCGATAACCACCAATTTATCAGTGCGAAGATGGAAGTCGAAACGACGACGAATACCAGCAAACGAAGCCATTGCAGCACGCAATTCATCGGCAGTTACGCCATTAAGATATGCCACCGACATAGCAGCTACGGCATTCTCTACGTTTATCATCACAGGCACACCGAGTTCTACATCAGCAATACGCTCGTTAGGTGTTACAAAATCAAACACCAATCGTCCACCACCCAAACGAATATTATCAGCATAAAAATCTGCCTTCTCTGTACCTGAATAGGTA
Organism: Candidatus Aphodosoma sp.; assembly: GCA_045126975.1. Classification (GTDB taxonomy): domain Bacteria; phylum Bacteroidota; class Bacteroidia; order Bacteroidales; family Paludibacteraceae; genus Aphodosoma. Next base: position 28,699 of record JBGVPL010000046.1, on the reverse strand, counting down.
TAAAGAGTAACTTTATCAGAGATACGAGGCTCTAATTGTATGCCTTTTTTTACGAACAACACTCCTCCATCGACAATCAACGAAGTGAAATGCGCAAAACTTTCGAGATATGCCTCATGTGTGCCATATATGTCGAGATGGTCGGCATCGGTCGATGTAATTACTGCCATATAAGGCGACAAATGATGGAACGAACGGTCGAACTCATCTGCCTCAATAACAACTAAATCACTTTTATCTGAAAGGAGTAGATTGCTTGTATAATTCTTTGATATACCACCAAGAAAAGCATTACAATCAACATGACTTTGTTTCAAGATATGAGCAGTCATGGTCGAAGTAGTAGTCTTGCCATGCGTACCAGCGATACACAAACCACGCTCCAAACGAGTAATCTCGCCCAACACAGCAGCTCGCTTCATCATCTTGAAACCATTAGTCAAGAAATATTGATATTGTTTATTATCAGTAGGTATTGCAGGAGTGTAAACCACTAAAGTTGAGAATTGAGAATTGAGAATTGAAAATTCAGATGGAATTGCCTCCACTTCATCCACATAATTCACAGCAATACCCTCTGCCTCGAGTTCACGAGTCAAAACAGTTGATGTTCTATCATATCCAGCCACTTCAAAGCCTTTAGCTTTGAAATAACGTGCAATAGCACTCATACCAATACCACCTATACCAAGAAAATAATATTTCATAATAACGAATGAAAAATTAAAAATTAAAAATTAAGAATTATTCTACCCCCTCGGTCTTCGACCACTCCCCCTAAAACAGGGGGAGAATATAAAAAGAGCTGAAAGTTAAGAACACCTCCCTCCTTCGGGGACCTCCCTAAGACGGGGGAGGAATATCGGGATACTCAGTTTTTATACTTATTCCCTGTTCCATATTCCTTATTCCTTACTCCTTACTCCCTATTCCCAGCTCCTTACTCCTTGCCCCCTATTCCTTGCTCCCTAATTTAACTATTTCATCAACAATTTTTTCTGCCGAATTAGGATATGCCAATTTAAGAACATTATCAGAAAGCGATTGCAATTTCTCTTTTGATGCAATAGTTTCCAATGCTATATCGACCAAAGTGTCAACCGCATCTACATCTTTCACCAAAATAGCAGCACCTTTGTCGGACAAAGCACGAGCATTATGCGTTTGATGATCCTCAGCTACATTAGGCGATGGCACCAAAATAGAAGACTTACCCAACAACGAAAGCTCGGAAATCGAACTTGCCCCTGCACGCGACACAACCAAATCTGCCACTGCGTAGGCATAATCCATACGAGCAAGAAAATCTAAAATTTTAATATCAGACAAGTCAGACTGGTCAGACAAGTCAGACTTTATCTGCTCATAATACAACTTACCTGTTTGCCAAATCACCTGTATGCCCGATTGTTTTAGTTTTTCCAACCCTGCAATCATAGCCTGATTCACTGTGCGAGCACCAAGACTACCACCCATAACCATCAAAGTAGGTTTATCGGGATTTAGACCAAAATACTCATACGCCTCTTTTTTATCTATTGTAGCCAAAAGATTCTGACGCACAGGATTACCCGTAAGAATTATCTTATCGGCAGGGAAGAATCGCTCCATACCAGTGTATGCCACACAAATCTTCTCTGCTCCTTTTGCTAACATTTTATTAGTCACACCAGCAAAACTATTTTGCTCTTGCAACACCACAGGGATACCCATCTGCTGAGCTACCTTGAGAGCTGCACCACTTGCATATCCACCAACACCTACTGCCACATCAGGACAGAAATCTTTTATCACACGGCGCACTTTACGCATTGAACGCAACAAGTTCCACACCACCTTCACATTGCGCAAAATGTTCTTTCTATCTAAACCCTCTACTTTCAAACCCACAATATCATAACCTGCAGCAGGCACACGCTCCATCTCCATACGCCCCTCTGCACCTACAAACAAAATCTCACAATTTGGGTCGCGACGACGCAACTCATTTGCTATACTTACGGCTGGAAATATATGTCCGCCAGTACCACCACCGCTAATTAAATATTTACTCATATTTTAGATTTTTAGTATTTTAGTAGTAGAGACGCAATATATTGCGTCTGTACACGAGTAGCGAGACTTACTCGCTTCGCTCGTTAGGAGGCAGCACGCTGCGTCCCTACTTGTCTGACGAATTCGATTCCTCTATCACTGGCTCTGCAACAACTGCATTCTCAACCATCTCTTTTTTCATTTTTTGTTGTTGAATATATTTCGTAACACTGATTATCAAACCAAAATATACACAATTCACCAATATCGACGTACCACCACGACTAATCAAAGGCAATGGTTGTCCCGTAACAGGCCCTAAATGCACCGACACGCCTATATGTATAAATGCTTGCAACACAATCAACATAGTAACCCCAATCACCAATATCGCACAGAACAACGAATCGGACTGTCGTGCCACCCTGCCTGCCCTAAATAGCAACCAAAGGTACAAAAACATCACAAATACCCCCATAAAGAATCCTAACTCCTCAACTATAATAGCAAAAATAAAGTCGGAAAACGCCTCAGGCAAATAGTTGCGCTCCACACTTGTGCCTGGTCCATGAGGCAAAAATCCACCCCTCGCCACTGCCATCTGAGCATGATTCTCTTGAAAATTACTATCTGTTACTTTGAATTTATTAACTGCTTCTTCACTTCTCCCTATAAAATTCTCAATACGGGCAACCCAAGTATAAGCACGCTCAAATACTTTAACCACAGGATTATTATATTCATGATAAACATCCTTTGGTATCATCCAAGCAACAAACAAAATAAACATTACTGCACCTACAACTCCAGCTACAACAACACCCAATTTCTTCCAATTTATCTCACCAATCCACATCATAGTCATCGTAATTACAAACAAAATAGCTGCAGTCGAGAAGTTTTCAGTAAAAATCATACCACACGTAATCACAATTACACCGATAACATACCAAAAATATTTATTCTGTTTCTCCTCATTTTGCAAACGCTCTATTTGGTCGGCAATTACTATTATCAACGACAACTTGGCCACCTCCGAAGGCTGAAACTGAAAACCACCAATCTCGATCCAACGCGCTGCACCAGCCTGCTCGGTACCCATAAACATCGTAAAAATCAACAATACCCACGACAATGCCAACCCAGCATACCCCAACAACCTTATCCACTTAAAATCAATCATCTGCACAATCATCAATCCCATAAAACCTATAGCAAAGAACATAGCATGACGTAATATTGGACGATGAATAGAACTACTACTACTCCAATGCACCAACATACTCGACGCACTAAACATCTCGACCATCGAGATGATAAACAACAAAGCAAATATAATCCACACCACTTTGTCGCCCTGCAATGTTTTCGCTAAGAATTTATTCATAATATTACTCACTTCGTTTATGTTGACAGACTATAGTCAACAGCCTTGTTTTATAATTTTTTTACTGCTTCTTTGAATTGTTCGCCACGGTCTTCATAGTTTTTGAACAAGTCAAAACTTGCACAGCATGGTGACAACAACACTGTATCGCCTTTTTGTGCCACTTCGTATGCTGCTTTCACTGCATCTGCAAGATTGTCTGTATCTACAATTTTGCAATTACTATTCAAACCGAAATATTCATTCAATTTCTTATTATCCAAGCCCATGAATATGAGTGTATGCACTTTTTCGCGCACTAAATCAGCAATTTCGCTATAGTCATTGCCTTTATCAGTACCACCAAGAATAAGTACAACAGGTGTTTTCATGCTTTGCAATGCATACCAACAAGAATTTACGTTAGTAGCCTTAGAGTCGTTGATATAGCGCACACCACGAATGGTAGCCACATATTCCAAACGATGCTCTACACCTTGGAATGTTGCAAGCGAACGACGAATTGTTTCATTTTTCACGCCCATAATATTTGCTGCTACTGCAGCTGCCATCGAATTATACATATTGTGTTTACCTTTTATTGTTATTTCTTCTGTTTTTATTCTTAATTCTTCTTCAAATCCAAAAATCAATTCATCTTCCGTAATTGTGAATTGTGCATTATGCATTGTACTTTCTTTGAATGGCGCTTGTGATGCCTCAATAGTGCGTTTCGCTAATTCTGCCTTAATTACAGGATCCTCACTCCAATAAACAAATGTTTGCTCTTTTGTCATATTTTGCAATATGCGGAACTTAGAGTCTATATAGTTTTGGAATTTGTATTCATAGCGGTCGAGGTGGTCAGGCGTAATATTCAACAAGATAGCTACATCGGCACGGAAATCATACATACCATCTAATTGAAAGCTCGAAAGTTCTATCACATAATAGTCAAATGCTTGTTCAGCCACTTGCCAAGCGAAACTACGTCCTACGTTACCCGCCAATCCTACATTGTAACCTGCCTCACAAAGAATGTGATATGTAAGCATAGTCGTTGTTGTCTTACCATTACTACCTGTGATACAAATAGTTTTAGCATCGGTATATCGTCCTGCAAATTCTATTTCGCTCACAATAGGAGTATTCTGTGCGCGCAAAGCCTTAATCATAGGTGCTTTTTCGGGAATACCAGGCGATTTTATCACCTCATCGGCATTGAGAATCAACTCTTCGGTATGTTGTTTCTCTTCATATGGAATACCTCTACGCTCTAACTCTTCTTTATATTTAGGTTTGATTGCCGACATATCCGACACAAATACATCAAAACCTTTTTTCTGTGCAAGTATGGCACTACCTACGCCACTTTCACCTGCTCCTAATACTACTATTCTCATATCTTAGATTTTTAGTATTTCAGTAACGAGTCGCGAGATGTTTCTCTACACTCTATTAAAAAACCGAAGGTTCTAATTACTCGTTACTCACTACTCGTTACTATCTTATTTTTAATGTAATGATTGTTAATACTGCAAGCAAGATGCCTACCAACCAGAAACGTACTGTGATTTTAGATTCAGGGAGTGGTTTGAGTGGGTATTGCCACAAGGCATCAATACCTGAATTACCTGCTTTTTGGAAATGGTGGTGCAATGGCGACATCTTGAAGATACGACGTCCAACACCTGTTTTCTTTTTGGTGTATTTGAAATATGATGTTTGCATTATCACCGACAAATTCTCAACCAAGAAGATACCACTAAGGATTGGAATAAGAAGTTCTTTGTGGATTGCAATAGCAAATACAGCAATAATACCACCCAATGCCAACGAGCCTGTATCGCCCATAAATACTTGCGCTGGGTAACTATTAAACCACAAGAAACCGATTGTAGCTCCGATAAATGCAGCTGCAAATATCACTAATTCGCCTGCCCCTGGTATATACATAATATTCAAATAGCCAGCATAATTGACGTTACTTGATACGTATGCCAAAATACCTAAGGCTACACCTTGAATAGCCGAAGTACCTGTTGCAAGACCATCTAAGCCGTCAGTGAGATTAGCACCATTCGACACAGCTGTAACTACAAAAATAGTCACTAACACGAAGAATATCCAACCCAACATCTGTTTGTGATCGCCTGCCCAATCAAACAAGTCGGCATAGTCGAGGTTGTTATTTTTAAAGAATGGAATTGTTGTTTTTGTTGATTTAATATCCTGACTGCTATACTCTACTACTTCGGTGTAAGTTTCTCTATCAAAGTTGGTTGACACATTCTCACGAATTACGGCATCTGGACTCAAATAGAGAGTCAAACCTACGATAAGACCAATACCTACCTGCCCTACGATTTTGAATTTGCCATGCAAACCGTCTTTATTTTTACGGAATACTTTGATATAATCATCAGCAAATCCCAAAGCACCCAACCAAACAGTTGTGATAAGCATCAAAATCATATAAACATTGTGCAACACACCAAAGCAAAGATTGGCTACCAAGATTGACAAAAGAATGATAATACCACCCATAGTAGGAGTACCTTTTTTGCTCATTTGTCCTTCGAGGTCGAGGTCACGAATAGTTTCGCCTATTTGGAGTTGTTGCAATTTGTCGATAATCTTCTTACCCACAAGTGTAGAAAATATCAACGCTGTGATAAATGCCAAACCTGCACGGAAAGAGATGAAGTTGAACATACCTGCGCCAGGAAGGTCAAATGTTTTGTCGAGATAATTAAATAAGTAGTAGAACATAATATATCAATTCATAATTCATAATTCATAATTTTCAATTCTCAATTCTCAACTCCTCTAAGTTCTTCGCGGTCGTCGAAATGGTGTTTCACATCGCCAATGATTTGATAGTTTTCGTGTCCTTTACCTGCAACAAGCACTACATCGCCTGCTTCAGCCAATTGGCATGCAGTACGTATCGCTTGACGACGATCTACGATAACCAACACATTGCGCATTTCTGTAGCATCTAAGCCAGCTATCATATCGTCGAGAATTGCTTGTGGATCTTCATGACGTGGATTGTCGCTTGTAAGTATCACTTTATCACTACCTTTCACTGCTTCACGAGCCATCATCGGACGTTTACCTTTATCGCGATTGCCACCACAACCTACCACAGTAATCAATCGTCCCGAACCGCCACGCACATCGTTGATTGTGTCAATCACATTAGTCAAAGCATCAGGCGTGTGAGCATAATCGACTATAGCAGTGAAACCTTTTGCCATTTTCATTGATTCAAATCTGCCCGATACGGCTTTCGAGATAGACAATATACGCAATACCTCTTCTGCATCAGCACCCAACAACACTGCTGCGCCATATACCGCCAAAAGATTATAGGCATTGAATCGTCCAACGAAAGGCATAAATACTTCACGACCACACACATTCAACAACATACCATCGAACGAAGCCTCTAATATACGTGTTGTGAAATCAGCCAATCCACGCACGCTGTATGTCTTTTTATCGGCTTTTGTATTTTGCAACATCACCATACCTGTCTTATCATCGCTATTCACTATCGCAAACGCACCTTTTGGCAATTCATCGAAGAAACGTTTTTTTGCTTTCAAATAATTATCGAATGTCTTATGGTAATCAATATGGTCGCGTGTAAGGTTAGTGAAAATACCACCAGCAAATTTCAATCCTGCAATACGACGTTGGTCAACCGAATGCGAACTAACCTCCATAAATGCGTATTGACATCCAGCCTCAACCATCTCAGCCAACAAAGCATTCAATGCCACTGCGTCTGGTGTAGTATGAGTAGATTCTATTGCTTTATCATCTACATAGTTGCATACAGTTGAGAGCAAACCTACTTTATAACCCAATGCGCGATGCAATTGATATAATAATGTAGCAATAGTAGTTTTTCCGTTTGTACCTGTGACACCCACCAATGTCAATTGCTCTGATGGACGACCATAGAAATTACTTGCCATACGCCCCAACGCCTCTGCACTATCTTTCACGACTACAAACACCACATTAGCTTGTAATTCTGGCTTTTCTTCACACACAACAACACTCGCACCTGCCTCGATAGCCTTACCTATATAATCATGACCATCGACCGCAGTGCCACGTGTAGCCACAAACATACTACCAGCCACCACTTTGCGTGAGTCAAATTCAATACTTTTAACTTCAACATCAGTAGGCGCAACACCTACCAATTCTACACCTTTAATAATTTCTGAAAGCAACATTTTATTTAGTGTTTAGTTATTAGTTAGTAGTTATTAATTGTCGAACAATTATGAATTATCTAAGCGTTAGCACCACTGTCGCACCTTTCACCACATTTTGTCCACTTAAGATAGATTGTTTCACCACTCGTCCTTTGCCATATAGTTGCACATACATACCACAACTTTCCATCAAATATACTGCATCGGTAGCACCCATACCCACTACGTTTGGCACTAAGTTATTCAATATAGGACGTGAATTAGAAACTAATTCGTTATATTCTTCTGATTTCGACATCGAAATCCAATCCGCTTCATCTTTCTCATACTTCAAATTCAACTCATCCATTGCATCTTCCACCTCCTTACGAGCTCCCGCCTTCACTCTTGGCAAATTATATCGCTGTATCGAATCACCTTCCCATTTAGCCAACTCATCAATGTCATTTTCAACCTCTTGCGAATATATGCGCTCTGCAACTTTCTTAAATACATCACCACACATAAACGCAGCAGCAGGATTCATCTGAGGCTCTTTCACTACAACTATACATGAATACATCGGTTTATCAGCAGGAAAATAGCCACAAAAACTAACTTGGTGCTTTGTCACTCCACCTTTACCATAGCCCAACTGTGCTGTACCTGTCTTGCCTGCTATCAGAAACAAATCCGACGCTATCGACTTCGCAGTACCATATTCAACCACTCCTTCCAACATACCTTGCACCTTCTTCAATGTCGAACTTTTACAAATACTTGAATTTATCACCTCAGGCGAATTCTTCATTATCACATGCCCATCACGACGAATTTCTCGCACTAAATACGGACGCATCATCTTACCTCCATTCGCTATTGCATTATAAAAATTCAACGTATAAATTGGTGGCACTTGCACTGCATAACCAATCGACATCCAAGGCAATGAAACTCTACTCCAACTCTTACTTTTTGGTGTAGGTATCTTCGGAGCAGAGGTACCTGGCACGCCAAAATCCATTTTTTCAGCAAATCCCGTAGCCGTAATTGCATCAATAAATTTCATTGGGTCGCTCTTATAATTCTCGTCAATAATCCTACTCACACCCACGTTACTCGACTGAGCCAATATTCCTGCTACCGACAAAGTGTCATACCCACCCTTACGCCAATTATGGTCAGTCATCTTACTTTTATGGAACATCCAAACGCCATGATTCAAATTAACAGTATCTGCCGTATCACACACATTGTGGTCCAACGCCACCATCAAACTCATAGTCTTGAACGTAGAACCTGGTTCCGACAAGTCAGCCACTGCCATATTCCAACCCTCAAAATAGCTACCATCACTCGCACGTTGCAAGTTCACCATCGACTTTACCTCACCTGTCTTCACTTCCATCAACACCAAACAAGCATTTTTCGCTTTTATCACATCCAACTTCTCTCTCAACACAGTCTCACAAATATCTTGCATCTCAATATCTATCGTAGTATGAATATCTGCACCACGTTTAGCAGGCTTCTCTTCAACAAACACCCAATTACCTTTTCCCACCAAATGCCCTTTCGCTCTACCTTTCTCACCAGCCAACAACGAGTCAAATCTCAACTCCAAACCAAACTGACCTCGTCCATCGCTACCATATATATCACCCAAAGTACGATTTGCCAACGATCCATAAAGATTTTCTCTATTAAACGACTCTTCAGTAAAAAAACCACTCTTATTTCGTCCTATTCTAAACAACGGAAATTGCTTAACTTCCATCATATCAATATACGACACTCGTTTAGGATACAATTTCAATCGTCTATTACCCTTTGCAAATGCGGCATCAATCATTGCCCTATACTCACCTGGACTCTTATCACCAAATTTTCTCGACAAACAAATCGACAACGAATCTATATTTTCTTGATAATACTTTCTCCCCTTATCACTTTTATAAAAACCAACACCCAAATCCATATACAAACGATAATATGGTATAGTGGCCGTAATCAATCGTCCATCCGCATCATACAAGTTACCTCGCTCTGGAATGATATCCCTATCTTCCTTTTGCAATTTATCAACTTGCTCCATCCAACTACCTTTCTCTATAGTAACGATACAAAGCATACGCAATACTGCCGCAATAAATGCCGCCGCAATTACGAGATACACTATCGTAAAACGATTTACTATAGACTTCCTTAATGCCATACTTATTTAGTTAGTAATTAGTAGTTAGTAGTGTGACTCTCAATTCTCAATTCTCAATTTTCAATTTTCAATTATCAATTATCAATTCTCAATTACAACAATCGGTTTCGCCGATTCTTCCAAATCCACCCCCATTGCATCTAATGTTTCAATTATCATTGTGCGTCGTCCCGCCAATTTCATATCTTTCGACAATGTCAACGACCTATACCTCAAATCCACCACCTCTTTTCTCAACTTCTCTACCTCACGCAACTCTTTTTCATATAAAAATCGGTTATTCACATAAACCAACGAAAGCAAAAACAACAACCCCACAAATAAAAATTGCTTCTGTACCGCCTCTTTCAAAAACACATCCCCCGCAATAACATCCTTTATCAGCGTCACCACGCTAACTTTCTCATCACCCGAATCTACAATCGTAGGCCTCTCAGGTTCACTCTGTTTATTTTTCTTAAACTTAAATAAATTCACGTTATTCAATCAAGAATTAAAAATTAATAATTAGGTTAAAGGTTAGAGGTTAGAGAGTAAAAGAGTAATTAGTAATTAGTAATCAAGCACCCTATTCCCTGTTCCCTATTCCTTGTTTCCTATACCTTACTCCCTATTCTAAGTTTCGCCGACCTTGCTCTCGGATTTCTCTCCACCTCTTCTTCCGATGCCACTATCACTTTATTATTCACAGCTTGCAAAGGCGCAATCACACGACCATAAAAATCTTTTTCTTGCTTACCCTCACAATTACCTGTTTTTATAAAGTTTTTCACCAATCTATCTTCCAACGAATGATAAGTCATCACTAGCAATCGTCCATCTTCAGCCAACACATCAGGCACTTGCGCCAACATATCCTTCAACACATCCATTTCATGATTCACCTCTATTCTCAACGCCTGAAACACTTTCGCCAAATCTTTCTTCTCACGTTCATGCTTAAAGAATGGTTTCACCACTTCCATAAACTTCGCTATATCATCAAATTTCTCATTCTCTCGCGCCTTCACTATCGCCTTTGCCAATTTTCTTGCTTGTTGCAATTCGCCATAAAAATAAAACACATTCGCCAACTCCTCCTCATTGTATTCATTCAACACATCTGCTGCTGTTTTACCAGCCGCCGTATTCATTCTCATATCTAACTGACCCTCAAAGCGAAACGAAAAACCACGAGTTTCATCATCCAAATGGTGCGAACTAACCCCCAAATCAGCCAATATGCCATCCACTTTCTCCACACCATGATACTTCAAAAAGTTCTTCAAATATCTAAAGTTACTTCTTACAAACGTAAATCGCTCATCATCAAACGCATTCTTCATCGCATCGAGATCTTGGTCAAACGAATATAAACGACCACCCTCGCCCAATCGTTCCAATATCGCACGCGAGTGCCCACCACCACCAAAAGTAACATCCACATAAACCCCATTAGACTTAATATTCAACCCATCCAAACACTCCTCCAACATTACCGGAACATGATATGTATTCAATTCAGTATTCATAATTAATTCAACAACAAAAGACCAACAACTAAAAATATTCTTAATTCTTAATTCTTAATTCTTAATTCTTAATTCTCAATTCCCCCTACTCCCTAATTTTTTCAACCTCTCCGAAAGCTTCTCTTTCATTGCAAACTGTCCTTCATATATCTCCTTACTCCACAACGCAACTCTATCAACCATACCCACAAAAATCAACTCACTACCACCACCCAATCTCGCCTGCAATCGTTTTGGCAACAACACACGCCCTTGACTATCAAAATCCAAAATCTCAGCATCACCCACAAATTGCATCAACAACATCTGGTCTTCAGGGTCCCACTCGTTCAATTTCGACTGCAAATCCAAAACTTGTTTATTCCAAACACTCTCAGGATAAACCACAAGATACTTTTCATCAGCCTCCATTCGCACCACAATACGCTCCCTATCCTCTTCCGAGAACACTTTTCGGAACACCGATGGCACAAACACACGCCCCTTCACATCTATCTTCGCTTCTATTTTACCAAGAAATGTCTTCATAATTATATATCAATTATTGTTAATTATCAATTATTTACACCCAAAAAATCACCCACCAACTTTCAACTTTCAACTTCCAACTTTCAACCTTCGAATTTACGATGTAAAGTTACAAAAAATATTTTAATTCCCCACTATTCCCCACCTAAAAAGTTACTAACAAGTTATTAACACTAATTATCAAGCACTTAAGCAATTTCATCACACAACACACAATAACAATATAAAACACTATATTACAATCAATTAATCCTACATTTTCAATAAGTGGTGCAAAATCCCACAACTATCCAATTATCACCACTAAACTACCCCTTTTTCACACCCTACCCAAACCCATACTTCACCATAACTACAACATAGGATAAATATACTATAAATAATAGGATAAATATACTATAAATATAGGATAAATATACTATAAACATACTATAAAGCAATCCACTCCTACACTACAATTATTTCAAAAAAAACATTCAAAAACACTTGCTTTTTACGATTTTTTTGTATATTTGCAACGTAGTTTTCCATAGCCTCTGTTTTCCTCAAAACAAGCCCCTCTAAAAAAACTAATTTTAATCATTTTATTATTTAATACTAAAAATTATAAAATCATGAAAAAGTTATATTTTTATTTATTAGCTCTGCTATCACTATTTTTTACATCATGCGAAGTTTTTACTGGCGAACATAGAACGGATGTGTTTTTAACAAATCAATTAGAAAGTGTAGTCGATTTAGAAATATTTAAAGGAGAAGAAACATTAAATTTCAACTTAAATCCCAATGACACTACTTACCTTACTACAATTGAATATATTATGCGCAAAGATGTTAGATATATTGAATTTCCTGGTGATGTAGCATACTCTGATTTCTTAAGCACTTTTGATAGTGTATGTGTAGTTTACAACAATAACAAATTTACATACTACAAAAACGATGAAAATTTAGATGACCTTTTTTATCACACTGTATTATCCGGAAAAGGTTGGATCGTTAATATCGACGAAACTAAAAAACAAATTTTAGGTTGGGAATAATATATTTCAATAAACTTAACCCTTAAAAATAGTGCCACAACTACAAAAAGTTGTGGCACTATTTACTACTTATTACAACAAAAAATCGCCAACACAACTCCCATATATAAACTTTTTTGTATCTTTGCACCACAATCTAATACTAAATTCGATATGAAAACAAACAAACTATTCATCGCCATGATTGCAACTGCCTTAGGCCTATCATGTTGCACTAACAACAAACAAACTATCAAGTATCCCGAAGCTCGCAAAGCCGAAACAGTCGACACCTATTTCGGCACCGAAATCCACGACCCTTACTCTTGGATGGAGAACGACACCACTGCCGAAGTGGCTGCGTGGGTGAAAGCCGAAAACGAAATCACTTTCGCGCACCTCAACAAAATCCCATTCCGCAAACAACTCAACCAACGCTTAACCGAACTTATCAACTACGAAAAAATCGGTGCTCCAAGCAAAAAACATGGCAAATACTATTTCTTCAAAAACGATGGCCTTCAAAATCAAAGCGTACTCTACACCAAAGATGCTTTAGATGCTACACCCGAAGTGCTTCTCGACCCAAATACTCTATCCGACGATGGCACTGTTGCCCTCGACAAGACCTCTATCTCCAACGACGGTAAATATTTAGGCTATACTATCTCACGCAGCGGTAGCGACTGGAAAGAGATTTTCGTAATCGACCTCGAAACTCGCCAACACCTCAACGACCACATTCTTTGGGCTAAATTCTCAGGCATACAATGGCATGGCAATGGTTTCTACTACAGCGCATACGATGCTCCTGTCGAAGGCAAAGAGTTCTCAAACGTAAACGAAAACCACAAAATCTATTACCATCGTCTCGGCACTCCTCAAACCGAAGATGTTCTAATATATCAAAACCCTCAATTCCCTCGCCGCTTCTACTCTTGCTCTGTAAGCGACGACGAAGAGGTGATGTTTGTTTACGAATCTGGCGCAAACAATGGTAACCGACTATTCTTCAAAAACTTGAAATCAACTAACAGCGACTTCACCCTCATTGCCGACAACGACAAATACGAACAATATTTCCTCGAAAAAATTGGCGACTATCTCTATTTCTTCACTAACGACAATGCGCCTAAATACAAAATTATGCGTACCCACATCAGCCGCCCTGCTCGCGAACATTGGGAAGATGTAATTGCCGAAAACGAAAACACTCTCAACGGTTGCGAGGTTATAGCTGGTCATTTCATCGTGACTTACACCGAAGACGCCTCTGACCACGCCTACGTTTACGACTACGACGGCAACCGAATACAAGAGGTTAAACTCCCTTCTCTCGGTAGTGTTGGCTTCACCGGCAACAAAGACGACGACGAAATTTTCTATACTTTCTCATCATACATCCACCCTGCAAGCATCTACCGTTACAACATAAAATCTAACGAATCAACTCCATACCTCACACCTGAACTCAAATTCAATCCTGAAGACTATACCGTTGAACAACAATTCTTTGCATCTAAAGACGGCACACGCATTCCTATATTCCTCATCCACCGCAAAGATATAGTTAAAGACGGCTCTAACCCCGTCCTCCTCTATGGTTACGGCGGATTCAACATCAGTCTCACTCCATCATTCTCTACTTCTCGCATCCCATTCATCGAAAATGGAGGTATCTACGCCGTTGTCAACCTTCGTGGTGGTGGCGAATATGGCGAAGAGTGGCACCTTGCTGGCACTAAATTGCAAAAACAAAACGTATTCGACGACTTCATCGCTGCTGCCGAATATATGATTGCCGAGCAATACACATCAGTTGGCAATATCGCAATCATGGGTGGCTCTAATGGTGGACTCCTTGTAGGTGCAGTAGTCAACCAACGCCCTGACCTCTACACTGTTGCTATACCACAAGTTGGCGTAATGGATATGCTCAAATACCACAAATTCACTATCGGATGGAACTGGGCTCCAGACTATGGCACAAGCGAAGAGAGCGAAGAAATGTTCCGCTACTTGCTCAACTACTCGCCTATTCACACTATCAAAAACGACGGTACGCCTTACCCTGCTATCCTCGTCACTACAGCCGACCACGACGACCGCGTAGTGCCTGCCCATTCATTCAAATACACCGCCACTCTACAAGCTGCTAAAACAGGCGATGCACCTAAACTCATCCGCATCGAAACCAACGCAGGTCACGGCGCAGGCAAACCAATCAGCAAACAAATCGAAGAAACCGCCGATATGTTTGCCTTCATCATGTACCACTTAGGAATGAAATTCCACAACGAATAAAAACTGAAACAAAATTTATTCCGTTTCAATTCTACATATAAAATCCTCGAAGAGGGTTAACTATGCTTAACTGCGGGAGACTGAGTGAAACGAAGTAACCTGCAGAAAGCAAACAACGACACATCCGTCCCCAACGGGGGCGAACAAAAAATCACTAAAAAACATTTGCAATATCAACAAAAAGTTGTAAATTTGCAGAAGATTAATTTTTCATAAACTTCCTTTATTTGAAGATTGCGGTAGCCGCGAGGCTACCCATTCTTATTTATATAAGAAGTCATTCCCCATTCCTAACTACTCATTCCTCATTAAAATGATATTTCGCAACTCCCTAAAAACAGCCCTTTGGATTATTCGCATAATAATCCCTGTATCATTCATCGTAACACTCCTCGATTTCTACGGCATAATCGAGTGGATTTCAACATACACTGCACCGCTATTTCAACTCATCGGCCTTCAAGGCAATGCCGCTGTAGTTTATTTCTCATCACTATTCCTCCCTCTATATGCCCCTATCGCAATCATCGCCACCTTACCACTCACACTGCGCGAAATCACAATCCTCGCACTCATGTGCCTCATCACTCACAACCTACCAATTGAATGTGCAGTACAACGCCGCTCAGGCACTCCCTTCTGGCAAACTCTTGTCATCCGACTAACATTCAGCATCCTCGGTGGCATCCTACTCAACCTCATACTACCAACAGAATTAAATCTTCACAATATAGTAGAGACGCAATATATTGCGTCTCAAGAATCATCTTTCACCACTGAGACGCAAAATATTGCGTCTCTACAATCTCACCTCCTAACTTGGCTCACCAACACCCTCTCCCTCTGCATCAAAATCATACTCATTATCACCGCATTGATGTACGGACAATACCTACTCAAACGATATGGCATAATCAACAAAATAGCACGTCCACTTGCACCCCTTATGCGTCTTTGCGGACTTCAACCCGATAGCGCATTTCTTTGGCTTGTAGCACAAATCGTAGGTCTCACTTATGGCGCAGGCATTATGGCTCAAGAAATCGAAGAATCTGGAGCCGACCGCGAAGAGCTACATCGCATCAATCTCCACATCTGCGTTAACCACTCCCTAATCGAAGATACCGCCATATTCTGCATGCTCGGCGTCGCATGGTACTTTTTAGTAATCCCACGCCTAATATTCGCAATCATCATCGTCCAAACATATAATTTCATAAAAAGACAAAAATACGTAAGAACATAAATATTTTTTCTTTTTAATTAACGTAAATTACCATTAATTATCCATTAAATTTTTTCTATGATTATGTAATTTATGATTAATTTACGGGGTTTTATGTTCTCAAAAAAATATTATAATTTTGTTTTTGTTCTTATGTCCTTCTGTCTTCAAAATCAAATCAAACAATGAAATTACTACTAAACCTCATAGCCTTCACGTGCATCGGACTTGCCACACTCGGCATGTTCCTTCCCGTACTACCCACAACTCCATTCCTACTACTCGCAGCATGGCTATTCCTAAAGACTAACTCTGGTTGGCGCGATTGGTTACTCAATCACCCCACCTTCGGTCCTTACATCCAAAACTACCTCGTCCATCACGCCATTCCTCTCCGTGCAAAAATCATTTCCATATCAACCCTATGGGCAACAATCCTACTTTCTGCCTACATCGTCAATCCTATTTGGCTAAAAATTCTACTAATTTTCATTGCAATTTGCGTAACAATTCACATTCTTTTATTCAAAACGCTCCAAAAATAATATATTTTGCCCATATTCCTCCCCTGTTTTAGGGGAGGTATCCGCAGGACGGAGGGGTTATTTATAAATTTTTTAATTCTTAATTCTCTACAAAACAATCAATTATAAAAAAATTAAAAAATAATCACAAAATTATTTGGTAGTTACAATAAAAAGTCGTAACTTTGCATCGCTTTTGAAAGATAAAGCAAATGATTGTCTCATGGTGTAATGGTAGCACTACAGGTTTTGGTTCTGTCTGTCGAGGTTCGAATCCTCGTGAGACAACAGAAAGAGAGATTAACTCAAGGAGTTAATCTCTTTTTTATCTATACACATTATCTATAATATATGCAAATAACCAACCCTATAAACTTAACCTCACGAGAAGATTGGCGCAAATGGCTAACCAATAACCACAACACCAAAAAAGAGTGTTGGTTATCCGTCACACGCAGCAAGAACAACAACGCTGTACTCTATCTCGATGCAGTAGAAGAGGCACTTTGCTTTGGTTGGATAGACTCTACAACTAAATGCGCCAATGGCATCACATATCAACGTTTTTCGCCTCGTCGCAAAACAAGCAATTGGACAGAACTCAACAAAGAGCGCGTGCGCCGTCTCGAACGCCTCGGGCTAATGACCGATGCAGGCCGCGCCACCCTCCCTGCCGACTTCGACGCTCCTTTTATAATAGAGACAGACATACTCGCCCTACTACAATCCGACCCTATAGTTTGGCAAAACTTCCAAGCCTTTCCGCCACTCTATCAACGCATCCGCATTGGCAACATACAATATTACCGCCACCGCAAATTAGAATATCAAACCAAACTCGACCGCTTCATCGCCCAAACACGACAAAACATCATCTACGGCGACTGGCACGACAACGGACGATTATTATAAACACATAAAAAAAAGAGATTGAACTAATCAATCTCTTTTTTTTATAATACTCTACTATTTGCCTTTAACCTCAACGCCAGATTCTTGTTCAAACTCCCCTGTCATATCTGCTAAATTTTCGGATAAAAAAGCATCAGCATCTTCATCTTCTAACCTAAGTTTACAAGCAAAACCATTAATTAAATTAAAGGCCTTATACATTTTCTCTTTACCCATATAACCAGTATTCTCAAAACCCATTTCACGAGCTTCTGTTGCATCTGTGATATTCGCACCAAGATAAACAAAAGTCCAACCATACTTGTCGGTTTGATGTTGAATGCGCTCACGAGCATCTTTATGTGTATATCGACGCGAAGCATTTTCCTGACCATCGGTAATCACAACCACCATATTTTTAGCTGGTCGTTCAGACTCTGGCATTGCCGCCAACCACTCTCCTATTCTATCCACAGCAATACATACTGCATCATTCAGCGCTGTGCATCCTCCTGGCGTATAAACCAACTCGCCCACTTCATTCACATCTTTACCTACAAAACACTCTTCAACCCTATCTTCAAACTTAAACATCGATACCGTGCACTTACCATCTTTCACTGCACGTTGCTCGTCAATAACCTTCTGAAAACCTCCTATCACATCGGCTTCAGATCCATACATACTACCGCTTTGATCGATAATAAAACAAACATTTACATAATTCTCTTTCATAGCATAAAAATTTTAATTGTTTTTTACGCTACAAAGTTACAACCATTATGCTATCCCATAAAATCTTGGCAAGTCTTATCGCCAATCTTACCACGTACACCTCAAATCCACCAAACCCCTATTCAATTTGATTTTTTTAGCCTCACCGCGCTTACCCGAAATAACATAATAATCTGCTAAATCATTATTAAATCTACTCACAAACGCCTCCTTCACGCGCGAACAGGCAACATTTATTGTGTTTCGGAATGGATCGATAAGAGCCTCTACTGCTTCACGCTGAGCATCTCCACTCGACAAATTCGACACCTTGCCATATATTTTCATCAATTCATCTTTATAATCTGGCAAATTCTTAAACGCTATCCCATCGGCATACTTCAAATACAACAAATACAATGCTTTTGCTGTCGGACGCATCTCTATCTCCATTTCGTTATAGTCTGGCAAAATTATTCGGCCCATCTCCGTAACTACCATTCTACTCAATTTTGGTTCTCCTTTTACTATATTCAATATTGTAGCATAATCCACACCTAACTGTTTCAAACGCTCAATTGCCACAGCCACTTGGGCAGTCAACTCCTCTATTTCATCTTCTGGCTCCGAAAAAACAAAACTACAACAAATCGATTCAAAGGATGGCCGAGCAATACGTAATCTCTTAAATTCAAATGACTCATCATCTCTAACATCTTTAAGCTTTTCAGAACAACAAATCTTTTCTTTTACTCTATTTTTATCCTCAAAAAGGCCAAAACGAAGTTTGATTATATCGTCAAAAAGAACATCTAAATTATCATTAGAATCAAGAAAATAAAGAGTTCCATCCTCCTTCACTATAATAAAACCACGTCCCTCGATCTCCAACCCACTCTGCTTAATGACAGCATCATACAATGCTCGTTCATCAAACTCAACATTAGGCATAGCATACCTCATCACCTCTGGTAGATAAACAAATCGCATATTTCTATGCTCAAATATATCACGATAAAAGTCCAACTGTCTATCTACGACATATTCTGAAGCACAAGCACTTTCTACATAAATTGCATCGTTGGGGATAAATTTAAAACCGTCCATAATCCACATATTTATATTACATAGCAAAGTTACTCTTTTTCCACGAATAAAGTTAAAAAAAAACACATTTTAACAATAATTATGAATTACAAATCTCAATTTATCAATTAAAATACCTATCTTTGCATCGTCTTAACTATAGGGGTGCCAAATCAATGATTAATGTATAGTGATTAGTGAATAGTGAAAAATAATTCCTCATTCCTAACTCCTCATTCCTCATTCATTAATTTTGGCTGAGATTACACCCTTTGAACCTGGGCAGATAGTGCTGCCAAGGGAATAAGTTTGAATACCCTTTTTAGTAACGAGTAGCGAGTAGCGAGTAACAAGACAACTCCACTATAATGGTCTTACGACTTACTACTTACGACCTTTTACTATCCCCTTAGTTGAGCATTAATTTATTAACTAACTTAATGTTCAATGAAAATGAAAAATCTATTTCTAATCCTCGTTGCCGCTCTGGCAACATGTTCAGCTCTTCAAGCCGAACCCGTAGTGAAATACTACAACGATTCCACCGAAACTCAACATGCCGATTTAGAGGAAATTACCGTCACCTCTACACGCATTAGCAATTCGGGCTCACTTGCCAAGCAAGAAATCAAATCCGACGCTCTACAACTAACCAACACTGGCGTCAATCTCCCTTTCCTTCTACAAATGACTCCTTCGCTCGTGGCTACTTCCGACGATGGTCTCGGCATTGGCTACACCTATTTCCGCATTCGTGGCACCTACCACACGCGCATCAATACCACTATCAATGGCGTGCCTCTCAACGACTCAGAGTCGCAAACCGTATTTTGGGTGAATATGACCGACATTGCCTCATCTACCAATAGTGTTGAAATTCAGCGTGGTGTAGGCACTTCTACAAATGGAGCTGCCGCATTCGGAGCTTCAGTCAATATGCAAACCTCCAAAGCCACATCCGAGCCTTACGCTCAACTCTCGTTCAATGGCGGTATGTACAACACCTTCCGCGAAGAGGCTAAAATGGAGACAGGCATCATGCCAAGTGGCTTCGCTTTCGACGCTCGTGTGTCGAAAGTCAATTCCGACGGTTATCTTGAAAGGGCATATTCAGACTTATTATCTTACTATACATCAGGTGCTTGGTATGGCGACAACACTATGGTGAAACTCCTATTCTTCGGTGGCAACGAAACCACCTATATGGCTTGGGATGGTGTATCTGCCGACGACCTAAAAACCAATCGTCGCTACAACCCTGCCGGTCAATATATCGACGACGATGGCAACATCGCCTACTACGACAATCAGACCGACAACTACTTCCAACAACACCTCCAACTACATGCTACTCACACGTTTAATACCCATTGGGACTTAAACGCAGCATTGCATTACACTCACGGAGGTGGCTATTACGAGCAATATAAATGTGATGCAAAATTTTCGGCATACGGTCTCGAAAACTACACCGACGCATCTGGCGAAACAATCAAACGCTCTGATTTAGTACGCCAAAAGCACCTCAACAACCATTTTTATGGCGGAATTGCGGCTGTAAATTACCATAATAACTCATTACAAGCCTCTCTCGGTGGTGGAGTGAACAACTACAATGGCTCACACTTCGGCAATGTCATCTGGCTTCGCAACTACCCTTTCCCTGTTGCAAAAGACTATGAATATTATCGTAACAGAGGCGACAAATTCGACGCAAACGTCTATATCAAAGCCAATTGGCAAATAATCAAGGGACTCAACCTCTATGGCGACCTTCAATACCGCCATATTGACTACCGCATCCATGGTATCAACGACGAAGACCTCAGCGAAATCACAGTCCATAAAACCTACAATTTTTTCAATCCAAAAGCTGGAATTTCGTATGTAAATAAAGGACATACAGGATATTTCAACTTTGCCGTAGCCAACCGCGAACCAAGCCGAAAGAATTTTACTGAGGCTGGCATCAACGACATACCTCTACCCGAACGCCTATACGACTACGAATTTGGTTATCAATACCTTCACCGCCGATTTGGCATAGGAGCCAACTTCTATTTCATGGACTACTACAACCAACTCGTACTCACAGGTCAATATTCCGACGTAGGCGCATATCTCACCAAGAATGTCGACCGCAGTTACCGCATGGGCGTGGAACTCACTGCAGGCGTTGAGATTACCAAATGGCTCCGTTGGGACGTAAATGCTACCCTCTCAATGAATAAAATCATCGACTTCACCGATTGGGTAGATGATTGGTATGCCGATTGGAACGACCCAGTTGTTGCCGAACATGGCGGACAAGTACTTGTCAACTATGGCACTACCGACATATCGTTCTCGCCTAACTTCATAGCAGGCAGTAATATACAATTCTCGCATGCAGGTTTCGAGGCAAATATCCTAACCAACTACGTCGGCAAACAGTATCTCGACAACACCAGCAACCGCAACGCCATGCTCGACGACTACTGTGTCTCAAACCTCCGCCTCGCCTACACCTTAAACTTTGATAAAGAAAACCAAACAAAAACCATCAAAAATATATCATTCCACGTCCTACTCAACAACCTATTCAACACCCGCTACGAATCAAATGGCGGTGTATATAGCTACTTCGAAGGAGCTGATGCCAATGGCAACTACCTCCCAGAAAACCAACTCCACACCCCATGGTACTACGCCCAAGCAGGAATCAATGTGCACGCAGGGTTTACCATCAATTTTTAAAGATAATACCTCAAAAAAGAATTTGTTTGAATAAATCAATAGTTATACAAACGTTAAATAAAATTAAAAGTAGGGGGTAATTTTTATAACAAAATTTTAGTTATCTTTGCATTTGTAAACCAAATGCATTGATGTGAACCTAAAACAAGTTCCT
The DNA here is from genome assembly GCA_045126975.1 of Candidatus Aphodosoma sp. Classification (GTDB taxonomy): domain Bacteria; phylum Bacteroidota; class Bacteroidia; order Bacteroidales; family Paludibacteraceae; genus Aphodosoma. Next base: position 6,172 of record JBGVPL010000046.1, on the reverse strand, counting down.
ACACATCAATGATAAAACAAAAAGAGAACTTGTATAACTCAAAATTTCATTATTATGTCAAACACAATTAAACGTCTTTTGTGCGCAGATGTTGCACTTGTTTTATTAGGAACTATTTTTCGCATTTGCCACTGGCCAGGTGGTGGTCCCATTTTATTCCTTAGCGCATGTTTAGGTATTATTTTATTGCTCTGTGTTGCTTTTTGCACTCGTCCAATCAATGCTTTGAGAGTATTATTCTGTTTAGAAGGTATTCTTGCTATCATTGGATACTTCTTCAAATTTTTCCATTGGTCTGGTGGTACATTCTTATTACTTGCAGCTTGTATATTAGGCATTGTGCTTTTGCTTTACACTGCAATTTTCCATAAATTCGATAAATAAGATTTTACAAATAAAAAAGAAGGCAGACTCGCAAAAGTCCGCCTTCTTTTTTTTGGGAGGGGTTATCTCATAAACAACAACTCCCGATACTTCGGCAAAGTCCACATCTCGTTATCAACCACCAACTCCAATTTATCAATGTGGTAACGTATAGCCTCTATCATCGGAGCTATTCTATCGTGATACGCAATAGCCTTTTCACGCTCTGACTCAATCCGATTTGCCACCTTACGTTCCTCTACCATAGCATTTATTTGCCCCGAAATGAACAACATACGCTCCGAAATCTCCTCTACCAATTTCACATTCTCTGCTGTCATCATATCACCTTTTTCTCCAGTAAACAACTGACGCATTTTGCATACATTATCAACCAAACGAGTCTGATATTCAGTCACAACTGGTATGATATGATTCATTGCCAAATCACCCAACACACGCGCCTCTATCTGTATTTTTTTAGTATACATCTCCCATTTCACCTCATTACGCGCTTCCAACTCGCCTCGTGTCATCACACCCACTGCCTCAAACATCTCTATTGTCTCTGGTTTCAAATAGTTATCAAATATCAACGGACATGAAGTTTCGCAGTCCAATCCTCTACGTGCAGCCTCTTCTCGCCACTCATCGCTATAGCCATTTCCATCAAATCTTATTGCTTTACACTCTTTTATATATCTGCGTAGTACCTTCACTATTGCCGACATTTTCTGCCCGCCTTGCTCTATCAACGCATCTACATCTCGCTTAAATTCAATCAATTGATGTGCCATAGCAGCATTCAACGCAATCATCGCACTCGCACAATTTGCCTCCGAACCCACAGCCCTAAACTCAAATCTATTTCCCGTAAACGCAAATGGCGACGTTCTATTTCTATCTGTGTTATCAATAAACAACTCAGGTATTTGCGGAATATCCAATTTCATACCTTTTTTGCCCTTCAACAACACAATCTCATCGCTCTCGCTCTCTTCGAATGTATCAAGCACATGTGTCAACTGCGCCCCCAAAAACGATGATATTATCACAGGAGGTGCTTCATGTCCACCCAAACGATGTGCATTCGTAGCACTCATTATTGAGGCTTTCAACAACCCATTATGCTTCCACACTGCCTTCAATGTATTGACTATAAATGTAATAAATCGCAAATTCTCCTCTGCTGTCTTACCTGGCGACATTAACATCACTCCCGTATCTGTGCCTAACGACCAATTGTTATGCTTACCGCTACCATTCACTCCTTTGAATGGTTTTTCGTGCAATAAAACCCTAAATCCGTGCGCTCTTGCCACTTTCCTCATCAACGACATCAACAGCATATTATGGTCAACTGCCAAATTACACTCTTCATACATCGGTGCCAATTCAAACTGATTTGGTGCCACCTCATTATGCAATGTCTTTACTGGTATTCCAAACTCCAATGCTCTTATTTCCAACTCTTTCATAAATGCCGCCACCCTCTCTGGTATTGCGCCAAGATAGTGGTCATCCAACTGCTGACTCTTGCTCGCCTCATGCCCCATCAATGTACGTCCTGTCAACAACAAGTCTGGTCGTGCTGCATACAATCCCTCATCCACAAGGAAATACTCTTGTTCAACACCAAGATAAGTAATCACCTTTTTTACCTCTGGATTGAAATATCTACAAACATCCACAGCAGCCTTATCTACAGCACTTAAAGCCTTCAACAACGGTGCTTTATAATCCAACGACTCACCTGTATAGGCAACAAATACTGTAGGAATACACAATGTATCCCCCACCACAAACACAGGCGATGATGGGTCCCATGCGCTATAACCACGAGCCTCAAATGTATTTCTTATACCTCCATTCGGAAAACTCGACGCATCAGGTTCCTGTTGCACAAGTAGTTTACCCGAAAATTCCTCCATAATTCCACCCTTACCGTCATGCTCCACAAAAGCATCATGTTTCTCTGCAGTACCATCTGTCAAAGGCTGAAACCAGTGAGAATAATGTGTAACACCCAACTCCGATGCCCAACGGCGCATACCATTAGCCACCTCATCTGCTATCGCACGATCAAGCGGTGCACCATTGTCAATAACATCTACCAATTTATTATATATATCGACAGGAAGATATCTATACATCTTCTCACGTGTAAACACATACTCTGCAAAATACTCATTCGGACGCACTTTCGGCACATCCACATGGACAGCTTTTTTCTTAAAAGCCTCTTCCACAACCCTAAATCTCAAATTCAACATAATTAAAACAATACACTATTACTTATTCCTTATTCCTTATTCCTTATTCCCTACTCCTTACTCCCTGTTCCTTATTCCCTGTTCCCTATCTAAACCACCTCTTCAGTGGCACATCAAATCCCGTCTGTCTCATATAATTATACGTTGCCACATTCAATCCTTCGGTAAATCTACGCCAATCTGGCTCATTATCAACCTCAAATGGTATCTCATTATTAGCAAACGGATTAACTTTATTTGCTATATGACGAGCAGACACCGACTCAGGATTCCTTCCCGACGGACTATGGCATGTCATCGCATATCTATGCCAAAACGCACTATGTATCAATCCTTCAGCAAACAAATCTCTCACTCTACCCAACGAATCATACAACTCCTTCTCTGTCTGCGTAGGGAATCCATACATCAAATAGGTATGCACCATAATGCCATTTGCCGCCAAATTACGCATACACTCTGTCGCACTCTCTATCGTCACCCCTTTATTTATCAACTTCAACACTCTCGGCGATGCCACTTCCAATCCTCCCGACACTGCAATACATCCCGACTTCGCCAACAAATAACACAATTCTGGGGTATAAGTCTTATCAAAACGCACATTGGTCCAATACGTTACGACCAACTTCCTCGCCAATATCTCCTCTGCCAACTTACGCAACACTGCAGGCGGAGCAGCCTCATCCACGAAGTGAAATCCCGTATTCCCCGTCTCTGCAATCATCGCCTCCATCCTATCAACTATTATCTTCACATCGCATGCCTCAAATCGACCAATATAGTCCAAACATGTATCACAAAACGCACACTTCGCCCAATAACACCCATGCGCCAACATCATCTTATTCCACCTACCATCACTCCACAACCTATGCATTGGATTCGTAGTATCCACAAAATCAATATATTTACCCAAATCCAAACCTCTCATAGTCGGTGCAGGCAAATCCGCAAACCGCTCATTCACCATCTCATATTCCTCACCTGTCTTAGGGGAGGTGTCCAACGGACCGAGGGGTTTATTATACATATTTACATATTCCACCTTCCCATCTTTCAAATATGCCGCTCTCAACAACTCTCCTCCCTCTAATAATCTTCTCACAGGCAACTCACCATCGTCAAACGTAATATAATCCACATACTTAAATATTCCCGTATCAGTCATTTGCCTCAATTCCGTATTCACATACCCTCCCCCCATCACTATCTTTACATCAGGATAATTCGCCTTCAAATATTTAGCACATCGCAACCCTGCCAACAAATTACCCGGAAATGGCACCGAAAATCCCACCCAATCAGGCTTCACCTCTTGCATCTTCGCCTCCAACAACTCCAACATCAACTCCTCTATCAGCGAATCATCCTTTTGTAACTCTTTCTCAATCGGCTCAAACGTAGCCAAATACGTGCACAATCTCTCTGCATAACGTATCAACTGAAAATGTTCATCAACCAAAGCCACCACATCACACACATTACGCAAAAACAAACTACACAAATACTTCGCTCTATCAATCTTTCCCGAAGTACCAAATGCCCATTCCAACTCCTCCTCTTCTGGCAAACGATACATATCTTCCCAAAAATGCAAATCCGCAAACCTATTAGCCAACTGCAAATCTCGTCCCGACAAGAATTTCATCACCGTCTCAATATTACGCTCATAAAATCCCCTATTCGACACTATTATACGCATCGTCTTATTCAATTTACGACTATGAGACGCAATATATTGCGTCTCTACAATATCAAACACCCTACCCAACTCCTCTCGCGTAAATAATTTATTTATCAACTCAATACCCAAATCCATCTGCTCAGCCTCAATTCCCCTACTACGCAAATAACCCGTCAAATGCGTAATCGACGGATACGGAGTATTCAATTGAGTCAATGGAGGCAATACAAATAAAATCATAATTTTAAATATTTAGAAACAAAACACAAGACATAAAATACGAGAAATAAAAAAACTAAAAGTCTTGTATCTCGTGTCTTTTATCTCGTATCTAGAAAAATACAAAGTTACAAAAAATTGTGTATTGTGCATTGTGAATTGTGCATTTTTTTATACCTTTGCACCACAAAACCCATTAAAACATGAATAACTCTCAAATATTGTCCCCCTGTCTTAGGGGGACGAGCAAAGCGGAGGGGGTTAACAACTCCTCACTCCTAACTCCTCACTCCTCACTAATAACCATTCTTGGTCCCACCGCCAGTGGCAAAACCACACTTGCCACACATCTCGCTCTGCACCTAAATGGCGAAATCATCAGTGCCGACTCACGCCAAATCTATCGTGGCATGGACCTCGGCACAGGCAAAGACCTCTGCGAATACACCATCGATGGGCACCAAATCCCATATCACCTCATCGACATCCACCCTGCAGGCTACAAATACAATCTCTTCGAATATAAACGTGATTTCCTAAAAGCCTATAACACTATTCTTCAACATGGCACTCAACCAATCCTTTGCGGTGGCACAGGTCTCTATATTGAAGCCGTACTCGGCGACTATAACTTACTCGAAGTACCCGTCAACGAACCCCTACGCCAAACCCTCGAAGGCAAAACTCTCGAAGAACTAAGTCAAATACTCGACACATATCCCAACTATCATCGCCACAACAAAACCGATGTTGATACCATAAAACGCGCAATCCGTGCCATCGAAATTGCCGATTACTATGCCCACCACACCAAACAAACAACTCTCAACTCTCAATTTTTGCAAAAAGCGAGAGCAATTGAGTCTACTCAAATTGCCGAGCAAAGCAAAAATCTTGAGCGAAGCGAAAAACTCTCAACTCTCAACTCTATAATAATCGGCGTAGATATCGACCGTGAACTCCGTCGCGAAAAAATCACTCGCCGCCTAAAAACTCGCCTCGATGAAGGCATGCTCGACGAAGTCAAAAACCTACTCGATAGCGGCATTCACCCTGACGACCTAATCTATTACGGATTAGAATACAAATTCCTCACCCAACACCTAATCGGAGAACTCACCTACGACGAAATGTTCAAAGGTCTCGAAATCGCAATCCACCAATTTGCCAAACGCCAAATGACCTGGTTTCGTGGCATGGAACGCCGAGGTTACACAATAAATTGGATAAATGCCGACCAAACCATCGACCAAAAAGTAACTCAAGCCCTCGAAATCATAGAAAAGTTGAAAATTGAAAGTTGAAAATTGAAAGACAAATCCACCATAAAACACTAATTATCAACACAAAGAAAATTAGCCATAAAAAATACATCAAAACATTTGGTCAATTCAAAAAAAAGCAGTAACTTTGCATCGCTTTTGAGGAAAGGAGATTTATCCCTAATCTCTATACTCTAAACACTAAACTTTTTCGGGATGTAGCGCAGTCCGGTTAGCGCACCTGCTTTGGGAGCAGGGGGTCCCAGGTTCGAATCCTGGTATCCCGACAACAGAGATTTATCTCTAATCTCTATACTCTAAAAACTAAACTTTTTACGGGATGTAGCGCAGTCCGGTTAGCGCACCTG
>JBGVPL010000045.1:0-15386 GCA_045126975.1 Candidatus Aphodosoma sp. | reverse complement strand
CAATAAGTCCGATAACAAGAGTATTTGGCATACCAAATGTTGGAGGAATTTCCGATGCATCAAGCACACCAAGACGCCCACTCGTACCAGCTCCCATATAGAAGATACGACCACCTTTTTTCATACGTGGTACAATTTCTGAAACCAATTTCTCGATAGCAGGCAATGCTTTTTCTACCGCAAGAGGCACTTTTTGGTCCTCTTGATTCATGTTGTATAACAATTCGCCAATCGACATTTTGTCCAAGTCGTTGTAAAGCGAACTCTTTTCTGTTATTTTTTCAAAAGCCATATTTTTAGATATTTAGTAGCGAGTAGCGAGTAACGAGACTCTTACCCCCCTTATTCCTTATTCCTTGTTCCCTATTCCTTGTGATAACAAACAAGTCCTTCAATAGGATTTTGCATTATTTTACCCAACTTAATACCGCAAGCATCGGCGGCTTCTGCAAGTTCTGTATTAAAATAAAATGCTATCGAGCCAATAAATCCAACCTCAAGTTCCTTCCACTCATCATATTGCTTAATATTGCGATTAAAAAACGCCTTAAATGCTTCAACAAGCAAATTATGGATGTAAGCATTATCACGATGAGCCGACATAAATTTAGTAAACTGAGCCAACCAACGATTAGGAAATGGTTGTTTATAAACTCTATCAACAATACCAAGATAAGTCAAACTATACTCCTCTGTCAAAGCATCATAAATATCTTGTGGCATCTGTTTCTTCACCCAATCCGAAATCAACAACTTACCAAGCACACCACCCGAACCTTCATCACCAAGAATATAACCACCAGCATAAACACCTTTCACCAAATTCTCACCATCATAAACTCCCGAATTGGCTCCTGTTCCAAGAATACAAGCAATTCCTCTCTCTCTTCCAAGCAAACCACGAGCAGCACCCAACATATCCGACGCAACCAACGCTTCCGATGCGCCAACTGCCGCTTTCAACACCTCTCCAAGTGCCTTATTTTTCACAGGGTCAGCACATCCCGCCCCATAAAAATAGACATTTTCGACGTCATGCCCACTTATTTGTGGCAACAACGTCTCTTTCAACTGAGTCGCAATCTCCTCTTCAGTTTGAAAAAACGGATTTATTCCAGCCGTTTCAAACTGCTTAACAATCTGATTACCATACGACAAACACCAAGCAGTCTTTGTCGAACCGCTATCCGCAATAAGATTCATTGACATAAAGATACAATTTAAGGCAAAGTAACTAAAAAAAAATGAAATACACAAAAAAAATCATAAATATATTTTGCGATACAAAAAAAAATATATACCTTTGCAACGTAATTCAACAAAAAGTTTAATTAGACACAAGATATCAGACACGAGACACGAAACACGAAATCTTGCAACTCATGTACAGACGCAATATATTGCGTCTCTACCACTAAAAATCTAAATATATGGCTGATCTATCAATAATAAAACCACTATTAAAGGAACGCGGAATAAAAATCAAAGATTTTTGCGATGAATTAGGTTTAACAGAACAGGGGTTTGCCAAACTAATACGCGCAAACTCAACAAAAATAGAGACACTTGAACTGATAGCCCAAAAACTTGATGTTCCAGTGAGTCTATTTTTCGCAAATCCACAAGAAGAAAAACAAGAAGCTGAATTACTAACTAACATGCATTGTGTAGAGGTGCCTATAGTACCAGTCTATGCATACGCAAGTTTTCTTCACGGGCATGATGACACAGAATATATAGATTCATTACCTACAATGTCGGTTATTCTTGACCGTAAATATGGCAAAGATGGCTTTTTGATTTTTGAGGTCAAAGGCAATAGTATGAATGATGGTACCAATAGATCATTATTGGACGGAGACAAGATTTTGGTTAAAGAATTAGAAAATGATTGCTGTCGTACTAAACTAAAAACTGGAGATAATTTCTTTGTTATCATCCATCGCACCGATGGTATTGTAGTGAAACAAATAGTTGAACATCGTGTTGAAGATGGATTTATTCGCTGCCATTCTATAAATCCAGATCCTAAATATCACGATTTCGATATTGACTTACGTGAAGTTACAAAAATTTTTAAGGTTGCTGCTATTGTCGGAAGAAAATTCAAATAATCTCAAATAGTAGAGACGCAATTATAATTGCGTCTCTACCACTAAAAATCTATAAAAACTAACGAGGCGAAGCCGAGTACCTAAAATCTCACTACTCGTTACTCGTTACTAAAAGTCTAATAATATGAGAACAAATCTTAGTTCACAAATCGTACTTTATCAAGTACCACAAAAGTACTACCAACCTAATTCTGCATTAGAATTATCAGGTATTTCTCGTTTCGAGAAAATCAAAACACACATCACAACCACTGCATTAGAAGGTAGTAAGGTGGTTGCACATGAAATAGCCGATTTAATCCGCCAACGTCAGGCAGAAAATCGTACTTGCGCATTATGTTTTACAAGCGGACGTTCTCCTGTTGAAGTTTTCAACGAATTAGTAAGATTACACGAAGAAGATGGATTAAGTTTCAAAAATGTAATAGTATTCAATCTTTTTGAGTACTATCCTCTCGACATCAGTTTTGCTCAAAGTTGCCTAAACCAAATCAAAGCCAATCTTTTAGACAAAGTAGATATATTACCCGAAAACATCCACTCTATTGACCCTACACTCAATCAATCGGAAATATCACAACATTGCGCCAAATACGAATGCGAAATAGAAAAATGTGGTGGCATAGATTACCAAGTGCTTGGCATTGGTGGGGTTGGTAACATTGGATTCAACGAACCAGGTTCTCAAGCATCATCACAAACACGACTCATCTTACTTGACCCTAACTCACGTAAAGAGGCTGTTCACTTCTTTGGTTCGCTTGACAAAGTTCCTGCTGGAGCAATAACAATGGGTATCAACACAATACTCAAAGCCAAACGTATTGCATTGTTAGCATTCGGAGAACACAAAGCCTCAACAATAAAAAATATAATAGAAGGAAATATGACTGACCAACATCCTGCATCTTTCCTTCAAATGCACACAAATACAACCGTATTCCTTGATATCAACTCTGCAAGTGCACTAACGCGTATATCTTGCCCATGGCTTGTAACATCTTGCGAATGGAACGACAAACTCACTCGCCGCGCTATCGTATGGTTATGTCAAAAAACAGGCAAACCAATCCTCAAACTAACCAACAAAGACTATAACGAAAACGGACTCAGTGAATTAGTTGCCCTCTATGGTTCTGCCTACAACGTAAACATCAAAATATTCAATGACTTACAACACACCATTACTGGATGGCCTGGTGGAAAGCCAAATGCTGATGACTCTAATCGTCCAGAACGCGCATACCCATTCCCTAAACGAGTAATCGTATTCTCACCACACCCCGATGATGACGTAATCTCAATGGGAGGTACACTAAAACGTCTTGTCGATCAAGGTCACGAAGTACATGTATGTTACGAAACTTCAGGAAATATCGCAGTAGGCGACGATGAAATCATCCGTTTCATCGCTTTTATCAAAGGTTTCACTGATATGTTCGACCCTGAAAACAAAGCAATTTACGCAAAATACGAAGAAATACGCAAATTCTTATTAGAAGAAAAAGGCGAAAACGATATAGACACTTACGATGTACGCATGCTTAAAGGTCTTCTACGCCGTGGCGAAGCCAAAGCTGCTTGTCGTTTCATGGGTGTACGCTCTAAAAACGTACACTTCCTCAACCTCCCATTCTACGAAACAGGTACTATCAAAAAAGGCGACCTCGGACGTGCCGACGTTGACATCGTAAAAGCTATAATCGAAGAAGTCAAACCTCACCAAATCTATGCAGCAGGCGACCTTGCCGACCCTCATGGCACTCACAAAGTATGTCTTGACGCAGTACTCGCTGCCGTTGATGAAGTAAAAGACGAAGAATGGATGAAAGATTGCCGCATTTGGATGTATCGCGGAGCATGGATGGAATGGGAAATTGACCATATCGAAATGGCAGTACCGCTCTCACCAGAAGAGTTACGTGCAAAACGTAATGCTATCCTCAAACACCAATCTCAAATGGAAGGAGCTCCATTTATGGGTGGCGACGAACGCCTCTTCTGGCAACGCTCTGAAGACCGCAACAAAGCTACTGCCGAACTATACTGCCAACTCGGACTTGCCGCCTACGAAGCAATCGAAGCATTCGTTCAATACATACCTATCAGATGAACGTACAAACTTGAATAAGGAATAACAAAAGTCGATATAACTTTATAGTACACACAGAATACACGATTTTTATATCTAACTAACATTAAATAAAAAATCAGCCTCATTTGATTTGAGGCTGATTTTTTTATTACACTATTCCCTAATTTTTAGAAATAGAAAGACAAATACAATTTACCACCAAGATTTTGAGTTCCAAAAGTAAAAGCTTTATAACCAGGATTAATGGTTTCAATACGTTCTTCACGAGTATTTGTTACAAGATTGAAACCTTCAATACGAGCATAATTAGCAGAACCAATTTCCCATAAAGCATTAAGATACACCTCTCCACCGATAGAGAAATAAGAAGTAAAGAAGCACTCAACACCAACATGAGCTCCGAGACCAACAAAATTGTTTGATGCTTCATTATAGAAATCAAGGAGGTAAGCATTACTCCAATAAGAAGGAACATCTACTCCACCAATACCCCAATCATAACGAGAAGGAGCTTGATTTATTTCAGTGATAGCATTACCATAAGCAAAATGATAATTATTTTCGCTAAAACCATACAAGAAATTCAAACCAGCAAAACCTTGAATCCATTTATATCCTCGACGATACTCAGCTCCAATAGAGAAAGAAGCACCAGAAGAATTATACACACATTGGTCTATAACTTCAGCTTCTGACAAAGGATTCTTCAAAAGTGCCGCATCATCATTACTATATTGCAAGTCTTTGTAATGAGAATAAAGTACTCCGACATTAACACGAGCAGCAATATTATCAGTAATCATATACTTACCCATGATAGAAACAGAAGGATTAGTAAATGGATTAGAACTAAATACAGGTTCACCACCAAAAGAACTATATGAGTTACTTGTTGCTCCATTAAAGAAGTTACCAAAATAATCAAACAAAGGTACAACATCAATACCTAAAGCAATATCGCCTGCCTGAGGCAAAACGAAATTCTTTTTTTCTTTTTTCTCAGCATTAGCACCATCGCTTTGTGCAGGCAAATAGCCTACACAAAACAATAATGTTAATACGAGAGTTATAATTTTATATTTTTTCATAGCTGACATAATTTTAAAAATTTAACTACTTAAAACCAAACTATAACTTCGTTAATCATTTATAATAGCAGCCCAATCATAATTATACCAAGAACCATCAGATGGAATAACGTTAGGTACAAAGATAGATTTCAAAGAAGGATTTTTAACTTCAATAGTATTTGAAGTAACAGAGAGTGGTGATATACCATCAATTACATTTGCATCTTGGAATCTACCAATAAGGACATTATATGCTGCTTTATCAACTTGTGGATAGTGCTTGAAATTAATCACTTTGTCTTGATCGTCCAAACTTGGTTGAGCAATAACTCTAACATTATAATCAGTACCAACTTCTTCGAGAGCAACAGATAATGTATAATTACCAGATCCATTAGCAACAAGATCATAAGTGCGACCAGCAACTTGAATTTGAATCAATCTATATTTATCAGCTTCCCATTCAGCAGTCCAATCAGAACCATCTTTAGCTTCGACAGCTCTCATTGCTTGTCCTTTAATAGTAAGAGCAGTTTTGAAACCATTAACAACTTGGTACTCTCTATTGATCCAGCCAGCAAGATTATTTGACCAATAATCTACAGCATCATGTGTTGATATTTTATAATATTTAGTTTTGCGAGTATTCCAAGCATCAATACCCTCTTTATGATCAGTAAAGCTACCAGAATATTTTACTTTAATTTCTTCAATATCACCAGTATCAGGACGGCGATAGTGGTTGAATTTATAGACTTTAGTAGTAACTTCATCAGTTACAGAGAAAGTAGAAGGTCTTTCGTCATACTGCATACGGACATCAATAGAATAATTACCATCAACATCAGTAACACCAATAAAATTAGTTCCATTTACATTAACTGTAACTTTTTCGAAAGCAGCAGCTATAAAGGTACCAGCTCTAAATCCAGTTTCAATAGCACGTTGAATAGAACCAGTAACAGTTTTAGTAACTTTTAATTTAGAGTCATATACCCAACCTGCTAAATCAGAGAACCAATTCATTTTTGTTAATTCATCAGAAGAATAAAGCATTGCATCTGGTGTAAATTTCAAATGCACAACATACAAACAATCTTCAGCTTCTTCTTTTGAATAATCGTTATATGCACCTTCCAAATAACGTTTTGCAGAAGTATTAACACCATCGTAGAAATGCAAGAAATTATCTACTTCATATTTAAGTGTATTTGGGTTCCAAGTATAATTAGCAACTTCGAATTCGTCACGTTTAAGAACATTAAATTCAACTTTACCACTTTTAACTGGAGCTGCATAAGTATAATCACCATCTGAAATTTCAGCAATAATACCATTAGCTGGCACATATTCACCTTTACCGAATGCTGTTTCTACCGCAAAATTAACTTTAACAATTTCTTTTGCTGCATATTTTTTATCTACAGATTTGATCCAATCAGCGAGATTATTATTCCAATTGATTTTAGCCAAATCGTAAGCTGCATCAGGAACAAATTTGAAATAAACATCACCAAGTTCATTCCATACCTTACGATCGGCTTTATCTTCACCTAACCAAATACGTTTAACGTATTTACCATTCAAAGTTTGTTTGTCGCCATTAGCAGAAGTATAGTGAACATAGTCATACACATCTTCAATATCAGAAGAAGCAAAAGAGACAGCTAATTCTTTATTTTGATTTTCAACAGGAATTCCGATTTCAAATTTACCAGCTTTTACTGGTGCTGCGAAATTATCACCATCTACAGTCACAGTAAAGATATAACCATTAGCAGCAACATAATTACCTACGGCAAACTCTTTTTCTGTTGGCAAATAGAGATTAGCTTTGAGAGTTACAGTCTCTTTCTTATCAGGATCAACAAACCAACCAACGAGATTTGGATTCCAATCGATATCATTCAATTGCTCAGGAGTAATAGAAGAAGAAGGATTAAATGTGAAATATGTAGTACCTAAATCGTTCCATTCTGCGCCCAACTCAGTAACTATTTCATAAGGTGCGTATGTACCTGTAATTTCAACGATATCTTTTTCGTTTTTATAATGAGCATATCTGAATTCTTTAGCATTGTCGTAAGCACTAATAACTTTAAATTTTTCTTCTTTATCAGTTACTGGAAGTTCGAAAGAGAAAGTACCATCTTCGTTAACTGGAGCAAACAAGTACTTACTTCCACGCAAAGCATCACCATAATCTACAAGGAAAAGACCTTCACCTGTTTTATTGGTATATGTACCTACGCCATAACCAGCACTTGTTGCCAATAAATATTTACCAGTGAAAGTAATAGTTTCAGTAAATCCATCATATTTTTCCCAACCAACAAGATCGCTAGTATAAGTAGAAGGAGCTACTTCATTAGCAAGATTATTTGTATAACCAGGAGTGAAACGGAGATACATTGTTTTCATTTTATGCTCTACGCCTTCAATAAACTCAGAAGCTCCACTATAGAGAGAAAGTACATCCTCAGCCACATAAGCACCAGCCAAAGTTTGTTTATCTGTAGCTGTTGAATAGTGAACGTAAGGATCACCTGCAAGACCTAAAACTTTAACAGACAAAGAAGAGAAACCATCTTTATAAGATTTCAAAGGCAAAGTAATACGATAATTACCTTGGCCGTCAGTAACAGTACCAGCAGTCAACACGCCATCAAAGCCTTCTGGATATTCAGCTTCAAATTCAACAGTTGCATTAGCAGCAGCTTTATAGATACCTTTACGGAAACCAGCCTCATATGCCAACTGAATATTACCTGTCAAAGTAATTGTTTCTGTCAATTCTTCAATAGTAACTTTTGTTTCAGTACATTTACGTTCTGTTTCTGTCAAGAAATCAATAGAACCTGGTTTAAGAGTAATATTCTCTTTTTTCCATTCATAACGATACAAATCTGTTTCGAAAACAGGATTTGAACCATCCATTTTTTTGTATTCTGATTTGTATGCAGTAAATTCTTGCATACGAACAGTTACATTTTTCAAACCAGTTGAAGTAGTTGGTACTGAAATTGTGAAATTACCATCTAAATCAGTAACTGTTTCATAGATTTTAGAACCCTTTTGCTCAGCATTAAAATTATAGCTAGCATAAGGTATTTCTACATAGATGACACGATTAGCTACAGGTTTAATTTGATTAATAGCATATTGATCAGCAGAACCTGCTGTATCAACACCAGCGTCATAAACCAACGCACCAGAAATAGTAGCTGTATCAGTCAAAACAGATAAATCCATTTCTGATTGTTTTGGCTCACACCCAATAAAAGCCAAAGAGATAGATACTAATAAAATAGCAAATAGAGCAATTTTTTTCATAGCAGTCATATTTTAATTAATAATAATAAAAAAGATGATTATAATCAATAGACTTATACGCGACAAAGGTACATTATTTTTTATAAAAAAACAAATTTTTTAACAAAAATTTATAAAATCTAATAATGGAGGGGGGGGGTAAATACCTAACACACAATAAATTATACACAAAAAATAAAGTTGATAACATATCTGAAAACATAAAAAAAACACAATATTATCAACAATCAAAACAAAAGTTTTAAAAATAAAAAAGAGCCGATATCTCGGCTCTTTTTTTTACTTTTTACGTTGAATAGTAAATTCCAAAAGATTCAATAGTGCTTGTTTTATTTCATTATCATGGAAAACACTCAATGCTTTTTCAGCTTCGACTTTATAATAATTCATTCGCTGTTCTGCATATTCAATCCCCCCGGTACGAGCCACAAGCGAACCAATATTATAGAAGAAATCTTCTGTAAACTGACGTTTTTTCACTGCATCAAGTATCAATGATGCCTCATTTGCATGGATACTTTCGAGAGCATGAATAAGAGGCAATGTGAACTTACCCTCACGAATATCATTCAACGTTGGCTTACCTATTTGCGCATTAGGGGTATAATCGAAAATATCGTCTTTTATTTGGAAACAAATACCCAAATACTCAGCAAATTGACGCAAAGCTTCACGTTGCTCCGCAGTAGCACCCACACTAATTGCAGCTGACTCAGCACTAATAGTAAACAACACCGCTGTTTTTTTCTTTATAATCTCAATATAATCTTCCTCCTTTGGAATAGAATAAGAATACTGCAACTGAAGCAACTCACCACGAGTCAATATATTACCCAACATTGCCAATTGAGTATATAACTCAGGCACACCTGTTTCGGCAATAAATTGCATAGACTTACTCAACAAATAATCTCCAACAAGCACTGCAGTGCGATTATCGAACAAAGCATTTGCTGATGGCTGCCCACGACGCTCCATAGTTGTATCAACCACATCATCGTGAATAAGACTTGCGGTATGTAACAACTCGTATGCTGCCGCCACATTTATCGTTTTGCTATTAGGTACTGCACAGAGTTTTGCACAAAGCAAGGTAAAGACAGGACGCACTTGTTTGCCTTTTTGTGTACTCACATGATCAAGCACACGTTTGAGCAATTGTTCTTCGGCAGAAAACGCTGAATCAAGAAATTGTTGAAATAGTGCAAATTCAGCGATGATAGGATTCTTAATTGTTTCGTAATTCATATTTTAGATGTTTAGATATTAGACACAAGATGCAAGACACAAAACAACGGAGCAATCAAACAAATATTCCTTGTTCCCTGTTACTTGTTCCCTATTCCTTATTTTAACATTTCTTCGAGTTGGAGCATTTCGTCACGCCATTGTGCTGCTTCGATGAAATCGAGCTTTTTCGCAGCTTCTTCCATACGACGACGAGCATTTTTGATTGATTTTTCTATATCGGATTTAGTCATATATTGCACCACAGGATCGGCAGCGAGAGTTGGAGTTGAGAGTTCTGTCGGACGGGTCGGACTAGTCGGACTGGTCAGACGTGTCGGACTTGTCGGACGAGAATCAAGTTCTGGCTCTCCTTTGGTTGGGAGAGGTGATATTGTAGTACGAGAAGCAACGGCTTGTGGTGTTATATTATTATCGGCATTATATTTCAATTGTTTTTCACGACGACGAGCGGTCTCATCTATAGTCAAACGCATCGATTCTGTGATTATATCAGCATACATAATTGCTTTACCATTAAGGTGTCGAGCAGCACGCCCAACAGTTTGAGTAAGTGAACGATGTGAACGAAGAAAGCCTTCTTTATCGGCATCAAGAATAGCCACCAACGACACTTGTGGCAAATCCAATCCTTCACGCAAAAGATTGACACCAATGAGCACATCAAACATACCTGCACGTAACTCATCAAGAATACGAACACGCTCAAGTGTATCAATATCAGAGTGTATATAGTTACAACGCACACCATTGCGCTCAAGATAGAGATTAAGTTCCTCAGCCATGCGCTTAGTCAAAGTCGTAACCAACACACGCTCATCCTTCTCAACTCGCAAAACAATCTCTTCCATCAAATCATCAATCTGATTGAGTGTAGGACGCACTTCAATTATAGGATCAAGCAAACCTGTAGGACGAATAACTTGCTCTACAATAACACCTTCGGATTTTTGCAATTCATAATCAGCAGGTGTTGCGCTAACATAAATAGCTCGCTTAATAAGTTGCTCAAACTCTTCAAATTTCAAAGGTCGATTATCCAAAGCAGCTTCAAGACGAAAGCCATACTGCACCAAATTCTTTTTACGCGAAGCATCACCACCATACATAGCACGAATTTGTGGCACTGTAACGTGACTCTCATCAATAATTAACAAGAAGTCATCTGGGAAATAGTCCAACAAGCAGAATGGGCGTGAACCAGGAGGACGATTATCGAAATAGCGACTATAATTCTCTACTCCAGAGCAATACCCTACCTCTTTTATCATTTCAAGGTCGTAATTCACACGTTCCTCTAAGCGTTTTGCCTCGTATGGTTGTCCACGTTCGATAAAAGCCTGCACCTCACGACCAAGGTCGAGAGCTATTTGGTCAATAGCAGCATTGACACGCTCTTTAGTTGTAGTAAAAATATTAGCAGGGTATATTTTAAACTCATCAAAGCGTTGAAGAGTATGATTATTTACAAGGTCTAATGTTTCAATAACGTCGATTTCATCGTCCCAAAAGACCACCCGCACAATATAATCAGTATATGAAAGACAAATATCAATAGTCTCGCCTTTTACACGAAAATTGCCACGATTAAGCTCTATATCGTTACGAATGTATTGAGCATTGACTAATTGATACATTAAATCCTGACGGGAATAACGCTGTCCAGCCTTCAAAGTAATACAGTTTTGCGTAAAATCATCAGGATTACCTATACCATAAAGGCAAGAAACTGACGAAACAATCACAACATCGTTGCGTCCAGAGAGCAGTGCTGCTGTAGCAGATAGGCGCAAACGGTCGATTTCATCGTTAATTGCGAGGTCTTTTTCGATATATGTATCAGTGTGCGGAATATAGGCTTCCGGCTGATAATAGTCATAATAAGAAACAAAATATTCCACCGCATTTTCAGGGAAAAAGGCTTTGAATTCGCTGAAAAGCTGAGCTGCAAGAGTTTTATTATGTGAAAGAATAAGCGTAGGACGTCCAATATTGGCAATTACATTTGCCATAGTGAATGTCTTACCCGAGCCCGTAACACCAAGCAGAGTTTGAAAAGGCACACCACGACGGATACCCTCAGTCAATTCTTGAATTGCCTGAGGTTGATCACCTGTTGGAGCATAGCTTGATGTTAGTTTAAAATCCATTTATTTCAGTTCAAATATTACTTCTTTGAAAGCAAATATGCGTTGTTCGCCAGATTCAAGACGGAGTGTGAGATGACCTTGTGGACCTATATTTTCTATTTCGGCACGAAAATGTTCGCCTTCGGGTGTTGAATATTCATGAAGACCTGTACGACGATAGAGGTTGTTCATATATTCATAATGAAGCGATTGTTTTATATCTTCATTTTGCCAATTATCAGCAAGATAATCGTAATAATTGAGTATGTTTTTATAGATTTCATCGAATATTGCCTGTCGGTCATGAGTACGCCCAGAGAGTTGAGTGAGACTTATAGGGTTAGGGGCATTGCTTGTAAAAGTTTCTTGATTGATATTGATGCCTATGCCTACAATGCAAGTGTCGATAGTTTGTCCACAAAGGGCATTTTCGATGAGAATACCGCAGAGTTTATGATTACCGACATAGATATCGTTTGGCCATTTGATTGTTATTTTTTGACGGATTTCATCTTGTAAAGCATTAATTATGGCAAGCGTAATGAGTTCAGTAATAATAAATTGCTCGGATGCAGGAATTACAGTTGGTCTTAAAAGCAGACTGAAAAGCAAATTCTTACTATCTTCGCTCTCCCAATGGTTTGTGGCTTGCCCATGCCCATTGGTTTGAAAATCGGCAGATATGCAATATCCATGTGGGAGTTCTTCCGCCGACATCCGACGGCGAAGTTCTGTGCTTGTTGAATCAATTGAGAGTAGATAATGAAGCATATTTTTTGTTTTTATAGATAACTATAGATGACTACAGATAACTATAAATTTTATTTTACAAGATTAAGTAATAAATCTTCGATTTGATTTTTAAGGTCTTTACGCTTACAAGTGAAATTGTTTACCATTATAGTTACTGCATATTCTTTGTCGCCATACATGATGTAGCCACTATAACATTGTACAC
This sequence comes from Candidatus Aphodosoma sp., assembly GCA_045126975.1. Taxonomy (GTDB): domain Bacteria; phylum Bacteroidota; class Bacteroidia; order Bacteroidales; family Paludibacteraceae; genus Aphodosoma. The sequence continues at coordinate 2,439 of JBGVPL010000045.1, read as the reverse complement.
CACTTAAACTACCTGATTTAAGACGGGCTTTGTCTTGTAGTTTTGTGCGATAGAGAAATGAGCCAACAGTACCTTCACGTCCTGCACGAGGAAGTGATTGATAGAAGTCGTCCCAATTAGAACTTTTGCGCATGTGTGCCAATATTTGATTTAAGAAATTGGCACTATAAGCATTTTGGGCTGCAAGTCCACATCCATCATAAAGGAATAGAGCAGAAACATCGATACCTTGTTTTTTCCAATAGTCTTTAACAACTTGTACTGAAGCTAAAGATGTTGCTTCGTGTGGCATTACGATATTGCCAAGACGACGAAATGTATGCTCAGCATATAGATTGTTGCTTTTGAAATTCGTCAAACGTATAATATCTCGCAATTTACGTGATTTATACTCATAAATTAAAGTGCGTTGTTCAGGGAAATATTCAGTTTGCACACTATAATTACCATCAACTGGTACGCCCCAATTATTAAGCATTGTGTATAAAGTTTTTGCCACTACAAACGATGGATTAGGAATTGATGTACGTACAACATAGTTATTGCGATTAGCTGGCATACCACCTTGAAGATAGAGCGCAAGACCAAGAGGTTGACAAAAAGCCCAGACACTATCATTTGGAATAGCAAGAGTCTTTACTTCGTTATAAATCGCAAGATTTGGTGTTTCAGGCCATACACTTGTTACAATAGGTTTTGTACCAAAATTACCTGAATTCATCGTGATTATAGAAGTGTTATCGTAGGCAGAAAGTCCAAAGGCTGCAGCACCATAATGAAAACCCATATCTTCCCAAATCCATTTCACTGAAGCAGGACAACGGTCAAGACACGTAGGGTCGATAATTACATTACCTGTTATATGATTAATACCTTTATGTTTGATAACTTTCACAAAATAATCGAGAAAGGCACGGTCGCCAAGATGGATAGAACCAAGTGTTGGGTCTGCACCACCACGAATGATAAGGTCGCCATTAAGAATACCATTTTCGATAGTGCCATTAGTTTCAATATAAGTTGAGAATTGGAAATCGCCACCAAGCAGTTCAAGTGCTGTGGCTGTGGTAATTAGCTTAGTAATAGATGCAGGCGTAGCACATTGCATTGGATTGTAAGATGCTACAACTTCACCCGTTTTTAGATCTAAGACTTCATAAGAAATAGTAGAATGAGGAATGAGAGATGAGAAATGAGGAATTGCCGATTGAGCAAATCCACTTTGTTGAAATAATGTGATTAAAAAGACAAAAAGAATAAGTTTTAGTTTCATATTTAGTGTAGTTTACATTAACAAAATCCAACCTATAGTTACTGATAGAAAACCATTTAGCCATCCACAACAAACTTGTCCGAGTGTATGAGCCTTCAGCTCAATTCTCGACCAAGCTAATATACCGCTTAAAAGGATTAAACAAACAAGAGGTATAATCGATGTTGTGCCATAGATAAAAGCAAAAGTAAAGATACCACCACACAAACCACCTATTCCAGAAAGGTGAGCACTAATTTTCCAAAAATGATTAATCGGCAATATGATAAGTATCGATACTGCCGCACCAATAATAGGGGCAATATAAAAAGTATTTAGTCCGACACGATGCAACCAATAAGCTCCAAATAAATAACCTAAAAAAGTAAGAAAGAAAGGTAGTGGTCGTTGTTTTCGATTTGAAATAAAACTATCAGTTATACCACCATATTTCATTCCAATGCCAATAATAATAGCAGGGAATATACCTGTTGATAAAAACACAATAAGCCAAATCAATGATTTGGCTGATATAGGTAGATTTGACAATACGGGGTCATACTCTGTCAGCAGTATGACTCCGTAAAGCGGAATGAATATTGGTTGTAAGATTATTGATATTATTCGTGCAAACACTTTAAAAGTTGAAAGTTGAGAGTTGAAAGTTGAGAGTTAAAAGTTACCATTCTTTACCATATAGCATAAAACCATTAATTCGGCATTAAACTCACACTTCAACTTATGTTTATTATTTATGTTATTTTATAGTTCTCTACGGAGTCGAGCAACAGGAATATTAAGTTGTTCGCGATATTTTGCTACTGTACGACGAGCAATTTTATAACCTTTTTGATTAAGTATTTCGGTTAAAGTATCATCGGTAATTGGTGTTTTTTTATCTTCTGCACCAATAGTTTCTTTTATAATAGTTTTTATCTCTTTACTTGAAATCTCCTCACCATCGGTGGTGCTCATACTTTCAGAGAAGAAATATTTCAAAGGTATAACACCCCACTCTGTTTCAACATATTTACTATTGCTTACGCGCGAAATAGTACTAATATCAAAGCCTACTTTATCAGCAACATCTTTCAAACGCATCGGACGAAGATTACGTTCATCACCAGTACGAAAATATAATTCTTGAAAATTGACAATAGGTTGCATTGTTTGCAAAAGCGTATTGT
>JBGVPL010000044.1:0-18396 GCA_045126975.1 Candidatus Aphodosoma sp. | reverse complement strand
GATAATGCACACACCATTGGTGTGCACTGATATGGATATACATATCCCGAGGACATCAATATGCCGTAGTGTCTTGGAGTTTTTATGAAAGTTGCGAAGTTTCAAGTAGCCAAGTCAAAACGTTATATGACGCCTTGTTTTATTATGTATGTTTGTAAAATAGTTCCCACCTGTTTTTGAAAACAAATGTAAATCTGTTTTGTCCCTTGCGTGGGCTTTTTACGTTTGCAAAGTTACTTAATTTTTTCTATCAAGCAAAATAATTATATGAATTTGTTTATTTAATTCTTCATCGTAAGGCTGATGCGACGGCGGTCGAGGTCGAGGTCGAGGACGCGCACTTTGACGTGTTGGTTGATGTGCAGTACCTCTTCGATTGAGGTGATACGGTGGTCAGCGATTTGAGATATGTGTAATAGTCCGTTTTCTTTGATGCCGATGTTGACAAATGCACCGAAATTGGTGATGTTTGTTATTTCGCCATCTAACAACATACCTTCATGCAGGTCGTTGATAGTGCGGATATTTGGGTCGAAACTCCAAGCCTCGATTTGCATACGAGGGTCGCGACCTGGTTTTTCTAATTCGGACATGATGTCTTGCAATGTAGGTAAACCTACCTCTGCGCTAACATATTTGTTTATGTCGATTTGTTTGCGTAATTCGGCATTGTTGATTAAATCTTCGACTTTTACGCCTAAATCTTTAGCCATTCGTTCGACCAAAGCATATCGTTCAGGGTGCACTGCTGAGCGGTCGAGAGGATTGTCCGACGCTGCTACACGAATGAAACCAGCACATTGCTCGTAGGTTTTCGCTCCCATTTTTGCCACTTTCAATAGCTCTTTGCGCGATTTGAAACCACCATTTTTGGTGCGGTAGTCGATGATGTTTTGTGCCAATTTAGGTCCAACACCAGCAACGTATGTGAGCAGTTGTTTCGAGGCGTTGTTCACCTCCACACCTACCGAGTTTACACACGTCTCTACCGTTTGGTCGAGGGCTTGGCGTAGCATAGTTTGGTCCACATCGTGTTGATATTGTCCTACACCAATATTTTTTGCATCAATTTTTACCAATTCGGCAAGCGGATCCATCAATCGGCGACCAATCGACACTGCGCCACGCACCGTAACATCGTAGTCGGGAAACTCCTCGCGTGCTACAGCTGATGCCGAATAGATACTTGCTCCGCTTTCGCTCACCACAAACACTTGTGGCGGATTGCGGAAACTTACCTTTTGTATAAATTGTTCAGTTTCACGCCCTGCTGTACCATTACCTATTGCAATTGCCTCTATTTTGTATTGTTCGGCGAGGGTTGCAATTTTTTTTATCGCCATCGCAGTTTCGCTTTTCGGTGGGTGAGGGTAGATAGTTTCGTTGTAGAGCAAATTGCCTTGTGCGTCGAGACATACCACTTTGCAACCTGTGCGGAATCCAGGGTCGATGCCCATCGTGCGTTTTTGTCCTAATGGAGCGGCTAATAGTAGTTGTTTCAGGTTGTTCGCAAATATGCGTGTAGCTTCGAGGTCGGCTTTTTCTTTGCTCAAATTGGCAAATTCGGTCTCGATGCTTGGAGCCAATAATCGTTTGTAGCCATCTTTTATTGCACGGCGGATTATGTCAGCTGTATTATTTTCTGATTTAATGAATATCTTTTCCAATCTCTCAATAGCTTCGTCATCATCTATTTCGATATTCACTTTCAACAATTTTTCGCTTTCGCCACGGCGCATAGCCAATAGTGCATGCGACGGACAACGTGATAGACGGTATAATTTTTCGAAATAGTCGCGATAATTTGCCGCCTCTTCCTCTTTGCCGCGCACAACATGACTTGTGATTACAGCCTCGCGGTCAAATAATCGGCGCACTGTATTGCGTGCAGCTTCACTTTCGCTAACCCATTCTGCAATAATATCTTGTGCGCCGCTTATAGCATCATTGGTTGTAGCAACTTTGTCGTTTATATATCGAGAGGCAGTGCTTTCTATGTCAGCGCATTTGCCCGACATAATGATTTTTGCCAAAGGCTCTAATCTTGCTTCGCGAGCAATAGTTGCACGAGTGCGTTTTTTCTGTTTGTATGGCAGATATATGTCCTCAATTTCGTTTGGTTCCCACGAATTTTCTATTCTCGCCTTTAACTCATCGGTCAATGCACCAGCAGCCTCAATTGCCTCTATCACAAACGCTTTGCGTTTTACTAGTTCGTCAATTTTTTCGCTCTCTGTAGCAATTGTTGCAATAGCAACTTCGTCTAATCCTCCCGTAGCCTCTTTTCTGTATCGTGCAATGAACGGAATCGTAGCCCCATCTTCTAATAATTTCAATACCCCAGCCACACTCGTAGCACTGATATTCAATCTTTTCGAAATAAGTTCTATTTTTTGTTGCATAATGATTTTTTATAATATTCTATTTTGCAAAGATATTAAAAAATAATGAAACAAGCAATATGTGGTGAAAATATAACTTGGTTGGATATTTTTTTAATTTTTGTAGAAAATAATTGTAGAATAAAAAACTTTTATTATCTTTGCAAATTGAAAGATTGTGTAGATTGTGGTTGTGTATAGTGGGTAAGTGTGAGCGTTTGTAATTGAAGATTTTTGTTTATTTGATTGATGAAGTATTAAATTGAATAATAAAGATATAGAAATGAATAAAATTGTAAACAAACAGCATTTTTCGGCAAATGTTGTAATGTTGGAGATTGAAGCTCCTTTGATTGCAAAATCGCGTAAGGCTGGTCACTTTGTTATCGTTCGCGTTGATAAAGATGGAGAACGTATGCCTTTGACTATCGCAGATTCTGACGTTGCTCGTGGTACAATTACACTTGTTGTGCAAAAAATGGGTGTGTCGTCAACAAAATTGTGTAACCTCAACGTAGGTGATGAAGTGCTTGATTTGGTTGGTCCACTTGGTAAGGCTACACATATTGAAAAATTCGGTACAGTAGTATGTGCTGGAGGTGGTGTGGGTGTTGCTCCTATGTTGCCTATTATTAAAGCGATGAAAGAAGCTGGCAATCGTGTGGTTTCTATTCTTGCTGGTCGTACAAAAGACCTTATCATCCTTGAAGAACAAGTGCGTGAGTATAGTGATGAGGTAGTGATTATGACAGATGATGGTTCTTATGGTAATAAAGGCCTTATCACACAAGGTGTTGAAGAGGTGATTAATCGTGAGAAAGTGGATATGTGTGTTACAATCGGTCCTGCTGTTATGATGAAATTTGTTAGTCTTTTGACTAAAAAATATGAAATTCCTACTGTTGCGTCGTTGAATACTATCATGGTTGACGGAACTGGTATGTGTGGTGCTTGTCGTGTTACAGTTGGTGGTCAAACTAAGTTTGTTTGCGTGGATGGTCCTGAATTTGATGCTCATCAAGTGGATTTTGATGAGATGATGATGCGCCTTTCGGCTTATAAAGATGCAGAAGTAGAATCATTTGAAAAATTTAAACCAATGCACAATGCATAATTCACAATTCACAATTAGCCATTCGGTGTTAATTAAATTATGAATTATGAATTATGAATTATGAATTAATATAAATATGGAAAGAAGAAATGAAGCATGGCGCGAAGAATTGCGTACTGCCATGAAACCAAAAGAGCGTATGGCTATTGAGCGCGTGAAGATGAATGAGTTGGATGGTGAATATCGTAGCAAAAATTCTGAAGAGGTAAACCAAGGTCTTACAATGGAGCAAGCATTGTTGGAGGCAAAACGTTGTCTTGACTGCCCAAATCCATCGTGTATGCAAGGTTGTCCTGTAAGTATTAATATCCCTACATTTATCAAAAATATTGAGCGTGGCGAAATTTTTGAAGCTGCTAAAGTATTGAAACAAACATCGGCTTTGCCTGCTGTTTGTGGTCGTGTTTGTCCTCAAGAGCGTCAATGTGAAAGCAAGTGTATTCACACTAAAACAGGTAAACCTGCTGTGGCTATTGGTTATCTTGAACGTTTTGCTGCTGATTATGAACGTAATAGTGGTCAAATGGCTGTGCCAGAAGTTGCTGCTTCGAATGGAATTAAGATTGCCGTAGTAGGTTCAGGTCCTTGCGGTTTGTCATTCGCTGGTGATATGGCTAAATTGGGCTATCAAGTTACTGTGTTTGAAGCATTGCACGAAATTGGTGGTGTGTTGAAATATGGTATTCCAGAATTCCGTTTGCCTAATAATATTGTAGATGTAGAGATTCGTAACCTCGAAAAAATGGGTGTTACATTCGTTAAAAACTGCATCGTAGGTAAAACAATTTCGTATGACCAATTGAAAGAAGAAGGTTTCCGTGCTATGTTTGTAGCTTCGGGTGCAGGTCTTCCTAACTTCATGAATATTCCTGGTGAAAACCTCATCGGTATTATGTCGTCTAACGAATATTTGACACGTGTGAACTTGATGGGTGCTGCAAAATCTAACACAGATACTCCGGTGTTGAAAGGTAAACGTGTGGCAGTTATTGGTGGTGGTAACACTGCTATGGACTCAGTTCGTACAGCAAAACGTCTTGGTGCAGAGCGTGCTATGATTGTTTATCGTCGTTCGGAAGAAGAGATGCCTGCTCGTCTTGAAGAGGTGAAACACGCTAAAGAAGAGGGCGTTGAATTTTTGACACTTCATAATCCTATTGAATATAAAGGTAACGAAAAAGGTCGTGTATCACAAATGTTGCTTCAAAAAATGGCACTTGGTGAACCTGATGCGTCAGGTCGTCGTAAACCAGAGCCAATACCTGGAGCAATTGAAACTATTGATGTTGATGAAGTAATTGTGAGCGTTGGTGTATCGCCAAATCCATTGATTCCAAGTGCAATTGAAGGCTTGGCAGTTACTCGCAAAGGTACTATCGAAGTGGGTGATGATACATTGCAATCTTCAATTCCTACAATCTTTGCAGGTGGCGACATCGTTCGTGGTGGTGCAACTGTTATTCTTGCAATGGGCGATGGTCGCAAAGCAGCAGCAAGCATGCATGCTAAAATTCAAGCAGGAGAAATCTAAAAAAAAGTATTAAGTAGAAAGTCGCAAGTCGCAAGACTTGTTTCGTGATATTTTTTAATGCAGATAGGATTCTTTTTACTTTTTACTTGTTACTTTGTACTATATGAATATTTGTGTATATTGTTCGTCGTCAGATCAAGTGTGCGATGAGTTTAAGCAATTAGCTACTGAATTTGGCAAGTGGGTGGCACATGAGGGTCATACACTTGTCTATGGTGGTGCGACAGGTGGATTGATGAGTGCTGTGGCAGAAGGTGCAGCAGATGCAGGTGGTGATATAGTGGGTATAATTCCAGAATGTATTGTTGAAAAAGGTCGTAAAAGCGATTTGCCTACTGAATTATTTGTGGTAGGTGATATGGCAGAGCGTAAAACAATGCTTAAGGAGTATGCTGATGTATTTGTTGTATTACCTGGTGGTTTTGGTACGCTTGATGAGATGTTTGATACAATATCATCATGTATGGTTGGAGAGCATGACAAGCCAACAATATTATTTAATCCTAATAATTTTTGGATGGGATTGTTATTGCAATTTGATAAAATATTAAAAGAAGGGTTGGGCTATAAATTTACTCGTAATGGTAATTTGAAAGTAGTTGATATTTTAGATGAGTTGAAAGAAGAAATAATTAAAATAGAAAACGAGCGAGGCGAGTAAGTCTAATATCTTGCTACTCGCTACTAAAAGTCTAATATATGAATCTCTATTGGAAAAATCTTTTTGGTGGATTGATGTCAACAGTTAAATATGAAGACAAACTTCATAAAGAGGCTGCTGATTATAAACGCTATCTTTTGGTTGCTGAATCAAAGGAATTAGAAGAGTATAAAGAACTCTATGAGCAAGTTAAATCTGCAAGTTTTAAAGAGTTGAAACGTACACTTCGTACTCGTAAATATAAAGATACTCAAGAGTATCGTGATATGTCGAAATTTAAAAAATTAGAAAAAAATTCTGATTTGAGAGTATATTTTAGTGTTTTAGAATCAAAAGAATTGGCAGATTATTTGGCTTTTAAAGATACTCCTGAGTTTGTTTCTTTGGCTAATCATGACTTGGTAAAACAATCGCCAGAACTTACACGATTAAAGAAATTTGAAAAATCTAAAGAATACAAAATCTATACTCGTTTTCATAACTCTTATATAGTAAAGGAGTATTTGGAGTTAAAAGAGAAAGTTACACATCCCGAATTTCAAAAAAATAATGAATTTTGGGCAAATCCTAAACGTTGGGAAACTACAAAAGAATATCAATTAGAAGAGCGTTTTCATAAATTGGCTGATAATGACGATATTCGTTTCTACGTAAAGCATAAATTAGAAGATTTTGCGTCTGTGGCTGGTTATGAGTTGACTTTTGAAGATAATTTTGATTGGAATTCGCTTGATGCTTCTAAATGGGAAGTTGGTTTCCATTATAAAACACCTGCTTTTGTTGGAAAACACTCTTTTGTTAATGAACAACAATCAAATAATAATGGTGATAATGTACGTGTCATAGGAGGTAATTTGCATATTGTAACCAAAGAAAAGAAAAATGAAGCTTTGGCATGGCATCCAGAAAAAGGCTTCGTTCAAAAAGAGTTTGCTTATACAGCAGATGTCATTCATGGTTGTAATGCAGTTTGTCAAAAAGGTGGACTTTATCGTGCGAAAATGCGTTTTGCAGGAGCTAAAGGAGTTACACATGCTTTTTGGTTGAAGGGAGAAGAAAAAACACCACATATCAATATTTGTAAGTGTGAAAATGGAGAAATTGAGGTAGGTATATATTGGAGTTCTAAATTTGAAACAAAATATACATCTTCTCGTATTAAGGGTCTTAACCTCTCGAACTTCTTTGTTTATTCTTTTGAATGGAACGAAAAAGAGTTGATATGGTATATTAACGATTTTGAAATATTCCGTACATCTAATTTTATGCCTCAAGAGGCTATGTATCCTATGATTAATTCATTCATTGCAGAGGGTAAAAAAGGAGGAGAAGCAGATTTTGAAATCGATTATATTAGAGTTTATCGAAAAAAATAGGCTTTGCGTTTTTACTTTTATGTATTTTTGTAGTCTAATTAAATAAAAAACATAAATAAATAATTGATAACTTATGAAAAAAACATTTGCTTTAATTATGGTAGCAATGATGGCCGTAGGCTGTTTTGCTCAACTTCCATCTGTTACTTTAAAAAACATTGATGGTAAAACAGTGAATACTGCTAAATTGAATAATGATGGTAAACCATTTATTATTAGTTTCTTTGCTACTTGGTGTAAACCATGTCAACGTGAACTTGATGCAATCCACGAACAAATCGTAGATTGGGAAGAAGAAACAGGTGTAAAACTTATTGCTGTTTCTATCGACCAAGGTCAAAATGTTGATAAAGTTAAACCTCTTGTTGATTCAAAAGGTTGGGAATATGAAGTGTTGCTCGACCCTAACTGCGACTTTAGCCGTGCAATGAACGTTGGTACTATGGTGCCTTATGTATTTATTGTTGATGGCAATGGTAAAATTGTTTACAGTCACCAAGGATATGTTGCTGGAGGAGAGGAAGAGTTGATAGAAAAAGTACGTGAACTTGTAAAATAAGTAATTGAGTGTATAGTAACGAGTAACGAGGCTTTTTTTTTAAAAAAAGTTTCGCTACTCGCTACTCGCTACTAATAATCTATAATAATGATTAAACAATTAAGAAGTATAATCGGCATAGTTTTTGTCGGATTATTAATGCTCCCTGCTATCGCAAAAGCTGATGGTGGGGGTGTTACATTGAAAGGTAACTTCCAAACAGATGCACTTGTAGGACAAGCTGATAGTGTTGTTAATTCAAGAGGTCAAGCTATTGATAAAGCTGAATATAATGGTCCTTTTGTAAGTAATTCATATCTTGATTTGTCGTTGGTAAGTCAATATGTAACAGCAGGTGCTCGTCTTGAGTTATTGCATTGTCCTCTACCTGGTTTTGAACAAGGTTTTGCTGGTGGTGGTTTGCCAAATATTTACGTAACAGGTAAATACAAATGGTTTGAAGCCACTGTTGGTAATATTTACGACCAATTTGGTATGGGATTTATTTTCCGTGCATACGAAGATCGTCCTCTTGGTGTAGATAATTCGTTGCGTGGCGCACGTTTTGTATTTACACCCTATAAAGGAATTCGCATTAAAGCGTTGGGTGGTATGCAACGTAGGTATTTCAATTACGGAATGGATAATGCATTTGGTTTCGACTATTCGCAAGGAGTTGTAATGGGAGCCGACCTCGAATTGAATATTAGTGAATGGTCAAAAGTTATGCAAGATGGAGGTTATAATCTTTTGTTTGGAGCTTCGTATGTTAGTAAATATGATCCAGATGAAGTTATTCAACCAAGTCCACTTTATAAATTGAATTTACCACAATTTGTTGGTGCAGGTGATGTGCGTCTTCGTTTTCAAAAAGGAGGATGGAATGCTTTGGTTGAGTATGCTTATAAGGCAAATGACCCATCTGCAGAAAATGAATATATCTATAAACCTGGTCAAGTTGCTATGTTGTCGTTGGCTTATTCTCAACGAGGAATGAGTTTTATTGTACAAGCAAAACGTTCGGAAAATATGTCGTTCCGTTCTGACCGTACTATCACAGGTTTAGCCGGTAATATCAACCACATGCCTGCATTCTCTATGACACATACATACGCACTTGCTGCTATGTATCCATACGCAACTCAATATGGTAGTCCTACAGCTCGTGGTGAGTGGGCGTTTCAGGCTGAAGCTCGTTATACTTTCAAACGTAAAACTCCCATGGGTGGTAAATATGGTACAAGTTTCCGTTTGAATGGTACTTATATTCGTGGTATTAAAGCCGATCCTGTTGCTGTAAATGAAACTGGTACTTTGCAGGGAACACAAGGTTATACATCACCTTTCTTTGGCTTTGGCGATGAAACATATTATCTTGATGCGCATTTGGAATTTTCAAAGAAAATAACAAAAAAACTCGCAATGACAGCTCTCTACATGTTCCAACAATATAATCAAGCTGTTGTAGAGAAACATGCTTGGGATGCAGAAGAAGAAGGTTTTGGATTTAAAGCCTCAAAACCTGGAAATATTGTAAATTCGCATATTGGTATAGTTGAGTTGAAATATAACCCATCGAAAAATATAGGTATGCGTGGTGAGTTGCAATATTTGTTTACTCGTCAAGATCGTGGTCAATGGATTTATGCATTGTATGAAATATCGTTGTTTAAACATGCAATGATTGAAGTTTCAGACCTTTATAATATTGATGCGACTAAGCAACACTATTATAAAATAGCAGCGGCTTATAGCTGGGGAGCTCATCGTATTTTATTGTCGTACGGACGTACACGTGCTGGTTATAATTGCTCAGGTGGTGTTTGTCGTTATGTGCCAACATCGAAAGGTTTGGCGTTGTCTTATAGTGTAAGTTTCTAATCTCTAATTTTGTCTGATTTATGAAAATAAAAAGTTTGATATTTGCTGTTTTAGCGACAGTAGTTGCGTTTGTTGCTTGTGATGTAATTCCTGAAAATGACAGATTGGAGGTTGTTGAAATGGAACCATCAAAACGTAATGTTTTGTTACTTGAGTTTACAGGTTGGAAATGTGTTAACTGTCCGGGTGCAGCAGTTGTTGCTCATACTTTGGTTGAGGCTCTTAATGAGAATATTGTTGTGGTAGCAATGCATCCAGCAGGTCATGGTTTTACAACTCCAGAAAATGCAGTTAATGCTCTTAGTACAGAAGATGCAATGGCATATTTGTCGGCTTATGGAGGTTCTTCTACAACAGCATTCCCTACGGGTGTTGTAAATGGTCGTAAATTTGATAACGAATATCTTCAAGGAAAAGATGAGTGGATGGCTCAAGTTATGGAACAACGAGCTATTAATCCTGATTGTTTCGTTGATTTGAAATATTCAAAAGATGGTGGTCATAAAGTTGTTGCTACTGTTACACCTGATACTGTAATGAATTATAATGTATCATTGCAAATGTGGTTGGTAGAAAACAATATTGTTGCACCTCAAGCTTCACAAGGTAATAATTATGTTCATCAACATGTATTCCGCAAAACCTTGAATTCGTTGTGGGGTGATGAATTGGGTAACTTAACTGCTTCTGTAACGAAAGAGTATTCTTTTGAAATAGAATCTCGTTATGTTGCTGATAATTGTGCAGTTGTTGCTGTACTTATCAATACAGAAACAAAAGAGGTTGTTCAAGCAGCGCAAGTTGCTTTGGGTAATGCCTCTCATTAAATTTGTATAAATTTATTATTAACCAAGAGGGGCTTTGCCTTTCGATAAAAAAAAGATTAAAAAATTATGAAATCATTGAAATTTTTATTCGTAGCAGTTTTGGCTGCATTTGCTCTTGTTAGTTGTGATAATGGTACAGAAAAACCAAAACAACCAACGGAAACTACAGAACATACAGGTCCAGTTGTTCTTAATTGGGGTAATGCTGCTGATGTAAATGGTAAAACATTTGAAATCGGTATGAAAAGCTGGAGTGCAAAAACTTATGAACTTATTCTTCATGTAGAACTTAAAAATGCTTCAAGTGAAGCTAAAGAATTCACAGTAAAAGAAGTTCGTAAATATGATCTTACAACTGCGTTTGCTTCTTTGTGTACATCTGCTTGTATGCCTGGTGATGGAAAAGCAGAACAAGTATGGGCTATAGGTGTAGTTCCTGCTGGTGAAATGCAAACAGTAGATTTGCACTTGGCTCCTATGACAGAAGTTGCTACTGTATTCCCTGCAGAATTTACATTCTCTGATGGTACAGATAATGTGACATTCTCAGTTAACTATAACTATACTCCTGCTGAATAATATTGTTTGGAGTAGAAAATTGCGGGGACTTATTGCGAGTTCTCCGCTTTTTTGGTAAAATATTAAAAAGTATTTATTTATGAAAAAAACTATTTTATTTATTGCATTATTGTGTGGAGTATTTTCGTTAACTGCGCAAAATGCTATTGATACAACAGAGCAGGCTGTATTGAAATATGCATCTGAGGATATTGTTTCGGCTTGTGGTGCTGCAGAAAACCAAGATGTAGTTGCACAATCAGTAGCAATTAAATTGACACAAAAACAACTTTTGACATATAAAGGTAATTATGTTATCAAAATGTCGGTTGGTTTGGCTGCACATGAAACTTGGACTCCAGATTCTGTGGCAAGCATGAAGTTTTGGATTCGTAGAACTTTGAAAGGTGATAATCTCTGGGAACAAGATTATGATACTGCAAAAGTGGTGTTTGGCGCATGGAACGAATTGGTATTCGATAATTTTTATGCGATTGATGCTTCTTCTGAGTTGTTTTTTGGTTACACAATAGAATGTGGAGGTTTGCCTATTGGTGGTGATGGTAATAATATTTCACCAAATGCAAATGCGACATGGATTCTTGACGGAACTAAATGGATACAATATTCTAATTGTGGTAACTTTACTATTAAAGTTGTTGTATCGGGCGATAATATGCCGTCATATAACCTTGCAATGAATGCAATACGTACAGCATCTTTTGCTCGTACAGATTCGAAATTTGATGCTGTGGCTAATATTTCGAATACAGTAGATAAAGAGGTTAATTCTTTTGATTTTGTAGTTTATGCAAATGATAAAGAGGTATATCGTAAAACAGAAGAGTTGGAGAAAGCTCTTAAAAATGGTGATGCGTTGAATATTTTTTATAAAGATATTCAATTGACAGAAGAAGGAGAATACGATGTTATTTATACTATTGAAAATATCAATGGTGCAAATAAAGATGATAATGCAGAAGATAGCAAACAAGTAGTTAAAACACAAGTGTCAAATGAGTTTGAAAATAAAGTTGTAATGCTTGAAATGTTCTCTGGTACTATGTGTTCAAACTGTCCTACAGGTCACAATTATCTTCACAATGCTATTGATGAGTTGGGTGAAGAAAAATATGTATGGGCTATTCACCACGCAGGATATAATGCTTCAGAACTTACTGTTGATGGAAGTTATGATGCTGTTAATTTTTATGGAGCATCAATGACATACGCTCCTGGAACTATGCTTGACCGTGTTAATCTTTTGAATGTAGGTGTAACTTCTTCTAATGGTGCAACAGGACCTGTGTTTAGCGTAAATGAAGTTGGTTCACGTAATGTTTTGGAAGATTATATGGAGGTAATTCAAAAGAATATGTCGCCTATCGATTTGGATGTTCATTATGAATTAGATGAAGCAACACGTGAACTTAGTGTTACAGTTGATGCTAAATTGTTGGGTGATTTTGAAGCTCGTGATCTTCGAGTAGGTGTTATTACTATAGAAGATTATATTACAGGTACTCAAGCTGGTGTTGCTGGAAAATATAATCACACACATATTATTCGTTCGTTTATGACTTCTGCGTATGGAGATAAATTCTCGGTGTCAGATGGTTCAATTAATGAAGAATTTACTCAAACTTTGAAAGATAAATTTGTATTGGATAATATGCGTTTGGCTGTTTGGGTTGGTAAAAATACTAATAATTCAAATATTAATGGCTTTGAAATCTATCAAGCATACGAAGTTAAATTGACAGATCGTCCTTATACTGCAATAGAATTTGTGTCAGATGATTCACAACTTGTAATTTATCAAGAGGGTGATGTATTGTATGTTAATGGAATTGAAGCTGGCGATGCTTTGTCGGTTTATTCAATGGATGGTAAACTTGTAATGCAAAAAACTGCTGATTCAGAAAAAGCATCATTCAATTTGAATAGTTTGTCAAAAGGTACTTATTTGTTGCAAACAAATGGTTCTTATGTTAAATTTGTAAAATAATGCTTGTTTGATAAGTATAAAAAAGTGGATAACTGATTAGGTTATCCACTTTTTTTTGTACTCCCATGCGGAATCGAACCGCAACCAAAGGAACCGGAATCCTTCATTCTATCCATTAAACTATGGGAGCTTTTTTTAGTTAGTAGTTAGTAGTTATTAGTTATTAGTTATTAGTTATTAGTGGGGAAAAATTAAAAAGGTGGTGTCATTCTTGACACCACCTTTTGTTATGAATTAGAATTCGATTGTTTCGTCGTTTTGTGGTGCTGCAGGTTGTTCTGCTGGACGTTCGTCGTTGTGTTGTGGACGAGGACGACGTTCTCCACGTTCAGGACGTTCTGGGCGTGGACGGCGTTCAGGACGAGGACGACGCTCTGGCTCTGCATAACCTTCAGGTTTTTCTTTTAATACTTTTGCTGAGAGTTTGAATTTACCTGTTTTAGGGTCGATTTCGAGAAGTTTAACATCGATTGAATCGCCTTCTTTGATACCTGTTTCTTCCATTGTTTCGAAACGACGCCAGTCGATTTCAGAGATATGGAGGAGGCCTTCTTTGCCTGGCATAAATTCAACGAAACAGCCGTAAGCCATGATAGATTTTACTTTAGCTATGTAAGTTTCGCCTACTTCAGGGATTGCTACGATTGCTTTGATTTGAGCTACAGCAGAATCGATTTGAGCTTTGTTAGTACCTGCGATTTCTACGCGGCCACCTTCTTCAACTTCTTCGATTGTAACAACCGCACCAGATTCGGCTTGGATGCCTTGGATGATTTTACCGCCAGGGCCGATAACTGCACCGATGAGTTCTTTAGGAATCATCATAGTGACGATGCGTGGTGCGTGTGGTTTGAGGTCTGGACGTGGTTCGGCAAGTGTTTCTTGGATTTTGTCGAGGATGTGCATACGTCCGTCACGAGCTTGTTTAAGAGCTTTTTCGAGGATTTCGTAGCTAAGACCATCAACTTTGATGTCCATTTGAGTTGCTGTGATACCATCGCGAGTACCTGTTACTTTGAAGTCCATATCGCCGAGGTGGTCTTCGTCGCCGAGGATATCGCTGAGAACAGCGTAGTTAGTACCTTTGTTTTCAGAGATAAGACCCATTGCGATACCAGAAACTGGTTTGTGGATAGGCACACCGGCATCCATAAGAGCGAGACAGCCTGCACAAACAGTTGCCATAGAAGATGAACCGTTAGATTCGAGAATATCTGATACTACGCGTACTACGTAAGGGTAGTCGGTAGGAATCATTGGTTTGAGAGCGCGGTAAGCGAGGTTACCGTGACCGATTTCGCGACGGCCGATACCACGAGATGCACGGGCTTCACCTGTAGAGAATGGAGGGAAGTTGTAGTGTAGGATGAAACGGTCGCGACCTACGATGAGTGCTTCGTCGATGATTTTTTCATCCATTTTTGTGCCGAGAGTAACAGTACTCAAAGATTGAGTTTCGCCGCGAGTGAAGATTGCAGAGCCGTGAGGGCCTGGGAGATAACCTACTTCTGACCAGATTGGGCGGATTTCGGTTGTTTTACGACCATCGAGGCGTTTGCCTTCGTCGAGGATTGAGCGACGCATAGCTTCTTTTTCTACGTCGTGATAGTAGCGAGCGATGAGTGCGCCTTTTTCTTCGAGTTCTTCTTCAGAGAAGTTTGCTTTGTATTCTTCGAGGACAGCAGCGAAGTTTTCTGCGCGAGAGTGTTTGTCGGCGTTGCAAGAAGTCGCTACTGCGTAAGCTTTAGCATAAGTTTTTTCGTGAACGTCGCGACGGAGGTCTTCGTCGTTTTCTTCGTGGCAGTAAACGCGTTTCACTGTTTTACCAGCAGCTTCCATGAGTTCGAGCTGAGCTTGGCAGTGAACTTTGATAGCTTCGTGAGCCACTTTAAGACCTTCGAGAAGGTCGGCTTCAGAAACCTCTTTCATTTCGCCTTCAACCATCATGATGTTGTCGATAGTAGCAGCAACCATGATGTCCATGTCGGCTTGTTCGAGAGCTTCGAAAGTTGGGTTGATGACGTATTCGCCGTTGATGCGAGCTACGCGAACTTCAGAGATAGGACCGTTGAAAGGAACGTCAGATACTGCAAGGGCAGCAGAAGCTGCGAGACCTGCGAGTGCGTCAGGCATGTCAACGCCATCGGCAGAGTATAGAGTTACGTTAACGAAAGTTTCAGCGTGATAATCGTCTGGGAAGAGAGGACGGAGAGCGCGGTCAACAAGACGAGATACGAGGATTTCGTAGTCGCTTGAGCGACCTTCGCGGCGAGTGAAACCGCCAGGGAAGCGTCCGTTAGAAGCAAATTTTTCTTTATAGTCCACAGAGAGTGGCATGAAATCTGTGCCAGGAACGGCATCTTTTGCGCTACATACGGTAGCGAGGAGCATTGTTTTGCCCATTGTAAGCATCACTGCACCGTCGGCTTGTTTAGCCAATTTACCTGTTTCGAGGGTAATGGTGCGACCATCAGCGAGGGTGATGGTTTTTGTAACTACATTCATAAAGTTTACAGTTTATTTTTATACACTTAAAATTCGGCGCAAAGTTACAAAAAATTATTGAGATTAGCAAATAGATAAGGTATTATAATAAATATGAAAAAGGCTGTGTTGAAATTAGTGATTCAACTCAGCCTATGTGGTTTTGTTTTATAATAGTTTGCTTGCTAATTCTGATAGTTCGCTGCGTTCACCTTTGACTAAATTTACGTGAGCGAAGATGTCTTGTCCTTTCATTTTGTCGATCATATAGACCAATCCGTTTGATTGCATGTCGAGGTAAGGTTGGTCGATTTGGTGGATGTCGCCGGTAAATACTATTTTAGTGCCTTCGCCAGCGCGAGTGATGATGGTTTTAATTTCGTGAGGCGTAAGGTTTTGTGCTTCGTCGATTATGAAGTAGGTGTTGCTCAGGCTACGTCCGCGGATATAGGCTAATGCTTCGATTACTAATTGTCCGTTTTGTTGCATTACGTCGATTTCGTGTACTTCTTTGCCTGTGTAGGAGAGAGCGTGTTTTATTACATTTAGGTTGTCGAATAGAGGTTGCATGTATGGAGCTACTTTTTCTTGTGCATCGCCGGGTAGTGCGCCTAAGTCTTTGTTTGACATGGCAACAATTGGACGAGCTAACATAATTTGCTCATAGTCTTCATGTTGAGTGAGGGCTGCAGCCAAAGCCAATAAAGTCTTTCCTGTGCCTGCGCGACCTGTGAGTGCAATTAGTTGTATTTCAGGATCGAGTAGTACATCCATCGCAAAAGCCTGCTCCGCATTACGAGGTTCAATACCAAAATTGCGCAACTTGTTGACTTTGCGTATCACACTTTCGCTTGCTACATGCCTTGCTAACACACTTGCACGATTACTTTTCAATATAAAACACTCATTAGCTACAATATCATTTTTAAATGCAAACTCATCTACATCTAAACCATTCTTTTCTGCATACAATCTATCAATCAATTCGGGCTCAATATTTTCAAATGTTTCATAATCTTTCTCAAACATATCAATACTCGCTACCTTGTCTGTAATATAATCCTCTGCTAAACAACCCACAGCGCGAGCCTTCATCCTTAAATTCACATCTTTGGTGACAAGGATGGCTTTTTGTTTTGGGTGTTTTTTGCCTATTGCAATCGTTGCACCCAATATGTAGTGGTCGGGTGTATGCTCGGTGAATGTTTGGTTTAATTCTTCAGGCCATTCGTTTGTTGGTAGGATGTAAAGGCGACCTTTGCCCTCGCCAAGTGAAGCTCCTTTGGTTACAAAGTCTTTGTTTTCAACTACTTCGTCTAATTCGCGTGCAAATTGGCGGGCGTTGAAATTGATTTGGTCGTTGCCTTTTTTGAATTTATCTAACTCTTCAAGAACAACCATTGGTAAATAGATGTCGTTCTCTTCGAAGTTGTAAATTGCTTTGAAATCATGAAGTACCACATTGGTATCCAAGATAAAATTTTTCTTTGCTCCCATAGTATTTTGATTTAGTTACCAGTTGGTAGTTATTAGTGTTTTTCGAAAAAAAACACAACTAATTCGCTTGTAAAATTACAAAAAAATAATTATTTTTGCAAACAAATTAACTCTTAACTTTTAACACCTAACTTCTAATTGAGAATATGAATTATAGTACTGCTATTGAAATTCTTTATAATCAAGCACCTATGTTTCAAAATGTAGGTAAACAAGCATATAAAACAGGACTTGAAACTACGCATGAATTAGACCGTATATTTCAATATCCTCACCACAATTTTCGTACCATTCATGTTGCAGGTACAAATGGGAAGGGTAGTTGTTCTCATCTCATGGCAGCTGTGTTGCAAAAATCAGGTTATAAAGTAGGTCTTTATACATCTCCGCATCTTAAAGATTTTCGTGAACGTATTCGTATCAATGGTGAAATGATTAGCGAGGAGGCTGTATGTGAGTTTGTTGAATTGGCAAAACCGCTTATAGCAGAGCTTCATCCATCGTTTTTTGAGATTACTACAGCAATGGCATTTCGTTATTTTGCAGAGCAAAATGTTGATGTGGCAGTTATTGAAGTTGGTCTTGGAGGACGTCTTGATTGTACAAATATCATTACTCCTGAAATTAGTGTAATTACCAATATTAGTATTGACCACACCGACCTACTTGGAGCGACACTTCCCGAAATAGCGCAAGAAAAAGCAGGTATTATTAAGTCTGGTATTCCCGTTGTGATAGGAGAGCGTCAACCAGAAGTGGCTCAGGTGTTTATGGATAAAGCAGCGGAGGTTGGGGCGCCGTTGTATTTTGCTTCAGACGAAATGGCTGATGCTGAATTGCCTGATTGTGAGATGAAGGGTTATTATCAAGACAAAAATAGGCGTACGGTGCTTACTGCTATACGGGAATTGCGTAATCGTGGTAAATTTAATATATCAGATGAGGCAATTGTTGATGGTTTTGCAAATGTTTGTCGTCTTACTGGTATTATGGGACGTTGGCAATTGCTTTCAGAAACTCCTCGTGTAATCTGTGATACGGGGCATAATGAGGCAGGAATACAGTTTGTCGTAAATCAACTTTTGCACGAAAAATATATTAATTTGCGAATAATTATAGGTATGGTAAGTGATAAAAAGATAGATAAAGTGCTCGCTTTACTACCTAAAAACGCTATTTACTACTTTACAAAAGCACAAATGCCTCGTGCACTTAATGAAGTAGAATTACAAAAACAGGCATCAGAATATGGATTGCATGGTAATGTTTATTCGACTATAAGACAGGCGTTTGAACAGGCAAAATTAGATTATTCGGATGGCGATTTAATCTTTGTGGGAGGGAGTAATTTTACTGTTGCTGAAATTTTATAACTTTTTTTGATTGTAAAATTTTGTCAATTCAAAAAAATGTTGTAACTTTGCATCGCTTTTCTGAAAAGGAAAAGGGCGTTTAGCTCAGCTGGTTCAGAGCATCTGCCTTACAAGCAGAGGGTCGGCGGTTCGAATCCGTCAACGCCCACAAAAATACATATCCCTCA
>JBGVPL010000043.1:0-19276 GCA_045126975.1 Candidatus Aphodosoma sp. | reverse complement strand
AATATGCAAAATATAGTAAAAGTATTAGCAGATACATTGCTCGTAGATTTATTTCAAAAGGAATCACAAGGTGCTAATATTAGTAAGAATGAGTTTGATGTGATGATGGAAGCCTATAAAAAAGATCACGAACATAAGATTAATAGTAGCGACCAATTAAGTCCAGAGCAGAAGGAAAAATTAAAAACTCTTTATAACAACGCCGCAGACAACATAAAGGATTATTGTCAAGAGTGCTTACGTATAAATGGTAGATTAGTAAAATAATTACAAGTTTCATATGTCAGAAACTAACCGCATAGAATATAAAAGAGAATTGACCTCGGAACTTGACATTGAGAAGGAGATTGTGGCGTTCCTTTATTAAAGGAGGAAATATATTGGTATTAACAAAGATGGAGCAACTAAGAGCGTTTGTGATGTGAGTGATTGTGTGTTTAAATTAAAAGACTATATTAGGAACAATACTTATTTTTAGTGTTAGTATCCCTCGTATTTTGCGAGCATACGGTGAAGATTGCTTTAAGTTTACAGATAATTTTATTCGTATAATTTTACCTATAAGTGAGCAAGACCATGCAAGTGACCATGCAAGTGACCATGCAAGTGCACAAGTAATAAAACTTGTTTCTGTACTAGTTGGAGAGATGGGACGTTAAGATTTGCAAGAGTTGTTATCAATAAAGAATAGAGATTATTTTAGAAAGGATTATTTAAATCCAGCTATTAATAGTGGTTATATAGAACTTACTATTCCTGATAAACCTAATAGTCAAAATCAAAAATATCGTATTACAAAGAAAGGATTAGTATTAAAAGAGTTATTAAAAAAAGAGGCTAATATTGAAAATAATAATTTGTAGTATATGAAACCATTAAATTTTTTGTTTGTTTTTGTTATTTTATTGTGTGTGGCTTGTGAGCCTGATGTTATAGGGGGGCAAAAACCAAGCGGGGACGATGTGAATGATACATTGCCTGTGGCGCAATATGGGTTGGAATATCTTTATGATATGGCGACTTTGGCGCATATAACTCTTACGGTTACGGAGAGTGATTGGAACGATTTTCTTTCGTATTACGACCAAAATGCTCATAACGAGGAGTATATTCCAGCCTCGTTTAAGTACGAAAAAGGTGGTGAGATGTTTGGTTTAGATAGCATAGGTATTCGTTTGCGAGGTAATACGAGTCGTAGAAGACCAGAAGGTAATGTGGGAGAACAACATCGTAAGGATGGAGATTGGCATCATGCGCATTTTGGAGTGAAATTTGATGAGTTTGTAGATGACCAAACTTTCTGTACTGCAGATCGTATCTATCTTAAATGGCATAAAGATGATGCAAATTATTGTCGCGAAGTATATTGTTACGATTTGTTCCGTCGTTTCGGAGTCTGGTCGGCGCCAAGAGCATGTTACACACGCTTGAGTATTTATGTCGAAGGAGACGATAAACCAGTTTATATGGGAGTTTATGCACTTATTGAAGGAATGAAAGATAGTTATTTGCGTAGTCGTGTTGAGGCAGGGAAATACACTACTGAAGAGGGTTTCTTGTGGAAAGCATCGTATGGGGCAAACCTCAGTCCGAGCACTATGAGTGACGATAACATGGGTGTAGAGGTGTCGGCATTAAATCCTGCGGAGAGCGAGTCGTATATGTATGACCTTAAAACAAAGAAAAAGAAACTCGCTGAGGCTCGTGAGCAGTTGAAATCATTTGTTAATGATATGAATGTCTTGAAAAGTGGTAGTGCTGAGTTGAAAGCATATCTCGAATCACGAGTTGATGTAGATTTGTTTCTTCGTGCGTATGCTGTGAATGTAGCGGTAGGTATGTGGGACGATTATTGGTGTAATACAAGCAATTATTACTTTTATTTTGATAATGATAAGTTTATTTTTATTCCATACGATTATGATAATACGTTAGGGACATCGAATATAATGGAAAACTCTGGTACACATGACCCATTGAATTGGGGTAGTCTTGGTGGTGATAGAGTGTTGATGCGCAAAGTGATGTCTATACCTGAATATAAAGCGCAATATGTGGCATATCTCAAAGAGTTAGCATCTAACCCAGAGTATTTTGAGTATGAAGGTTCGCTTACTCGTATTCGTGCTTGGCATGCAATGATAGGGGAGTATGTAACTAATGACACAGGCGAAGATATGGAGATTGCCGACCGTCCTGCATATTGGGGTAATTGTCATTTTTATCGACTCTTCTCTGGTAATGATGAAGGTGGACGTAATGGCGAAGCAAATTTCTTTAAAACAAAAATAAAGGTTATAAATCAGTTGAATTAAAGTAGTAAGTAATAAGTCGTAAGTCGTAAGACTTTTGTCATTCTACTTTCTACTTACTACTTTGTACTAAAAATCTAAAATATTATGCAAAAATCAGAATTTCAAAAGTTTGCTACCAAACATCTTGGTATGAATAGTTTGGCGTTGGAGCAATATATGGCTCAAAATAGTTATATCTCACCATCGATTCTTGAAGAACGTCAACTTAATGTAACTCAAATGGATGTGTTTTCTCGTTTGATGATGGACCGTATCATTTTCCTTGGTACTCCAATCGATGATTATGTTGCTAATGTTATTCAAGCACAATTATTGTTCCTTGATACTGCCGATCCAGGTAAAGATATTTCTATCTATTTGAATTCTCCTGGTGGTTCGGTTCATGCAGGTTTGGGTATTTATGACACAATGCAATATATTGGTTCGGATGTAGCAACTATCTGTACAGGTATGGCAGCATCTATGGCAGCAGTGTTGCTCGTAGCAGGCGAGAAAGGTAAACGTTCGGCATTGAAACATTCGCGCGTAATGATTCATCAACCAATGGGTGGTATGCAAGGTCAAGCATCTGATATGGAGATTAATTATAAACAAATTATGCTTCTTCGCGATGAATTGTATCAAATTATCTCTGACCATTCAGGACAATCATTCGAGCGTATCATGAAAGATTCAGATCGTGACTATTGGATGACATCTGCCGAAGCACTCGAATATGGAATGATTGATCAAGTGTTGAAACGTAATAAATAGTAGCGAGTAGTTAGTAATGAGTAGCGAGAATCCATTTGTGTCATTTCTCGCTACTCACTACTAAAAGTCTAAATATCTAAAATATGGCAAAACGAAATCAAGACGAACCACGTTGTGGATTTTGTGGACGTTCGCAGAGTGAAGTGCCTCTATTGCTTACGGGTATAGGATGTAACATCTGTAGCGAATGTGTCGAGTTGGCGTATGGCGTGGTGCAAGATAATGCAAAACAAAAGAAAAACCGAAAAGGAGGTTTCAATCTCGATATTGAAGACCTTCCCCGTCCACGTGAGATAAAAGAGTTTCTCGATCAATACGTTATAGGTCAGGACGAAGCAAAAAAATATCTCTCGGTGGCGGTATATAACCATTACAAACGTATTCTCCAACCAAAAGACGATAACGATGTAGAGATTGAAAAATCCAATATCATTCTCGTAGGTCGCACAGGTACGGGTAAAACTTTGCTTGCCAAGTCGATAGCAAAAAAACTACATGTACCGTTTACTATCGTTGATGCAACAGTATTGACCGAAGCAGGTTATGTAGGTGAAGATATTGAATCTATCTTGACACGTTTGCTCCAAGCATGCGATTACGATGTCGAGTCAGCGGAGCGTGGTATCGTATTTATTGATGAAATTGACAAGATTGCCCGCAAAGGCGATAATCCTTCTATTACGCGCGACGTGAGTGGTGAAGGTGTGCAACAAGGTTTGTTGAAACTCCTCGAAGGTTCAGTTGTCAATGTGCCACCACAAGGCGGACGTAAGCATCCTGACCAAAAAATGATACCTGTAAATACTCAAAATATCTTATTCGTGTGTGGCGGTGCATTTGATGGTATCGAACGCAAAATAGCTCAACGTCTTAATACTCACGTAGTAGGGTTTGGTTCTGTAGGACAACAAAACATCATCGACCGTGACAATCTATTGCAATATATCGCACCACAAGATTTGAAATCTTTTGGTTTGATACCTGAGATTATCGGTCGTCTTCCAATTCTCACATACCTCAATCCGCTTGATAGAGACGCACTTTTGCGAATACTCATCGAACCTAAAAACTCGATTATCAAGCAGTATATCAAACTCTTTGCAATGGATGGAGTAGAACTCTCAATCGAGGATGACGTGAAAGAATTCATTGTAGATAAAGCAATTGAATACAAACTCGGAGCGCGTGGATTACGTTCTATTGCCGAATCAATTATGATGGATGCAATGTATGATGTGCCATCGTCCGATGAGAAAAAACTTATTATTACACGAGCATACGCAGAAGAAAAATTATCACGAGCACATCTTAATCTACACATAGGAGAGTAAAATAAGGAATAAGGAATAGGGAATAAGGAGAAGAGAAGGAATGAAGAATATTAAAGTTTTCATTCCTCATTCCTCATTCAAATATCAACGCACAGAAGCGTTTTTCATATGAAATGAAAAATTAAAACATCTTATGAAAAAATCCATTTTATTGTGCTTAATTATTATATTATTTGCATCTTGTGAGCAAATTTTAACTAATCCAACAGATGAGGGAGGATTGCATGGACTCTTTTCTGTTTCTGAAACAGAGCAAGTTCGTTTTTCGCAAGGTAATCTTCAATATCAAGCATCGACTGCCACATGGCGATTTGCCGACAATCAGTACGATATAATAGGTGCAGAGAATAGCAATATTTCTGATTCATACGATGGTTGGATTGACCTTTTTGGTTGGGCAACATCTGGTTATGAAAGTTCATTTCCATATCAAACATCAGACAAGATAGCAGACTATGGTCCTGATGATGAATCTATTGCTCAAACTAATTATGATTGGGGCATATTTAATAAAATATTAAATGGCGGAAATGAGTCTGGATTATGGCGTTTACTTACAAAAGACGAGTGGGGATATATTCTAAATGAGCGTGAAAATGCTTCAAAACTATTTGGTGTGGCATGTGTTAATGGAGTGAATGGACTTGTTATTTTGCCTGATAGTTGTGTTATTCCTGAAGGCGTAACTTTCCGTGCTGCAGTAGCAAGTGATTCAGGTGCAGATCTATATAGCATCGTCAACGATTTTGATTTAGTGGAATGGTCTTTTTTAGAGGATGTAGGTGCTGTATTCTTTCCTGCAGCAGGTGCTCGTATAGGAACACGTGCTATGTATCAGGGTATTGCTGGTTACTATTGGACAGAGACTATCTTCGAACATGATGAAAAGAGTGTATATTGTATGGGATTTGATTCAAGTCGTGCTGTATGGGAAGGGTTGAGTAGTCGCACAAACGGGCGTTCAGTTAGATTAGTAAAAATCGAAAACGACTAATCATTATTAATTACTCATTGCTAACTAAATACTTATGTCAGAAAATATTAAACCAAAATTTGATACCTGTTTCTTTGAGCGTTATGCCAAAATAACGTTAGAGACAATTTTGGGTGATAGGTATTCTAAATTAGTAAATAAGGATAGACCTGATTTGCAAACCGAAGACAATACAATAGGTATTGAAGTTACGCGTGCCTTAAAAGAGTCGAAGGTAGAGGCTATTAAGTTGTTGAATGAGATGGCTGTGGCAGAGGTTATGGATGTGTCTGAGTTGAGAGAAAAACGTGGCACAGGATATGTATATGGATTGGTTGATGTAGATTCGGTGGGTTCAGAAGAGTATCGATATTGGTTCGAGGCGTCTCCTCTTAAACGAATAATTGAAAATAAAGTAAAAAAAGTAGTTAATGGATTTTATGGTGATTTTAATGAGTTTGGTTTGTATATATTTACAAAAGATGATATGACTGTAGATGATTTGATAGCTGCAATGAAACTAACAATGGAATTGCAAGTAGGAGCTAAACAATATTTTAAAACTCTTTATATTTCGGAAATACAAAATTTGTATGTGTGCGATGTGGCTACATTATCATATAAGCAATATTCTATTTCGGAAGAGTTATGTAAGAAGTTCTTTATAAATTCAATTTAAATCAAATATTTTTCTTACCTTTGTCGTATATTTATAAAATCTATATTATGAAGCGGTTATATTCTTTTCTATTGTCTGTAGTTTTAACCACTACATGTTTTGCTATATCAGTAGGTTCGCCTAATCAAAGAATCAAATTAGTATTTGATCTTAATTTGAAGGATAGTGTGCCATACTATCAAGTCTTTTTTGACGGAAAAGAGATTATAGCACGAAGTGAAATGGGTTTTTTGCTTGATGGCGATAAGGATTTGAAATCAGGGTTTGCCCTTAATAATGTGGATATTAAGTCTTTTGCTTCAACATGGAAACCTGTTTTAGGACAATATGCTGAGATTGAAGATAAATACAATCAATGTCTTGTTAGTTTGACTCAGATTTCAACAGGACGCACAATGCGCATTGTTTTTCGTCTTTACGATGAAGGTGTTGCATTCCGTTATGAATTTGACAAACAAGGCAATTTAGGATATTTTCGTATAGCAGACGAAGCTACTCAATTTGCTATGACAGGCGATCATACAGCATGGTGGATTCCTGGTGCCTATGATTCAAATGAGTTTTTCTATACCAAAAGCAATTTGTCTAATATTGATGCTACAAAAGTAGATGGTTCAGGTATTGGTACAAACAAAGTGTTTGATAAAAATGCTGTGCAGTCGCCAATTATGATGAAAACATCTAAAAAAATCTATTTAAATATTTTCGAAGCATCATTAGTTGATTATCCTGCAATGCATTTGTTGTACAACAAAAAGAAAAAAATATTCACTGCAGCATTAGCACCAACTCCAATCGAAGGCATAAAAGCATTCATGCAGACACCATGCAATACTCCTTGGCGTACAATATTTATCACTGATGATGCACGTGATATTTTGGCATCAAGTATGATTTTGAATTTGAACGAACCTTGTAAAATCGAGAATACCACATGGATTAAACCTGTGAAATACGTGGGTATTTGGTGGCAAATGCATGCGCCAGGTCAAGGTACATGGAACTATGCCGATGTGCCAAATATTAAATTAGCAGATACCAACTGGAACAAATTACAACCCAATGGTCGTCATGCTGCAACCACTGAAAACACAATGCGTTACATCGACTTCGCAGCACAACATGGATTCGATGCTGTATTGGTTGAAGGTTGGAACGTAGGTTGGGAAGATTGGGCAGGACAATGGAAAGAAGAGGTATTTGATTTCGTAACTCCATATCCTGATTTTGATGTAAAAAAAGTTACAGAATATGCCAAATCAAAGGGAGTGCAAATGATTATGCATCACGAGACATCTGGTTCAGCAACTAACTATGAGCGTCGTATTGATGAGGCATTTGATTTTATGAAAGAGTATGGTTATAATTCATTGAAAACAGGTTATGTAGGTCGTATCATCCCTCGTGGCGAATATCATGACGGACAATGGATGGTAAACCACTATAATCGAGTGCTTCAGAAAGCAGCAGACAAACGTATTATGGTTAATGCCCATGAACCAGTACGTCCTACAGGTTTAAGTCGTACATATCCAAACCTCTTAGCATGTGAAGCAGCACGTGGTAATGAATTCAATGCTTGGAGTGTAGGTAATCCACCATCTCATGAAATCGATTTAGCATTTACTCGTTTGCTTGGTGGTGCTATGGATTATACTCCTGGTATTTTTGAGATAAAAATGGATTATTATCAACCTGGTAATCTATGTCAAGTACATACTACTTTGGCAAAACAATTAGCACTTTACGTTACGATGTATAGTCCAATTCAGATGGCGGCAGATTTACCTGAAAATTATGAACGTTATATGGATGCCTTCCAATTTATTAAGGATGTAGATGTAGATTGGAATGATACCAAAGTGCTTGAGGCAGAGCCTGGTGAATATATCACTATTGCGCGTCAAGGAAAGAAATATGGACAATGGTTTGTTGGCGCAATTACAGCAGAGAAAGCACGTAAAGCGGTTATTGATTTCTCGTTTTTACAACCTGACGTTAAGTATGTAGCAACAGTTTATGCAGATGCAAAAGATGCAGATTGGAAAGAAAATCCGAAAGCATACGAAATAAAAAACTATATTGTTACTAGCAAAACAATTGCTAAAATACAATTGGCTTCGGGGGGTGGTTGCGCTATTTCTTTGAAAGTAGCAACAAAAGATGATTTGAAAAAACGATATAAAAAATTGTAATTAAGACACGAGATGATAGACACGAGATATTAGACCTCAAAGGAGAAATAGATAAAGTCTTGTATCTTGTGTCTCGTATCTATAAATCTAAAAAAATATGTTAAAAGGGAAAAAAATAATTTTAGGTATTTCGGGTGGCATTGCTGCCTATAAATGTGGTGAATTGGTACGTCAGTTTGTACAATCCGGAGCAGAAGTGCGTTGTGTTACAACACACAATGCGTTGCAATTTATAACACCAGTTACATTGCAAACACTTTCACGAAATAAAGTTTATACTGAAGTATTTGAACCAGTAGGCGTGTGGAATCCGGAGCATGTGAGTCATGCTGATTGGGCTGATTGTATGGTCGTTGCGCCTGCTACCGCTAATATTATTGGTAAATTTGCAAGTGGCATTGCTGATGATGCTTTATCTACTACATTTTTGGCATTCGATAAACCTGTATTTATTGCACCTGCAATGAATACTAAAATGTATGACCATCCAATCGTACAGCGTAATATGGATATTCTACGAGAAATAGGAGTAGAATTTATAGAACCAACTGAAGGTGAATTGGCATGCGGAGTTGTAGGTAAAGGTCGCATGGAAGAACCTGAAAATATTGTAGCCTTTTTGGCAAATAAAGTATAGAGATTAGAGAGTAGTAAGTAATAAGTAATAAGTCGTAAGACCTTTGTCTTTCTACTTTCTACTTACTACTTTGTACTAATATAGAGATTGCTATGAAAAAGATATTAATTACAGCGGGTCCTACATACGAAAGGATAGACCCTGTGCGTTTTATAGGTAATTATTCGACTGGTAAAATGGGATTTGCTCTTGCTGAGGCATGTGCTGAAGTAGGGTATGAAGTTACACTTATTGCTGGTCCTGTACAGATACAATTGGCAGAGGAGTGGCGAGATAAGATTCATCGTATTGATGTGGAAAGCGCAGCTCAAATGTATGAGCAAGTAATGAAGTATTATCCTGAAATGGATGGAGCAATATTGTGTGCTGCAGTGGCAGATTTTACTCCTATTACAGTGGCAGACAAGAAGATAAAACGTGAAGGAGATAATATGATTATCGAACTTCGTCCGACACAAGATATTGCAGCTTCGGTGGGAAAAATCAAGCGTGATGACCAATTTTTAGTAGGTTTTGCACTTGAAACTAACGATGAAGAGGCGCATGCACTTGATAAAATGCGTCGTAAGAATTTTGATTTTATAGTTCTTAACTCGTTGAATGACAAAAATGCTTGTTTTGGTTATGATACCAACAAGATAATGATATTGAAGAATACAGGTGAGAAGATGATGTTTGATTTGAAACCTAAGAAAGAGGTTGCGAGAGATATTGTTAAAGAGTTGAAAAAGACAGAATAACATAAGAACATAAATTATCTATACTTAATGGGTAATTAGTGGAATTTTATGTTGAAAAAATAATTTTAATTGATGAAAAGAATATTTCTATTATTAATTTGTGCATTGTGCATTGTGCATTGTGCATTATCGCAAGAGTTGAATTGTAATTTGACGGTTAGTGCACCTCAAATAGAGGGTACTAATAAGCAAGTTTTTCAGACCCTTGAGAATGATTTAGAGACATTCATGAATTCTTATCGTTGGACCGACTTGATTTATGCAGATGCAGAGCGTATTGATTGCAATATAATGATTGTGGTGTCAAGTCTCGAAGATGACAAATTTACCTGCGAATTGCAGGTGCAGGCGTCGCGTCCAGTGTATGGTTCGTCATATACAACTAATTTGTTGAATATTCGTGATCAAGAGTTTGTATTTACGTATAGGGAGTTTGATCCGATAGATATAAATAAAAGTACATACGAATCTAATCTTACAGCAGTGATGGCATATTATGCTTATTTGATAATAGGTTTTGATTTAGATTCATATAGTCGATTAGGTGGTCAATCGGCTTTTGCAACAGCAGAGCAGATTGTGAATATGTGTCAATCGCGTAGTGATGAATCAGAGTCGAAAGGGTGGAAAATGGAACTCGGGTCGCAACGCAATCGCTATTCTATTATAAGTAATATAATGGATGATAGATTCAAGCCATTGCGTGAGTTTTATTATGAATATCATCGATTAGCACTTGATAATATGGCAACAAATGTTGATAATGCACGTGCAAAAATTGCAGAGCAGATTAGTATATTGCGTGATTTAAATCGTCAATCACCAAGTGCACCGTTTATCATAACATTCCTTGATGCTAAGAATGATGAACTTATAAATATATTTGCAAAACGAGGCTTATCGGATGAGAAAAAGTTGGTGCATGAGGTGTTGACTTCGGTAAATCCAACATTATCAAATCGATATGACGAGATATTGAAGTGAGAATTTTATTAAGGTAGAGACGCAAAATTTTGCGTCTCTACAATATTTAGATATAGTTTGATTATGCTTAAACATTTATATATTAGTCAATATGCATTGATTGATACATTAGATTTAGAGGTGGCTGATGGTTTTTCGGTTATTACTGGTGAGACTGGTGCAGGTAAGAGTATCATTATGGGTGCGCTTGCGTTGGTGATGGGTGCTCGTGCTGATGCGAAGAGTGTGAGAGAGGGGGCGCAGAAGTGTGTGGTGGAGGCAACTTTTTCAATGCATAATGCACAATGCACAATGCACAATTCACAATTCACAATTCACAATCACAATTCACAATTATTAACCCCCTCCGCTTCGCTCGTCCCCCTAAAACAGAGGGACAATATTGGTGGCGTACAACTTTTAGCTCTTTTTGAAGATTTTGGATTGGACTGGGAGGAGGAGTGTGTGATTAGGCGTGAAGTGACGGCTGCGGGTAAATCGCGTGCTTTTATCAATGATACACCAGTTACGCTTCAGCAGATGCGTGCTATCACATCATTGCTTATTGATATTCATTCTCAGCATGAAAATCTATTGCTTAATAATACTGATTTTCAGTTGAAAGTGGTAGATATAATTGCTCAGTCGGCTGTTGAACGTGAGGCATATAAAGCTGTGTATGACAATTGGCGTCAGACGGCACAGAAGTTGGCAGAGGTGCGTGAAATGGCTGAGAAGTGGACTTCGGAGCGTGATTATGCGCAGTTTCAATTTGAACAACTTTATGAGGCTAATTTGCAAGAAGGGGAGCAAGTCGAATTAGAAGTTGAACTTGAGGTATTGAACCATGCTGAAGATATAAAAGGTTGTTTGTCGGAGGCTTCTTCTCGATTGGATGATGAGCAGTATGGTGTGGTGATGCAACTACGTGAGGCAATGCAGCGAGTAGGAATGGCTTCACGTTATAAGAAAGAGGCTGAGGCTTTGAGTGAACGTATCAATTCGCTTTATATCGAATTGAAAGATGTGTCGGCAGAGGTGGCGGATATGTGCGCTGATATGGAGTATGATCCACGACGTAAAACGGCGATTGAAGAGCGTTTAAATACTATTTATGTGCTTGAGCAAAAACATCGTGTAGATAGTGTCGAAGAGTTGATAAAGATACGTGACGAGTATGATGCAAAATTGCAACGTATTGATTCGTTCGATGATGAAATTCAAGCATTAGAAAAACAACTCTCAACTCTCAACTCTCAACTCTCAACTGAAGCAGAGCGATTGACAACTAAACGTAATAGTGTGCGTAATGAAATAGCCGATTATTTAGTAGCGCGATTACGAATGTTGGGTATGGAGAATGCACGTATTGAGGTGTGTATTTCGCAAAAAGATTATGGCGTAGACGGACAAGATGTGGTGGAGTTTTTGTTTACTGCTAATAAAAATGCCGAGTTGCGTCCGATTGCATTTATAGCTTCAGGTGGTGAGATTGCACGATTGATGTTGGCATTGAAGTGTTTGATTGCGAAGAGTGCTGAATTGCCTACTATTATATTTGATGAGATAGACACTGGAGTTAGTGGTGAAGTAGCAGGTCGTATGGGTGAGATGATGGCGGATATGGCAGAAGATATTCAAGTTTTAACTATTACTCACTTGCCACAAATTGCAGCTCGTGGTGCGCAACATTTCAAGGTTTATAAACAAGACACAGACGAAAGCACTATTACGCAAATTACTCAGCTTACTTCATCTCAGCGTGAAACAGAAATTGCTGAAATGCTGTCAGGCAAAAATCCATCTGAAACTGCAATACTTGCAGCACGAGAACTTTTAATAGGGAATAAGGATGTATAAATTATGAATGAAGAAAAACTAAATGCTTGGACGCATGCTGTGGGGATTGCCTTTGCGGTGGTGGCATGTGTATTATTACTTTGTAAATGTCCGACATGCGATTGGCAATATCAGGTTGGTGTAGTGGTGTTTGCCTTTGGAGCATTAATGCAATATGTAGCATCTACGATTTACCATTTGGCAGAAAACCCACAACACAAAGCCCGATTGCGCATATTCGATCATGTGTCAATTTATGTACTCATAGCAGCGAGTTACACACCCGTTTGGTTATCTATACTTGGAGGCGTAGGTGGATGGGTCGGTTTCAGTGTGATGTGGGCAGTAGCAATAGGTGGACTAATCTATAAACTATTGGCTATAGGCAAGTTTCCTCGACTCTCACTCTTCATATATTTAGCAATGGGGTGGAGTGTGGTTTTCGTTGCAAAACCAGTATGGAACGCAACTCCAGTAGTCGGATTGTGGTGGTTATTAGTCGAAGGATTGGCATACTCAGGCGGTGCTTGGTTTTATGCTAAAAGTAAGAAACACAAATATTTTCATGCAGTGTGGCATCTGTTTGTCTTGCTTGGTACAGTTGCTCATTTCATGTTTTTGTGGAATAGTTTGTGAAAAAGACAGAATAATTAAAAGACAGAATAATATAAATTATTTATGAACATAAATTTTATTACCAGAGCCTTAAAGGCAGTTGGTTATCATAAATTAAATCGTAAATTATTTTTATTAATAATTAATTAATGGAAATTTACATAAAAAATATTTTTTGTTATTATGTTATTCTGTCTTCTAAAATAAGTCTAAAATATGATTTCAGTAGAAAAACTAACAATAGATTTTACGGGTACACCATTGTTTGAAGAGGTGTCGTTTTTGGTGAATCCGAAGGAGAAGATTGCCCTTGTTGGTAAGAATGGTGCGGGCAAATCCACTATGCTTAAGGTGTTTGCTGGTATGCAACAACCATCAGGC
Organism: Candidatus Aphodosoma sp.; assembly: GCA_045126975.1. GTDB lineage: Bacteria > Bacteroidota > Bacteroidia > Bacteroidales > Paludibacteraceae > Aphodosoma. The sequence continues at coordinate 5,855 of JBGVPL010000043.1, read as the reverse complement.
GGACGTGTATCTATGCCTCGCGATTTTAAAATTGGCTATCTTCCACAGCATCTCTTGGTGCAAGATGATAAAACCGTGATGGATGAAGCAAAGAGTGCATTTGGCGATGTGCTTGATACACAAAAACGAGTAGATTATCTGACACAACAACTTGCCGAACGCACCGATTACGAATCACAAGAATATAGCGAACTAATTGAGCGATTGTCCATTGAAAACGAGCGATTGACATTGATGGGTGCTGACAATATGATGTCTGAAATCGAACGTACATTGTTAGGCTTAGGTTTTTTGCGCACTGATTTTTCTCGTCCTACATCCGAGTTTAGTGGCGGATGGCGTATGCGTATCGAATTGGCGAAAATATTGCTCTCGCGTCCCGATTTGTTGTTGCTCGATGAGCCTACTAACCACCTTGATATAGAATCTATTCGTTGGTTAGAACAATTCCTTGCATCATCATCTTCTTCTTTGCTATTAGTCTCACACGACCGCGCATTTCTCGATGCCGTTACATCACGTACTATAGAGATTTCGCTTGGGCAAATCTACGACTACAAAGTGCCTTATACTAAGTATGTTGAATTGCGTAAAGAGCGTAGAGAGCAACAACTACGAGCATACGAAAATCAGCAAAAAATGATTGCTGATACCGAAGAGTTTATTGAGCGATTTCGCTATAAAGCAACAAAAGCAATACAAGTGCAATCGCGTATTAAAGCATTGGAGCGTTTGGAACGTATCGAGGTAGATTTAGAGGATAATTCATCATTGCGACTCAAATTCCCACCTGCACCACATTCGGGTGTATTGCCTGTCGAAATAGAGCATTTGACTAAGGCGTATGGCGACCATGTAGTCTTGAATGATATTGAAATGCAGATACATCGTGGCGAGAAAGTAGCATTTGTTGGTAAAAATGGTGAAGGAAAATCCACTATGGTGAAGTGTATCATGCAAGAGATAGAGCATAGTGGGAAAATGAAATTAGGGCATGGTGTGAAGATAGGTTATTTCGCTCAAAATCAGGCATCACTTTTAGATGAAAACCTAACAGTGTTTGATACAATCGACTATGTAGCACAAGGAGATATTCGTACTAAAATACGTGACATACTCGGCGCATTCATGTTTGGAGGCGAAGCGTCGGACAAGAAAGTGAAGGTGCTTTCGGGAGGCGAACGTAGTCGTTTAGCAATGATAAAACTCCTACTCGAACCTGTTAATTTACTGATACTCGATGAGCCTACAAATCACCTTGATATGCGTTCGAAAGATGTATTAAAAGAGGCAATTCAGGCATTTGATGGCACAGTTATATTAGTTAGTCACGACCGTGATTTCCTTGATGGTTTGGTAACAAAAGTATATGAATTTGGTGGAGGAAAAGTAAAAACTCACCTTGGCGGTATAGAGGAATATTTAAGAGTTAAAAGTGTGGAGTTAGGAGTTAGGAGTGAGGAATTAGATGTTAAATCTAATGTGTTAGAGCAGTTGGATAAATCAGATAAAATAGAAAAATCTGAAGGAAGAATCAATTACGAACTTCGCAAAGAGGTATCTAAAAAAATACGTAAAATAGAGCGTGACATAGAGAATCTTGAAAAAGAGATTGAACAAGCAGAAACTCGCATTGCTGAAATAGAGGCGAAGTTTGCCGAAGGAGTTACAGATGAAGCGTTGTTGAAAGAGTATGAACAAGTGAAACATACACTTGATACAAAAATGTACGAATGGGAACTGTTGTCGGAAGAGGTAGAGGGGCTTAGAGCTGAATTGTAAAAATAATTGAATATGGTAGATAAAGAAAAAATATTATTGCCTGAGGGGTTTGAGGATATGGTGCGTGGTGTGATTGGAGATAGCGAGTGGGATGCGTTTGTGGAGGCATTGGCGGATGAGCCATCGGTAAGCATCAGAGTCAACGGTCAACGGTCAATGGTCAACGGACAACAGTTGGAGGGTGATTGTTTTGACAATCAGACGGGTCAGACCAGTAGGACTAGTCCGACGATTCAGGCAGATTGGATATGTGGTACTCAACTTTCAACTGTGAAGTGGTGTGAGTGGGGACGGTATTTGGCGGAGAGACCGAAGTTTACGTATGACCCTATGTTTCATGCTGGGGCATATTATGTGCAAGAGGCATCGTCGATGTTTGTGTGGCAAGCATTGAGTCAGTTGGTTGAGCAAGATGCTTTGGTGCTTGATATGTGTGCTGCTCCTGGTGGTAAATCTACTGCTATTGCACAATATTTATCTGAAAATGGATTTTTGGTGTCGAATGAGTATGTGCCACAACGAGCGCATGTGTTGGTAGAGAATATTACAAAATGGGGAGCTCCGAATTGTGTGGTGACAAATAATGCACCTCGACATTTCGAGAAATTGAAGACTCGTTTTGATGCTATATTGGTTGATGCGCCATGTTCGGGCGAGGGGATGTTTCGCAAAGATGAGCGAGCAAGAGAGGAGTGGAGTCCTGCGAATGTAGAGATGTGTGTTGAGCGTCAGCGAGAAATATTAGAGTCGGCATGGAAGGTATTGAAACCAGGTGGAGTGCTAATTTATAGCACTTGTACGTTCAATAGTCATGAAAATGAGGAGCAAGTGCAGTGGCTGATTGATGAGATGGAGGCAGAATATTTGGCATTGAAGATAGAAGAGGATTGGATGATAACAGAAACTGAGCGAGGTTATCGTTTTTTGCCGCATAAAACGAGAGGGGAGGGGTTGTTTATGGCGGCGGTGAGAAAAGAATGCACAATGCACAATGCACAATGCACAATTGATAAAATAGATTGTGTTTCTGATAAGAAAAAGCAAAATAAAAAAGATAAGAAAGCAAAGAGTTCAATTTTTAACTCTCAACTTTCAACTCTAAACTTATTAAGGGGAGAATATAGTGTTGTGGAGAGTGAGGGTAGGTATTATGCAGTGCAGAAGGAGAGGGTGGATTTTGTGGAAGAGTGTCGTAAGACGTTGAATGTGTTGATGTTTGGAGTGCAGATGTATGAGCAGAAGGGAAAAGATTTGATACCACAGGCGGCGTTGGCATTGTCGCAAGTGTATGTGAGAGGAGCTTACCCAGAGGCAGAGTTGTCATACGAAGAGGCTATATCATTCTTGAGGAAAGAGGTAATAGTTTTGGCAGATGCGCCACGTGGATTTGTGCTTGTTACATACGGAGGATTGCCACTTGGATGGGTGAAAAATATTGGGAATAGGTGTAATAACATGTATCCAGAATTTTGGAGAATAAGGAATTGATTATGAGAAAATTGTTTTGCTTATTGGTATTTTTACCATTGTTTTTGTTTGCGCAACAGCCATCAAGCAATGGTGTGGTTGTTAAGCATACATACTATAGTTTGTCGTATATCGAAGAGCATGAACAACCAGAATGGGTCTATTATTTGCTTACGGCAGATATGGTGAATGGGAATGCAGAGCGAGGGGATGATTTTCGTCCTGATGCAAAAGTCAAAACAGGTTCGGCTGAGTTGAGTGATTATAAATCATCAGGTTATGATAGAGGTCATTTGTGTCCTGCGGCGGATATGAAACAGTCGGATGAGGCTATGTCAGAGACCTTCTATATGTCGAATATGAGTCCGCAAAAGCCATCATTCAATCGTGGTGTATGGGCGCGTTTGGAGCAAAAAGTGCGAGATTGGGCATTGGCTGATGACTCGTTGTATGTGGTTACAGGGCCTGTTTTTATTCAAAATATTGGTACTATTGGGGCAAATAAAGTTACTATACCTGGGTTTTATTATAAAGTGCTTTATTCGCCTAAGCGTAGTAAGATGCAAGCATTTTTGTTGCCAAATTGTGATGGCTTGAAGGCTGATTGGGAAGTCTATTCGGTTAGTGTTGATTTGTTGGAGTGGTTGACAGGAATAGATTTTTATGCAGCAATGGCAGATGATGTTGAGGCTAACTTGGAAGGTGTGAATGATTATGATTCATGGAGTTCTGATGCGTCTAAAAGAGTTGAAAAACAGCAAGTGACTACAACCGCAAAAGGCACATCGCAACAATGCAGAGGTATAGCAAAAAGCACAGGACAGCGCTGTAAAACTCGCACAACAAACGCCAATGGTTATTGCGATGCGCATCAGTATCAAGTGCCAAAATAGTGAATTTTATATAAGTAAATTATTCAAATATTTATAAAAACGCATTATTCGCGTCATAAAATGACGCGAATAATGCGTTTTTTCTCGTCAAAAGATAAAATTTTAATCAATTGATGGAGTAATAAAAACTCGCCAGGCACCTTTATTGTCGCGTGATATATATTCTTTTTCTTGTAATGTACGAATCATTTTTTGTAGAGCCGAGCGATTTATGCCAATTTCTTTTTGAAGATAATCGAAAGTAGCATGTTTTTCAATCTGAAGAGCTCTGAGTATTTTGCCGTATGTTGCTGTACGGAAAGCGATTCTTTCTCCATCGTACCACCATATGTTTTCGTCTCTTTCGGTAACAAATAGGATGTCGTTCTCTATTTCTTTTGCAATTATATTGCACATGTATTTATAAAAAGGGCGTATTTTTTTTAGTGATGCATGAGCTCCATCTGTTGGCGTAGAGCCTACTATTAAGTCTGATTCGTGTAGAGCTTCCAAATATTGATTTTTTAATCTACTGCGCACAACAATCATTGGATAACCATGTCGTGCAAGAATATAATTCATTAATAATCGAGCAATACGACCATTACCATCTTCGAAAGGGTGGATGCGTATGTAGCGATAATGAAATAGTATGGCGAGTTCAATAGGTGTGTATATGCCTTCTTGTTCTGCTTTATTGTACCAATTCACCAAGTCGGTCATCAACGCTGGTGTTTCTTCGGGCGAAGCATATTCAAAGCGGTCGTCATAGCGAGTGATTACACTATTGGGGCGAGTTTTGTATTGTCCTGCATGTATTGTATAGCTTGTTTGTACACCACAAGGAAGTGTGTGATATACAGTGTAGTCTTCTCGTAAAATAGTGCGGTGAAGCGTACGGATAAAGTTTTGAGTTAGAGGAGTCTCTTTTATTAATGTTTCTTCCGACATCATTTTTAGGGCAACGTTGCTTGCTGTCATATCATGTACATCTTTCACATCAGCTTCTCCAATGATTTTTCCGAAAAGCAAAAGTATTTCAGTCTGTCCATAAGTGAGAGTATTACCCTCTATGTGATTGCTATTATAATTAAAATCAATAGTGAATCGACGACTCAATCTATTTTGGTCATATTCGTTTAAAGGCTGTAGTTTTATCCATTTGTCTAAAATAGATTCTAATTTTTTATTTTCCATCATATTATTTTTATGTACCACCTTAATTGGTGGTAATATTACCACTTATTTTGGTGGCAAAGTTACTATTTTTTATTGGGATATACAATAACTGGACCAATAAAAATATTTGAGAAAGAAAAACTTCATTCAGCGTGTTGCTGAATGAAGTTTTTTTTGTACCTTTGTAAATAATAAAATTTTTATGTCTCCAAAAATTTCAATACGTTTTTTTGATGATCGAGAGGTCCGTGCCATTTGGGATGATGCAAATCACAAATGGTGGTTTTCTGTGCTTGATATTATAGGGGTACTTAATGGCGAGGATGATTATCAAAAAAATCGAAATTATTGGAAATATCTAAAAACAAAATTGCGAAAAGAGGGTAGTGAAGTGGTTAGTGTCACTAACCAGTTGAAAATATTGGCACCTGATGGAAAATCTCGATTGTCAGATGTGCTTGATAATAATGGTGTTATTGCTCTTGCGCAATCAATGCCAAATACTAAATCTTCGCGGTTTATTCAGTGGTTCACTTATAGTGAAGAGACCATAGA
>JBGVPL010000042.1:0-161940 GCA_045126975.1 Candidatus Aphodosoma sp. | reverse complement strand
AACGCTACGGCAACATTCATGCATGGGAAGTAGAACATAGCAAAAAGGACCCAACAGCAAATCAACTTGCAGCACAAGAACGATTTACTGCAGCCGCAAAAAAAGCAGCAACCGACATGAAAGACCCTGAGAAAAAAGCTGAATGGCAAGCTGTAGCCGATGCCTCTAACGGAAAACACAAAACCGCCCGTGGTGCAGCCTTCGCAAGCTACTACGCCGAAAACTCAAACATTGAATAACCATGGTAGAGACGCAATATTTTGCGTCTCTTTTTTTAGCAATATATTGCGTCTCTTTTTTTACAAATCAGTTAATAATGATATCATTCAGTCAAAACCCTAATAAATTAAGGTACACTGAATGATATTTTTTTGTAATTTTGCACTGATTTTCTCCACAAATGAGAATCCACACAATAAGATTTCAAATTAAACCACTCCCGTCTTCATCAGTCTAAAAGGTATGAAAAAACGACTAATATACACGATTTGCGCTACTTTATGCTCTGCGAGTATATTGGCTTCGACTGCGCAACAAACTGAACTTATACCAGCTCCAAAAGCCTTAAAAAAACAAGTGAAGGCTATTATAGAAAATGGCGACACTGTTGCCCTCTACGAATTGCCTACCGTGTGGGTATATCCACCCATGAAATTCAAAAACAAACGAGAAGAAAAATATTATTGGAGAACCGTACGTGACGTAAAAAAAACTCTTCCATTATCAAAATACATCAAAGAGGTAATCATCGCAACCAACGACACTCTGATGAAATTACCAACTAAAAAAGAACGCGACAAATATATGAGAGGATTCGAAAAGCGAATTTACAAACAAGAATATGGACGTATGAGCAAACTAACACTTCGCCAAGGTATGTTACTAATCCGACTTGTTGACCGCGAATGCGAAGCTACAACTTTCGAACTAATCAAAGCCTACCGCGGCTCTTTTACTGCAGGATTCTATCAAATGTTCGCCAAAATGTTTGGCGCAAGCCTCAAAACCGAATTTGGCTCACATAAAGATGATGCTACAGTAGAAAGAATTATCAACCTCGTAGAATCAGGACAACTATAAAAGTTGAGAATTGTAGAGACGCAAAATATTGCGTCTCAAATAAAAAAGCGCAAATCCAAATTTGGATTTGCGCTTTTTTATTTATTAAGGAAAGGATAGGAATAAGAAATTCCTTATTCCTTATTCCCTATTCCTTGTTCATTATCTAACTGAAACCTTAACAGTTTCGCCATTTACTTTAACGAGAACTACGTCAGCGTTAAGAGCATCAACTGAAATTAAGTCAGTAGCAGCTTCAGCAGAATAGATGCATTGACCTTGAACTGTGAATACTTCAACCATTGCACCTTGTTGAGCAGCAACATAAACGAATCCGTCTTTAGCATAAACTACAGCAGCAAGTTGAGCGTCATCAGTACCAACACCAGTTCCAGGAACAATGATATAAGTAGCTTCAACTGTTTCTGAATAAGTGAATGAAGGACTCATAGTCAACATTACGCGAGCTTTAACTGTTGTTGTTTCTGTCAATGTAATAGGTTCTCTGTATTCACGCATTGGATCTGTTCCATCGATAGAATAAAGTTTCATCATTGCATTTTCAGCATTGATATATTCAATTACCACTGTAACTTCGTCAGTATATTCACCTGGTTCTGGAGAGAAACGAATTTCAATTGGCTCAACAACTTCTTCTTTGAGGTTGTAAGTAGCATAAACCACTTCACTCTTAGCAACTACGTTCAAATCGTCATCCATTAAGATTGCAACTGCAGAAATTACATTATTTTCAGCATCTACTGGAATTGCATTTTCATAAGCAAAGCTATATTGATTTACAGTTGCATCTTCGCCGTATGTCCAATAGATAAGAGCATCTGGAGTTGAGCAATACAATGTTACTGACATTGATTCTTGATCGAGATAATCACCAGGAGCTGGAGTAAATACTGGAGCTGATACTACGATAGGTTCTTCTTTTGGTTTAATAGTGTAAGTAGCTTCTACTGTTTCAGAGAATGTGAATGATGGACTCGTTGACAACAATACGCGAGCTTTAACTGTTGCTGTTTCTGTCAACTTAATTGGCTCTTTATATTCACGCATTGGATCTGTACCGTCGATTGAGTAAACATTCATTACTGCACCTTCAGCATTAATATACTCAATAGAAACTGTAACTTCGCCTTCATATTCACCAGGAGCAGGATTGAAGCGGATTTCAATTGGCTCAACAACTTCTTCTTTGAGGTTATAAGTAGCATAAACCACTTCACTCTTAGCAACTACTTTCAAATTGTCATCCATCAAGATTGCAACTGCAGAAATTACATTATTTTCAGCATCTACTGGAATTGCATTTTCGTAAGCAAAGCTGTATTGATTTACAGTAGCATCTTCGCCGTATGTCCAATAGATAAGAGCATCTGGAGTTGAGCAATACAATGTTACTGACATTGATTCTTGATCGAGATAATCACCAGGAGCTGGAGTAAATACTGGAGCTGATACTGTTATAACTTCAGGTTTAATTGTATAAGTAGCAAATGTAGTTTCACTTGCAACTGGCAATTCTTCTACTGTCATAATAGGAGCACCTTCACCATCAACAAGATATGCAATAGCAGATACTGTTGTTGTTTCTGTAAGTTCGAATGGAGCAGAATAAGTTGCTGAACGACCTGTTGGTTCTGTGCCACCGAATTCGTATTTAATCATTACGTTTTCTGTTACAGATGCAATAGATACTTCTACTTTACCAGTATATTCACCTTCAGCAGGAGTAAACTCTGGAGCTGCAGGAGCTTCTACTTTTGTGAATGTAGCTTCAGCTGTTTCGCTATATATATATGCACCATCAGGTGTTTGATAAGGAGCGCCTGTTGTTACATCAACCAACAAACCACGTACTTTAACAGTAGTTGTTTGTGCCAATTGGATTGGTTGACCAGGAGCAGCTGGCAATGTAGTACCTACTTGAACACCTTCGAATGATGGTTCAGAACCATCGATTGTTACAAGAATGTATGAAGGACGTTCTTCTGTTGTATTAACAGTAACAGACAACATATCTGCAGTAAAGTAACCACCACCATATTCAATTGTAGGAACTGCAGGAGCTTCTGGAGCAACATAAACTTCTTCGAAAGAAATATTGCGGATATACCAGTAAGCTGTCCAACCACTTGTTAATTGAGGGCCCCAACCTTCGAATACGATGCGACCTGTTTGGCCTACATATTCTGACATATCGTATGAACAAGAATCCCATTCATCGTGGTGTTGGTAACCAGCAACGATAGTATCGCGAGTTGTACCATTATCAAACAATACATTGAATGTACCATCTTCGTAATAAGTGTACATTTCGATATTCATCGCGTATGCTTTATCGAAAATGAACTCTGGAGTGAACAAACGAGCAGTATCACAAGCATAAGAGTCAGCCATTGAAGAGCTCAAAGTTGTAAGACCAGAATAGCTTGACCAACTCCAATAGTCGCTACTATTTTTATCTTCAATAGTCCAACAAGCAGGGATACCATTAAGATCATCTTCGTATGGAAGTGTATAAACATCACAATTAGTAGTGATATTTTTGAGTTCTACAACTCTACTTGAATCTACACCAGCTTCACAAATAGCACGAAGTTCGAAGCTATAAGTTGTATTACCAGTAAGACCAGCAACTGTGAATGGATGTTCATTTGCTACAAGAGTTTGAACTGTATCAACACCTTGTTTAACAAGAACTGACCAAGAAGCTTCTGCTCCACCAGCTACCCAATCCAAAGTGATAGTGTTAGCAGTAACTGCTGTAGCCGCAAATTCTGTAGGTTTTGGACATGTTGGCACCAAATCAACTGTCAATGCATCCAAGAATGTAGAACCTTTAACATGTTCGAATACAAAGTATTTAGCATCTTTATATACTTCATCTTCTTTCAATGATTCAAGAGAGAATGTATATTCACGAAGTTGACCATCAGCTATAACATAATCAACAGTAATAGTATCTACAGCTTTATATGTTGCAGGATCTTGAGGGTTAGTCATCACACCAATAGCAAATACAGGAGTATAACGTTCACCTTCATATCCAGCAGCAGCCCAGAATGAACCTTGAGCATTAGAAAGATCACCATCTATACGTGGAGAGATAAGTTTCTTATTATCACTCAAGTTCCAGCTGTAAGAGCCTTCTTGTTTATTATAACCACGACGTCCAATTTCACCTTCACCACTTAATGTCCAACATTCAAGATAATCAGTTTCAAAACCTTGATAAAGAGGAAGAGCTGTTGCTCCACACTCAGTATGGAATGAACCTACAGCAGTCCAAGAACTTGCATTATCTTCTTCATCATAAGAACGGAATGCATAGTAATAAGTAGTATTACTTGTAAGACCTTCTTCAATTGTATAAGTATTTTCTTCAACAGTAATCAAACCTTCTTCAATTGTAGCAGGATCAAAGCTTTCTGTCGCATAATACATTTCCCAATATGACGCATTAGAAGTAATAGCGAATGTTACTTTAGCATCAGTAAGTTCAGTGATATTAACCATTGGAGGAATAACCGATTCTTTACGGATAACCAAACTATCAATACCAACAGAAGAAGCTCCATATTCAGCACCAATACCCACATAATAGATACCATCTTCTGGCACTGTGAAGTAACCTGCTACGCGTTCCCAACCACCACGGTCAGCTAACAAAAGATTATCTAAACATTTAGTAACAGCCGAACGATCTGGTGTTGTAGCTACACCCATTGATATTTTAGCATCGTAATAAGAACTCCATTCTACTGCATCAACAGAAATAGAATAGTTTTGACCTGCTTTCAATTCAACAGCACGGAACATCCATGCTCCATTTGAAGAATTGATCATAGCCATGTTAGTTCCTGTTTTTGCATATAATTTTTCATATTCATATGTTGAGCTATTATAATATTCCATTTCTGTTCCAACTTTGAAACTATAAGAACCAGAATGATTATGAACCAAACAACCCATGAATGTAGAATTCTTTTCATAATCATCAAAGTTTTCAACAAACCAACTGCTTTCAGTTATCTCTATTGCTGGACAAAGAGTACGGAAAGAAACAGGATTACGGCTCCAATCAGAAACTTTACCTTCAGCATTACGAGCACGTACATATACATCATATTCAGTATCAGAATTGATACCTTCGAGGCTATATTCGCGACCTTCAATAGATTCTACAACTGTACCTTCTGTCGCTACATCAAAACCTTTAGGACCATAGATAATATCGAACATTGCAACTGTTTCATCAGGAATTTTGATACGAGCTGCATCAATAACAACTGAATCTACAGAGAATTGAGTAATTACATCGATAGCTGGTTTTGGACCAATCCAAAGGTTATCGAATGATTGTTGATAACCATTGTTTGTCAACGCTTCAAAAATAATATATTTACCTGTATATTCTGAAGTGTTGAAATCAAATTTATATTGATACAAACCTGTAGAAGCTACAGTACCAACAGAGAATACACCATTTTCATTAGACTCATCAGTCAAACGAGGAATGAAAGCCAATAAAGTTGCATCCGCAGTAACTTCTTTAGTATTACTTAAATAAATTCCAATACCTTCACCTCTATAACTTGCAGTAGTTGAGCCTGAAGTAGAACGATAAGCATACAATTCGATACGATAATCTTCATCTTCAGGGAAAGCAAACTCAGGAGTTACAAGGATAGCTTTTGAACCTGCAGGTTTATATGTGAAATAAGCAGCATATTGACCCTCTTTCACATAAGTAGAAGAAGAGTATTGTTGCCATACAAATTCACTGTTACCTGCAGTATTTTTCATGTCCCAACAAACTGGAGGGAATGAACCTTCGAAGCCTTCGAAATATGGGAATGTTGTGATAGCTTCACAAGCGGTTTGGAAATCATATTCAAATGGAATAGCTTCACCACGGTCTGTTTCGCTACAATATGTAGTAACTGTACCTTTAATTGTATAAGCAGAAGAATTTTCAAGACCTTCGATTACGAATGGATTATTAGAAGTAGGAACAGAGTCAAAAACAACAACTGTTTCGCCTGCAAGAACTTGATAGTTAATAACCCATTGTGATGTACCTTCAGCAGCTTCCCATTGTACAGGGATTGTTGTAGTTGTAGGTTCGCCAAGTGTAATATTACGAACTTTACGACATGTAGGAGATGTATAAACACTGATATCATCGAGATAAAGGTTGTTAATTGCGTTAGATTTACCTTCAAATACGAGATATACTGTACCTGTAACAGTAGGAATATTAAAGTCGTAGTAGTACCAACCTGCAGCTTTTTCAGCTGGAGCATATTCGAAATAACGATCGATTTCACAAATTTTCACAGCACCTACTGTATCAGGACGATTATTTGCCCAAACAGTCAAAGTACCATCGCCTTCGTATGAGCTATATTGTTTGCTATAACGATACATAGCAAATTTCACGTCGTATTGACCAGGAGTAGCTACGTTAAATGGTTGTGGTGAGAATGTTGCAGTTTTACCACTTTCAACACCATAATAATACATATAAATAGCACTGTGACCATTAGCAGCATTGTTTGGAGTGTCATAATAACTAATGCTATGATTTACAATCCAAGCATCTTTTTTGCTTTGAACCCAACATTCTGGCATTACAGAACCAAGTTCTTCATATTCGAAGCTTTCAGTAAATTCAGCTTCACCAACACCACAAAGAGTTGATACATAGATAGAATCACTCCATTCACTTTGGCAATCACCACAATTAGCTTGAACGAGTACAAGATATGTAGTTTGAGGATTCAAATCGCCAAGAACAGCAGGATTAGTTGTAGCTGTACGATTGATTGTATTGTTTGCAACAGTATCAACAAGAGTGATATTGTAAGAAGCTGCAGAACCTAACCAGCTAACTTCGATACTTGCAGAGTCGATAGCAGTAGCTTGAACTTGTTCTACTGAAGGACAACATGGTTTTTGGTGTACATTGATACCATAAATAAACATATAAGTATCAGGACGGATAGCAAACACTTTACCAGTTGCATCACCAAATTTAGTACCTGCTGTGTTAACAGAAATTTTACTTTCTCCATAAGAAGAAGTATGAGTTACATAACCAAGTGTATCAAAATCAGCACAAAAAGCATCAGATGCAACGCCATAATAGAAACCAGTACCGTTGCTTGATCCTGCATAACGCAAAGTAACTTCAATATCATTTGCCGCATGATTAAGAACTGGTGTTGCAAAAATAGTTGTGTTGGTATTAAGATATACTGTATTAGCATTATAATCAGCATTTACCATTGTCCAACAAGGTATCAAATCTGTATCCTTAACAGTATCTAATGCAAGTGGTAATTCGTATGGATTACATGCTGTATAGAAAATAGCACTTGTAGCAAGAGCAGCTTCATCGCCTGCGCCACATACGCCATACACTGTAAAATAATATCCAGAACCAGGTTCAAGGTCTTCTACCCAATAAGAATATACACCTTCTTCAACATCTGGAGTTACTGTTTCAGAGAATACAGGAGTATCATTTCCTACTGCATAAACCGAAAGTGCATAATTATCAGCAGCAGCACCTTTACCAGTAGCAACTTTCCAATTAAGGAGAGCACCCTCTTGTTCTTGTTCTGTAACAAACATATTTTCAGCCACAGCACAAGATGGAGCAGGAGCTACCATTACGTTATCGATTGTAGGACGAGAGTAACCATATGAAGAGATACCATACCAAACAATACGAACATTGTTAGAAGTTTTATATGCCGCAAGAGGAAGTTCAATTGTTTGCCAAGCTGATACCTTTTCACAAGTTAATAACAAATTGTCTTCGTATGTTTCACCACCATCTGTTGAAACATAAACTCTAATTTCATCTTCATCAGCATCATAAAGATTGAATGTCAACATCATGTCTTTAGTTGATGACGTCAAATCAAGTACAGGCGTTTTCAAAATAGCTGTTTTTCCTGAAGATGCAGAATAACAGTTGAAATACAAACCATACGAATTTTCCCATCCTGTCGCATACGAACCTTTCGTACTTTGCCAAGAATTGCTGTATGTACCCTCAGCGATCCAGCCTGTAGGCACACCAGACTCTACAGCATCAAAATTCTCATTCAAGAGAACTTGAGCATTTAACTGCCATGAAGTTAGCAACATAGTCACCAACAAAGCAGTTAATAAACTGTAAACTTTTTTCATGATAAAAAAATTAAATTAAACAATAGTATTTTATTTACAAAAATTCACATTTTGCGTGGCAAATGTAGTAAAAATTTTTCATACAACAAAATAAAAAAACATGTTATTCAACATAAAAAATAATATATAAAAAAAACAAGAGACTGATAAAAAAATCAGTCTCTTGTTGTACCCGGAGCGGGACTTGAACCCGCACAGCCGCAATGGCCAAAGGATTTTAAGTCCTTCGTGTCTACCATTCCACCATCCGGGCGGTAAACTATATAACCCTTATACAGAAAAATCGGGAGTTTCCCGATTTTTAATCTGTGAGCGGAAAACGGGACTCGAACCCGCGACCCCAACCTTGGCAAGGTTGTGCTCTACCAACTGAGCTATTTCCGCATTTGCGACTGCAAAGTTACAACTTTTTTATGATACAACCAAATAAAATATTATATTTTTTATAAAAAAATAATATTTCATTGATTACTAACAACATAACAATCGAAATTTCTGGATAAATTTACGATAATTTATGTTAATATTCTCTTCTATTACAAGCCCAAACACCTATTTTCTTCCAAAATCGGCTGGTATTTCGCCCCAATTTGGAGTATCCCACTTAAGTATTTGAGTTGTATAATGATTTTCTTCAAGCCAACGCTCGGCACGTGCAATGAGATTAAACACCTCTACATTCTTTTCGGTACGAGCCAATTTTGTACGACACTTTTTTGCTCTCACCCACGCCATTGCATTTACACTATCTGAATAAATAGGCATTGTTTTATTATACTGTTTAAGCAAAGCTAATCCATGCACTAAAGCCAAAAATTCACCTATATTATTAGTAGCATGCTCAAATGGCCCCATACGGAATATTTCACGCCCAGTGGCTGTATCAACTCCTCGATATTCCATCACACCCGGATTACCACTACAAGCAGCATCAACCGACAAAGAAGGTGTTTGAATTGAGAATTGAGAATTGAGAATCCTTGCTCCTTGCTCCCTATTCCCTGCTCCCTATTCCCTACTCCTTGTTTGACAGCTTGCCAATAATTGAGTTTATGAGCGGCTTCTGCTAATTCACGAGTCGGATAGCCTTTATACTGCGCCCCTTCAAAACCATCTATCTGCTGCTTACACTCTTCCCACGACTCAAAAATACCCGTCAGCCTACCCCGCCACACTACATAATATTTATTCTTTTTTGCCATAATTCATCAATGCAAAATGCACAATTCACAATGCACAATTATAAAATAATTTAATGCCGAAGGCAATTGTGCATTATGCATTGTGAATTGTGCATTAAGAAAATTTATTTTCTTAAAATATTTGTTGCGTTTGCTTGTGCTGTTGGCGTTACCACGAGGTCATTAATACATACGTGTGGTGGCAATGTAACTGCAAAACGAATAAGGTTAGCAATATCATCGCCTGTGAGCGGAGTCATGCCTTCGTATGTTTTATCAGCACGTTCTTTATCGTTTTTGAAACGAACAAGCGAGAATTCTGTTTCTACTGCACCTGGACAAATATTTGTAACCTTAATACCATATTTAAGCATATCTATACGCATACCTTTACTAATAGCATCTACTGCATGTTTTGTAGCACAATAAACATTACCATTAGCATAGACTTCTTTACCTGCAGTTGAACAAATATTTACGATATGACCTGCACCACGTTCACACATCAACGGAGCAATTTCACGCGACATATAAAGAAGACCTTTGATATTAGTATCAATCATGCGCTCCCAATCTTCAAGCAATCCCTCTTGAATAGGATTAAGACCTACTGCCAAACCTGCATTGTTTACCAAAACATCGATTTTGCGCCATGCTGTAGGTATCGATGCCACAGCAGCTGCCACTTCAGCTTGGTTGCGAACATCAAAATTGAGAACCAAAGCATCGGCTTTGTACGTAATACCAACCAATTCTTTTAACTCATCAAGACGCTCTTTACGACGTCCAGTAAGAATTAAATTATAACCTTCATCAGCCAAAGCTATAGCTGTTGCACGACCAATACCTGATGTAGCACCTGTAATTAAAGCAATTTTTTTCATATTATAGATTTTTAGTAACGAGTAGCGAGTAACGAGACTCGCCATTCGAATTTAACTTTATAGATTTTTAGAAGTAGAGACGCAATATATTGCGTCTGTACACGAATAACGAAATATGAGACTTACTCGCTCCGCTCTTTTTTAATGTTTAGTATAGTAAGTTTATTAAAAACAAACTGTAAAGTCTTAAATAACAGACCCATATATAACGAAATACAAATCTTTCAACTCTCGTCTTTCAACTCTCAACTCTTTCACAAAGTTACTACTTTTTTCATTAACACTAAAACGCTATTAGTTAAAAATAGTTAAATTTTTATTTGACTATTGCGTATATGAAATATTTGTTATAATTTTGCATCGAAATTAAAAATGTAATCATTACAAAAATGAAATAAGATTACAAAACTGTAAAAACAAACAAAATCATAAATACAATGACCGAAGCGATAGACATACTAAACAGCCATAACATCCGCCCATCGGTGCAACGCATTGCGATACTAAAATATTTGCTCGAGCATCGCATTCACCCAACGGTCGATGACATCTATTTGGCACTAAATCCGACAATGCCTACGCTCAGCAAAACGACAGTATATAATGTTTTGCGAAATTTAGTAGAAAATGGCGCGGTTCTTGCACTAACAATTGATGAAAAAAACGTGCGCTACGACGCCGACATCAGTTCACACGCTCACTTCCGTTGCCAATTATGTGGCGAACTATACGACATTCCTCAACCTACCATGTCAGACGGTAATACTTCAGGATTCAAAATCGATAACGTACACGTCTATTACTGGGGCAAATGTCCAAAATGCCTAAAAATAGGGAATAAGGAACAAGGAACAGGGAACAAGGAGTAGGGAATAAGAGATAGTACATTAATAACTAATAACTAATAACTAATAAAAGTCTATTATCATGAAAAAGTATGTATGCACAGTATGTGGTTATGTCCACTACGGCGAACAACCACCTTCAGTTTGCCCAGTATGCAAACAACCGGCAAGCAAATTCAAAGAAGTACCTAACGATCGAGCACCTAAAAAAGAGTCTTCTTCATGGCTCGACAAAATAAAAAACTGGTTTAAATAAAAGAAACTCTCAATCCTAAAAAAAGCGTAAAAATATTATAGCCCTGTATTCTCCCCCTGTTTTAGGGGGAGTCCCAAAGGGGAGGGGGTTGCAAAATAAAAAAAATTAAAACTTAATAATAACTAACTAAAACAATTTACAACTATGAAAAAATTTTCTTGCACTATTTGCGGTTATGTTCACGAAGGTGACGCTGCTCCAGCTATCTGCCCACAATGCAAACAACCAGCTGAAAAATTCAAAGAACTCGTTGCAACAGATAAACTTCAATTTGTTACTGAACACGAAATCGGTGTAGCTAAAGGCACTGGCGAAGATATGATTCGCGACCTCAACGCTCACTTCATGGGCGAAGCTACTGAAGTAGGTATGTACCTTGCTATGAGCCGTCAAGCCGACCGCGAAGGTTATCCAGAAATCGCTGAAGCTTTCAAACGCTATGCATGGGAAGAAGCTGAACACGCTGCTAAATTCGCTGAACTTCTTGGCGATGTAGTATGGGATACTAAAACTAACCTCGAAAAACGTATGAACGCTGAATCAGGTGCTTGTGAAGACAAAATGCGTATCGCTCGCATCGCTAAAGAACGTAACCTCGACGCTATCCATGACACTGTTCACGAAATGGCTAAAGACGAGGCTCGTCACGGCAAAGGTTTCGAAGGTCTCTATAACCGCTACTTCAAAAAATAATTAATACTCATATTCCTCCCCTGTCTTAGGGGAGGTCCCCAAAGGGGGGAGGGGTATACAACTAACATAATTACAAGCAAAATCTAAAACCTAAATCAAAGGCGGACACCCCAATCGGATGTCCGCCTTTTTTATATCCAACTATCGATATCGACTGTTGACTATATCTTAATATATATCTTCTTCAAATACAATGGCAATGCAACCAACCAACAAAAACCGATAAACATCAAAGCAAAAACCAATGAGCCAAGTGTAGGTCCAAAGAATGGAGATAAAATATCCGCATAGAGATAACCTTTAAGACTAACCCATTTGCCTGCTGCAGTAGTGAAGCCTATATTAGAAATCAAATTAGCAAACAATCCCGCAAACACGAATATTGCCATCGGATTGACACCAAATGTCTCGAAGAAGCGAGTCCATGCCTTATAACCCTTCACGTCAATCAACCATATCAACACAGCCAAAAGCAATGAAGCTAAACCACAAGTAACTAATACGTATGACGACGACCACAATGTTTTGTTAATCGGCATAGCATAATCCCAAAGGAACCCAAGCATCAAAATCACAGCGCCCAACAAACCTAATCGTTCGATTTTCTGATGATTGTCTTTCACTCCCATAATCAACGCACCTGCCATCACACCTATCAATACATGCGCAATACAAGGAATAGTCGATACCCAACCCTCTGGGTCGAGAGCAATACCACTGATATGATACATGTGTGAATCGCCTAAAATTGCTAAATCAACTCGTGCTGCCAAATTCTCAACCGACAACTCAAGACTATCAGTCGATATCATCAATGCCGAATAACCCAACAAAATAACACCTATCAACCAAGGGATTAACTTCTGATTTACAATCAATAATATCAACGACCCTCCAAAACTAACCAATGCCAAGCGTTGCAAAACTCCCATTATACGCCATTTCTCAAGATGAAGAAATCCAGCATCCCATAGGCGCAAAAACCAATTCATATCCGAATCGCGCAAAGCCGCCATGCCACGACAAGTAAGTCCGAACCAATTGAGAAACAACCCTATGGCAAACAATACCAGCGAGCGACGCAAAAGTTTAGTGAACGTAGAGCCTGAAAACTTAAATCCAAATTTGCTATAACTTATATACATACTAACGCCCATGATAAACATGAAGAACGGAAACACCAAGTCGGTTGGTGTCAACCCATTCCACGCAGCATGCTTCAGTGGGGCATAAATAGAACCCCACGACCCAGGGTTATTCACCATTATCATACCTGCAATGGTGATACCCCGTAATATGTCGAGAGATAAAAGACGTTTATTTTGCATCTGGCAATACGAACATTAAGATTAAATAAAGCCATGCCAAAGCAGAACCTGTCAAGAATGTAAGGATAACGTAAGCAATACGAACCATTGATACATCCCAACCAAAATGTTCAGCAATACCACCGCAAACGCCTGCGATTTTTTTGTCTTTTGATTTAGTAAAAGCCATGATAATTAAAATTTTAATGTAAATATTTTTGAATATAATTTAAATTCAGCCGCTAGGCGATTTAATTCTTAATTCTTAATTCTTAATTAATTTTACCCCACCGAGCATCCAGGTTTCACCTCACGACTTGGGCGGCACAACACCAATTTACCATCAGCATCTACTGCGCTGAGTATCATACCTTCCGACATGATACCTTTCAATTTGCGAGGTTCAAAGTTAGCGATAAACAACACTTGTGTACCCACCAACTCTTCTGGATTTGGATAACTTTGTGCGATACCCGACACAATTGTACGACCACCCATACCGTCATCCAATTTGAATTGCAACAATTTGTCTGCTTTTGGCACTTTTGTACATTCCAACACAGTAGCTACACGAATATCAGTCTTTTCCCACTCATCGAATGGCACATTTGGTTTTACCTCTGCTGGTTTATATGCTGCCAATTCGTTAGCTTTCTTAGTATCAAGAAGTTTTTGCACTTGAGCTTCCACTACCGAATCCTCAATCTTATCGAACAACAATTGAGTTTCGCCCAATTTAGCACCCTCTTTCAACAATTCGATGCTACCGAGGTCGTTCCATGCAAACGACTCCATACCCAACATATCACGCAATTTCTTAGCCGAGAATGGCAAGAATGGCTCAAACGCAATAGCCAAGTTTGCCGCAATTTGCAATCCGATATGCAAAATAGTAGCCGTACGTGCCATATCAGTTTTAGCCAACTTCCAAGGTTCTGTATCAGCAAGATACTTATTACCAATACGTGCCAAGTTCATCGCCTCTTTTTGTGCATCGCGGAAACGGAAATTATCCAAATACGACTCCACATCGGCTTTCACATCAGCAAACTCTTTCAATGTTTCGCGGTCATAATCAGTCAATTCTCCCAATGCAGGCACAACACCATCAAAATATTTGTGAGTCAACACCAAAGCACGATTGATAAAGTTACCAAAAATAGCCACCAACTCGCTATTATTTCTTGTTTGGAAGTCTTTCCAAGTGAAATCGTTATCTTTTGTTTCTGGCGCATTGGCTGTCAACACATAGCGCAACACGTCTTGTTTGCCTGGGAATTCTTCCAAATATTCGTGCAACCAAACAGCCCAATTGCGAGAAGTCGAAATCTTATCGCCTTCAAGGTTAAGGAACTCATTTGCAGGCACATTGTCTGGCAAAATATACGAACCATCTGCCTTCAACATTGCTGGGAACACGATGCAGTGGAACACGATATTGTCTTTACCAATAAAATGGAGCATACGTGTATCTTGGTCTTTCCACCATTTTTCCCAGTCATTTGGCAACAACTCTTTTGTATTTGAAATATAGCCAATTGGCGCATCAAACCACACATACAACACCTTACCTTCAGCCCCTTCAACTGGCACAGGCACACCCCAATCCAAGTCGCGACTCACTGCGCGAGGTTGCAATCCCATGTCAATCCACGATTTGCATTGACCATAAACGTTTGTTTTCCACTCTTTGTGGTCTTCCAAAATCCACTGACGAAGCCATCCCTCGTGTTTATCCAAAGGCAAATACCAGTGTTTTGTCTCTCTCAACACAGGTTTCGAACCCGAAATAGCCGATTTAGGCTCAATCAAGTCGAGCGGACTCAAGCTCGTACCACAAGCCTCGCATTGGTCACCGTAAGCATTAGGGTTTTTGCAATGAGGACAAGTACCTGTAATATAGCGGTCTGCCAAGAACTGACCAGCCTCTTCATCATAATATTGCTCCGAAGTTTTCTCTACAAACTCGCCTTTCTCATACAATTTCTTAAAGTAGTCAGCCGCAGTTTCATAGTGTATTTTAGAAGTAGTACGAGAATAAATATCAAACGAAATACCCAACTCTTCGAACGACTTTTTAATAATGCTATGATAGCGGTCAACAATATCTTGAGGCGTAACACCCTCTTTTTTAGCCTTAATTGTAATAGGCACACCATGCTCATCCGAGCCACCAATAAACAACACCTCTTCGCCCTTCAAACGCAAATATCTAACATAAATATCTGCAGGAACATAAACACCCGCCAAGTGACCAATATGCACCGGACCATTTGCATACGGCAAAGCCGTAGTAACCAACGTACGTTTAAAATCTTTCATATTTTTAGATTGTTAGTAGCGAATAACGAGTAACAATACTTACGATACTTCGCCTTTATATTAAATTTCATTATAGATTATGCATTGTGCATTAATCAACTTGCAAATTTAATAAAAATTTACAAATCTGGCAATAAAACAACAAAAAACAAATTTATGTCGGCTATAGAAGAAATAAATTCGCAAATTTATGCAGTCTATAACCGACATAAATCAATAAAAACAACATAGTTGAAAGAAAACACACACACTATACACCACTTATGTCCCAAAAAATTCTTACCTTTGCAAAATCTTATCATATAGTCCTCGAAAAAAGCAAACAAAAAATAAAAAAAACTCCATGCAAAAAATCTTACTACCTCTCTTAACCCTATTCCTCTCAACCAGCATATTTTCACAAATCTACTTGTGGCGAAATGGTGAAATCATCGATGCCTACGACTCTATCGATAGCATCACTTTCGTCAAACCCGAAAAAATATCACCCGACTCTATTCTATTCAAAATAAATCGCAAATCGTGGAGTTACAATCATCCAATGGAAGACATAACCCCCGATTTCGCCACAAAATCCGACACAATCCGCCTCCATTTCTTCGGTTGGTCGCTCGACAACGACTCACTCATAACCATCAAATTCCCCGAATCTACCGACTCTTACAATCGCGCCATACTCACCTATCGCATGGGTGGTTGGAACGAAGGTCCTGGCGAATGGGACATGACCACAATGATTATGATTAAGGATAAACGCACAGGCGAACTCTACGAATTTGTCCGTGCATTTACCCCCTACGGAGGAGCCTTCAATGCCTCGTGGGAAAAAATATTCTATATCGACATCACCGAATACCTCCCTATGCTCACAGGCGACACCGAATTCCTAATCTACTACGGTGGATGGGATGCAACCGAACAACGTGCTCACACCGTCACTCTCGGTTTCGAATTCTACAAAGGTAATCGCGACAAAAATATCATATTCACCCACAAACTCTACGATTCACGCTCATCAAGCAACATCGGCTATCGCTCTTGGGCTTATGGTGTTGATACAGCCTCTATCGAAGCTCCCGAACGACTTGGCTCGCGACAAATCAAAATACCCTACAACGTAAAATCTCTACTAATGAAAGTCAGCATCAGCGGACATGGTGCCGACCCAGGCATATTCCCAAACCGCCCAGACTATCAACAAGCTATCAATGCTGCCGAATTCGATGACAGTCGCTACACAATCTACCTAAATGGCGATTCTCTCACAACCGAAATCATTTTCCAAAGCAACATCAACAACTACTACCAAAAAGGCAATTACCGCATGGGACGCGCCAATTGGGGACCTGGCCTACCCCTCAAAGTCGATTATTGGGAAATTCATCAAATCCCAACCAACCGCATCCTAACCATCGACTTCGACCTCGAACCATTCCAATCTGCATTCAACGACCTAAAAGCCGAAGGTATAGCCAACTACATCATCGAAATAGATATTTTCGGCTACAATTCACATTAAATTTGAAAATTACAAATAAAATTACTAACTTTGCACAATAGAATAATTATTTAACAAATTAAATCTATGAAAACACTCAAACAACTATTTACATTAACCATTTTAACTGCTATTTTCGTTGGTTGCATAAACGAACAAACAAACGAAAACATCGAAGTTCGCAAAAGTACACGCCCAGCATGGTATGACGAACACCCTATGGCTGGCACTGAAGCCGATTTCTCTGTCAAAACTGATGCCATACGCCTCCAATTCTATGGTTGGGGACTTGACGAAGACACCGTCGTAACCGTAAATTTCCCTGAAAACAACGATAAATACAATCGTGCCATCCTAACATATCGTATGGGCGGTTGGAACGAAGGTCCTGCTGATTGGGATATGACCACAATGATTATGCTCAAAAATCCTCACGATGGCAAATTCTATGAACTCGCTCGCGCATTTACTCCTTACGGTGGATATTTTGGTCCTGATTGGGAAAAACTCTACTACATGGACATCACCGAATACCTCCCAATGCTCAACGGAGCCGTAGAATTCCACATCTACTATGGCGGTTGGGATGCAACCAACAAAAAAGCCCACACTGTAACACTCACATTCGACTTCTATGAAGGTAAAAAAGAAAAAAATACTATTTTCTACCAAAATCTCTACGACTCTCGCTCATCAAGCAACATCGGTTATCGCTCTTGGGCGTATGGTGTTTCACCTGACTCTCTCGGTAGCAACGATATCGAAGACCTCGAACGTCTCGGACTTCGCGAAATACAACTACCTAAAGAGGTAAAATCACTCCTTATGAAAGTCAGCATCAGCGGACACGGTGCCGACCGTGGTATATTCCCTGACCGTGGAACTACAGGCAAAGGCAAACGAGCAAACAATGCTGCCGAATTCGACGAAAACTTCTACCGCGTAATCCTTAACGGAACACAAAAATTCGAAGGTCATATATTCTATGAAAACGAAGACACATATAAACAAGCAGGTACTTACAAATATGACCGTGCCAACTGGGGACCAGGCCTTCCTCTCAAAGTAGATTGGCTCGAAATCCACAATCTCCCTAAAGACGACAAACTCAACATCGACTTCGACCTCGACCGTTTCGAATCAAAAGTCGATGACCTCCATGGCGAAGGTGTAGCAAACTACATCATCGAAGTTGATATTTTTGGATATGACAAATAAAAATAAAAAAATATGAAAAAACTTATTCCACTATTCTCATTATTATTTATCCTTTTCAGTTGTGAAAAAATTGAATTAAATCTTTCAGAGCAAAACATCGAATATGTATTAACTTCAATGGTTGGCGAAAACATCAATACCGTTGGAAATTCATTGAAAAACGAAGGATTTCAAAAATTTAAATTCGATGACCAAACTAATTTCACAAAAAACAAAGAGGCATATCTACTAAAAACAGACAAAAAAATTATTGTTTCTGCTGGTTACCAACTAAGTGATTCAACAAAATCAGTTAAACTCTACGAAGAATATCGCAATTCTTTTTCAAACAAACAAACCACAGGTTATCAAGCATATATATATGCTGAAAATTTTATTGATTTCAGCAAAAGTTACATTGATTCAGTAAAAGTAACATCAAATGAATATATGTATATTTATGACGACCCAATGAAATTCTACGTAGTTTTGCAAAGCAATATGTTCTACCTAAAAACCGCTTCCGAAACTTGGTATAATGGCGACATAAACAAAGATAAAATGTGGAATATCCAACTCGGTGAAAAAGCAAAAACATCTGTAATATCATATTCCGACTTTGCAATAACCCAATAAATTTTCAACAAAACACAAAAAAAGAGGCTTGAAAGCCTCTTTTTTTTATCTCTATACTCTAATCTCTAAACTTTTCACGAAATTGCTCCCCAATTCACATTTCCTTTTTGCAATCTTCTCAACTGCCTCAACAACATCGCATGTTCTGGTAATGTCAATTCAGGGTCGCGCTCCAACAAATCCTTCGCTACCGAACGAGCAGTCTGCAACATCCGCCCATCAGTAGCCAAATTAGCAATCTTCAAATCAAACGGCAATCCACTCTGCTGCAAACCATCAATATCACCCGGACCACGAAGATTCAAATCCGCCTCCGCAATCACAAATCCATCGGTGGAATCGCACATTATCTGCAATCGCTTACGAGTATCATTAGCCAATTCATATTTCGACATCAATATGCAATAACTCTGGTCAGCACCACGACCCACACGCCCCCTCAACTGATGCAACTGGCTGAGTCCAAAGCGCTCAGCACTCTCTATCACCATCACACTCGCATTTGGCACATTCACACCCACCTCTATCACCGTAGTAGCCACCATTATCTGCGCCTCACCCGATGCAAACCTCTGCATAGCAGCATCTTTATATGCTGGCTTCATCTTACCATGCACCATCACAATATTATATTTCGGAAATGCTTCAACCATTGCCTGATAGCCTTGCTCCAAATCCTTCAAATCCAACTTCTCACTCTCCTGAATTAACGGATAAACCACATAAACCTGTCGCCCTTTCTCTATTTCACGATGTAAAAATCCATTTAATGCAGCACGCTTATTATCAAAATAATGATACGTAGCAATCGGTTTCCTACCTGGAGGTAATTGGTCAATCACACTAACCTCCAAATCTCCATATATTGTCATAGCCAACGTGCGAGGTATAGGCGTAGCCGTCATAACCAACACATGAGGCGGACGAATATTCTTTGTCCACAACTTCGCCCTCTGTGCTACACCAAACCTATGTTGCTCATCTATCACTACATATCCCAAATTCTTAAACTGCACACTATCCTCTATCAATGCATGCGTACCAATCACTATCTGCAAAGTACCATCACACAAACTCTCATCTATCTCCTCGCGCTCCTTTTTCCGTGTACTACCTGTCAATAATTTCACACTTACTCCCAACAACTTCACCTGTTCCGATATACTCTGATAATGTTGTGTAGCCAATATTTCGGTAGGTGCCATTATACATGCCTGATAACCATTATCTAACGCTATCAAACAAGTCATCAACGCCACCATAGTCTTCCCACTTCCCACATCACCTTGCAACAAACGATTCATCTGCTTCCCAGTATTCATATCGGTACGTATTTCACGTATCACTCTTTTCTGCGCATCAGTCAATTCAAAAGGCAAACATTCTCGATAAAATCGATTAAAATACTCTCCCACTTTGTCAAAAACAAACCCCTGATACTTCATATCACGCAATTTGCTCTGACGCATTATCGATAGTTGAATATAAAACAACTCCTCAAATTTCAACCGAGCCTGCGCTCTACGCAACAAATCCATATTCTGTGGAAAATGTGCCTGACGCATAGCCTCACTACGTGACATCATACCAAAATTTTTAACGATTTCATCGGGCAAATTCTCTGGTATATAAAATTCCCTATCGCTAAAAACTGTGTACATCAACTTTCTCAATCCAGCAGAATTAAGAAAACGTGTCTTCATTTTCTCCGAAGTATTATAATGCCCCTGTAAACCACTATTTTTCTCCACATTCTTCTCACTAAACACCTCTACCTCAGGATGCGCAATATTATATTTATCATTAAAACGCGATGGTTTTCCAAAAATAATGTAATCGGTATTTACACACAACTTTTCCTCTACATACTTCCAACCCTTAAACCAAACCAACTCGATATATCCCGTTCCATCAGTAAATGTAGCTACTAATCGACGTGCACGACCTTCACCACGCATCTCAAATTGCAATATCCGTCCCTTCAACTGCACATACGCCAAATCTTCAGTACATTCACGCACAGTATAAAACTTACTCCTATCTATGTACTTATAAGGATAATGCGTAACCAAATCCTCGACACAACGAATGCCAAGTTCAGCCGTTAAAGTCTCAGCCCTCTTCGGACCAACACCCAACACATATTCTATAGGAGTATCAAGAGTCAACATAATACTGCAAATTTATAAAAAATTTATGAAATATAAATTATAACAATAATTTATTTTTTGTAACTTTGTCTTTGTTTACATACTTTTATTTAGTTTTTGATATGAACTCCTCACTCCTCATTCCTCATTCCTCACTCTTAATCGCTTGTCGCAACGAAATACATAATCTCCCCTCCTTGCTTATATCAATCGAAAATCAAACATATAAGCCAGATGAAATTATATTTGTTGATGACAATTCTACCGATGAAACCTATGATTTTTTAATAGATTTTGCTAAAAAATATGACTATATAAAAGTAATAAAAAACAGTGGTAAAGGTAAAAAATCAGCACTTATTGAAGCAGCAAAAATAGCAAAATCAGAATATTTAATGTTCACTGATGCCGATTGTATTCTTAATAAAAATCATTGTCGTTTAGCATTAGATTATTTATCAAAAAATAATAGTGATATGCTACTCGGAGCTGTCGATGTTACCGATGAAAAGGGCATTTTTAACATAATAGAAAAAATAGAATTTGCTTCACTTCAAGCTGTAACTGCATATTCTGCATTACTTAATAATCCTATTATGTGCAACGGAGCAAATCTCATTATACGCCGCACAACTTATCTACAATATATAAATAATATAAACACCTCTATTGCATCTGGCGATGATATGTTTATGCTCCATGCTCTTAAAAAAAATAAATCAAAAATAAATTATCTCTACAATAACAATTATATAGTAAAAACCAAAGAAACAAACTCACTCAAAAAATTCTTACTTCAACGCACCCGCTGGGCAGCAAAATCTCTCAACTACACAGACCCAACCACAATTCTCACCGCCATTATAGTAATCTTAATTAATATTTTCATTATAATATCTCCTTTACTAATTACTAATTACTCATTACTAATTTTTATTATTATTATGATAATTGAAAATATAATCCTTCTCCCTTATTTGTTTAAATATAAACAATACAGAATATTAAAATATTATCCAATATTATTTCCTATAATGTCATTATTATACCCTTTATATATACTAACAATCTTAATTTTAATTCTTTTTTATAATAAAACTAATCCTCACTGGAAATAAAAAAGGTTGACTCAAAAATAAGAGTCAACCTTTTTTATTATTATCAATTATTAATTATTTGCGTACGTTTACAAATTCAACGTCAGTTTTAGCACGTTCTGCAAGTTTAGCGCATTTAGAAGCTTCAGCAATATTTGCTTCATATTCAGCAGCGTTGTTAGTACGAGCAGCAACAATAGCTTTCAAATAAGCTGTCATAGCATTTGGATTAGCAACATTTTCTAATGCTTTACGAGCAGCACCATTGTTTTTGTTAAGAATGTTAGCAAGAGCAGCATTATTAGTTGCAGCACCACCAAACAAATCAGCAGCTTTTTTGTAGTTACCTTTCAAAATAGCAATTGCACCATTAGCATAATCAAGATCTTTACCTACGCCACCTGCTTTACCAAAGAATTCTTCAGCTTTAGCAATATCATATTTAGCAAGAGCTACAAGACCATTATTGTAATTTACATTAGGACAGTTAGGAGCCAATTCTAATGCTTTAGCGAAACAACGAGTAGCTTCATCAACTTTACCTTGTGCATAAAGAACCATACCAAGGTTGTTGAATGAACGATAATCGTTAGCATAAATTTCAGTTGCTTTAGTATAGATAGCAGCTTTTTCAGCGTTATCAGCTACCAATGTAGCAGCATAAAGAAGTTCTTCTACATTAAGTTGTGCTGCATCTTCTTTAGCAAGTTTGCTAATTTCTTCATCTGATTTACCAATTACATTAACTGTCAATGTCATTTTTGAACGACGAAGTTCTGGAAGAATTTCTTCAGCAATAGCTTTGTAAGCTACAGCAATATTTTTGATTTCTTGTTCACGTTGTTGTGGATCAGTGTACATAGAAAGCACACGAAGAATAACAGCTTTATCTTCAATTGAAGAAGCTTCAACTAATTTTTGGAAACCATCCCAGTCTTCAGCTGTAAATTTAGAATCAATATTTACAGAAGCTTTCAATTTTTTCAATTCATAATTGATATATTTTGAAGAAGCTTCACCACGACGATTAGAAAGTTTTTCGTTCCAATCAAACTCACCTTCTGGAGATGCGTATGAACTAATTTCAAGACCTTTAATTTCTTTATTTTCAGTTTCTACAGCATTTTTAATAGCTTTTGTCAAATTAACAATAGCTTCTGTTTTCTTTTCTGAAGTACTAATATTTGATTGATTAACTAAGAATTTAATTTGAGCATCTGTAGTTTCTTCAATGATACGTTGAAATTTATCTGCAGTAACAACAGCTTTCAAATCATTTGTACCAGCTTTTACAGTTACTAAAAGAGGAGTAATATTTACACCTTCAAGAACTTTAATTGGTTCAAGTATATACTCTTTTTTACCATATTTACCTGATGCTTCAAGAGTAATAACACCATTTTCCATACCTTCTACATAATTCCATGTAGCAGTTTGTGAATATTTACCTCCTACTTTATATTTGATAATTTTATCATTATCTTTTACTTTTTCACCTTGGTAATTTACAGCTTCAGCTTTATAAACTTTACCATCTGCAGTTGTTAATACAGGTACAACTGTCATAGTCATTTTTTTACCAAAGTATTTTTCAGGAAAACTACCTTCAAATACTACTTCAATTTTACCACCTTTGTATTCAGCTGGATTTGGAGTAGCTGTAATACTGTCAATAAATTCTTTTGGAGGTTTACAACCAAAGAATGTAAGCACTACAAGTGCTAAAGTCAAAATTAATGATTGTTTTTTCATAATTTAAAAAATATTAAGTTATTGATTTTTATCTAATTATAATATTTTTGATATATTAATATTCTAAAAAATAATTCCTTGCAAATATACAAATAAAAATTAAAATATTATTACTAAATTTGCAACAAAAATTGTACTAAATTATAAAATATATTTAACATATTGATATTTAATATTATAAATGTATAATTTTATGAAATATTTATGTTTTATTAACATCTTAAAAATTAATAATTTTATTAAAAATATTACCTCATATATTTTATCACTTATAACAAAAAAAGTATATGTATATGGTAAACCATCTTTTGCATCTTTTGAACTTTCATCACGTTGCAATCTTAACTGTCCTCAATGTGATGTAGGAAATAATTTAACTAATCGCAAAAATAATTTTATAAATTATGAAAATTATTGTAAAATAATGGATGAAATAGGAACTACTCTATTAGATGCTATTTTTTATTTTCAAGGTGAACCATTACTCAATAAAAATTTTTCAAAATATATTTCATACGCTAAACAATACAATATTTATACCATCACATCTACAAATGCACAACTAATAAATAAAAATATTGCAACAGAAATTGTGAAATCAGGTCTTGATAGAATAATAATTTCTATAGATGGAACTACACAAGAGGTTTATGAAACATATCGCAAAGGTGGTTCTTTAAAAAAATGTATTGAAGCTATCAAGTTTTTAAAAGAAACAAAAAAAGAATTAAAAAGCAAAACTCCTTGTATCGAAGCCCAATTTATAGTTTTTCGTTTTAATGAACATCAAATTAGTGAATTTAAACAATTAGCACCTAAATGGGGAGCTGATAAAATTTCGATTAAATCGGCACAAATTCATTCACCAAACGAAAATTTTGAAATTATACCTACAATAAATAAATATAGTAGATATAATAAAATAAATAATGAATGGAAAATTAAAAAAGATTATTCAAAAGCATGTTTTCGTGCCTGGAATGGTATAGTAATTTCCGCTGATGAAAATATTCTTCCATGTTGTTTTGACAAACAAGAAAAACATATTTATGGAAATATAAAAGAAGATACTATTGAAAATATATGGAAAAATAAAAAAGCTAATGATTTTCGTAATATTGTACTTAATAATCGTAGTTCTATAAATATGTGTACAAATTGTAATGAATAATGTATAGTATTAATTACAAATTGCTCTCTAATCTCTAAACATCCCATTATTTAGATTAAATTTTTTCTTTTTAATAAATAAAAAATGATAATCATTATATGGTGTGGAATATGTTAGTAACTTATATTAAATTATTATTTTTCAATAAATTAGTTATGTTAGTTTTGTGTTGAAAAAAAACACAATAATTTTATACCAATTGTGCATTGTTATTAGAAAAATTTTTTCATATATTTAATTTTTTTGTAATTGCAATAGTCGTGCCAAAATATTTATTAATAATTTTCCACACATAATTCACATACTTGTTAATAACTTTTGTTAATAATTTTACATGAGTAAAAAAATTATGAATTATGAATTATGAATTATGAATTTTTTTGTACCTTTGTATTATGAATTTTCAATATGATGTTATTGTAATAGGAGCAGGACACGCAGGTTGTGAAGCAGCTTGTGCTTCGGCTAATATGGGTAGTAAGACACTTCTTATTACCATGGATATGAATAAGATAGCTCAAATGAGTTGTAATCCTGCTGTTGGTGGTATTGCCAAAGGTCAAATTGTTCGTGAAATTGATGCTCTTGGTGGTTATATGGGTATAGTTACCGATATGACTGCTATTCAGTTTCGTATGCTTAATCGTAGTAAAGGTCCTGCTATGTGGAGTCCACGTAGTCAATCTGATCGTATGCATTTTATTATGAAGTGGCGTGAAATTCTTGATGCTACTCCTAATCTTGATATTTGGCAAGATACTGTTACAAAATTAATAATAGAAGATAATATAGTAAAAGGTGTTACTACTACGTTAGGTGTTGATTTTCAAGCTAATAGTGTTATTCTTACAGCTGGTACTTTCCTTAATGGTTTGATGCATATTGGTCGTACTCAGATAGTTGGAGGTCGTATTTCTGAACCTTCTTCTTTTGGCGTTACTGAACAATTAAAAGAATTAGGTTTTATTACTGACCGTATGAAGACAGGTACACCTGTGCGTATAAATGGTAATTCAATAGATTTCAGTAAGTTACAACGTCAAGATGGTGAAAATGATTTTCATAAATTTTCATTTCTTGACTATAAACCTCGTCCACTTCCTCAACAACCTTGTTGGATTACGTTTACTTCTAATGCTACACATGATATACTTCGTAGTGGATTAAAAGATTCACCTCTCTATAATGGTCAGATACAAAGTATAGGTCCACGTTATTGTCCAAGTATTGAAACTAAAATTGTTACTTTTGCTGATAAAGACCAGCATCAACTTTTTATAGAACCTGAAGGATATAATACTCAAGAATTTTATATAAATGGTTTTTCATCATCTCTTCCTATGGATGTGCAGTTTGCTGCTTTGCGTACTGTACCAGGATTAGAAAATATGAAAGCTTATCGTCCAGGTTATGCTATTGAATATGATTTTTTTGATCCTACTCAACTCTATCATACTCTCGAAACAAAACTAGTAAAAAATCTTTTCTTTGCTGGACAAGTTAATGGTACTACAGGTTATGAAGAAGCGGCTGGACAAGGTTTAGTAGCAGGTGTCAACGCACACATAAAATGTCATGGTGGTGAGCCTTTCATTCTTCGTCGTGATGAAGCATATATTGGTGTATTGATTGATGATTTAGTGACTAAAGGTGTAGATGAACCATATCGTATGTTTACATCTCGTGCTGAATATCGTATTCTTCTTCGTCAAGATGATGCTGATATGCGTCTTACTGAAAAAGCTTATAAACTTGGATTAGCTAAACGTGATAGATATGATTTAATGATTTCTAAACGTGAAGCTATATCTAATTTTATAGAGTTTACTCGTAATTATTCAGTTCGCCAAGATGTAATAAATGATTTTCTTGTTTCTGTTGGTTCTACTCCAGCTCGACAAACAATGCGTCTTTTCGATTTCTTATTACGTCCACAACTTACTATAAATAATCTTTTAGATGTAATACCAGAACTTCGTCGTCAGACAGAATATATAGAAGAATCACGTCGTGAAGAAATACTCGAAGCAGCAGAAATTCTTATTAAATATTCAGGTTATATAGACCGTGAACGTATGGTAGCTGATAAACTTCAACGCCTTGATTATATAAATATATCTGATAAATTTGATTACTCTACTATTCAATCTTTATCAACAGAAGCTCGTCAAAAACTAAATAAAATTCGTCCTCAAACTATTGGTCAAGCAAGTCGTATTCCTGGTATATCACCTAATGATATAAACGTACTCCTTGTTATGCTTGGTCGCTAAAAAAATAAAATGTTCCACGTGAAACATTTTATTATTTAAAATATAAAATTACTAATTACTCTTTACTAATTACTAATTATTAAAAATATGATAATCGAAGAAGTAAAATCAAATATCCGCGATATAGTGGATTTTCCAATTCCAGGAATTATATTTAAGGATTTAACAACAGCTTTTAAAAATCCTAATTGTATGAAATTTTTTGAAGACGAAATGTATCGTCTTTATAAAGATAAAGGTATTACTAAAGTAATAGGTATTGAATCTCGTGGTTTTATTATGGCTCCTGTACTTGGTAATAAACTTGGTGTTGGTTTTGTGCCTATTCGTAAAAAAGGTAAACTCCCTGCCGATGTTATAGAAGTATCTTATGGTAAAGAATATGGTGAAGATGTGATACAAATTCATTCCGATTCTCTTGATGAAAACGATGTAGTTCTTATTCATGATGACCTTCTTGCTACAGGTGGTACTATGAAGGCTGCATGCGATTTGGTTAAAAAATTTGGTGTAAAAAAGATTTATGTTAACTTCCTTGTTGAATTAGATTTTCTCGAAGGTCGTAAAATGTTTGGTCCAGAAATAGAAGTAGAATCTTTGGTACATTTTTAATAGTAGAGACGCAATATATTGCGTCTAAAAAAAATATATATTAAAGAGACGCAATATTTTGCGTCTCTACTTTACTTACAATGAAAGACCACTTAAAACAAATAATTTCTATTATGCCATCGACTCCTGGAGTTTATCAATACTTCAATAGCGATGGTAAAATTATTTATGTAGGTAAAGCAAAAAATCTAAAACGTAGGGTTTCATCGTATTTTAATAAAGTGCACGATTCGGCTAAAACTAATATTTTAGTTAATAATATTGCCGATATAAAATATATTTGTGTAAATACCGAAGCCGATGCTCTACTTTTAGAAAATAATCTTATAAAAAAATATCAACCGAGGTATAATATTTTGTTGAAAGACGGAAAAACTTATTCTTGGTTGTGTATCACAAAAGAGCCTTTTCCTCGTATTTTTAAAACTCGAAATGTAGTGCGTGGTGCCGATTATTTTGGACCTTATCCAAGTAGTTGGACTCTCGATTTGTTATTAGAACTTATACGTGAGCTCTACCCTATCCGCACTTGCAAATATCCTTTGACTGAACAAGGTATCTCATCGCATAAGTATGATGTATGTCTTCAATATCATATTAAGAATTGTTTAGCTCCATGTGTTGGGCGTCAGTCGCAGGAGGAATATCAAAAATTTATTGATGAAATACGTGAAATTGCTAAAGGTCGTTCTCATATTATTACTGATTATTTGATGCAACAAATGCAGCAATTGGCATCAGAATATAAGTTCGAAGAGGCTCAAAAAATTAAAGAAAAGTACGATTTAATCGTAAAGTATCAATCAAAAACAGTTATTACCACTACAAGTGATAATGATATTGATGTTTTTGGTTACGATGAAGATGAACAAAGTGCTTATATCAATATTTTGCGTATTGCTGGAGGTTCAGTAGTTCAAGGTTTCACTATTGAGTATAAAAAAACACTTGACGAACCAAAAGAAGAAATATTGGCTTTAGCTATAATTGAGTTGCGAGAGAGATTTAAGAGTATTTCACGTGAGGTAATTGTGCCTTTTATGCCTGATATTGAGTTAGATAAGGTTAATTTTATTATACCTCAAAAAGGTGACAAGAAAAAACTCTTAGACCTTAGTATTCAAAATGTTAGACAATATCGTGTAGATAAATATAAGCAGAGTGAGAAGTTAAATCCAGAACAACGACAAGTGCGGTTGATGAAGGAGATACAAGAGCGATTGTATCTTGATAAATTACCTCAACATATAGAGTGTTTCGATAATTCTAATATTTCGGGTAGCGATGCTGTGGCAGCTTGTGTTGTTTATAAAATGGCGAAACCATCGAAAAAAGACTATCGCAAGTATATTATAAAAACAGTTGTTGGTCCCGATGATTATGCCTCTATGGCTGAAGTTGTCTATCGGCGCTATAGTCGTATGATTGAAGAAGGCACTACTCTACCAGATCTTATTCTCACTGATGGTGGTAAAGGTCAGATGGAAGTTGTCCGTCGAGTTGTTGAAGATGAATTAGGATTGAATATTGCCATTGCTGGTTTAGCAAAAAATGACAAGCACCATACCTCTGAAGTGTTAGTTGGTTTTCCACCGCGCTCGATTGGGTTGAAACCGACTGACACATTGTTCAAATTTCTTGCTTCTATACAAGACGAGGTTCACCGTTTTGCTATCACCTTCCATCGCGATAAGCGAAGTAAATCACAAACTCAGTCTGAACTCGATAAAATCGTTGGTGTAGGCGAAAAAACTAAAAATTTGCTCTTAAAACACTTCAAATCGGTAAAAAGAATCTATTTGGCTTCTGAAACTGAAATTTCTGAAATAGTTGGAAAATCCAAAGCATCAGTTATTTACGCTTATTTTCAAGCAAAAATAAAGCCTTGAGAATCGAATATTTTTGAAGACTCTGTAAAGTTATACTATATATAATCACTATAGCTATTATAAAAAATAAAATAAAATGCAACAAACAAAATTAAAATTTTCTGCTGCCTTTTGGACAGCCAATGTTGCCGAGATGCTTGAGCGTACGGCTTATTATGCGCTTTTTATAGCCATTACTTTTTATTTATCGAATATTCTTGGATTCAGCGATATTCAAGCTGGATTTATTTCGGGTGGTTTTTCAGCATTGATGTATCTATTGCCAATTTTCACAGGTGCCTATGCCGACAAGATTGGTTATCGCAAAGCTATGATTATTGCCTTCATCATGATGCCAATCGGTTATTTATTGTTAGGTATATTACCTTTCATGCTTGAAGGTCTTGGATTGGTTCACTATGCCGATGCTCCAGAAGGCGCAAAAGCTCTTGTTTCAAATATTATCACCGAAAATCAATATTACGGACTTCAAGAGAGTCCACTAAAATGGTTGGTTATTCCAATCATGCTTATTATGGTTTTTGGAGGTAGTTTTATCCGTAGTCTCATTCGTGCCTCTGTTGCACGTGAAACAACTACTGAAACTCGTGCTCGTGGCTACTCTATTTTCTATACTTTGGTCAATATAGGTGCTTTCAGTGGCAAATGTGTTATCGACCCATTGCGTGGTTGGATTGGTGAGCGTGCCTATATCTATGTCAACTTTTTCTCTACTGCGTTGTGTCTCATAGCCCTATTGTTGATTATTTTCATGTATCATTCTGTTAATACCGAGGGTGAGAACAAAACTATGCGTGAAGTATGGCAAGGATTATGGAAAGGTCTTACTAACAAACGTTTATTGATATTTATCTTCATCGCATCAGGTTTCTGGATGTGTCAACAACAGTTGTATGCTACTATGCCTAAGTACGTTATCCGTATGGCAGGCGAAGCTGCAAAACCAGGTTGGATTGCCAATGTCAATCCGTTAGTCGTAGTATTGATGGTTAATTTGATTACTAAATGGATGTCTCGCTACACTGCCCTCACCTCTATGGTAGTAGGTATGATTTTGGTGCCAGTTGCGGCATTGGTGATGTCAACAGGCAATCTCCTCGGTAGTGAGCCTATTTTTGGTATGCACCCTATCACACTCATGTTGGTCATTGGTATCATGTTGCAAGGTTTATGTGAATGTTTTATCACGCCACGCTATTTGGAATATTTCTCGCTTCAAGCACCTAAAGGCGAAGAAGGTATGTATCTCGGATTTAGTCAATTAGATTCATTCTTCTCATCTATCATAGGCTTTGGTCTATCGGGTGTATTATTGCAAAAATATTGTCCAGATCCAAAATTGTTTGAAACACATGAAGCTTGGCTCGAAGCAAGTGCTAATGCTCACTATATTTGGTACTATTTTGCAGCCATCGGCGTAGCCGCAGCCATCGGTTTGATTTTATATGAAATAATTACAAAACGCATCGACGCTAAAAAACAATGAATAAAGTAGCCACTATAGGTTTTTTTGATGGAGTTCATTTGGGGCATAACTATCTGTTGGAGCAACTCAAAACAGAGGCTCAGCAGCGAGGTATGCAATCTATGGTTGTAACTTTTGCTAATCATCCTCGATTGTTTTTCGACCCAAATTGTGGGTTGAAACAACTCACATTGTCGGACGAGAAAGTACGATTATTAGAAGAAAAGGGTATAGATGAGGTACTTGTGATGCAATTTGATGAGCATTTATCACGAAAAACATCTCGTGAGTTTATGCAAATGCTTGTTGAAAAATATGATGTAAAAGTGTTGTTGATGGGGTATGACCATCGTTTTGGTAGTGATAGAACCACTTCGTTCGACGAATATATCGAGTATGGCAAGCAGTTAGGCTTGGAGGTCAAACGTTGTTGTGGTTATAGCGAAAGTGATGTGATGGTGAGCAGTTCGAAAGTGCGTAGAGCATTAGAATTATGGGATATATCATTGGCTAATAAATTGTTAGGATATAAATATTTTCTTAAAGGTAGGGTAGTGGCAGGACAGAAAATAGGGCGTCAGATAGGTTTCCCTACAGCAAATTTAGATGTAGATACTTTGAAATTGATACCATCAGATGGGGTATATGTAGTGGAAGTTGTTGTTAGAGGGGATATTTATAGAGGAGTGTTGAATATAGGTAGTCGCCCGACTGTCGATGGCGGCAAACGGACTATAGAGGTTCATATAATAGGGTATGAGGGAGAAGAATTGTATAATGAAGAATTAGAACTACGATTTTTAGTCTTTTTACGCCATGAGCAGCGTTTTTCTTCTCTTGATGATCTACGTGAGCAGATAAGAAAAGACTTCAATAGAGCTAATTTATGAGCTTGTGATGAGGTAGTAAATAAAAAGGGGTGC
Source organism: Candidatus Aphodosoma sp. (assembly GCA_045126975.1). Lineage (GTDB taxonomy): Bacteria > Bacteroidota > Bacteroidia > Bacteroidales > Paludibacteraceae > Aphodosoma. Next base: position 129,512 of record JBGVPL010000042.1, on the reverse strand, counting down.
AATATTTATTGCGCCCCTTTTATTTATAGACCTAAAGCTTCTTTTATATGGAGTGGAATTTCAGTGTTTTCCATTATGCCGGTGAATTGGTTGGCTTGTGGACCGAATGAGTAGATAGGTACCATGGTGCCTGTATGTCCGCCTGTGTTGAATTGTGCTGTGATTGTTGAATCGTTGTAAGAACCATTCATAATGGTTATACCACCAGTTTCGTGGTCGGCTGTGATAATAACAAGTGTTTCGCCATCGCGTTCAGCAAAGTCTAATGCAACGCGAATAGCACGGTCGAAATCAAGCACTTCATCAACTACACCTTCGGTGTTATTGCCATGACTTTGGTAGTCGATTTGTGAACCTTCGACCATAAGGAAGAAGCCATCGCTTCGAGCGTCTAACGACTTAATAGCTAAATCGACTGCACGAGGAAGAAAATCGCCACGTTCAGAAGCTTTAGGCATATCAACATCGGCACATAATGCACCAAAAGGTAATAAAACAGGAGCTTCAACTGAGTCGATAGAATAGATTATATTGTAATTGGCATTGCGAAGCGAGTCGGAATAGTTGAGCGAGTCTTTACGTACCTCAAAATTGTTGCGTCCACCGCCAACAAAGAAATCAACGCCCGAAGTAAGCATCTCTGCAGCAATCTCTTCATACATGCCACGATTGATTTGATGTGCATAAAAGGCTGCAGGTGTGGCGTGAGTAATACGTACTGTAGCAACAAGTCCTGTAGCCATACCAGCCTCTTCTGCCATACTCAACACCGACTTTACTGCCACCGAATCGGCATTCATGCCAATCATACCATTATTAGTTTTGTTGCCTGTAGCAAGAGCTGTACCACCTGCAGCAGAATCAGTTATATAAGAATTGGCAGAATAGGTTTTAGCTAAACCTATATGCGTGCAACGTTCAATATTAAGGTTACCACCATTGGCTGTCATACCAGCATAAAGTTGATTTAACCCCATGCCATCGCCAATCATAAAGATTACGTTTTTTACTTTACGTGGTTTTGAACATTCTGTTTTATTAGCACATTGATTGGTACAACCAACTAAAAGTGCAAGAATAGTAAATAAAAATAGTGCTTTTTTCATATTATAGATATTTAGAAATTCAGTAACGAGTAGCTAGACATTAGATACTTTAACTAAACTAGCGGAGCCAATAAAAATCCGTGAGAGAAATTCCCTGTTCCTTATTCCCTATTCCCTATTTCCTATTCCTTATTCCCTATTATCACCTCTTCGGCGAGGGCTTCATGACCGTTAAGTTCAAGACGAATTGCCATCAATTCTTTGCGCACCTCTTTGAGTTTTTCAATCACTTTCATCCGTCTTTCATCAATTTCGCGATGATTTGCCAATCGCTCGTTTACGCCTGCAAGTGTAAGATGTTGATCTTCGATAAGGAATTTTATTTGTTTTAATAAATCAATATCTTTCTGCACATAACGGCGCGTGCCACCAGCCGATTTACCGGGATTGAGACAAGGTATCTCTTTTTCCCAAAATCGCAGAGTGGATTGTGGCTCGCCAATTATATTGGCTACTTCTTTTATTGAATAATATTTTTTTTCCATAATTAAAAAAGACAAAAGAACATAATAACAAAATTTTTGCCTTCCTGTTATTTTGTCTTTTAATTTTATTTACAAATTCTAAGTTTTTGACCTACGCGGATTGTGGTAGAGCTGAGTTTATTCCATTTTTGAATATTCTTAACTGATACGCGATATTTTTTTGCAATACCTCCAAGTGTGTCACCACTTTTCACTTTATAATAGATTACTTCGCCTTCAGATGGTTCGAATTTGATTTCGCGTTTAGCCAATTCTGGTTTGTGAGCTAAAATACTATCACGATTGAGAGCATACGAATTGATATGTTCGAATGGCACAACAAGTGGGTAAGGCTTGATGTTGCCCGGAATTATGTCGTAACGATATTGTGGATTGAGGAATTTGAGATCGTCTAACGGGATATTTACTTTTTCGGCAATCTGCTGTAAATGAACACGGTCGGAAACCATTACAGTGTCGGTGGCATAATTAAACAGAGGAGTAGCAGGACACATATTATGTTCTTCATAGAAGTTCATGATGTAGTTTGCTGCAATGAAAAGAGGCACATAACTACGTGTTTCACGAGGGAGGTATGGATAGATTTCCCAGAAATTGCGTTTGCCATTAGCGATACGAATAGCTTTTGCTACATTACCTGGACCACAATTGTAGGCAGCAATCACAAGATGCCAATCGCCATAGAGTTTATATAAATCAGAAAGGAAACGAGCTGCTGCATCGGATGCTTTGCGTGGGTCGCGGCGTTCATCGACCATGCTATTCACTTCAAGCCCATAGATTTTGCCAGTGCCAACCATGAATTGCCATAAGCCCATAGCACCAACAGGCGATTTTGCTTTTGCATTCAAAGCACTCTCAATCACAGGGAGATATTTTAACTCAAGTGGCACATCATATTTATTCAATGCCTCTTCAAACATTGGAAAATAGTAAGCATTACCTATACCGAGCATATAACCTACATCTTTAGGGCAACGAGCATAGCGTTCGATACATGCCTTAACAACTCGGTTATAAGTCATTTCCATAACATGTGGCATCGACTGCAAACGAGCCATATAAATCGAATCGGAATAATAGACCACACCACTATCTGACAAAGTACAATCTATTTGAAAAGCTTTTTCAAGAAAATAATCATGAACTATAAAATCTATTGAATCTATAGGATTTATAGAATTTATAGAATCTATTGAACCTATTGAATCTATAGGATTTATAAAGTCTATTGAATCTATAGCTTCTATACTATCTTGCGCAAATAAACCTCTACTAAAACCAATAAAAACGAAAATATAAAAAATTTTTTTTAATTTCATATGTTTATTTTTTATCTATTGTCTTTCGACTTACTACTTTTTACTTACTACTTATTTTTAAAAATAAATTTGCATTTGACATCCAGCGGTAGGTTTTCCAGTATGTAGTTCAACGTCCAATTTAGGGCGTACTTTCATTGATAAATCGGTACTGATGTCAAAATCAGCTAATTGAGCATCAACGTATGCATCTATCACTGATAGTGCATATACTGCTACACCTACAACAATGAAAATATCACGATAGCGACGATATGAATTAACCGCATTTTTTACATACGTACCAGCATTTGATTCTGGATACCCTTGAGGTAAGAGTTCAAGATGATAATTTGTGTTTGGGTCGGAATCTAAATAATCTCGATAACCACGCATATAATCATTATAATGCCCACCATAATATGAAATTGCATACGCCACACCCATTGCTCCACCATAAATAATCGGTAATTTCCAATATTTACGATTATAAATCTGTCCTGCTCCTGGGAATGTCAAAGCTAACCAAAGACTTTTATTTGGATCTGGTTTGAAATTAGTACGAGCCAATACTCGTTGTTCGCGTTTTAATTGACGAGCTAATTTTACTGAATCCTCTTGTAGAGACGCAATACTTTGCGTATCAAGTTGAGAATTGAGAGTTGAAAGTTGAAAATTTGTAGAATTTATATGGTTTATAGAATTGATAGAATCTGTAAATAATTGTGAATTGTGAATTGCGAATTGTGCATTATCGGTTTGTGCTTGCACCCCCGAAGTCACAAACACCCAAAACAATAATATGTAAGCCCTTATAAATCGCACAATCTAAAATCTTATATCTCAATCTCGTGTCTAATATCTCGTATCTATCAATTTATTTTATCAAACAACGACATCAATCGCATCAAATCATCATCAGAATCGAATGGAATAACCACCTTACCTTTGCCTTTTTCGTTATAAGATAATTTCACTCGTGCATTGAATTTTTCGTTCAACTCTTTGCAAAGAGCATCATACTCTTCTGGCATGATAACATGTTGTTTCTCTTTCTTTTCTGCTTTTTCTACAGTTTCGCCAGTTGCAGCCATACGCACCAATTCTTCAGTACGACGCACTGATGCTCCTTCGTTCAATACTTGTGCATAGATAGCCAACATCTGCTCTGGATTTTCGACACTAACGAGGGCACGAGCATGTCCCATATCTATTTTTTTATCTTTCAATCCCATCTGTATTTCAGCAGGAAGTTTGAGAAGACGAAGATAATTGGTGATAGTCGCACGCTTTTTGCCAACACGTTCAGCCAAAGCCTCTTGTGTTAGATTGAGTGTAGCCACAAGGCTATTGTAACTCAATGCAATTTCTATAGCATTCAAATCTTCACGTTGGATATTCTCTATAAGAGCCATTTCCATCACCTGTCCATCATCTACATCACGAATATATGCAGGTATTTTGTCTAATCCTGCTAATTTTGATGCACGATAACGGCGTTCACCAGCAATGATTTGGTAGTTGTCATCGCTGATTTTACGCAAAGTGATAGGGCTAATAATACCATTAGCACGAATAGATGCTGCCAATTCCTCCAAAGCTTCATCGTCAAATTCAGTACGAGGTTGATTAGGATTTGGTTTTATTTTGCTTATTTCTATTTCATTAAATATGGTCGAACCAACCGCAGCTACAGGCTCTGTTTCAATCAATGCGCTTAATCCGCGACCTAATGCTTGTTTTTTCATAATTTTTATAAAAAGACAAAAGAACATAAGAACAAAATTTATTTTTTATGTTCTTTTGTTATTATGTCTTATTTTTTATTTATAAGTTCTTTTGCAAGTTCGATATGGTTTTGTGCTCCACGCGAATCTGGGTCATAAACCAATGCTGGTTGTCCGTACGAAGTTGCTTCTGAGAGTTTTACATTACGTTGAATAACTGTTTTGAATACCATATCGCCGAAGTGTTTACGCACCTCTTCAGCCACTTGGTTGGCATAACGAAGACGAGCATCGAACATAGTTAGCAAGAAACCTTCGATATTAAGCGCAGGATTTAAGCCGCTTTTGATAATCTTGATGGTATTCAATAACTTACCAATACCTTCAAGTGCAAAATATTCGCATTGCACAGGGATTATTACAGAATCAGCAGCCGTAAGAGCATTGACAGTAATAAGTCCTAATGATGGTGAGCAGTCAATAATGATATAGTCATATTTACTCTTTTCTGCCACCAACATATTGCGCATACATTTTTCACGGTTTTCAAGGTTAAGCATCTCGATTTCAGCACCTACAAGGTCGATGTGTGATGGTACAATTTTCAAACCTTCAATATCAGTATCGAAAGTAGCATCAGCCACTTTCACTTCGCCAATCATACACTCGTAAACCGTAGTTTTTAATTCTTTAATTTCTATACCCAAACCCGACGAAGCATTTGCTTGAGGGTCAGCATCGATGAGTAGCACCGTTTTTCCTTGTTTTGCCAACGATGCTGAAAGATTGATACTGGTGGTTGTTTTACCTACACCACCTTTTTGATTCGCTATTGCTATAATTTTTCCCATAATTCTTATTTTTAAAGACAGAATAACAAAAGAACAGAAACATTCTTTATAATATTTTCTAAATTTTGTTATTATGTTATTTTGTCTTTTCTAAGTTTTGTTCTATTACTTCTATAATTTTACTTGAATGAAGACTTTCAAGGCAACGATAATCTCCATATTTACATTTGTGGTCAGAGTGTGCCGTACAAGGGCGGCAAGAGAAATTTACACCTACACAATTGTTTGCCGATTGTTTCCAACCGAGGAATCCAGAATAGTGATGTGATGCACCCCAAATGCTTACAACAGGCACAGCCATCAATGAAGCCAAGTGCATATTTGCTGAGTCCATACTTACCATCACATCAAGCTGATTCATTAGTGCTAACTCGTCATCAAGTTGCAAATTAGTATGTACCGCATAAACATTTTCATACAACGATTGCCAATCTGACAACAACTCATTCTCCATTTCACCTGCACCAAATAGGAATATTTTCGTGTTAGGTTGTTTATCGAAATAAGCTATAATATTTTTCATTTTGCGAAAAGGTAAAGTTTTACCTCTTGCTATCGAAAATGGCGCAATACCAATCCATCGTCCCTCTTTTTCGCCATATAATTCTATGATTTTCGCTTTTTGCTCAGCCATTGGTTCATACAATTTACAGAACGAATCATTCACCTTCAAGCGAATCTTAGCGTATAAACGGGCTTGTCTGTCGAAAATTGTAGGTATTGGGTGGTATTTTTCTGCTCCATGTTTAATTAAACGTTTCTGTTCTGCCGAAGCAAGTCCAATAGTCAAAGTTTTAGTTCCAGAGAGCATAAATAGGCGAGCAATCATCTTTGTTCGCCACGACCGCTGCATATCAAGCACCACATCAGGACGCATAGCTTTCAACTCTTTAAAAAGCCGATATACTCCCATTGGTGTTTTATGCGCACCTCGAATATCTCCTCCCACAAAAGTAACATTGTTCAACTTATCGAAAAGAGGGCGCAAAAAACTACGACTAAGCACAATAAATTCATGCTCAGGATAGTCGCATGTAAGTCCATAAAGTTGTGGAACAATTGCCGCAACATTACTAATCGACGAAAAACAAGTTATTAACACTCTCATAATAAACAACTTAATGTTTACATAATAAGTTATGTAAATAAAATACAAAAATAGCAATTTTTATCGAATGTTCCACGCAGTTTTTAGTTAAAAATATTAACAAGATATTAACAAGAAAAAATCTTCATTCTGCAAGTGCAAAATGAAGATTTTTTTATTTATGACGGATGCTCGAAATGAGCTTTTTTATTTTGTGTTGTAAAATTAGAATGCGTTGATGATTGCGCAGAAGTCGTCGGCTTTGAGAGATGCGCCACCGATGAGGCCACCATCGATATCAGGGTTAGCGAAGAGACCTGCAGCGTTTTTAGCATTACAGCTACCACCATAAAGGATTGATATGTTGTCAGCTACCTCTTTGCCATATTTTTCAGCGATAAGGCTACGGATGTAAGCGTGGATTTCTTGTGCTTGTTCTGGAGTTGCAGTCAATCCTGTGCCGATAGCCCAAACTGGCTCGTAAGCAATAACGAGTTTGCCAAAGTCTTCAGCTGAAAGGTTGAATACTGAGCCTTCGAGTTGTGCTTTAACTACTTCGTTTTGACGATTTGCTTCGCGTTCTTCTTTCACTTCGCCGATACAGAAGATAGGGCGGAGGTTGTTAGCCAAAGCTAATTGTACTTTTTCGCGAAGGATTTCGTATGTTTCGCCATAATATGTACGACGTTCAGAGTGACCTATGATACAATATGTTGCGCCTGTAGAAGCTACCATTTCGGCAGACACTTCGCCTGTGTAAGCACCTGATGCGTGGTCAGCACAGTTTTCAGCAGCAACAGCGATTGGCGAACCTTTAACTAATTCAGCCACAGTTGCAAGATGAATGAATGGTGTACCGATAATTACATCGCAATTAGGGTTATTTACTTTTTCTTTCAATTCAGCAGCTAATGCTACGCCTTCTTGCAGGTTTTTGTTCATTTTCCAGTTACCTGCTACAATGTTTTTTCTCATATTTTTAGATTTTTAGTAGCGAGTAGTGAGTAGCAAGATTAGTACTCAGCCTTTTCGCCTCGTTTATATATTTTTGACATTTATTTTAACATAAGTACATAACTTTTCTGTTTAAAGTACATACCTTATTTTAGGTTCGACCCCTTCGGGGTCGTAGAAGGGGGTGTGTTTTTTCTGTCCGCAGGTAATTTTTTGTATATCGCTCTGCTCCTCCAAAAAATCACACAGCGGTTAAGCATAGTTGAACCTCTCTGAGGTTCCCTTTGTATCTATCGCTCACTCCTAAAATTTACATCAAATTACAGTTATTGACCTCTTCGAGGTTCTTTGTGTTTATCGCTTCGCTCTTACAAAATCACACAACGATACTGATATTGAAATACTCCAAGGTTCCCTTTGTATATTGCAAAATTCCTTATTCCCTACTCCCTGTTCCTTGTTCCTTGTTCCCTGTTCCCTATTCCTTAAATTTCCAATTCGGATTGAATTTGTCAACTACTTTTGAGCCTTCGAGGATGACCACTCCTGGATTTGAACGCACCATTGTTTTGAGTTGGATTGGGTCGGTGAGTGCAAATTGATAAGGGAGGTTATGCTCTTGTTTAAATTCATCAATCAAATCTGACGAAGCTGTAAGTACGAGGAATTCAGCACCTTCGGCTTGTGCTTTGTCATAGACTTGGCGCACATTGTCGAGATATTTGGTTTTTGTTTTATGCAAATCGTACATTACTACGAGGTAGGTGCGACCTTCACGATAAAGGATGTCATAAGTCAAATCATCGCCTTCGGGAGTGATGATAGAGAAATCGTGGATTGGAGGCTCTTCGCCTTTGGCTATCAACTCGGTGCGTTGTTCAACAAAAGTCCATGTAGAGTCGTTGTATGGTGCGTCTTGTAATTCGAATTCTTGTTCTACGCCATTGCGACTATAGACGAATGTGGTGTGATATTGGTCGCGCACAGCACCTTCAGGGAGTTCCATACCGACGAGTATGTCATTGCCTATTTTGTAAGGACGGAAGTCGATAATAGGCAGATTGTTAAGTGAATGTATGCCTATGCCAATAGTGATAAGACAGAAACTTAATGTTAATGTCCAAGATGGGAACGAAGTGAGCCAAGGGCGATAAACTCGTTTTTGTAACAGCCACAATATGATAATCAGTGCATCAAGCACTACATTTTTCCAGAATGTCGCCCAATTAGAGAGGATTATTGCATCGCCAAAACAACCACAATCGGTCACTGGATTTTCGAGGGCAATCCAAAGTGTGAGTGGTGTCATTGCCAACATAAGAAGTGACGAGAGCCAAAGTCCGAGTTTGAAATTGATATTGGTAATCAATAACATACCAGCCAAAAATTCGGCAGTGATGAGTGTGAATGATGCTATTAAAGCCAACTCGGAGAACCAACTGAGGTTCATCACTTCGAGGTAGTCTTGTATTTTATAGGTTGTGCCAAGCGGGTCGATTGCCTTCACGAAACCAGAGAACACGAAAGTAATCCCTACTAAAACACGAAATATGAGAAACAAGACACGAGATATTGTTGGACTTGTCGAACAATAATTATGCATTATGAACTGAAAGTCTTTGAGCCGTTAGGCGAAAAAATTATGAATTATGAATTAAACTTGTTGAATCATATAGAAGATTGCGTAGTTGAGCATATCGAAATAGTTAGCATCAACGCCTTCTGATATAAGGGTTTTGCCATCGTTATTTTCGATTTGCTTTGTACGATGTATCTTCATGAGAATGAGGTCGGTATATGATTGTGTGCGCATCTGACGCCATGCCTCATCATAGTCGTGATTTTTAGCAATCATTAGTTTTTTGGCGTTGAGCATGTATTTGTCGTACAGTTCGAGTGCGCGCTCAACTGGTAGGTCGTCAGTTTCGGCATAGCCTAACTCTAATTGAATAAGGGCAATGATGCAATAGTTGATAATACCAATTAGTTCAGGACGGATACCTTCGCCAACCATTGAAGTGCCTTTTATTTCTAAAGAGCGAATACGATTGGCTTTAATGAATATTTGGTCAGTAAGACTTGCAGGACGCATAATACGCCACGCAGCTCCGTAGTCTTTCAATTTTTTCTCGTAAATCGAACGGCATTCGGCTGCCGATTTGTCGAATTGTTGTTCTGTTAATGTCATTTCACTAATTTATTTTTTAGACAGAAAGACATAAGAACATAATTTTCTGTCCTTATGTCTTTTTATTTTTAATTAGCAACAGGATGAACTTTTGAGTCGGCAACAGCTTCGACTACATTAACGATGTAGTCACCCATTTTTTCGCACTCAACGATTGTGTCCATATATGTTGTTGCTGTAGGATAGTCGTAATAACCTTCGTTTACAGCAATAACATTTTGCAATTTAAGTTGATTGCGATAGTTGTTGATTTCGTTTTCGATATTTTGTGCTGTGTTCACGTAGGCATTGTCTATGTGTTCCATACCAAGCACGTTACACATATTTTGCAATCCACTTTCGATGAGGTTAAACATCAATTCGATATTGCCATTTATCTCATCAGTGAATTTTTCAGGTTGTTGTTTGCGGCGTTGCAATGTACGAGCGAGATTGTAGCATGAATCGGCAACGCTTTCGATTTCAGAGATAACACGAAGTTTCATTTGTACTTGGTGTTTACTTTCGTCAGAGAGGCGACCTGCTGAAACTTTAGTCAAATAGTTTGCAATTTCCACTTCCATACGGTCAGAGATGTTTTCGTATTTTTGAATACGAGAGAATTTAGAAGTAAATTCTTTGTCATCTTCTTCGTGGAACAAGTCGCGCACGAGACCAAACATGCGTTGAGCACGTTCGCCATAGAGTTGGATTTCTTTGCGCGCTTGAAGTATAGAAAGCTCTGATGTAGAGAGCAATCCTGTTGTGATAAAAGTAAGATGTGATTCGTTTTCTTCTTCTTCTGGTTTGGCTGGGATGAGTCTTGTAACAATTTTCACATATAAGCCAGTAAGCCAAATCATGATGCAGATATTGATTGTGTTGAAAAGTGTGTGGAAGATAGACAAACCGAATGATACGTATGCTTGATTGGCGGTAAAAGTAGAAGCAAGTTGTTGATTTGCAGGGTTAGTCAAATCGAGTGTACCATCGTTTAGGGCGTTGATAATTGCAGGGTCGGTATTATCTACGAATGAGAGTAATGCAGTAGGGTCGCCTTGTCCCATTGTTGATAACCAAATAACGAGTTTCATGAATGGATAATAGAGAGCCAATACCCAAATAGAGCCTAATACGTTGAACATCAAATGTCCCATAGCTGCACGTTTTGCCCAAATATTACCTGAAATGGCTGCGATGAGTGGAGTGATACAAGTGCCGATATTGCTACCAAGCACTAATGCTGCTGCCATATCGAATGAAATCCAACCTTTACTACAAATGACGAGAGTGATAGCAAACGTAACGCTCGATGATTGAACTATCATAGTGACAATCATACCCACAAAAGCGAAAAGTAGCACAGACCACCATCCCATGTGTGCATAGTTTTGTATGACAGCAAAGAGTTCAGGATTAGAACGAAGATCTGGTACAGAATGGTTTAACATATCTAATCCCATAAATAGGAATGAGAAACCAAGAATCACCTCACCCCAACTTTTCCAAGAATTTTTCTTAGAGAAAAGCATAGGAATTGTAAACGCGATGAGTGGAATAGAGGCTGCAGCGAGATTAACTTTGAAACCACCGAGATAGAGAATCCATGCAGTGGCAGTAGTACCTACGTTGGCACCCATGATAACTGCCATAGATTGAGCCAAAGACAATAATCCGGCATTAACGAAACTAACAATCATCACAGTAGTTGCAGAAGAACTCTGAATGAGAGCAGTAACAAGAATACCGGTCAAGGCTCCGACAAAACGATTGTTTGTCATCCAAGCCAAAATGTTACGCAAACGGTCGCCCGCTGCCTTTTGAAGACCCTCACTCATCAACTTCATACCATACAAAAAGAGTCCGATAGAGCCAATGAGGGTCAATAAATCAACGAATCCAAAATTCATAAAATAGATTTTAAGTAAAGAGTAGCGAGTAGCAAGACAATGCCGCCTCTCAACACTCTATGATTAAAGTTTAAAAAATTAGTAGTAAGCATTTTCCGTTAGAAAAGTCTAAGTCTTGCGACTTACGACTTCCGACTTTCTACTAAATAAAGTTTTCCGACTGCAAATTTAATAAAAATTTGTCTATTATTTATCAAATTTTTGTGTAACTTTACACCGAAAATAATGCTTTGTTATAAACATGCCAAATTAAACCTGAAAATCAATTCGTTAATTATTAATAACTACTCACTACTAACTAAATATCATGGTCACAATCTATTGCAAGAACACACAAACCTACAAAGAGTACCCTATGGGCGTCTCTTTGCTCGACATCTACAACGATTTGCAAATCAACCTACCTAATAGGGTATTGGCAGCTCGTGTAAATTACAAAGTAGAGTCGTTGAATTTTAGAATTTATAAGCCAAAAAATATCGAATTCATCGATGTTACATGCCCATCAGGCAATCGTGTTTATCTACGTTCTATCAGTATGATTATGGCTAAGGCGTTGTCTGAAATTCGTCCTGAATCACACCTCCGTATCGAGCATCCTATCTGCCATGGTTATTACTGCTGTATCGATAATCGTGAATCGAAAGTGCCAGAAACTCTTATTGATGAATTGCGATGTAAGATGCAAGAAATCATCGCTGCCGATATGCCGATTGTGAGCGAAGAACGTCAAACTATGACCGTTATCGAGATGTTTCGTCAACGTGGTTTAATGGATAAAGCCATTCTATTTGAGACACTTGGGGTGCCATACGTGCGCTATTTCCGCATCGGCGATTATATCGACCATTACAATGGTGTGCTTGTGCCATCGACTGGCTATGTGCCTGTATTTGACCTTCAAAGTTACAAAAATGGTATTCTCCTTCGAGTTGTTGACCGAAAAAATCCTACTCAAGTGGCGGAATTTGTTGACGAGCCTAAAATGTTCGATATATTTAACGAATTTGTGCGTTGGAATAAACTCATGGAACTAACCAATGTGGGTGATTTCAACAAAATTTGTCGCGACCATTCGGTTTACGACCTAATCAAAGTATCGGAGGCATTGCATGAAAAGAAGATTGCCCAAATTGCCGATATGATTGCTCAACGCCAACCTGAAAGCCGTTTCGTGATGATTTCAGGTCCATCATCTTCGGGCAAAACCACATTCTCTAAGCGTCTTAGTATTCAACTCATGGTGGCAGGTATCAAACCTATCGTACTTAGCCTCGACAATTATTTCGTCAATCGTGTCGATACCCCTCTTGATGAGAACGGACAGTGGGATTTTGAAGCACTTAATGCTCTTGACCTTGAATTGCTTAATGACCAATTGGTGAGAATACTCAATGGCGAAGAGGTTGAAATTCCGTACTACGATTTCACCATCGGCGAACGTCGTTGGCGTGGCGAAAAGGTGCAACTCACGCCAGATAGCGTGCTCATTATGGAAGGCATCCACGCCCTCAATCCCGACATGTGTCCTTCAATACCACAATCTGCCATGTTCAAAATCTATGTTTCGGCACTTACTACTATTTCGCTCGACTCACACAATTGGATTCCTACTGCCGACACTCGTTTGTTGCGTCGCATCGTGCGCGACTACAACTTCCGTAATTATTCCGCTCGTGAAACCATACAACGCTGGCCATCAGTGCGTCGTGGTGAAGAGCGTTGGATATTCCCATATCAAGAGAATGCCGATGTGATGTTCAATTCCGCATTACTTTTCGAGCTTGCCGTACTCCGCAAACATGCTGAGCCAATCCTTGCCGATGTGCCACAATATTGCGAGGAATACACCGAAGCCCACCGCCTCCTTAAATTCCTCAAATACTTCATCCCAATCCACGACCACGAAATCCCAGCCACATCACTCTTACGAGAATTCCTCGGTGGTAGTTCATTTAAGTAATATTCTCAAAAAAACAGGCGGACAATCAATTTCCGATTGTCCGCCTATTTTTTATATATCCTCCCCCACTACCTCACCCTAACTACAACATACAATAAATATACTATAAACATACTATAACCCAACCCTCTTCCACCCCCTGCACACCCCAAAATTACCAAAAACGCAAATACGCAACCCCCTTATATAAAAAATTCCCCCTACCCCTTGCACACTTCAAAACAAATCACTACTTTTGCAACGACATAGACCGAGTAGCGTTCTTGGTCGCTTAGGTAAAGCATTTTTGCTTTGTTCTTTCTATTTACAAAGTTTTGGCGAATTTTATAGACTGGAAAGAATAAGTTAAAAAATGCTTACGTTTCGTATATAACGGCGTGAGCTTAACTTATTCGTCAGTCAAGGTCACGCCAAATACCTATCAGTAGCGAGAAAGTAAAGTTCTCGCTTTTGTTACATTCTCCCCCTAACTTAGGGGGAGTCCGCATCGCGGGAGGGGGTATGTAATAAAAAAATACCAAACTAAAATTATATTAACAAACTAAAATATTTAAACTATGAAAAAATTTACACTCTTTTTTGTTGCTTTATTCACCGCAACAATCGCATTTGCCTACGATGCCGAAATCAACGGAATCTATTACGACTTCGACTACGAAAACATGACAGCCAAAGTTACTTACAAATCCGATGGTATATACTATGTTGGTTATAAAGAAACAAAAGAAATCATCATCCCCGAAAAAGTAACCTACAACTCTACCGAATATAGCGTGACTTCTATTGGAGAGAAAGCATTTTATGAATGTAAATCTCTTACATCCATAACAATCCCTAATAGCGTTACTTCTATTGGAGAAGATGCATTCATTAGATGCACATCTCTAACATTTATCACAATTCCTAATAGCGTTACTTCTATTGGAGAGGATGCATTTTATCAATGCTCATCTCTAACATCTATCACAATTCCAAGTAGCGTAACTTTAATTGGAATTTCTGCATTTGAAGAAACTCCATGGTTAGAAAATCAACCTGATGGATGTGTTTATATTAATAATTCATTGTATGTGTACAAAGGCGAAATGCCAGAAAATACACATATTGATGTAAAAAATGGTACAACTCAAATTTGCGGATTGGCATTTTATGGCTGCTCATCTTTAGCTTCTATCACAATTCCTAATAGCGTAACTTCGATTGAAGAAATGACATTCGCAGAGTGTTCTTCTCTTACCTCTATAATAATCCCAAATAGCGTGACTTCGATTGAAAGTTATGCATTTGCTTTTTCTTCATCTCTCTTCTCTATCACAATACCAAGTAGTATAACTGCGATATCAGGGGATGCATTTGAGGGTACAGCATGGTTTAACAACCAACCTGATGGATGTGTTTACATTAATAATAATATCTTATATGCTTATAAAGGCGAAATGCCAGAAAACACACATATTGATGTAAACGAAGGTACTACTACGATTTGTGAGGTTGCATTTAATTCTTGCTCATCTCTAACATCTATCTCAATTCCTAATAGTGTTACTTCAATTGGAGAATCTGCATTTTCTAATTGCACATCTCTAACATCCATCACAATCCCTAATAGCGTTACTTCTATTGAAGAATGTACATTTTTTAGATGCTCATCACTATCCTCTATCACAATACCAAATAGCATTATTTCCATTGGAGAGTATGCATTTTCTTATTGCGAATCTCTAACGTCTCTTACAATACCTAATAGCGTTACTTATATTGGAGACATGGCATTTAATGGTTGCACGTCTCTAGCATCCGTCACAATGTCTAATAGCGTTAATTCTATTAAAAATTCTACATTTAAGGGGTACAAATCTCTTCCATCCATCACGATCCCTAATAGTGTAACAATAGTAGGTGGAGCGGCATTTCGTGATTGTAGTTCTTTAAAATCTATTGTTTTATCTGAAAATATAACATCTTTACCTAATTTTTACGACCGGAATAATAACAAATATTATGGTTTTTTTGATAATTGTATAGCCCTTACCTCCATCACAATTCCTAATAGCGTTACTCATATTGAAAAAAATGCATTTTCTAGTTGCTCTTCTTTAACATCTATCACATGCCTTAGCTCTACTCCTCCCAATGCAAATGCTTTGGAGGCTGATACAGAAAACTGTACTTTAAAAGTACCAAATGAAGCATACAATGATTATTTACAACACGCCTATTGGGGACAATTCTCAAATATCGAAACTTTAGATACTAACCTATACAAAAAATTAGAAATTTTAGTTAATGATACTTTATTTGGTTATGTAAATGTATCTAGTGGTTATTATCGTGTTAATAACAGTATTACCATTTATGCTATACCAAACGAAGGTTATGAATTCACACAATGGTCTGATGGTAATACCGAAAATCCTCGCACCATTGTTTTAACTGAAGACACAAAACTATACGCATATTTCAGAATGGCACAAGGTGGAACTCCTGTTGACCTCGAAACCTCAAAGATCTCATCTGCCAATATCTACACAACCAACGGCACACTACATATCGAAGGAGCAACTGACGACTACTACATCCTCGATGCTGCAGGTCGCCTAATCTACTCAGGCAACGCCACAACCCTCACACTCCCACGAGGCATTTACCTCATTACAATAAATGGCGAAGTAGAGAAAATAGTATTATAAACTCCCTATTTGTACCGATAGTCAAAGGTTGTTTCTGCCCCTTCGGGTCATCGGACGCACGAACCGTGCGTCCCTACTATAAAACAACAAAAGAGATATATCCACCGCGATGTATCTCTTTTATTTAAAATAATTTACGCAAATCCATTGTCAAAATTTTATACTCTACAATAAACCATTTCATAATCATCTGATAATCTGCTATTTTATGCATAATATTGCATTTTACTCAGTGCATTGAGTAATTTTACTCAATGCAAAGTTTGTTGATTGAAGTTTTTATTTTGATTATATCTTTTATGAAAGTTTTTTATTACCTTTGTAATCACAAAAAATCTATCGAAGATGTATCGCAAAATATTGAAGGAAAATTGAGGTTACGAGGATTTTTTGTATCTTTGCAGACGTAATATTAATGCTCTACACTTCATTTATTATATGAATAAAACACCTATTATTAACAATGAATCGTCAATTAACAACTGTATTGAACAACAATTTGGCGAAGTTGTCGGCATAATACTACAACACAAAAGCCGTGCGTCAAAGGCTGTAAACAACGAGTTGTTACTCACGGCATGGCATGTTGGTGGATATGTGTCGGCTAAACTGAAAAACGAAGAATGGGGAAGCAAGGTTGTAACGCAACTATCGGAATATATTCGCTCTCAGCATCCAGAGATTAAGGGCTATAGTCGACGAAATATCTATAATATGGTGATGTTTTATGACGAATATTCATCAGAGAAGTTTATTTTAACCGTCGAAAAATATCTTAATACTCAATTTGTGCAGCCAGCATCTGCACAAATTGAAGATGTGAGGTTATTTCCTCAGAATGAAGATGTTGTAATTGTGCAGACACCATCTGCACAAATTGTCCAAATGCCATCTGCACAAATGCCAAAAATATTGGAATTGACATCTTTGAGTAATCACATTGAAATTCTTTGTCGTTGCAAAAGCTATGAGGAAAGAATGTTCTATATACTCTATGCCAATAAGGAACATCTTGCTTATAAAGAACTTCAACATTGCATCTCTAACCAATCTTATTCTACGCTATTGAGTAGCAAAGATAATATGTCGAAAGGTATGCTCGAGGCATATCCAAACGCCCTCGTAATGTTCAAAGATACGTTGTTCGTAGATTTTCTCGACCTACCCAAAAAGCATAGCGAATCGAAACTGAAAAATAGTCTAATAGAGAATATGAAACAATTTATACTCGAATTGGGTAAAGACTTCATTTTCATGGACCAAGAATACAATCTGACGGTAGGTGCATCAACCTATAAAGCGGACTTGCTCTTCTTCCATCGTGGACTACAAGCGTTGGTAGCAGTGGAGCTCAAAAAGACCAAATTTCATCCTCGCGACCTCGGACAATTGGAATTCTATCTCGAAGCTCTCGACCGCGACGTAAAACGCTCTAACGAAAACCCATCGATAGGAATTATACTCTGCCCCGAAGCCGACCATGTGGTAGTTGAATACGCAATGAGCCGCAGTATGAGCCCTACGATGATTGCTGAGTACAAACGTATTCTCATACCACAAGAGCGCATGCAACAACAATTAAATGAGTTTTGCAACTTGTTTTTGAGTAAAGATTGATATAGTTTTGAAGATGTATCACAAAATATTGAAGGAAAATTGGGGCTATGAGGATTTCCGTCCTTTGCAATTGGATATTATTGAGAGCATTGGGGCGGGAATGGATACGCTTGCTATATTGCCAACTGGTGGGGGTAAGTCGCTGACTTATCAGGTGCCTGCGTTGGCTATGGATGGCATGGCTCTGATTGTGTCGCCTTTGATTGCGTTGATGACTGACCAGATACAGAACTTGCGTAAACGTGGCATTCGCGCCGAAGTGATACATGCTGGGATGAATCGAGATAAGGTGTTCAATATACTGGAACAGGCTCAGTATGGGGCATTTAAGATGCTATATGTTGCCCCTGAACGCCTGCAATCTGACCTATTCCTGAAGCGGTTGCAATTCCTTCAACTGAGTTTTATCGCTGTAGATGAGGCGCATTGTATATCGGAATGGGGCTATGATTTCCGCCCTTCGTACTTGAAAATTGCTGAACTGCGAGAGATGTATCCTGATGTGCCAATTATGGCTTTGACGGCTTCGGCAACGCCTGATGTGGTGACTGACATAAAAGACAAATTGGCTTTTCGTACGCCTCACAATATGTTTCAGGCGAGTGTTGAACGTCATAATCTCTGCTATGTGGTGCGGATGACTGACAACAAAGATGCTCAATTGTTCAAAATACTGAATTCGGTTGCTGGCTCAACAATTATATATACTCGCACGCGTGATGGGGCAGAAAAGGTGGCGAAAATGCTACAATCGATGGATTTTTCGGCGAATTACTACCATGCAGGACTTGAGTCGCATGAGCGCAAAGAGCGACAAAACCAATGGATGTCGGGGCAGACTCGGATTCTTTGCGCAACGAATGCTTTTGGTATGGGTATAGACAAGGCGGATGTGAGATTGGTAATTCACTACGACATACCTGATGCACTTGAGGCTTATTATCAAGAGGCTGGGCGCGCTGGACGGGATGGTCAGAAGTCATACGCCGTACTGCTCATCACGCCATCTTCGGTAGAACAATTGGTGCGCCGTCATGAGAAAGTATTTCCACCAAAAGAGTATGTACGGGCTGTGTATCAACATCTTGCCAACTATTATGTAATAGGCGAAGGGTCGGGCGAGGGGGCTGTGTATCCGTTTAAATTGGAGGAGTTTTGCCACACTTGTAGGTTGTCGTATTCATTGGCACAAGGGGCTTTGAATATTTTGCAATGGGCAGGATATATTACTCTAACTGAAGAGATGGAGAGTCCGAGTAAAATGAAGGTCATCATGCACCCATCGAAACTCTATGAGTGGCGCATGGAACATCCTAAGAATGACCATATATTCGAAGCGATATTGCGTCTTTACCCGGGTATATTCACCGACGCAAAACATATAAATGAAGACAAAATTGCTATACTCACACAGTCGTCGCGCGAAGAGGTATATGCCCATTTGATATGGTTGCACCGTGTGGGTGTTGTGCAATATGTGCCATTCAAACGCACGCCACTGTTGATTTATAATACTGACCGTCAGGATGCTGATACGCTATATATACCACCATTGGCATACGAAAATCGAATAGACCGCATGTATTCACGACTTGTTTCTATCTATGAATACGCAACAAAAGATACTTGTCGTTCGGTATTATTAGCTCGGTACTTCGGACAAACAGACATCCAACCATGTGGGCATTGTGATGTGTGTATAGGGAATAAAAAAAGAAGTTGACTTTTCAGGGTCAACTTCTTTTTTCTGTATCTTATTCTTCTATTTCTATACCCATAATATTATAGGTTTTACCATCTCGAATTATGAATATCTCACCATTTCGAATAATTTTCTGAACTAATGGTTTTGGGGTTTCCACTTTTTCTGTAGTTGTAATAACATCACCTTCGTTATAGATACAACCTAATACTTCATAAGAAGGATAAATAGTTGTAAAAATATGTTCTTCATTTTGATAAGCACATAATAATACATTAGAAAGATTTCCAGTCATTGATGTTGGGTCACTATGGACAATGCCATTTAAAGAACCAACACATTCTATCCATACTATAGTATAAGGCCATTCATAAATTTGCCAATTGTCATAATCAGTTCGGAGGAAAGCATCAGATGTTATTTTCAATCTATTATCGTCTAAAGTATCTATTTCTGTAATAACATGTTTAAGCGTTCTGCGTTCCTTGTAATAAGTTATACCACCAAATATTTCTAATGTATCTCCTATTTGAACATTAAAATCATACAATAGATACTCTGTATTATCATAATAGATATAAACTTTTTTGTCATTGGTGAAGCGTAATGCGCCAACATACCATTTCTCATTTATTGATTTTTTACTAGAATAACATGTCAATGTAGTATATTCCTGATTGTTAATAACGGTATCTTTATCTAATAGAAATATATTGGTTCTTGCTCCATATAATTCATCATCTGGCTCTAAATAACTATGTGTTAATACATTCCATTGATTACACCATTGTTCTTTTGTGGATTCTGAGGTATTATGTTTTTGTATATATGAAACATTTTGAGTATCATTACATTCTATGTCGTTTTTAATTGCAATATGTAGATTACAACCTGCTTTTGCATGAAAACCAGAAGAAAGTTTTATATAATCATTTGAATAAATAATACCTTCTTGATTATTTTCTATAAACTTATTTTCAATTGTTATTCCCCCTGTATTTTGAATAATAAATTTTGTGTTTTTTATGTCATTTTGAGAAAGTTCAATAGGAGAACAACTTGAATAGTTTGGGTGAATATTCAAAATAGCATTTTGTGTTTTATAAAAATTAAAAGATGTTTCAGCATATACAATAGCAGATGAATTATTTTCTGCAAAAGATAAAACACATAAAAATGTGCCTAATAATAATGTGATAATTTTTTTCATAGTTGTAATGGTTTAATGGTTATAGAAAATTTATTAACTTTCTTTGCAAATCTACAATAAAATATTTGTTTAAGCAAATAAAATAAATGATTTGTGTGTATAGGGAATAAAAAAAGAAGTTGACTTTTCAGGGTCAACTTCTTTTTGTTTATGCATATTCTTCAACATCTTGTGCTGTAATAGTATCTCCACAAAGTATGATAAGTCGCTCTACAATATTACGTAATTCACGGATGTTACCTCGCCATGGCTTTTGTTGGAGTTTTTCGATAGCCTCTTTTGAGAAGTGTTTCACAGCTCGGCCTTGTGATTCACAGATAATGCTTGTAAAGTATTCTACAAGTAAAGGTATATCTTCTACACGTTTTGACAATGGGTCAACATGAAGAGGTACAACATTCAAGCGGTGAAAAAGGTCTTCACGGAAATTGCCTTTTTCAATTTCTTCTTCCAAATTTTTGTTCGTAGCAGCTAATACGCGAACGTCAATCTTTATTAATTTGTCGCTACCTACTGGCGAAATCACATTCTCTTGCAAACAGCGCAATACTTTGGCTTGTGCAGGCAGACTCATATCACCAATTTCATCAAGAAATATTGTACCGCCATCGGCTTGTTCAAATTTACCTATGCGCTGTTTGATAGCAGAGGTAAATGCTCCTTTTTCATGTCCGAATAGTTCACTTTCAATAAGTTCAGACGGAATAGCCGCACAATTGACTTCGATGAAAGGTTTGTCGGCACGTGGAGAGTTTTGATATATCTGACGGGCAACAACCTCTTTACCTGTTCCATTATCGCCTGTAATCAATACTCGGGTATCAGTCTTAGAAATAAGTTCTATCAAATGGCGCAATTTTTTGACACAAGGCGATTCGCCAATCATTTCGTAGTTGCGTTGTATCTTCTTTTTAAGGGTTTTAGTCTCTTTGACCAATTTGTTTTTATCGAGAGCATTTCGTGTTGACACAAGCAAACGATTCAAATCAAGTGGTTTTTCAAGAAAATCAAAAGCTCCTTTTTTGATACATTCAACGGCAATTTCGATATTACCATGAGCAGACATAATCATAATTGGAGCTTCAAATCCATCGTCTTTAAGCTTTTCAAGAAGAACAATACCATTTATACCTGGCATTACGATATCGGTAAGAATCAAATCGTAGTGCTTAGTTTTGGCTTTTTCAAATGCTTGAGTAGCATCTTCAGCCACATCTACTATGTATTTCTCGTGTTCGAGAATATCTTTGATGGTGTTACGTATGAAACGTTCATCATCCACTACCAATATACGTGCCATAATAGTTAGTTTTTAATGATTAGTGATTAGTTATTAACGTCTTATTTAATTTCACCCCTACTTCTTATTTTC
Organism: Candidatus Aphodosoma sp.; assembly: GCA_045126975.1. Classification (GTDB taxonomy): domain Bacteria; phylum Bacteroidota; class Bacteroidia; order Bacteroidales; family Paludibacteraceae; genus Aphodosoma. The sequence goes on along the minus strand of JBGVPL010000042.1, from coordinate 107,370 downwards.
TATCTTTATGAGTTCTTTAGGCTTTTGTTCGAGAATTGGCAATTCGTTGATGTTCCAAACTTCTTCAACATCCCAAAAAGCGCGAAGCTCCATATCGTATGGGTAATAATAAACTTTTTCTGCTTGTCGTTTCTCTTTATAATTACCAGTATCCCATTTGCCATTGCCATTTTCATCTATAAATAGGCGCGCATAATAGACATCAGGGGTTATATACTCAAATTTTACTTTATTTTCTGTTGCTAATTGTTGTCGTATCACTTTATCATCTTTATTTAATATTTGAATAACTTCTTTTCCTGTATAATTTGTCAATTCAAATATTAAAACAGCGTATTCTTCAAGTGATTTAGTTTTAAATTCTAAAATCTCAGTATTTGTTGCTAAACCTATAAAAGATGTAAATAACGCAGAATCAATGATTAATTGATAACTTGTGGTAGGTTTCCATTCGTATTTCACTTCATATTTCAATCCCATACTATCACATTTTATCAAATCGGCATCCAAATCTACCCAATTTGTATCAACTTTTTCTTGTAAACGATATTGAATAGTATCATTAGAAGTCATTTTAGTAGGTACATCAAATTCAAGAGTAAGAGGTATATAAACATCAAAACTTCCTGATTTATTTGATTTTATTTTGTGATATTCAACCTGTTGTGTTTTGTTCTCTTTTTTGTTTTTACTTGTATTAGTTTTTGGTGCACGATACAAAAAAGTTATTGTATCAGTTTGCCAATAGATTGAATCATCGCGTTTTTGATATGTAGTTTCTATTTGCAATGTGTCTTGTTGCCATAAAAGTGTATCTGTAAGCCAATAAGTGATAGTATCAATATTTTCACTTTTTTGCAACATGTAGGTAAATATACTATCTTCAAAATTTAATGGTCGAAGCATAGGTAAAGAATCACATGTATTACCAAATTCTAATACTAATTTATGGCGCTCTGGACGTGATGATTTCGACAAATACTGACGGTTGTTTTTTTCGGTAAAGGCAAATAACACAACATCGTCAGGTGTATAAATATAATTATTTTTAGTTATTATTGAATCAATTATTAACTGCGTTGAATCAACTATATTTTCCACCGAATCAATCACAGCATAATGCGAAATTGTATCGTATGTAACATCTGTTGTACAAATCGGAGTATATACACTATCATCAAAAGCAATCTGTTCGGTTGGAATATCAAAATAATAATTATTACCTATGTCAGATAGAGCAAAAACATGATATTTGCCCTCTTTTATATTACTTATCGTAAATTTACCTTCACTATTTGTTTTAGTAATACGATCGAAAGGTATAGATACGAAAACTGTATCGTTGAGATTACTATGAATACCGACGATTAGATTAGGTATTGGGTTCAATGTTTCTGCATCAACAATCGTGCCAGAGAGCTTTAATGTATCAATAAAATCACCTGTTGCAAAACTAAATGTAAATCCGTCTAATTCATTTCGTTCATTATTATCAACAATTGAATTTGTAAAATCAATTGTGTATGTAGTATTTGGTTTTAATGTATCTTGAAGTTCTACATTTACTTTATGCCCAGATGCTTTAATAATTGCCATATTAGTTTGAGGTGGCGAAATAACCACCTTTTCAAATGTACTTTGCACTAATACAATTTCATCAAAAGTCAATTGTATCTTATCAGGGGATACATTAGTTGCTCCATTTTCGGGACTACACTTTAACAATCGTGGCGGGGTGGTATCTTTTGGACCTCCTTGTGGACCACTACCTCGATTGGCACAACCCAATATAGTCAGAATACAAAAAATAACTAATAAAAATATTTTAAACGTTTGCTTCATTGAGAATTGAAAATTATGAATTATGAATTGTATAAACGTCTCCTGGCATTTGGTCAATTAATTCATCGAAAACCATTTCTGTCAATAGTGCCGATGTTTTTTGTATTGACATCACCAAGTTTGTACTTATTATATTTATGTGTAACGGTTCTGTTTTTAATAAATCAATAACAGCCTGTTGTTCTGGAGTTAAATCATCAAATAACGATTGTTGGACTGCATTTTTTTCGGGTGCAGACCATCCCATTAAATTTATCAAATCTTCTGCAGAGGTAATTATCTCTGCCTTATGTTGACGAATTAGTTTATTGCATCCTTCTGATGTTTTATCTCCTATTCGACCAGGAAATGCCATCACATCACGATTATAATCATTAGCAATATTTGCTGTTATCAACGACCCTCCTTTTATTGCCGATTCTACTATCACTGCTACATCACACATACCTGCTACTATACGATTACGTTGTACAAAATTCTGTGGGTCAGGCGTTGTTTTAGAGAGATATTCTGTTACTATTGCTCCTCCCGATTGTATCATTTGTGATGCATACTGACGATGCACATGTGGGTATATTCTGTCAAGTCCATGAGCTACAACACCTATCGTAGGCAATCCATATTCGAGTGCTGCCTTATGTGCTGCAATATCGATTCCGTATGCCAATCCACTAATAATTACGGTGTCGGGATTGGACGTGGCTAGTGTTTTAACAAGCTCGTTTGTTAAATCTCTACCATATTTCGTAGCGTTGCGAGTACCGATTATGGCAACAAATTTTTGTGCATTAAGATTGCAATTCCCATATTGATAAAGAATTTGAGGTGCATCACCACATTGTGCAAGTCGGGTAGGGTAGTCGTCTGAACCAAAAGAAATTGCTTTGATTTTATTTTTTGTAATAAACTCTATTTCTGCTGATGCTCGGCGTAAAGCCTCTTGCCTATATCCTTCATCCGAAATATATGTTCCAACTCCACCAATTGTACGCAATACATCTGGCGATTCCTTGAATACTGCCTCTGCCGAACCAAGATGCTCTATCAAAGCTCGTGCAGTGCGTGGACCCACCATAAATAATTGAGTCAAAGCAATATCGTATAACAAATTATTATTCATGTTTAGATTTATAATAATGAGTGGCAATTAGCATAACTACAATAGCTATTATCACACCAATCGTATTTGCTATAAAATCATATATCGAGCCTGAACGCCAAGGTAAAAAATGCTGTATTACCTCCATTAAAGTTCCAAAACTAACCGAAAATAAAAAAGTAAACCACATTTGTTTACGGCTAATCACCTCACGCAAATAACGAGTCTGATTGAGCATAAGTATCAGAGTTATACCAAAATACATAATAGTATGCACTATCTTATCCGCACTTGGCACATCCGTTTTAGGCAATACCCCTGTATTGATAACCGAAAGTATCAACACAAGGGTACAAACCAATATCGTAGGGAGGTACTTCATAACAAATTAAATAGTAGTATTGTCTTTCTACTTTCTACTTATTACTTTGTACTATTTTAAAAATATTTCACTTCAGTACCATAAATGCTTGTAAGCAAGTTGTTTGCCAAGCGACTTGCACCGAAACGGAACAACTCGTTAGTCATCCACTCTTCGCCAAGTATTGTACGTACAATAGTATAATATTCAACAGCCTCTTTAGTTGTCGAAATACCTCCAGCAGGTTTGAAACCTACTTTAATACCTGTTTTTTCGTAATATTCTTTAATTGCTTGGCACATAACGTATGCCGCCTCTAATGTAGCCGAACGTTCTGTTTTGCCTGTTGATGTTTTAATAAAATCTGCTCCTGCTGCCATAGCCAATAACGATGCTTGTTTAATCTCTTTTGTATTGTGCAAAAGTCCACTTTCAAGAATCACTTTCAAGTGTGCTCCATGACAAGCATCCTTAATTTCACGCAATTCGTCATACACTTCAGTATGGAAACCGCTAAAGAATTTACCAACCGAAATCACCACATCAATTTCATTAGCACCAGCAGCAGCTGTCAATGCAACTTCCGCTACTTTTGCTTCAATAAATGTTTGTGATGATGGAAAACATGCCGACACTGCAGCAATATTAACACCTTCAGCTTCAAGCGTAGCTTTTGTAACAGGCACCAATGCAGGATAAACGCACACTGCAGCCACATTTGGCATTTCAGGATATTTTTCTTTAAATTCATTAACTCGCTCCATCATACCACCGATTTTATCTTCTGTATCAGTGCTATTAAGCGACGTAAGGTCGATTTGGTTAAAACATTGTTTCCATACTTCAACATTGTTGTATTTGTCGAAGTTTTTTGCAAGAATTTCTTTCACTGCTTCAGCTACACTCTCATCTGTGAAGTTGAAGTCATACTCGTTGTAAAGTTGATTTAATTTTTCCATATTGTAGAAATTTAGATACGAGACACGAGATATAAGACTTATTCGCTTTGCTCGTTATTATTATTTTTTCTTTTTTGTATTTTAATTATTATTACTCGCGACGCTGCGAATCCATCAATATCGTAACAGGTCCATCATTCAACAATTCCACCTTCATATCTGCCCCAAATTCGCCTGTACCAACTTGTTTACCTAATAATTCAGTTACTTTTGTACAGAATTTCTCATACATAGGTATTGCAAAATCAGGTTTCGAAGCACGTATATAACTTGGACGATTTCCTTTTGCAGTCATTGCATGCAATGTAAACTGACTGACAATCAATATTTCACCGTCGGTATCAATTACTGAACGATTCATCACACCATTCTCATCATTAAAAATACGAAGGTTCACTACTTTCTGTGCTAGCCAATTTATATCTGCGTCAGTATCAGCATCTTCAATGCCGACCAATATCAATAATCCCTTTCCTATTTTCGATTTTAATACACCTTCAATCGTAACCGAAGCGTGTGTCACTCTTTGAATAACTAATCGCATATATTTATTTATAAGACATAAGAACATAAAAAACATAAATTATTTATAATTAATATTTTATGTTCTTATGTTATTTTGTCTTTTTATATTTCCATCAATCTTTTTCCTAAAATTTCAGCTGCTAAATACACCAATTCTCCACAAGGACGTTTTTTGTAGTACTCCTGAGTGCGAGCCGATGGCGTAGGCTCATCTTTTTTATGGTCTAAACCAAGCAATTCGCGACATATAATCGAACCGTTTTCTTTACGAAAATCTTCTGCAAGTTGCTGAACTAAAGCATAATTTGTCTTTTTTGCCTCAGCATCTTTGTTATCTGCAGGTATCGCCAACGAAGCCACCATAAACATACCCGTACAAGTGCCACACACTTCGCGCAAGCGACCCATACCACCACCAAAACTCGATGCTAACTTCGATGCCAATTCCACATCCATATCAAATAAATCGGCATACGCCATAAACACAGCTTGCGAGCAGTTATATCCATCTTGAAAATAGGCTTTTGCTTGTTCAGCTCTCTCCTTGACAAGTTGAGAATTGAGAGCTAAGAGTTTAGAATTTTTCATATATTATCTTTTTATAAATTTGTTTTTTATAAGCATTAAACCAATACAAAATCCAACTGTTTTTTCACCAAATCAGCCTTGGCAACTTTCACAGTCAATTCATCGCCCAACTGATAACGCTTGCCTGTATGACGCCCCACAATACAATAATTTTTCTCATCAAATTCATAATAGTCATCGTCCAAACAACGAATAGGAATCATACCCTCACACTTATTTTCATTTAATTCCACATAAATACCCCAATCCGTAACTCCCGAAATCACACCGTCATACACCTGTCCGAGTCGCTCACTCATATATTCTACTTGTTTGTACTTAATCGAAGCCCTCTCTGCCGATGCAGCCAACTGCTCCATATCTGACGAATGCTCGCAATATTCTTCATATTCATTTTTATTCACCGAATGTCCCTCTTCAAATAAATATCGAGTCAGCAATCTGTGAACCATCATATCCGGATAGCGACGAATAGGCGAAGTAAAGTGAGTGTAATAGTCAAACGCCAAACCATAGTGCCCAATATTTTCAGTCGTATAAGTAGCTTTAGCCATCGAGCGAATAGCAAGTGTTTCAATCAAATTCTGTTCTCGTTTGCCTGTCACTTGGTCAAGCAAATTATTGATTGCTGCTGATACTACTTCGCTCTTGCCAGTAGTCTTCAACTTATAGCCAAAACGCTTGATGAACGTACTGAAATTCTCCAATTTATCTGGATTAGGCACATCATGCACACGATAAACAAACGTCTTAGGTTTCGATTTTGCACCTTTCACTGCTTTTGGCTTACCAATATGCATTGCTACAGTCTTATTAGCCAACAACATAAACTCCTCAATCATCATATTTGCCTCTTTCGCCTCTTTGAAATATACGCTCAAAGGTTTGCCTTTTTCATCTATTTCAAATCTCACTTCCACTCTGTCAAACGCAATCGCTCCCTTAGCAAAACGCTTAACTCTCAACATTTTTGCTAACTCATTCAATTTCAATATCTCAGCATTATATTGCTCCCCTGTCTTAGGGGAGCTGTCCGAAGGACTGAGGGGTTTATTCATTCCTAACTCCTCATTCCTCATTCCACATTCAATTATCTCTTGCGCCTCTTCGTAAGTAAATCGTCTATTTGAATTTATAACTGTACGACAAATTTTATAATCCTTCACCTCGGCAAATTCATCAACATGGAAAACAACAGAAAAAGCCAATTTATCTTCATTTGGACGCAAAGAGCAAATGTTGTTACACAAACGCTCAGGCAACATAGGTATAGTTCTATCGACCAAATATACCGATGTCGCACGCTTATAAGCCTCTTTGTCGATAATCGAATCAGGTGTTACATAATGAGTTACATCTGCAATATGCACTCCAATCTCCCATAGCCCCGACTCTAATTTCCTAATCGACAACGCATCATCAAAGTCTTTAGCGTCTCGAGGGTCAATTGTAAAGGTAACCACATCACGCATATCTACACGACGTGCAATCTCCTCATCTTCAATCTTATCCGATATCTCATTTGCTGCTGCCTCCACATCCGCAGGATAGCTATATGGCAAACCAAATTCAGCTAAAATAGCATGCATCTCAGCATCGTTATCTCCCACATCGCCTAACACCGTAACAATCTCACCTATAGGATTTTTCTCTTTACTTGCCCATTCCACGATACGTCCCACGCAGCGTTGCCCATCCTTACCACCATTCAATTTCTCAAGCGGAATAAACATATCGTGAGTCAATAATTTCTTGTCAATATTCAAGAAAGCAAACGTAGGCTTAACTTCCAAAATACCCACAAACTCAGTCTTTTTACGTTCTAATACTTCAACCACTTCGCCCTCTTGTTCTTTGCCTTTACGACGAGGGAACAGCACAACTTCCACTCTATCACCATTCAATGCACATCCCATCGAGCGTTCTGCAATCCACACTCGCTCGCCTCCATCGTCTGGTATTAGGTAAGTCTTTTTAGCCACTGACTCGCGGTCAAGCACACCTGTCACCGTCTGGCGACGCATATTAGCTTTATATTTACCCGCACTTATGCGTTGTATTTTACCCGCAGCCTCAAGGTCGAACATAGCATCAACCACACGCTCCTTCATCACCGACTTCTTCAATCCCAAAGCCGCCGACACTTGCTTGTAATTAAAAGGCTTAGTCGAATTCTCATTAAAAAAATTCAACACTTGACGTGTTATAGCCTCTTTCGTAAAATTTCCCTTTGCCATATCTTAATTCTCAATTTTTAATTCTATATTAATTATTCCATAACAATAAGGCGCAATCTCATAAGGATTAAAAGTATAAATCACACTACTGTCAGTCAGAGCGAAATTGCCATTCGGCACAATATTCCAATTATTATAAAATTCATCTTCTGCAGGCAATTTATCTTCCTCTCTCAAAATATTCGCTTTTTCAGTGAGTAATTTACTTACCCTGCGTTCAAATCCCTTGCCAAAAATGTCTTCTTCTGTTAATATCCGTCCTGTCTTAATGTCGAAAACATAATTAATTTTTGTAGTCATACCATGTGCGCCACCGGCGTATGTGTATAACTCGCGTTGATATGACAATACATTCGAATCACAAAATAAAATCTTACCTTTTATATTTGTTTCAAAATTGAATGTATCGATAGGTTCAAGAGGATTATTTTCATAAATTTCTTCGTATACCTTTTCGTATTCAACAAAAGAGGAATCGGCATACACTTTTAATGCTTTTTTTGCCGAATAACCTATAAACTCGTCACCAAACATAATAGACATAATGCTGTCTTGCAATAGTTTATAGGAATCGCACATCTTCTCTAACGGCAATTCTACTTCTCCATCAAATTCAAATTGTAAATTCAAATCCTTATTCTCTATCTCACAATTATACGTCACTACATCAAACAAATTCTCCTTCTTCGAAGAACAACCAACTATTATGATACACAATAATATAAACAATATTTTTTTCATAATAAATCATTTTTCTACTAATATGCAAAATTACGTAAAATTATTTGAATATTAAAACGTTTTGAATAAAACATATTTTTCTTACTCCGAACTTTGGCACAAAAAAAATAGCATCAGCACAACGAAATATTATGCCAATGCTATATAATAGTTGTAGAGTAATGCAATCAATTAAGCCATTCTCTCTTCTGCTTTAGGGTCAGCACCATATTTGTTTTCACCTATTTGGCTATCAGTACATGCCCAAACTAAAAATAAAATTGGTAGTACAATGCATGCAAGAATATTTACAAGTGGTATAAATAATACTAATATCAATAACAAGAATTTACCACTTTTACCTATATCATGTAAGCGACGAACCCAAAGAGCCAATGTTGGAATAAACACTGCTATTTGGTATATTATAACAAGTGCGTATAATATAATAGAAATAAGGGACATGTTTGCTAATGTAGTAAGAAAGAGTTCATCTTCTGTCGGTAATGTATCAGTACCAGAAACAGCTTGAAAAATTACATTGAAATAAGAGCACATGAATGGCAATGTTAAACAAAACCCAATAATCCAATTCATGAGAGTAAAATACCAAAACTCTTTGCGACGAGCGCGACCTGAAAATGTGGCGTATTTCTTAAACGCCGCTAAATAATACTTAATCATAAATTAAAAGTTATAGATTATATTTAATTTTTATTTCCAAAGTTACGTGACAAAGTTAACAATTATTCACAACTCAACAAAACTTTTTCATGATTTTTTATAATTTTTTGCTATTCTGTTGGTTATTAAAAAATAATGTTGTAAATTTGCCAAATTGAAATTTATACTACCAAAGTAGTATTAAATGGTAACTATCCCATATATAACACTTTGAAATTCATACAATTACCTAACAAAACCACACGGTTCTTGTTAGGGTGTTTGTGTGCGGTTTCACTATAAATATGTCTGAAATATAACAAAATTATTATATTAACTTTCAGTTATATGACAACAATTAAATTAAAAAAAGGTTTAAACATCAAAATTTCAGGTGATGCTGAAGCTAAAGTTGCGGGTAAAATTATCTCGCAAGAGGTGGGCATCGTGCCTGATTATTTTGAAGGAATGACACCTAAGGTGGCTGTCAGAGAAGGAGACGAGGTTAAAGTCGGCTCACCTATCTTGTTTGACAAAAATCATCCTGAGGTGAAGATTGTTTCGCCAGTGTGCGGTACAATCAAGCAAGTAGCTCGCGGCGAACGCCGTAAATTGCTCTACGTGCTCATTGAACAAAACGGCAAAACAGAACAAGCTGAACTTCCTGCAATGGATGTCAAAGCAGGTAAAGAGGCTGTGTTGGCTGCAATGTTGGCTGCTGGTTTTGGTGCTATGGTACGTCAACGCCCTTATGATGTAGTGGTTAATCCTGCAGTTGCTCCTAAAGCAATCTTCGTATCTGCTTTCGACTCTGCTCCACTCGCTGCTGACTATAACTTCGTGTTGAAAGGCGAAGAGGCTAATGTACAAGCTGGTTTGAATGTTTTGGCTGCTATCGCTAAAACTTATTACTCAGTTTCTCCTGCTACTTCTGCTGAATTGCGCAACATGAAAGGCGTTGAAATCAACGAATTCATTGGTGCTCACCCTGCAGGTAACGTGGGTGTACAAATCAATCACCTCAACCCAGTGAACAAAGAAGAGGTAGTTTGGACAATGAACATCATGGATGTGGCTATGCTTGGTCGCTATGCTAACACAGGTAAACTTGATTTTACTCGTAAAGTGGCTGTTGCTGGTCCTAAAGTGAAACATCCAGCATACGTTGAAACTATTAGTGGTACTGTTATTAACAACATCACAGAAGGTAACATCAATCTTGATGAACACATCCGCGTAATTAATGGTAATGTGCTCACAGGTTTGAAAGCTGATGAGAAATCATTCCTTTCTCCTTTCGTGAATGTTGTAACTGCTATTGCTGAAGGCGACGAAGCAGATGAACTTCTCGGTTGGGCTATGCCACGTTTCAATAAATTCTCAAATTCTTGCCTTTTCTTCACTAAATTGCAAAACATGCTTTGTCCTAAAAAACAATTCGATTTTGATGCTCGTATCCTCGGTGGCGAACGTGCATTCATCGTTAGTGGCGAATACGACCGCGTATTCCCTATGGACATCATGCCAGAACAATTGGTGAAAGCTATGATTGCTCGTAACCTTGAGAAAATGGAACAACTTGGTGCTTACGAAGTAGCTCCTGAAGACTTTGCACTTTGCGAATTTGTTTGTACTTCGAAAATCGAAACACAACGCATCGTTCGTGAAGCCCTCAACTATATGAGAAAAGAGTTAGAATAATTCATAATGCATAATTCATAATTCATAATTTTTTGTGTGATTATGTTCTTATGTCTTCAATAAAGTAAAAACGAGCGAAGCGAATGAGTCTCACATCTCGCTACTCGCTACTAAAAGTCTAAATAAAAATGAAATTTTTAAAAAACATCGTAGACAAGGTTGAACCTACTTTCTCTGAAGGTGGTAAACTTCATATGTTTCACTCGGTGTTCGATGGATTCAAAACATTCTTGTTTGTGCCTAACGACACAGCAAAACATGGTGTTCACATCCACGACGTTACTGACTCGAAACGTACAATGATTATGGTGGTAATTGCTCTCATACCAGCTCTTCTCTTCGGTATGTGGAACATTGGTTACCAACACTTTTTGGCTATTGGTCAAGACGCTACATTCTGGCAACAATTTGCCTTCGGTCTTTTGGCTATGCTTCCTGCTATCGTAGTGTCATACCTTGTAGGTCTTGGCATCGAATTTACTGTGGCTCAATTCAAAGGTCACGAAATTCAAGAGGGTTTCCTTGTTTCAGGTATCCTCATCCCTATGATTATTCCTGTTGACACTCCACTTTGGATGGTAGCTATCGCTACTGCATTCTCAGTTATCTTTGCTAAAGAGGTATTTGGTGGTACAGGTTACAACGTATTTAACGTAGCATTGATTACACGTGCATTCCTTTTCTTCGCTTACCCAACAGCGATGAGTGGCGACCAAGTATGGGTTCGCACACGCGATGCTTTCTGGTATGGCGCAGGCGAAAAAGTTGATGGTTTCTCAGGTGCTACTCCTCTCGGTCAAGTAGCTGTTTCTCCTGAATATGCTGGTATTACTGACACATTCGGTAACCCAATCGGCTTCATGGATGCTTTCATGGGTTGGATTCCTGGTTCAATGGGTGAAACTTCTACATTGGCAATCCTTATTGGTGCTGCTATCCTTCTTATCACTCGCGTAGCAAGCTGGAAAACTATGCTTTCAGTATTCGTAGGTGGTGCTTTCACAGCATTCTTGTTCAACCAATTCGGTCCTGACACTGCAGCAGCTAATATGCCTTGGTATATGCACCTCGTTCTTGGTGGTTTCGCGTTCGGTGCTGTATTTATGGCAACTGACCCTGTTACATCTGCTCGTACTGAAACAGGTAAATGGATTTATGGTTTCTTGATTGGTGTTATCGCTGTAGTTGTTCGTGTACTCAATCCTGGTTATCCAGAAGGTATGATGCTTGCTATTTTGCTCATGAACATCTTCGCTAACCTCATTGACTACTACGTAGTTCAAGCAAACATCAACAAACGTCTTAAACGTGCAAATAAATAGTAACGAGTAACGAGTCGTTAGTAACGAGATCCATCTAGCATAAATCAAATCTCGCTACTCGCTACTCGCTACTAAAAGTCTAAAAATATGAATACAAATAAAAATAGTTATACGTTAATATACATGGTGGTAATCATCACCATCGTATCGGTGCTATTGTCGATTACTTCGGGTTCTCTTCGTTCTTTCCAAGAGGACAACGTACGTCTCGACACTAAAAAGCAAATCCTCTATTCGTTGCCTGGCATCGAATTAGGCGAAGATGCAGCAGCTACTTACGCAGCAACTATCAAAGAATATAAAATGCTTGACGCAGAAGGCAACGTAGTGAAAACACTCGATCCTGTAGCTGACTTTGATGTTAAAGCTGTAGAAGGCGAAGAATTCCCAATGTATATAGCTGAGGTAAACGGCGAAACCAAATACATTCTCCCTATGAATGGAGCAGGTCTTTGGGGCGCAATATGGGGTTATATGGCTCTCAATAACGACCGTAACACAGTTTATGGTGTATTCTTCAACCACGCTGGTGAAACTCCAGGTCTTGGTGCTGAAATCGTTACTGAAAAATTCCGTAACCCATTCATTGGCAAAGAACTTTTGAAAGGTGGTAAATTTGCTTCTATCGCAATCGAAAAACCAGGTATAAAAGTTGAAGGTCGCGACCAAGTAGATGCTATCTCTGGTGGTACTATCACATCAAAAGGTGTAGAAGCTATGTTGGCAACAAGTCTTGCTAACTATGAAAAATTCCTCACTGCTCCTGCTGCTATCGTTGTTGAAGAAGTAGTTGACAGTGTTATGGTTGAACCTGTAATCGAAGGAGGAAACTAATATGAAAGAAGAATTGAAAAACGCTCTACTCGGTCCTCTTAACAAAAACAACCCAGTAGCAGTACAAGTACTCGGTATCTGTTCAGCTCTCGCTGTAACAGTACAATTGAAGCCTGCCATCGTTATGGGTATCTCTGTAACAATCATCGTGGCTATGGCCAATGTGGTTATCTCTCTTATCCGTAACACAATTCCTAATAGCGTACGTATTATCGTACAATTGGTTGTTGTTGCAGCTCTTGTAACCGTTGTTTCTGAAGTGTTGAAAGCATTTATGTATGATCTTAGCGTACAACTTTCTGTGTATATCGGTCTTATCATTACTAACTGTATCCTTATGGGTCGTCTTGAGGCTTTTGCTATGGCTAACAAACCATGGGCATCATTCCTCGATGGTATCGGTAATGGTCTTGGTTACGCTTGGGTATTGGTTGTAGTAGCATTCTTCCGTGAATTGCTCGGCTCTGGCACTCTCTTTGGCTTCCGCGTTATCCCAGCTTCGTTCTACGAAATGGGTTATGTAAACAATGGTATGATGATGATGCCTGCTATGGCTCTTATCATCGTGGCTTGTATTATTTGGGTTCATCGTTCAATCAACAAAGACCTTCAAGAAAAATAAAAATAATGTTTATAGTTTAGAGATTAGAGTATAGAGAGCCTTGCGGCATTAATCTCTTAACTCTCAACTCTCAACTGAAATAATATGGAACACGCATTTAGTTTATTTGTAAGTTCGATTTTTTCGGACAACATGATATTCGCATACTTCCTTGGTATGTGTTCATACCTTGCAGTATCGAAAAATGTTAAGACCTCAGTAGGTCTTGGTATTGCTGTAACAGCTGTGCTTCTCATCACCCTTCCAGTGAACTACTACCTTTATACTGGTATCCTCCAAAAAGGTGCTCTCACATGGTTGGGCGAAGGCTTTGCTGATTTGGACCTCAGCTACCTCAGCTTGATTCTTTTCATCGCTGTAATTGCTGCTATCGTACAATTGGTTGAGATGATTGTAGAAAAATTCTCACCATCTTTGTATGCGTCATTGGGTATTTTCTTGCCTCTTATCGCTGTTAACTGTGCTATCATGGGTGGCTCGTTGTTCATGCAACAACGCGTAATCCTTGAAGGAACTGATCCTAAAGCTTTGATTGGTATTGTAGACGTAGTATTCTATGCTCTTGGCTCTGGTATTGGTTGGCTTTTGGCTATCGTTGGTCTTGCCGCTATCCGCGAACGTATGGAGTATTCTGACGTTCCTGCACCTTTGAAAGGCCTCGGTATCACTTTCATCATCGTAGGTCTTATGGCAATGGCATTCATGTGCTTCTCAGGCTTGAAAATCTAAAAAAATAAGTAATAAGTAATAAGTAATAGGTAGAAAGACAATAGTCTTACGACTTTCGACTTTCGACTTACTACTAAAAAATTGAAAAATTATGTTATTAGAAATAAACACAATGGCTACGCTTACAAGTTTGGTGGTATTCCTTGCAGTAATCATCTTGCTTGTTATCGTATTGCTTATCGCTAAACGCTACTTAGTAGCATCTGGTAATGTGAAAATTACCCTCAACGGCGAAAAAGAGGTAGAAGCTGCTGCTGGTGGCTCACTTCTTAATGCTATGGCTAATGCAGGCGTATTCCTTCCATCTGCTTGTGGTGGTAAAGGTTCTTGCGGTCAATGCCGTTGCCAAGTGACTGAAGGTGGTGGCGAAATCCTCCCTACCGAAACAGTTCACTTCTCTCGTAAACAAGTAAAAGACCACTGGCGTCTTGGTTGCCAAGTCAAAGTTAAAGGCGACATGGCACTCAAAGTTGACGAATCAGTTCTCGGTGTTAAAGAATGGGAATGCGAAGTTATCTCTAACAAAAACGTTGCTACATTCATCAAAGAGTTCATCGTGGCATTGCCTCCAGGCGAACACATGGACTTCATCCCAGGTTCGTATGCTCAAATCAAAATCCCTAAATTCAAAATGGATTATGACAAAGACATCGACAAATCTCTCATCGGCGAAGGCTATCTCGATGCTTGGAAAAACTTCGGTCTCTTTGGCTTGAAATGCGAAAATACAGAAGAAACTATCCGTGCTTACTCTATGGCTAACTACCCTGCAGAGGGCGACCGTATCATGCTTACAGTGCGTATCGCTACTCCTCCTTTCAAACCAAAAGAACAAGGTGGTGGCTTCATGGATGTAATGCCAGGTATCGCTTCTTCTTACATCTTTACACTTAAACCAGGCGACAAAGTAATCATGTCAGGTCCTTATGGTGACTTCCACCCAATTTTCGACTCAAAAGCCGAAATGATGTGGGTAGGTGGTGGTGCTGGTATGGCTCCTCTACGTGCTCAAATCATGCACTTGACTAAAACTCTCAAAACAACTGACCGCGAAATGCACTACTTCTATGGTGCACGTGCGCTCAACGAAGTATTCTACCTCGAAGACTTCTTGGCAATTGAGAAAGAGTTCCCTAACTTCCACTTCCACTTGGCTCTCGACCGTCCAGACCCAGCAGCCGATGCAGCAGGTGTGAAATATACTCCAGGTTTCGTTCACAACGTGATTTACGAAACATACCTCAAAGACCATGAGTCTCCAGAAGATATCGAATACTACATGTGTGGTCCTGGCCCTATGAGTAAAGCAGTAGAAAACATGCTTTATTCACTTGGTGTACCACGCGAAAACCTCATGTTCGACAACTTTGGTGCTTAATAAGCATAAAAAAGTCATAAACCCAAAAAAATACCTCCACGATTTATTTGTGGAGGTATTTTTTTATTTTTACATTAAACTAACTTACATTAAAACCATCAAAATAGTACAATCTCTTAAAAAAATCAACTACTATGAAACGACTAATTATTCTATCAATTTTTGCTATTTTTGCAATATTTACAGCATTTGCTGAAGATATTATTGTATTGACAAATGGTGCTACGATTCGCGCAAAAGTGATTGTATGTTCATCGGCTGAAGTACAATATTTCAATCTTGATATACCTCATGGTCCCATGTTCTTATTATATGCCGATGAAATTGCTTTAGTAGATTTAAATAATGGTCAAACCCATTATTATTCAGCACTAAACGAAGAATTTACACAAATGTCATATAATCAAATTTTCCGTCTTACACCTCGAAATTATTATCACGAAGGTCGATTTTATCATCGTTCTGAAGTAGAAAGTTTATTAAGAAACACATGCGACATCGCATATCAAGAATATCGTAAAGGTAAAACTCTAAATTATGTAGGTTGGGGATTATTTGCTGGAGGCTTTCTCCTTGATGCTACAGGAATAGGATTAATGACTTATGGAACATGGTATACTGGCTCAGCTTTATTGATGATTGGCTCAGCAGCCACATTAGCCTCTATTCCAACAATCATTATCGGACAATATAAAATCAATAATGCTTATAAGAAATATAACAAACAAAACCTTTCGTTGAATTTAGGCCTTAATCCAACAGGTGTTGGTTTAGTATTACAATTTTAGTTGTTTTTAAGACAAAAAAAAGCTGTTTCAAATTTCAAATTTGAAACAGCCTTTTTTTGTATTGAATAGATTAAAAATTTTCGGGCCATAGGTTTGTGCCATCGAAGGTGGCGAAGCCGTAATTTTGGTAGAATTCATCGAGAATTAGGAGTTGGCAGCCTGTGGCGAGGCGCATATTGATTTCTTGGTGTAGGTGCCCCATGATGATATAGCGGACATCGGGATGTGAGACAGAGAATTGTTTTGCCCATTCTACTTGGAAGGCGTTTGAATCGGTATTGTGGCTTTCGTAGTAGTTGTGGTGGCGGTTATTGTTTTCGATGGAATCGTGCTTTTTGCGATTGCGGGCGCTCCAACTATAACCGAAAGCATAGCCGAGATGTGGTATCATGAGGTGGCGGAAGAGCCATTGGGCAGTGCGGCTTTCGAATATGGAGTTGAGTAGGCGAGTGATGCGGCGTTTTTCTCCTAATCCGTGTCCGTGAGCAAGGTAGAATTGTTTGCCTTCAATGTCGATGAATTCGCCTGTTTTGTGAATGATTAGTCCACAATAGTCGCGGAGGTAGCCGAAGGTCCATTGGTCGTGATTGCCACAGAAGAAATGGATGCGTGTGCCTCGCTGGGTAGCAGAGCGTAGGGCTTGGAGTACGTCGTCGAATCCAGGAGGTATGGCGTGGGTAAATTCGAACCAAAAGTCGAATATGTCGCCAAGTAGGAATATTTCGGATTCTTCGGTAGTAGCCATGTTGAGCCATTTGATGAAATAGCGGTTTTTTGCCGCTTGGTCATCGAATAGGCGTGAGCCAAGATGTGAGTCTGCTACGAAGTAATATTTCATAAAAGTCCGAGTTCGAGTTGGGCTTCTTCCGACATCATAGAGCGGTCCCATTCAGGTTCGAATACGAGGTTTACGGTAACGGATTTTACGCCTTCAACTGATTCGATTTTCATTTTGACGTCTTCCATAATGAATTCGGCTGCAGGGCAGTTAGGCGCAGTGAGTGTCATGTCGAGAGTAACGTCGCCATTGTTAGTGTCGATGCGATAGATGAGACCGAGGTCGTAGATATTGACAGGGATTTCAGGGTCGTAAACGGTTTTAAGCATCGCTACGATGCGTTCTTCAAGTTCGAGAAATTCGTTCATAATCAATGAGGAATTAGGAATGAGGAGTGAGGAATGTTAGAATTTTTAGTTCTCAATTCTCTATTTTCAATTTTCTTGTGCAAAGATACGAATTTTTTTTGTAATTTTGTATTTTTAATGATAAAAGCTTTGGAAGATGAAAATTGGTAATGTAGAATTTGGAAAAGAGCCTTTGTTTTTGGCACCGATGGAGGATGTTACGGACCCTGCGTTCAGATTGTTGTGTAAACGATTTGGAGCGGATATGGTTTATACTGAGTTTGTTAGTGCTGATGCGTTGATAAGGAATGTGAAGCGTACGGAGCAGAAGTTGACTATTCATGATGAGGAACGCCCTGTGGCGATTCAGATTTATGGTAAGGATGTTGATACGATGGTGGAGGCGGCAAAGATTGTGGAAGAGGCACGACCTGATATATTGGACTTGAATTTTGGTTGTCCGGTGAAGAAGGTTGCTGGTAAAGGCGCAGGGTCGGGTATGTTGCGAGACATTCCTAAGTTGTTGGCTATCACGAAGGCAGTGGTTGAGGCGGTGAAGATTCCTGTTACGGTAAAGACACGTTTGGGATGGGATGAGCAGTCGAAGATTATAGTTGACTTGGCAGAGGCGGTGCAAGATTGTGGAGCTCAGGCGTTGGCGATACATGGGCGTACGCGTGCGCAGATGTACACGGGTGAGGCTGATTGGACATTGATTGGTGAGGTGAAGAATAATCCACGTATGAGGATTCCAATTATTGGTAACGGCGATGTTACTACTCCAGAGCGTGCTCGTGAGTGTTTTGATAGATATGGTGTTGATGCTGTGATGATTGGGCGTGGGTCGATTGGTAGACCTTGGATTTTTGAAGAGGTGAAACATTATTTGCAAACGGGTGAGCATGTGGCACCTTATTCGATGCAGTGGCAGATTGATATTATCAAGGAGCATGTGTTGAGGTCGATTGAGTGGTTGGGTGATGAGCGAAAAGGGATTGTGCATAGTAGAAGGCATTTGGCTGTTACGCCTGTGTTTAAGGGTATTGACCATTTTAAGCCTACGAGGATTGCTATGTTGCGAGCAGAGACTTTAGAGGAGTTGTTTGGAATTATTGATTCGGTGCCTGGAATGGTAAATGGGGAGTTAGGAGTGTTTTTGTAGTAACTTATAGTATTTTTAATTCATATAGGATGGATTTTCAATTCTCAATTCTCAATTTTATCGCCAAAGGCTCAAAGACCTTCGGTTCTCAATTCTCAACTCTCAACTTTATTGTTTGGAATCCGAAGCCTGAGATTTTTTCGGTTGGCAATTTCACTTTGTTGTGGTATGGTGTGTTGTTTGCTATGGGATTGGTATTGGCGGGATGGTATGTTTGGCGTAGGTTTAAGGAGTTTGGTATAGAGCAACGCCATTTTGAGAATTTGATAATTTGGGCGTTTTTGGGTATATTTTTGGGCGCGAGATTGGGGCATTGTTTGTTTTATGAGCCAGACTATTTTTTGTCGCGTCCGATAGAGATGTTTTTGCCTGTGGCAGTCGATGAAATGGGTAATTATTATTTCAATGGATACCATGGTTTGGCAAGTCATGGAGCGGTTATGGGATTGATGTTAGCGCTGTTGTTGTTTAAATGGCGGTCGGGGTTGGCGATATTGCCTGTAATGGATTGGATGGCTATTGCGACAGCATTGGCTGGGGCATTTATAAGATTGGGAAATTTGATGAACTCGGAGATTGTGGGTGCGCCTACGGATGTGGCATGGGCGTTCGTTTTCCCTATGATAGATGAGTTGCCACGGCATCCGGCACAGTTGTATGAATCATTGTTCTTTTTTGTGTTGTTTGGTGTAGGTGTTTGCTTGTTTAAGTGTTTGGGATATAGGAGGGTTAAGAGAGGTTTTTATTTGTCGATGCAGTTGATGGTGATAGCAGGTTTTAGGTTTTGTGTGGAATTTGTGAAGGAAGTTCAGGTGGGTTTTGAGCGTGATATGGCGTTGAATATGGGGCAATGGTTGAGTGTGCCATTTTTTTTGTTGGGGATTGTGTTGATGGTTTGGACTCAAAAATGTGTTAAAAACAATGAGAGTTTAGAAAATAATGATTAACTTTGCAAATGTAAAGAAGTAAGAGGAAAGTAGTAAGTCGTAAGAGCCATTCGGCATTAGTTTTTAGATTAAGATATTAGATATGAAAAAGAGTATTTATTTTTTTGGAATGTTTTTTTTGATGTTGTTTGCAATGTCATGTAATAAAAATAATGATAATATGGGTGTAATTTCGGAGGAAGCCGT
This sequence comes from Candidatus Aphodosoma sp., assembly GCA_045126975.1. Taxonomy (GTDB): domain Bacteria; phylum Bacteroidota; class Bacteroidia; order Bacteroidales; family Paludibacteraceae; genus Aphodosoma. The sequence continues at coordinate 87,582 of JBGVPL010000042.1, read as the reverse complement.
AATTACGTCGTTTTATTTATACAGTGATAGTATAGAGGGTATTAGCAATTATGAATTTATCATAGATAATGATAGTCTGTTGATTTACAACTATGATTCGATTGATTATGGTACTCGAATTGATTCGTTGTCGTTTGTGATAAACCCGAGATTCTCATCGGTCTATATCAATGATACGCTTGATTATTATGCACTTAGTGAAGTTTATTTGAACTTTACAAATGAGGTGAAATTCACAGTAGTTGCGGCAGATGAGAAGACGTCGGCAGATTATTTTGTGAAGGTTAATGTGCATCAAGTTGACCCTGATACATTTATATGGCAGGGTCTTAAGAGTGAGGTGTTTGCTGGTTATGCGGCGACAGAAAAAGTATTATGGATAAATGATAGATTGCTTTATTTTGCCATAGTAGATAATGATTTGCTTGTGCATGAGAGTGTTGATGGCATAGAGTGGAATGCTTTAGAGGTTACGGGTTTGGATATTGATTTTTCTTCTATAGATTTGAATTATTTGGTTGGTTATGAAAATTTTGTTTGTTTCTATTATGATAGTGAATTGTATAAAAGTGCGGATGGTGCAGCATGGACATCAGAAGTGATTACAGGTATAGCAGTGGAACATTTGTTGTTTGCTATGGGGGGAAAGATTTATGGTGTTACGGCAGATTTTGGTTTGGCGCGTTTGGATGGTACAGATTGGGTGGATTTGGGTCGTTTGCCTTCAGATTTTCCTGTGGAAGGTGCCGCTGTATTGATGGCAAAAGCTCCTTCGGGCAAAGAGAGAGTTTTTGCGATTGGCGGAATAGATAGGAATGGTAAATATTTGTCGTCGGTATGGAGTAGTGAAAATGGAGATTATTGGAGCGAGTTGAGTGGTGGAAAAGAGCAATTTACTCCTCGTGCGTATGCTGCATTAGCTCAATATGGTGGTGGCTTGATGTTGTTTGGTGGTGTTACAGAAGGAGGAGAGAAAGTTGTGGATGATGCGCAATTATTTTCGAAAGATTTTGGTTTGAATTGGGGTGAGCCTAAAGCAAAATCTGTAATTAGTGATTTGTATGTGCCTCGTTATGGTCTTTCGGCAGTGGTTGTGCCAACAGGCTATATTTATTTGATAGGCGGAAAGAGTTCGTCGTCTCGTTCGAATAATGATGTATGGCAAGGATTGAATTATGCGTCATTGCCGGGATTTAGGAGATAATGCACAATTCACAATGCACAATTCACAATTATATACGTATATTGATCCTATGAATAATATTCAACTCATATTGCCATTGTCGAAAAGTGTGATGGCAAGGGAGCTGGTGTTGGATGCGTTGAATGGGCGATGTGTTGAAATTGAGGAAGAGAATGATGATTTGTATGTGCTGTCGAGAGCGTTGCATAATGCACAATGCATAATGCACAATGCACAATTGTTGAATAATTCTCAATTCTCAATTTTTTATCGCCAAAGGCTCAAAGACCTTCGGTTCAATTCTCAAATTGATTTGCATCATTCTGGTACGGCATTGAGGTTTTTGACTGCTTATTTTGCTGTGACAGAGGGAGAGTGGGAGTTGACGGGGTCGGAGAGATTGTGTGAGCGTCCGATAAAGCCATTGGTGGATGCGTTGAGGGGAATGGGGGCGAAGATAGAATATGTTAATAAAGAGTGGTTTGCACCATTGAAGATTGAAGGTAGAAAATTGAAAGGTGGTAGAGTGAAGTTAGATGCGTCGTTGAGTAGTCAGTTTGCTTCGGCGTTGATGTTGATAGCGGATAGTGTAGAGGGTGGAATAGAGATTGAATATGATGGTGATGTTGCATCACAATCGTATATTAGTTTGACACAAAATGTGATAGAAAGATATAAAAGAGGAGTGAGATATAGTGGAGAAAAGGATTGGTCGTCGGCTACGGTGTGGTATGCGGCGATGGCAGTATTGAGGAAAGGGAGGTTTTTGTTTGAGGGGTTGAGTTTAGATAGTTACCAGCCCGATAGAGCGATAGTTGAAGTATTTGAAAAATTGGGAGTTAGGACAATGGAGGTGGAGAATGGTGTGGAGATAGAATGGTGCGGAGATGTTGTTGAGAAGTTGGTTTTGGATTGTAGGAATATGCCTGATGCTGTGATGTATATAGCAGTAGTGGCATGTTTGTTGGGAGTGGAATTTGAGATAAGTGGGGTGGAGACTTTGCGAGTGAAAGAGAGTGATAGGATTGAGGCTTTGATAAATGAGATGGGAAAATGTGGTTATGAAATAATTCATAATTCACAATTCACAATTCATAATTTACAAAGTTTAAAGTTTAATGTTCAGAGACCAATTTTATCATCGGGTAGTAATTTTCAATCTAATAGCGTACCGAGGATTGAGACTTACAATGACCATAGAGTGGCGATGGCTATGGCAGTTGTAGGATTGGTGATGGATATAGAGATTGAAAATCCAGAAGTGGTTTATAAATCATATCCGGGATTTTGGGAAGAATATAAAAAAATGAGGAATGTGGAGTTAGGAATGAGGAATTATGATTGTATTTATAAAATAATAAACAAGAGAAGCGAATAAGTCTTATATCTCGCTACTCGCTACTATATGTCTGAAAAAATGAAAACATTAGAAGAAAAAGAGATTGAATTACTCGAGGAATTTGAGGTTTATGAAGATTGGATGGATCGTTATCAGTATCTTGTGGATTTAGGGGGTGAATTGGAGGGTTTGTCGGCGGAAGAGAAAAATGATGATACATTGATAAAAGGTTGTCAAAGTCAAGTTTGGTTGGTGTGCGATGAGCAAGAGGGAAGATTGTATTTTCGTGGAGAAAGCGATGCGATTATAGTGAAAGGTATAGTTGCGTTGTTGATAAATATGATGTCGGGTTGTACAGCCGAAGAGGTTGTGAAGTATGATTTTGGTTTTCTTGATAAGATAGGTTTGAAGGAGCATTTGTCGCCAACGCGCAGTAATGGTTTGGTGTCGATGGTAGAGAAGATGAAATTATATGCTCTTAATAAGTTGAACTAACAATTTGTAATGCATTGTAATTGTGCATTATGAATTGTGCATTGTGAATTGATTGAAATGTCGCGATTATATTATTTTAATCCTGATCATGATTTGGCTTTGGCAAATGGGAGTGCTCATTTTCAAGCACCAGAATCGGCAATGGCTTTTGCCGATGATTTGTCGTTGTTGCCATGTTGGTTTGCCGAGGAGGTAGCGTCGGAAGTATTGAGTGATCAGGAATTTACGGAAGATTTGAATGTATTAGGATTGGATGTTGCTACTATACCATTGTTTTCGAAAGACAAAATAGAGGAATTTAAGGTAGAGCCTTGGGGTTGGGATATGGCTGTGCGTAAGTTTTTTTTGAATAATGGAGTTGCGGAAAAATTGTTGCCTACGCCAGAAAGAATAGATGAATATAAGAGGTTGGCACATAGACGGTTGACTATTGATGCAATGAATTATTTGCGTACTTGCTCTATCTATCCTAATTCATTACCTCAATTGGCAGTTGAATTGACTACTATGGCAGAGGTTAATGCTTTTGCTACTAAATATAAAGAGGTGGTTTTTAAAGCACCTTGGAGTGGAAGTGGTAAGGGCGTGTTTTGGTCGTCGGGGCAGTTGACTCCAAGTCTTTCGGGCTGGTGTAAACGTGTAATAGAGAAGCAAGGTTCGGTGATGGGAGAGGTGGCGTATGATAGAGTGCAAGATTTTGCTATGGAGTTTAAAGTGGGGCGTGGCGATGTTACGTTTGCTGGTTATTCGTTGTTTTTTACAGAAGGCAGTGGTATCTATCGAGGAAATTATTTGTGGTCGAATGAAGATATTGAGGCAGAATTGACAAAATGGGTGTCGATTGATTATTTGAATTGGATACGTGATGAGTTGACCAATTTTTTGCGTGAGAAAGTGGCTAAAACTTATACTGGATTTGTTGGAGTGGATATGTTTGTGTATTCTGAGACACGAGATATGAGACACGAGACACGAGATATAGAGTATAAGGTAAATCCGGTGGTAGAATTTAATCTTCGTATGACAATGGGCATGGTTGCGCGTACGATTTATGACCGATGTGTTCTGAAAGGAGCAAAAGGAATGTTTATGATAGATCATTGCCCTCCAGGAGAGTTGTTGCGAGATCATAATATTCAAACCGAAGAGAATCCTATTGAGATAGAGGGAGGACGATTCAAAAAAGGTTATTTTTCATTGTGCCCAGTATCTGAAAATACAGTGTATAGAGCGAGTATTTTGTTAAAATAACTTATTTGATTTATTTTTTTTGATTTTTGTGATGAGGTTTAAAAAAAAATTATTACCTTTGCGGTCTAATTATTATCTTAATCTTTTATCTAATAACAATTTTAAATCTTAAAATTTATGAATTTGAAAAATTTACTAAAAAGATTTTTTGCTCTTGTTTTGGTATTTGTATGTGTTTCGGTATCAACACAAGTGGTAGCATCGGAAGAAACAAATGATCAAGTTTATCTTCTTGGAAATTGTGCTTCTTCGGGAATGGATAATGCGCAAATATTTGGCTTTGGTGATGGTTTGCAACACACATTTGGTGGTGCAACATTGTTGACCTTGGATGCGTTGCAAGCAAAAGCCACAAGTATTGTTGGTATTCGTGTTTATATTGGTGCTGAAGTAGAAACAGGAAAGGTAATTCTTGGCGCAGATTATGAAAAACCAGAGATTGAAAAAGAGTTTACTTATAAAAAAGGTGGTTGGCAATATGTTTTGTTTGATGAACCATATAATTTTACTGCTGATACCTATATTGGATTTTTAGCAACTGGCACAACTGATTTCTTGGCTCTTGAATCAGCTAAAAAATCATCAAAAACAGAAGCAATTAACATAGATGGCACTTGGGATCTTGTTTCTAGTCAATTAGGTAAATATGTATGGTCAATTCAGGCTATCGTTGTTGGTGGTGACTATTCAGCAGAACAACAAAACAATGTTGTTCTTGAAAGAGCCACTGCTTCAAAAAGCGTAAAAGAGGGTGATGCTGTAGCTATAGCATGTGAACTACGTAATGACGGTGTTGTTTCTGCGCAAAATGTGACAGTTAAATGTACATTGGGAGAAGAAACAAAAACAGTTACGGTGTCAGATAAATTGTTGAATGGTCAATCTTTGTTGGTAGAGTTTAATGATTTTGTTGCTCCAGAAGTTGAAGGTAATTATGCTGATGTTAATATCGAATTTTTGGCTGAATATGAGTCTGATGTAAATGCTGAAGATAATAGTTCAAAAGCAACAATGACAGTTTATACAAAAGATGCAACAGAGCGTAATGCTATCCTTGTTGAACAATTTACAGGTCAATCTTGTCCGAACTGTCCCGGTGGAGCGAAAGCAATGGCTGCTGCAATCGAAGGATTGGAAAATCCAGATAAAGTAGTTTGGGTTGCGCACCACACATATTACACAGATGATTTTTCTTTGGATCAAAGCGCAACTATTGCAAATGTACTTGGTGCCAATTTTGCCCCAGCTTGTAATATTGACCGTATGCCAGTTGAATATACACCAGGAACAACTGAATTGATTTGGCATCCTGGTTATGCTACAACTTCTTTGCTCGAAGAATTGATTGCTACACCAACTCTTGTAACTCTTAATCTTAATCGTGAATATAATGCAGATACTCGTAAGTTGAATGTAACAGTTACAGGAAAGTCTCTCGTGGATGATTTGTTTGTAACAGTTATAGTTAAACAAAATGGTATTATGGCAAAACAATCAGGTGCAACTGGTCAATATGAACATAATAATGCACCACGTTTGTTTTTGACTGCCGCAAAAGGTGATAAACTTACTCTTGATGCAGATGGCAATTATACAGCTTCTTTTGAATGTGAAATGCCTGAGTATGTTGGTAAATTTGGTTGTAAAGGTGAATTAGACGTGGTTGCCTTTGTGCATGGTGATATTGCAAAAAGTGCTAAACGTATGGTTCATAATACAGCGCAAGCAACAATTGACGTAATCAGCGATGTTGAATATTCTTATGCAGAAGATATGAATATCTATCCAAATCCTGCTGTTGACGTATTGTATGTTGAAGGTATGACTGCTGGTGATGTTGTGAGAGTTTATACTATTGATGGTATCCTTGCTGCAGAATATCAAATTAGTGTTGCGGATGCATCTATCAATGTTAGTGGTTTGAGTGCAGGAACATATTTCTTGCAAGTAAATGAGAAAGTTGTTAAGTTTATCAAAAAATAAAATTAGCTAAAAATATTAGGAAGCACCGATTTTAATTCGGTGCTTCTTTTTTTTGATTTTCTTTTTGTTATGTCGAAAAGTATTAGTAACTTTGCATGTTTATTATGTTGAAAGAAAAAACACTTTTTATGAAATTGAAAAATCTTTTTGGCGTAGTGGCTACTTTTGTGTTTGCTACTATTTTGTTTGTGTCTTGTGAAATCAAAGATGGGAATGGTACTGAAAGTGATGATAAAGATATGGTTTATCTTTATGGTAATTGTACTGATCCTGTGAATAGTCGTGAAGATGGTCGATTTGGTATGAATCAACCATATACAATGGCGACTGCTACTTTGTTGAGTGGTAGTGAATTGGCTGCACATGGTACACATATTATCGGTGTACGCGCATTGATTGCTGGTAGTGTGTCAGATGCAGAAGTTTTTGTTTTGACAGAGAAAAATCTTGAAAGTGCATTGGCTCGTAAGTCATTTACTTGGGTAGATGAAGGTTGGCAGTATGTGTTGTTTGATGAACCTGTGGCAATTACAGGAGATAGCCTTTATGTAGGTTATAAAATTACAGGTACAGGTTTTGTGATTGGTCTTGAGCCTGCATCGAAAATGGTGCCTACAGAATTTATGTGGTGGAATAATGACTGGTACCAATTGTCGCAAATGGGAACAAAAGGCTATTGGTCGGTTCAAGCTATTCTTCAAGGTGGTGATTATTCTGCTGAAACACAATATGCAATAGCAGTGGATCAACTTTCTGTTCCTAAGGCAACTCGTGCAAATGATAAATTTAAAGCAACTTTAGAAATTCGTAATGCGGGCGTTTGTACTATTGAGGGATTGGAAATAATATCTACTATTGGTGAAAAATCTACAACGACTGCGGTTGATAAAGTAATGATGAATGGTCAATCAATAAAGGTTGAAATTATGGTCCCTGTTGGCGAAGTGGAAGGTAATGTGGATTTTGCTGTAAAAGCAAAAATTAAGGGTCAATCTGTAGAGTCGGAAGAGTATAAATCATCATTGAATGTTTATGCGGGTTTGAAACGTAATGCTATTTTAATAGAACAATTCACTGGTCAAACATGTTCGAATTGTCCTGAAGGTGCAAACTCGATAAAAAAAGCTATTGCGGAGTTGACAAATCCAGAGCAAGTATGTTGGATTGCACATCATACCTATTTGCCTGGTGTAGGTGATGCTTTTACAATTTCAGGAACAATGGATATTGCAAATATGCTTGGTGTTAATGCCGCACCTCAATGTAATATTGATCGTAAGGTGATGAAATATAATGAGACTGCCAAAGAGACTCTTATTTGGCATCCGGGTTATATTACTTCTTCACTTTTGGCATCGTTGATTCCTACTCCTGCAGAAGCAACAATGGAATTGACTCGTGAGTTTAATGTAGAGACACGTGAGTTGCAAGTTGTGGTTAAAGGTAATTCGTTGAAAGATGTAGCTTATGTCACAGTTCTTGTAAATCAAGATAATATGTTAGCATCACAAGCAGGTTCGGTTGGTGATTATTATCATACATCGCCACGTGCATTCTTGACATCATCGCTTGGAGATAAACTTACGCTTGATGCTGATGGTAATTATTCTGTAGAATATACTTATACAATTCCAGAAAAGGTAGGTTCGTTTGATTGTGTGCTCGAAGATATGGAAGTTGTGGCATTTGTACATGGCGATATTAAAGATAAAGACAATCGTGAAATATATAATGCTGATAAGATTGATATTTTAAATTAACAATTAACAATAATAACTAATAAATTTGGGGTTAAAGGTTAGAGGTTAAAGGTTAGATTTAGAATGTACATGTAATTATAATTTATCCTTATCCACTTTCTTTATTCCTCATTTCTAATTCCTCATTGAAATGAAACTTCTTCAAGAAATCAAAGAACGCGCTCAACAAAATCCACAGCGCATTGTTTTGCCAGAAGGTACTGAACCTCGCACACTCGAGGCTGCTAACTCAGTATTGCGTGACAAAGTTGCTAAACTCATCCTTATCGGTAATCCTGCTGAAATCAATCGTTTGGCAGAAGAGAAAGGATATACTTACATCAAAGAGGCCACAATTGTTGACCCAGAAAACAATCCTAACCTTGAAAAATATGCTACTTTGCTTGCTGAACTTCGCAAAAGCAAAGGTATGACTATTGAAGAGGCTACACGTTTGGCTAAAGATCCATTGTATCTTGCTTGTTTGATGATTAAATCAGGCGATGCTGATGGCGAATTGGCTGGTGCTCAAAATACTACAGGCAACGTGCTTCGTCCTGCATTGCAAATTGTGAAAACTAAACCAGGTATGACTTGCGTGTCTGGTGCTATGATGTTGTTCACAAAAACTCCTCAATATGGTGAAGATGGTTTGTTGATGGTTGCTGACGTGGCAGTTATGCCAAATCCTACTGCTGAAGAGTTGGCTCAAATCGCTGTTGCAACAGGCGAAACTATGCGTGCTATTGCAAATAAAGAACCACGTATTGCTATGCTTTCGTTCTCAACTAAAGGTAGTGCAAAACACGAAATGGTTGACAAAGTAGTTGCTGCTACAAAAATGGCACAAGAAAAAGCTCCTGATATGATGATTGAAGGTGAACTTCAAGCCGATGCCGCTTTGGTTGAATCAGTAGGTCAATTGAAAGCTCCAGGTAGCAAAGTTGCTGGTCACGCAAATACATTCGTATTCCCATCGCTTGAAGTTGGTAACATCAGCTATAAAATGGTACAACGTCTTGGTGGTGCAGAAGCTATTGGTCCAGTACTTCAAGGTATGGCTGCTCCAATCAACGACCTCAGCCGTGGTTGCTCTGTAACTGATATCGAACAAATGATTGCTATCACTGCAAATCAAGCTATTGCAGCGAAAAAATAATAAAATAATTTGAAAGTTGAAAGTTGAAAGTTGAAAGTTGCCATTCGGCATTATGTTTCAATTTTCACACTGTAACTTTCATATTTCACATTTCAAATTTCAACTTTTATGAAAGTTTTAGTATTAAATTGCGGTAGTTCTTCTATCAAATATAAACTCTATGATATGACTACCAAAGAGGTAATGGCTCAAGGTGGTATCGAAAAACTTGGTTTGCCTGATTCATTCCTCAAATTCACATTGGCTGATGGTTCTAAAAAAATCATCGAAAAGAATATGCCTGAGCATACAGTAGGTGTTGAACTTATCCTCGAAGTGCTTACAAATTCTGAATATGGCTGTATTAAATCGCTTGATGAAATCGAAGCAGTAGGTCATCGTCTTGTACATGGTGGCGAAAAATTCAATACATCAGTAGTTATCACTCCAGAAGTTATCAAACAAATGGAGGCTTGTACTGACCTTGCTCCACTTCACAACCCTGCTAACCTTAAAGGTGTGGCTGCTATTACTAAAATATTGCCTAATGTACCACAAGTAGGTGTGTTTGATACAGCATTCCACCAAACTATGCCTGCTCACGCATATATGTATGCTCTTCCTTACGAGTATTATGAAAAATATGGTGTGCGTCGTTATGGTTTCCACGGAACATCTCATCGCTATGTTTCACGTCGCGCTTGTGAATTCCTTGGCTTGGATTACGAAAACACTAAAATTATTACTGCTCACATCGGTGGTGGCGGTTCAATTACTGCTATCAAAAACGGTAAATCAATCGATACTTCAATGGGTTTGACTCCAGTAGAAGGTTTGATGATGGGTACACGTTGTGGTGATGTTGACCTTGGTGCAATGACATTCTTGATGGAAAAAGAGCATCTTGATGCAGCAGGTGTTAATGCAGTTATCAACAAAAAATCAGGTGTATTAGGTGTTTCTGGCGTATCAAGCGATATGCGCGACATCGAAGCTGCAATCGCTGCAGGTAACGAACGCGCTAAATTGGCTCTCGATATGTTTGAATATCGCTTGTTGAAATATATCGGTGCTTACACAGCTGCTTTGAATGGTGTTGACGTATTGGTATTCACAGGTGGTATCGGCGAAAACCAAAAACAAACTCGTGAATATATTTGCCGTGGTCTTGAATATCTTGGCGTTAAATTCGATGCCGAATTGAATGCTAGTTCACGTGGCGAAGAAGTAGAACTTTCTACTCCAGACTCAAAAGTTCGCGTAGTGGTTATCCCAACTGACGAAGAACTTACAATCGCTTCAGATACAATGAATTTAATTAAAAAATAATATTGAAGGGTGAGATAGGGTGTAACTTTCAACTCTCAACTTTCAACTCTCAACTTTTTAAAATTATGGCTTACAAAGTAATGACAGCCGAAGAAGCTGCCTCATTCATCAATCATGGTGACATCATTGGTTTCAGTGGTTTTACACCAGCTGGATGTCCAAAAGAAGTTCCTACTGCTATTGCTGCTCGCGCTGTAGCAGCTAATGCTGAGGGTAAAGAGTTTAAAATTGGTATGTACACAGGTGCATCTACAGGAGGTAGCCTTGATGGCGAATTGGCTAAGGCTAATGCAATCCTTTTCCGTACTCCATACCAATCAAACAAAGACCTCCGTACTCGTTTGAATGCACAAGAGGCTCACTATTTCGATATGCACCTTAGCCATTTGGCTCAAGAGTTGCGTTATGGCTTTATGCCAAAACCAAAATTTGCTATCGTAGAGGCTTGTTCTTTGTCAGAAGATGGTAAAATCGTGCCTACTTCAGGTGTAGGTATTCTTCCTACTATCTGTCGCTTGGCTGACCACATCATCGTTGAGCTCAATGCTGCTCACCCAGCTGAAATCTGTGGTATGCACGATATTTATGAGCCGCTCGACCCTCCTTGTCGTGAAGCTATTCCTGTATATAAACCATCTGACCGTTGCGGACAACCATACGTACAAGTTGACCCTGCTAAAATTATCGCAGTAGTTAACACTAATCGTCCTAACGAAGTAGGTGGCTTCTCTCCAGTTGACGAAGTAACTGCTAAAATCGGTGAAAACGTAGCAAACTTCCTTGCTGCTGAAATCAAAGCAGGACGTATCCCAGCATCGTTCCTCCCTATCCAATCAGGTGTAGGTAATATTGCTAACGCAGTGCTCGGTTCACTTGGTGCTAACCCTGACATTCCACCATTCGAAATGTACACAGAGGTTATCCAAGACGCTGTTATCGGTCTTATGAAAGAAGGTAACTGTAAATTTGCTTCAGGTTGCTCATTGACAGTTTCTAACCCTGTTCTTGACGAAATCTATAGCGACCTCGAGTTCTTCAAAGACAAACTCGTTCTTCGTCCACAAGAGATTTCAAACAACCCAGAAGTTGCTCGTCGTCTTGGTCTTATCACAATCAATACAGCACTTGAAGCTGACATCTTCGGTAACGTAAACTCAACTCACGTTACAGGTACTAAGATGATGAATGGTATCGGTGGTTCTTGTGACTTTACTCGCAACGCTTATATCTCTATCTTTACAACACCTTCAACTGCTAAAGATGGTAAGATTTCGGCTATCGTGCCTTATGTATCTCATATCGACCAATCAGAGCACTCAGTGAAAATCCTTATCACTGAACACGGTGTGGCTGACCTTCGTGGTAAATCGCCAATCCAACGTGCACACTGCATCATTGACAATTGTGTTGACCCACAATATCGTGAAATGCTCCGCGACTATCTCGCAAAAGCACCATTGGCACACACACCACTCAACCTCGACAACTGTTTTGCAATGCACAAAGCACTCATCGAAACTGGTGATATGAAAAATGCTAAATTCTAATAATTAAGCGATAATAAAAAACTCCATTCAGCATTGCTGAATGGAGTTTTTTTATCGTGGGATTTCGATTACTTCCATGTTTTTTATTTCGCCTTCGGTGATTTCGAAGCGGAGCATTGTGCGTGTTTGGTGGAATCCTTGTTGACCTACAGCCCCGGGGTTGAGGGTAAGCATGTCGAAGTGTTGGTCGTACATTACTCGGAGGATGTGGCTATGACCGCAAACGAATATTTTGGGTTTTACAGAAAAGATTTGTCGTAGAGCTTTTGTGTCATATTTGCCTGGGAAACCGCCTATGTGGGTCATTAGTACAGAGACGCCTTCACAATCAAAAGAAAGGAATTCTGAAAATTCGTGGCGGATGTTTTGGTCGTCAATATTGCCATACACGGCACGGAGCGTAGCGAATGAGCGCAGGCGGTTGACTACATCGAGCGAGCCAATATCGCCAGCGTGCCATATCTCATCGCAATCCGCAAGATATTTTTCTATTTTTTTGTCGCATAGCCCGTGGGTATCTGACATCAGTATGATTTTCATTGTTTTATAAATGAGAATTTATGTGTGCAAAGATACTAAAAATCTATATAAATAGATTCTAAAATATATAAATTTATTCGCAGACGAGGCGGACGGCATGTCCGTAGTAGGGGATATTGGCGTGAGTGAGAGATATATAGTTGGAGCAGAAGTAGAGGTATTGGGGATTGTTTTGCTCTTTGCATGTGGTGGACCAATATACGCCTGTGGCGTTTACGTTGCCTATTTCGGTGCCATTTCTATAGCCGCAAGCGGGCAGAAATACTGCTCCTGCGAGTTGCATTTTGTTCCATTTGTTTGTGGTATAGTTGTTTTTGGCGAAATATTCTTTACCAAAAGCATCTCCCATCATTGATTTGAAACTAATGTCTTGTGGTGTGACCCAATTATCAGGTAATAAAATAACGCCATTGACACCTTCGATAGAGGCTACTCCGTATAGGTTTTCGGCATTGTTGCGCCTGAAAATAAGGTAGTTCCATTCGTCAGCGGATAGTGTGCGCCATAGGCTGTCTTGCCCACCGCCATTGGAGATAGCGTTGTAGATGCCCCAATCGTAGTTGGTACTGTCGATGCTGAAATCAATGGCGATGGTGTCAATATGAATGGAGTCAATGCTAATTGTGTCAATGATGATAGTGTCTAAAGAAAACCGAGAGAATCCGTAGCCGAAAGGGTTGTCGGGGCAGTCGGGATTGTATTCGCTACTGATAGTCCAAGGCTGATAATTGACTGCTAATGAGTCGAGAGCGGTGTTGTCGAACCCCGATGTTGCCCAGCCGAATAGGTCTATCCATTTGTCGTTGTTTGTGGATTGGGTTATGTAGATGTTATTGTCTCCAATGACATCTATTTGATGTTCGGCAAATTGCCAAGTGTTTGTTGAGGCTTGGTATTGTAGGTTGCCTTGCGAAAAATGGATAGTTGTGCTGTCGGATACAGAAAAAATACCTGGGAGTATGCCGTTTTCGACTTGAAAAACAATTTGTTCTTCCTCTTGCTCAGTATCGGGGTCTTTGATTTCGGTTTCGCAAGAGCAGAATAATAGCGAAAGGACGAAGTAGGCAAAATTTATTCTTTTCATAAAACAATCGTTTAGTTTTAATGAAAACTAAGTAAAATGAATTTTATTGTTTAGTCTAATTCTTTTATGTAGTGATAAGAACATCCTCCAATGAGAAGGTTTTCGCCTTTCCCTATGGGTGTTAGGTATAAGTTATCACTAATAATTGAAAAAAAAATCTCTAGACTATCCTCTAAAATTATTTCGCCATAATATTTATTGTTTGCTTTGTCATATATTGTGTCATTGAGAAAGAATTTCATCTGAGTAGATAATTTTTCTTTGTTATATATGGTATAAACCATATTGGAGTCGATGATTAGTTTATAATCAAAGCATTCGTGTGGATAACTATATTCAGGGGCAACACCAAGTGGTGTTTCTGAAATAGATTGCCAAGTACCACATAGTCGAGATTTTAAAGTTGGGCCATTGTTTTTTAATTCTGTTGTGACTTGTTCACATGAAACTGTTGAGACTTGTTCACATGAAAATAGTGTTGTGGTTACCAATAAAAAGGTAATGAGTTTAATTGCTTTCATAACTAAATAGTTTTTAGATTATTATAAAGTCGCCGAGAAGGATGTATCCATTTTTTAATTTGAATATTATGGTGTAAACACCTTTGCCCCATGGGGTGTCGAGGATTGTTGTATCTTCTGCACGTAGAGTTATATTGTCAGTATGAACAATACCTCTTACTCGCTCGAAAATAATAATTTCAACATCTTCTTCATTGAAATTTGATAAAATAGATAGTTGTGAAGAGTCGAATGATTTGAAACATATTATTTTATATTGGTTATAATCAATGCCATTTCCAGCAGATATGGGTAAAGTGTCTCGAGGGAAAGGGACAATGTTTAATTCTAATTCATTAAAATCATATTTTTTTAATATGATGGGGTGATTGTTTATAGGTATGAATGCGGATAGGTTATGTATAACCAGTATTAATAAAAAAGATAAGATTAATTTGCGCATAGGATTCGTTTTGTTTATATTGCAAATATAGGGAAAGAGTGGAAATTTGGCAAATTTCATCTATTAGAAAACGTAAATATATGATTGTTTATTGTATTTGATAAAATATTCTGATATATAGAGTGTTATTATATTTTCTAATAAAATATAATAGTGTTATATTTATTAGAAAAATTTTTATTACTTTTGCAATGTGATAAAAGTTTGATTTTTATGAAGAAGAAAATTTGTATTTTGTTGCTAATTGTGGTATGTTTGTTTAGTTGCCAAAATAGTGGTAAGATTGATTATGAGCATATCATACAAAATGCTTATAAGGCAAAATTATTTCGTACATTGCAATCAGTTGATATTGATAGTTTGGCTATTGTTGATGCTGTGTGTATAGAGAAAGGAGATATGAGTGGTAGTTGTATTTGTGAGGGTATGATGGGTTTTGCGAAATTTTATGAGAGAGATTATTTGGGGGCATTGATATTGTTAAAAAATGCAGAATCGAAACTTCAGTTTTGTGATTCTATGTCGGGATTTGTGTATCATTATCTTTCGGAAATCTTGGCTACAGAAGATTCGGTTGAGGCTTTGAGATATATAAATAAGGCTATTGATGTAAGTGTTAGGCGATTAGATACAATGGATTTGGTTTTTGCTTATCGTCAGAAAGCTAATATTGTCGGCGTTGATTCTGCTAAAAAATATATAGAGAAGGCTTCGGATATTCTGATTGCAAGAAAAGATACGTTTCAAAATATGTTGTGTTGGTCGCGTTATGCAATCAATTATTATGATAAATTGCATCCAGATAGTGTTATAAAATTTGTTAAGCCACTGTGTGATACACGACCATACGCATTAGACCAAATGGTTTTGGCAGATGCTTATATACGAAAGGGGGAGGTTGATAGTGCTGTTGTTTATGTAAGTTTGTTTGAAAATCATCCGATGTTTCAAATAGATAAATATTATCTAAAGGGGAAAATAGCATAGTTGCAAAAAGAGGATGCTTGTGCTGCGAATTGTTATAAGTTGGCTTACGAAACTTATGATAGAGAGATGAACAAGTATTTAAAATTAAATTTGAGTGATAAAAATTCTCAATATAATCTACAACTGCTTAAAATAGAGAGCCAAAAAGAGAAAATGGCATTGTATAAAGCAATAATAATTTTGTTGATTACTTTATTGTTGATTGTGTTGATATTGATTGTTTTGTATTTTGTGATAAAGAGATATAGAGATAAAATAGGGTTGATGAATATAAAACAAGATAATAATCAGAAGGCTTATAATAGTTTGTTGAATCAGTATGTAACTAAATATTCAAAAAATATAAATAGAGAGACTATTGTTTTTGAATCTAATAATGTCTTGTTGAAGGTGAAAGATTTGTATCCTACGCTGACTAAAACTGATATTGCAATTATATGGTTGTTGTATTTGAAAAAAGATAAGAAGTTTATAACCAATATAATGAGTATTACGGATGCGTATTATTTTCAGAGACGAACGATAATATATCGGACTTTTGGATTTGATTCGATAAAAGAGTTGGATGTGAGATTGATTCCTTTTATAACAAGTTGTCTTTTTGAATAAGAAATGCGCCTCAAGGGTGAGTACTTGAGGCGCATTTTTTATTTTGTTTCGGGTTTTGCGAGTATTCCGTCGAAAAGGGTTTTGATGATTATGTGTCGGTGGTCTCGGATGTAGGTTCCGATGTTGTTTTTGAGGTATGGGGCTTCGAGGCCTTTGAGGGAGTAGAGCATCATCATGGCTGCCCATTGTGTGCTGTGGATTTGGAAGATGCCGAGTCGCATGCCTTCGTCCATGATTTGCTTAATCATACGTATTTCTTTGATGTCGATAGAGCGACGGGCTTTTTCGACTTCGTAGATATTGCGGAAGAAGTCGGCACGGAGCGAACCGTTGCGCTCTATGGCTTCTTTTACGGCATCGAAGCGTGTGAAGATGTATTCTTCAAGTTTTTTTTCGGGCGAGAGGTCTTTGTTCATAACGACTTGCAGACGCTCGATAAGATGGTCCAACTCGTTTTCTATCACAGCAAGATATACTTCGTCTTTGTTGCTGAAATAGGTGTATAGGGTGCGGCGACCTTTGCCAGATTCGTTGGCAATGTTGTTCATGGTGACATTGGTTTTGCCGTGCATGGCGAACAGGCGGCGCGCAATATCAACGATGAGTTTGCGGGTTTTGGATTGTTTGTTGGTATCTTTCATTATTATATAGTCTACAGTCAACGGTCAATAGTCAACGGTTGAGTTTTGTTTTGCAAAATTAAACTTTTATTGTTAATAAACCAAATGTTTTTTTGGTGAAAAATTATTTTTGAATATTAGAAAAATGTTACGTTTTTGTAATAATCTATTGTATAGGTTGTTATAAGTTTGTTTTTTTGTTGTAAAATTGTTGTTTTTGAATATTAGAAATTTGGAGAAGAGAGAATAAATGCTTAAATTTGTCTGAAATTTGGGTGTGGTGAGATTGGATTTTGTTTAAAGAGATGTTTGTTTGAACTTTAAGTAATAGATTATATTTTGTTAAATATGTGTTAAATAAAGTTAAATAGGGGGGGGTGGATGTTGTACATTATGTTTTAATTGGTTAACTTTGTGGTGTAATTTTCATGCGAATTTTATATTTAATAGGCTTTTATTCTTTTGTTTAATCATAAAAATTTTACGGCTATGAAAAAAAGATTGTTTTTCTTATTGCTTATTATTGCATTGGCTGTGAATGCAATGGCGTATCAAACAATGTTGGTTGATGGTAGAATGTGGAGTGTGGTATATGGTCCTGGGTGCTTTACATGGTATGATACTGTGATGTATAAGGTTGATGGGGATACTATTATAGAGGCTGAGACGTATAAAAGATGTTTGATTGGTAGTGGAGATACTTGGATGGTGAAGAGTTATTTGCGTGAGGATGTAGAAAAACAACAGGTATGGAGACGTACGACAAATTATCCTAAGGAGGAGTTGTTGTTTGATTTTAGTCTTAACGTAGGTGATACTCTAAATTATAGAAGTGTAGTTTGTGAACATGTTACATCTGTGAAAGATAATTTGGGTAGAGAACTCAAAAAATTCAACCTTACTGACCGGACTTATATTGAAGGTTATGGCTATGAAAGTATTGAAACTGAAGATTATGATAGAGATATAATATTTTTATGTGTTACGGAGGGGAATGATACGTTGATTGATTTTCAGGAAAATAGAGAAAGTCATGTCTATAAATCAATGGTATTAGATGGGTATCGTTGGAATGTGGTGACTCGTAATGCTTGGCTTGATGGGGCTAGAACAGTTGTGTATGGAACGCATGTTGAGGAGTTTGATGGTGATTCAATTATAAATGGGGTCACTTATAAAAAATTGTGGATGTACTATCCTGAAAGTCCTGAAGAACGTATATTGGAAGGTTTAATTCGTGAGGATGCTTCGGCACAGAAAGTATGGGCGTATGGTAATGGTTTTGAGGCGTTGATGTATGATTTTGATGTGGAGATTGGTGATACTATTTCGTTGTTGAGTTGGTTACATTTGATGAAAAATATTACAGCAGAAGGGTTGAAGGATGATTATACTATTGTTGATTTAGTGGTGGATAATGTTGAAAAAGTTGATATTGCTCACTATGCAAGTCTTAAAAAAATTACTTTATTAGACCCGCGTAATAAAGATTATAAATTTGATATTTATGAACGTTTTGGGTCGCTTCGTGGTTGGATGCGTAGTGATTATGATTGGGTTGATGGTGGTGGTGTTAGTTTTATGGTTTGTGCTTTTGATGCATACGATGAGTTGTTGTTTAAACCTACTTATAACAATGAGTTAGATGAAATAGAGGATTGCTATATCAAAGAAACAAAGACAGATGTGCCAGATGTGGAATTGGAAATGGGTGATGTATATTATAATTCTGAAAATCGTGTATTGGTGCTCGATGTGGAAAATCTAATGGGTATAACGGTTTATGATGCTATGGGTAAAATGGTTGTTAATCGGGAATTAACGGCTGGAGTAAAAGCGATTTCATTGGATTTGAATATGGGCGTTTATATTGTTAATATTGTGACAGATAACAAACAATCGATTCGATCTAAAATTGTAGTAAAATAAATTTATTTTGTATAAAACTATGTAGGCAGGCTAATTGAAAGTCTGCCTATTTTTTTTGTGGGTGTATTGGTTGTTTGGTATAAGCGCAGATATGGTTATAGTATATTTATCCTAATATTTATGATATATTTATGGTATGTTGTAATTAGAGAGTAAGGAGTAGGTAGTGAGGAGGATAATCTGGATGTTCCGGAACGCTGCGCTTTTCTAGATTTTTCGATTTGGTTGTGGGTGATTGGATAGTGACTATGGGGTTTCGGTATGGAGAGAGATTGAATTTATTAAAAAATGTGTTGAGGTGGGTAAGTTGTGTGGTGTTTATTTGTTTGTGTCAAAAAAAAGAGTTATATTTGCACGTGCTTTTGCTTGGAACTTGGAAAAATATAAACTTGAAATATATATTATACTATGACAACTTTGATTGAAAATATCGGACGCTTGGTTCAAGTGGAACGTGAGATTCGTCCGTTTGTGGCAGGTGATGCTATGAGCATTTTGCCTGAGATTGAGAATGCTTATCTTTTGGTGGAAGATGACGTGATTAAGGCTTTTGGTCCTATGTTGGAGGCTCCTGAAACTGCTGACCAAGTGGTCGATGCAGAGGGTCGTTTTGTATTGCCTGCATTCTGCGACGGTCACACTCATATTGTGTATGCAGGTAGTCGTGAGCATGAATTTATTGATAAAATCAATGGTTTGAGCTATGAAGAGATTGCAAAACGCGGTGGCGGTATTTTGAATTCGGCTAAGCGTTTGCACGAAACATCGGAAGATGGACTTTATGAGCAAGCACTTGAACGCGTGTATGAAATGATAGGTTTTGGTACGGGTGCGGCAGATATTAAGAGTGGTTATGGATTGTCGACTGAAGATGAATTGAAGATGTTGCGTGTAATTCGTCGTTTGAAAGAGACAACTCCGATGACAATTCGTGCTAACTTCCTTGGCGCACATGCTGTGCCTGCGATTTACAAAGGTCGTCAAGGGGAATATGTAGATTTGATTTGTAAAGAGATGATACCTGCTGTGGCAGAGGAGGGTTTGGCTGATTTTATTGATGTGTTCTGCGATAAAGGTTTCTTCACTGTAGAAGAGACTGCTCGTATGCTTGAAGTGGGTGCGAAATATGGTATGCGTCCAAAAATTCATGCCAATGAGTTGGATGTTTCGGGCGGTGTGCAAGTGGGTGTGAAATATAATGCACTTTCGGTTGACCACCTTGAACGTACAACAGAGGTAGAGATTGAGGCATTGCGTAATTCTAATACTATTCCTACAATTTTGCCAGGCACTTCGTTCTTCCTCGGATTGCCATACGGTAATGCTAAAGGAATGATTGCGGCAGGATTGCCTGTGGCATTGGCATCGGACTATAACCCAGGTTCTACACCATCGGGTAATATGAAATTCGTGATGTCGCTCGCTTGTATCAACATGAAATTGACACCAGCGCAAGCTATCAATGCAACTACTATAAATGGTGCGGCTGCTCTTGGCTTGGCTCAGACACATGGCTCTATCGCTGTGGGTAAAAAGGCTAACTTGTTTATCACTAAAAAAATACCTTCAATAGACTTTATTCCATACGCATATACGACTGATATTGTTGAGGCTGTTATGTTGAATGGGGAATTTGTTATTTAAGGAATAAGGAAGAGGGAACAAGGAATAGGGTGTTGGAGATATAATTATGAATTATGAATTGAAAAAAGTTTGGGGATTGTTTCTTACTACGGAGTTTATACTTGCGCAGGTGATTGATGGTGCGTGGGGGGTATTCTTTGTGTGGGTTACGTTCTTGTTTTGGGAGATGTGGTACTTGATGGTGTTGGATGGTGTGCGTGCGAAGGCAGAGAAACATTATAATGAGATTGTGGGGCGATTTAAGTTGTCGGTAGGGCTTATAATGGCGATTGAAACCGTGTTTTCGGTGATGAGCGTGGTGGTTATGTTCGTGCCGAGTGCCTTCTCGGCAACCGTGATGGGTGTTGCTCATTCAGTGAGATTCTTGGCACATTCGGTGTTGTTTATTTGGCAAATATCGATGTTGATGAACGCCCTTGCGGCAACTATGACTCCAGAACAATATAAGAATGAGCGAGGTAGAATTGTGCTTTCGCTTGTGTTTGCACCGATAGGAGCTTTGACAATGAGGAATGAGGAATTAGGAATGGTTTTAATTATGAACCGAAGGTCTTTGAACTTTAAGTGAAAAAATTGTGAATTATGAATTGTGAATTGAAATTGCAACAACAAGTAAATGAGTTATTTGAACAACAACTCTCGGTGTGGGAGATGGCTCGTAATAATTTTGAAGGATTGAAAACTGTACAAATTCGTGAGTTTGATTTCGACGGATTTGGTGTTAAAGTGCAATTCAACCCTGCACGTATGGTGTCGTCGGGTGCAAAGGTAGATGCTAAGACTATCGCACAGCGTAAATGTTTTCTTTGTGCAGCCAATCGCCCTGAGGTACAACGTGGTATAGAGTGGCGCGATTATGATATTTTGATTAATCCGTTTCCTATTTTTACTCGCCATTTGACTATACCTCGTCGTGAGCATGTCGATCAACAACTTGTGCCATATATCAATGATATGTTTGATTTGGCTCGAGAATTGACGGATTTTGTTGTTTTCTATAATGGTCCTAAATGTGGTGCTTCGGCTCCTGACCATATGCACTTTCAAGCTGGTAATGCCGATTTTTTGCCATTGGTTAGCGATTATTTTAATCTTAAATCCAAAGGGAAATGCACAATGCACAATGCACAATGCACAATTGGTGGAGTTGATATATATACAATTGATGATTATTTGCGTGTGGTTTATTGTATTGAGTCGACTGATAAAGATGCTTTGCGTGAGGCATTTATGAAATTATATAACTCGTGGGTGAAAGAAGAAGGTGTTGAGCCAATGATGAATGTTGTATGTCTTTATCGTGAGGGTAGGTGGTATTTGTTTGTGATTCCTCGTGGGGCATTCCGTCCATGGCAATATACTGCCGAAGGGGAAAAACAATTGCTTGTTTCGCCTGCAACAGTGGAGGTTAGTGGTTTGTTTATTACTCCTGTGAAAGAGCATTTTGAACGAATCACAAGAGAAGATGTGGTTGATATTCTTGAGCAATGCACGATTAAATAAGGAATGTTTTTAAATTATTTTTGTAAATGGGTATAGAGCGTAGAAAAAAGGAGTTTGTGGAGTCGGTAGACCCGATGAAAATGTATATTCCTAAGGAGTTTGGGGCAGAGCAAGACCCGCCTAAATTGGAGAAAGAAGAAATGGAACAATTGCCAAAATTGATTGATGAGCCGATAAT
Source organism: Candidatus Aphodosoma sp. (assembly GCA_045126975.1). Lineage (GTDB taxonomy): Bacteria > Bacteroidota > Bacteroidia > Bacteroidales > Paludibacteraceae > Aphodosoma. Next base: position 65,521 of record JBGVPL010000042.1, on the reverse strand, counting down.
TACAGTCGGCATAATGCATGCTGAGCGAATAGGATTCTTTTTTGATTCGCCGTTTCGTTGTGCCGAAATGCCTAATATTACGTTTGATGGCGAATATGAGGTTTTGCTTTCGGAAGATGGGCGAGTTAGTTTCTTTGAACAAGAGTTTGATACGTTGCATTTTACACCTATAGAGGAGCAAGATTATACGTCGGAAGATGGATATTTTGAACTCGAAGATGTGGTGATTGGGATTAATTTTCATTGGGAACGTAAGGAAAATCAACGATTTAAGGGTGGACTTACGTTTATGATAGAGCATGGTAAAGTGGTGGCTATAAATGAAATTCCAACTGAGGCATATATTTTCTCGGTGATTTCGAGTGAGATGAGTGCTACTGCAAGTCTTGAATTATTGAAAGCCCATGCTGTGATTTCGCGTTCTTGGTTGTTGAAACCTATTATCCATAACGAGCATAATGCTAATGCTGTGCTTGAACAGAGGACTGATGATGAGTTGATTAAGTGGTACGAACGTGATTCGCATGAATTATATAATGTGTGTGCTGATGACCATTGTCAACGTTATCAGGGTATCACTCGTGCTCGTACGGAGAATGTGCGACTTGCTATTGAGGCAACACGAGGTTTGGTGCTGATGAATAATGGCGAGATTTGTGATGCTCGTTTTTCTAAATCGTGTGGCGGTGTGAGCGAGGTGTTTGAAAGTTGTTGGGCAGATGAGCATTATCCTTATCTTGAAAGGGTGATAGATGGACAGCAGCCAGTAGTTGCCGATTTGAGAGTGGAGGAGAATGCTGAAGCTTGGATTCGTGGGGAGTATGACTCGTTCTGTAATACTCACGACAAAGAGATTCTCTCGCAAGTGTTGAATAATTATGACCAAGAGACAACCGATTTTTATCGTTGGAAGGTGGAATATACAACAGAGCAATTGTCTGATTTAGTGGCTCGTCGTTCGGGTATTGATTTTGGTACTATCGTTGCTCTTGAGCCAGTTGAACGTGGCGTGTCGGGTCGTTTGACCCGCCTTCGTATTGTGGGTACAAAACGCACAATGATTGTAGGTAAGGAGTTAGAGATACGCCGTTGGTTATCGGAATCTCATCTCTATAGTTCTGCGTTTGTGGTTGATAAAACCGATGAGGGCTTCTGTCTTATAGGTGCAGGTTGGGGTCATGGTGTGGGATTGTGTCAGATAGGTGCAGCCGTGATGGGCGCAAAAGGATATAAATATGATGAAATATTGCGTCATTATTTTGTCAATTCAGAATTGAATGTATTATATAAATAACTTTTGATATATGGAAAAACGACTTTCTCCTTGGGCGTGGGTATCAACGCTCTATTTTTTGGAAGGAATTCCTTATGTGATAGTAAACAACATTTCGGTTGTTATGTTTACAAAAATGGGTGTGCCAAATGGCGAAATGGCATTGTTTACATCTCTTTTGTATTTGCCATGGATGATTAAACCATTTTGGAGCCCGTTTGTGGATATATTCAAAACAAAACGTTGGTGGACAGTTACAATGCAAATTTTGATGTCGGCGTTGTTTGTATTGCTTGTAGCAACAATTCCATTCCCATCGGCAGAGGTGATTGCATCTGGACAAACACCGATTAGTCTTTTCTATATTACATTGTTGATATTTATTATAACAGCATTTATTTCGGCGACTCACGACATTGCGGCTGATGGATTTTATATGATTGCACTGAACCCAGGTGATCAAGCTGCTTTCGTAGGTATTCGTAGTACATTCTATCGTTTGGCAACGATTTTTGGCAATGGTGTAGTTGTATATATTGCAGGTACGATAGAAGCAAAAACTGGAAATATACCAATGTCGTGGCAAATAACAATGGTAGTTTGTGCTGTGATTATGTGCGCATTGACTTTATATCATACATTTATCCTTCCGAAACCAAAGGCGGATGCTTCAGTTCTTGAAGGCGAAAAACCAACTGCAAGCGCTATCGTAATGGAGTTTGGTCGTACATTTGCAACTTATTTCAAGAAACCAGGTGTGTGGTTGGCTATCGTATTTATGCTTCTCTATCGTTTGCCTGAAGGTTTCTTGTTGAAACTATGTATGCCATTCTTGCTTGCATCACCTGAGGTTGGAGGTCTTGGTATGACTACAGCAAGTACAGGTGTTGCTTATGGCACTATAGGTGTTATTTTTCTTACTCTAGGCGGTATTTTAGGTGGTGTTTATGCCTCACGAGTGGGTTTGAAAAAAGCTCTTTGGCTTATGGCATTAGGTATGACATTGCCTTGTTTGGCATTTGTTTATTTGGCTATTTATCAACCAACAAATATTTGGATTATATCTGCTGCTATTTCAATTGAGCAATTTGGTTATGGTTTTGGTTTCACTGCCTATATGCTCTATATGATGTTCTTCTCAGAAGGAAAATCTAAAACTTCGCATTATTCTATCTGTACTGCATTTATGGCAATGAGTATGCTCATACCTGGTATGTTTGCGGGTTATATTCAAGAAGCTTTGGGTTATGTTGATTTCTTCTGGATGGTGATGGCTTGTTGTATTGCTACATTTGTGGTAACATTCTTTGCATATCGCAAACTTGACCCTAACTATGGAAAGAAATAGTAATGAGTAATTAGTAAATAGTAATAAAAAATCCTGCTTGACTAAGCAGGATTTTTTTATTTCTCAATTCTTAATTCTCAATTCATAAGTATGGGGCTGTTGGGCTTATATTGAGTTTTTTTATCTCTTCAGGGGTACCTGTGGCTACGATTTCGCCACCGCGTTTGCCTGCCTCAGGACCGAGGTCGATAAGGTGGTCGGCTTGGCGGAGAACATCGAGGTTGTGCTCAATGACGATAACGGTATTGCCACGAGAAACGAGGCGTTGGAGTACGTTTATGAGGACCTTGATGTCTTCGAAGTGTAGGCCTGTGGTTGGCTCGTCGAGAATGTAGAGCGTGTGGCCTGTGTCGCGTTTTGCGAGTTCGGTGGCAAGTTTTACGCGTTGGCTTTCTCCGCCGGAGAGAGTTGTGGAGCTTTGTCCGAGTTTGACATAGCCGAGACCTACATCCTGTAGGGTTTGGAGTTTGTGGACAAAGGTAGGCATATTTTCAAAGAATTCAACTGCTTGATTGATAGTCATATCGAGTACGTTGGCAATAGATTTGCCTTTGAAACGGACTTCGAGGGTTTCGCGGTTGTAGCGTTTGCCTCCGCAGGCTTCGCAAGGCACATAGACGTCGGGTAGGAAGTTCATTTCGATTTTCTTCATACCATTGCCAGAGCATACTTCGCAACGTCCGCCTTTGGCATTGAAAGAGAAACGACCGGGTTTGTAGCCACGGATTTTGGCTTCGGGTAGTCCGGCGAAGAGATTACGGATGTCATTGAAAATGCCTGTGTAAGTGACTGGATTAGAACGTGGTGTGCGACCGATAGGCTCTTGGTCTACCGTAACTACTTTGTCGATATATTCTATGCCTTCGATAGAGTCGTAAGGTAGTGGTTCTTCTTTGCTACGATAGAAGTGGCGGGTGAGGATTGGGCGTAAAGTGCTGTTGATGAGTGATGATTTGCCACTACCTGATACGCCAGCAATGCAGGTGAGGGTGCCGAGCGGTATGTCGAGAGTTACGTTTTTGAGGTTGTTGCCACGTGCACCTATGAGGCGAAGGTGGTGTCCGTTGCCCTGACGGCGTTCGGTTGGAATAGGTATAGATGTTTTGCCAGAGAGGTAACGTGCTGTGAGAGTGTCGGTTTTGAGCATGTCTTTGAATTTGCCCTGAAATACGACATGTCCGCCGAGACGACCTGCACCTGGACCCATATCGACGATGTAGTCGGCTGCTCGCATCATGTCTTCATCGTGTTCGACAACGATGACAGAGTTGCCTACGTCGCGGAGTTCTTTGAGTGAGTTGATGAGGCGAATATTGTCGCGTTGGTGCAAGCCGATACTTGGCTCATCGAGGATGTATAGTACGTTAACAAGCTGACTACCAATTTGTGTGGCGAGTCGGATACGTTGGCTTTCGCCACCTGAAAGAGTGGCGGATGAGCGTGAGAGGGCAAGATAGCCAAGACCTACATCGAGGAGGAATTTGAGTCGAGTGCGGATTTCTTTTATGATTTCGGCACCTATTTGGCGTTGGCGTTTGTCCATTTGCTTCTCGGCAGAGGCAAGCCATTCGTAGAGTTCGTCGAGTTGCATGTTGGCAAGTTCTGCAATGTTTTTGTCGGCAATGCGGAAACTGAGAGCCTCGCGATTGAGGCGAGTGCCGTTGCAATGAGGACATACGACAGGGGTGTAGAAGGAGTCAGCCCAGCGCTGTTCGGTGGATGAGCCATCTTCTTGTTGGATAGATATATAATGTATAAGGCCTTCGTAGCGAGTGCGATAGTTGGTGTCGGTGCCAATGGCTGAGTTTGAGATTAGGAGTTCTTCGGTAGAGCCATTGAGAATTTCATCGAGGCCTTCTTCGGGGATTTCAGCAATCGGAGTTTTAGTAGTGAAGCCATATTTCTCGCCAATGGCATTGATTTGCCAGAAAATCATAGAACTGCGCTCTTTGCCGAGAGGGACGATGCCACCTGTTGCGATAGAGAGGCTTTTGTCGGGGATGATTTTTTCGAAGTCGATTTGATTGACTGTGCCGAGACCTTTGCAGTGAGGGCATGCACCCTTAGGTGTGTTGAAAGAGAAATTGTGAGGTGCGGGTTCGTTGTATGAGAGCCCTGTGGTAGGGTCCATGAGGTGACGCGAGAGGAAACGAGTTTGTTCGCCGTCGCGGGTGAGAATCATCATGATGCCTTCGCCCATGTCCATTGCTTTTTCGATGCTTTTTTTGAGGCGTTGGGAACGTGAATCTTCTTGAGACGCAATGTATTGCGTCTCTACTTTGAGCTTGTCGATGACTACCTCGATGTCGTGGTTGTGGTAGCGGTCGAGTTTCATTCCGGCATAGATTTCTTGCATTATGCCATCGACGCGTACATTAGGATAGCCCTTTTTGCGTATGCTTTCGAAGAGTTCTTTGTAGTGGCCTTTGCGGTTGCGGACAACGGGTGCGAGAAGGTATATGGCTTGACCGTCGTAGTCTTTGAGGATGAGGTCGAGGATTTGCTCGTCGGAGTATTTAATCATCGGTTGCCCAGATATATAGCTATAGGCGACGCCTGCGCGCGCGTAGAGCAGACGGAGGAAGTCGTAGATTTCGGTAACGGTGCCGACAGTGGAACGAGGGTTTTTGTTAGTGGTTTTTTGTTCGATGGCGATTACGGGGCTGAGGCCTGTGATTTCGTCGATGTCGGGGCGTTCTATGTTGCCGATGAAGTGGCGTGCGTATGCCGAAAAAGTTTCGATATAGCGACGTTGACCTTCGGCATAGATGGTGTCGAAAGCGAGGGACGACTTGCCACTGCCACTAAGGCCTGTTATGACGGTTAGGGCGTTGCGTGGAATGGTTACATCGATATTTTTTAGGTTGTGCACTCTGGCACCGAGTAGTGATATTTTCATTATAGTTGAGAGTTAAGAGTTGAGAGTTTAGAATTTTTTGTTTCGCTTGTCGAAAAAATTGAGAGAATATTTATGATTTTTGCAAAGTTACGAAAAAAAGTTTAGATTTTTGAGGTATGTAATCTGTTTTGTATTCGTTAATTGTGATTTTGTGAAAAAATAGGTGTTTTTTGTTCCTTTTGGTAGTAGGTTTTGTTTTGAGAATGAGTTGATTTGTAGTTGTATTTGGGAGTGATTTTGTTGGATGTTTTGTAAGTGGGTTGTGGTTAATTTGCGTGTAGTCAGCAGGTTATATTTGAAATGTGTGTAAAAAAAATATAAAATCAAAAAAAAAGCAAAAAAGAGTGTGTTATGTGAAAAAAAATGTGTACATTTGCGAAGTTATTTTGTATAATTATAATCAAATATAAGTATGGAAATAAAAAAATCACCAAAAGCCAATTTGGAAGATAAACGATTGACCTTTGTATTCATGGGTTTGATTGTTGCTTTGGCTATTTTGTACACTGCTTTTGAGTGGACACAACGTGAAATTACAGTTCACGAAGTTGAGAATGAAGATTTCCTTATTGAGGAAGAAATTCAAATCGACCAAACATTCCAAGAAGAGACTCCTCCACCACCTCCAGAACCAGAAGAGGTGCCAGAAGTAATCGAAGAGATTAAGATTGTGGAAGATGACGTTGAAACTAAAGACGTTGATTTCTCATCTGAAGATAAAAAAGATGAAGTTGTTGAAATTAAACAAGTAGTTATCGAAGAAGAAGAGGAAGAAGAGGAGATTGAAGAGGTGTTTATGGTGGTAGAAGAGATGCCTGAATTCCCTGGTGGTATGGCTAAATTGATGAAATACTTCTCTGATAACGTACGTTACCCAGTTGTGGCTGCTGAAAATGGTATTCAAGGTCGTGTTATCTGTCAATTTACTGTATGGAAAGATGGTACTATCCGCGATATCGTAGTTGTACGTGGTGTAGATAAATCATTGGACCGTGAGGCTGTTCGTTTGATTGAAAACATGCCTAACTGGAAACCAGGTAAACAACGTGGTAAAGCTGTGTCTTGTAAATATACAGTGCCAGTGTCATTCCGTTTGCAATAATATTATAGTAACGAGTAGTTAGTAGCGAGTAGCGAGAACTCTTGTTATAAATAAAGATAGAGAGTAGCAAGTTTTAGGACTTGCTACTTTTTTGTTTTTTAATGTATAAGTTATTGTTATTTAGTTATTTATTTTCTTGTTTGTGATGGGTTATGGTGAATTTCAACTTTCAATTTTCAACTTTCAACTTAAAATGTTGTGGGAATGAAAAAAAAGTTGTAACTTTGCGCTCGTTATGTGTAGCCGCTGGCGAGGAATAGTGACCCTTGTGAATGCTGCATAATTATTTACTCTTAAAACATTGATTGACAATGGATTTTATTAAAATTGCAGAACAAGCTTTTGCAGTAGAGAACAATCTCCCAACATTCAAAAGTGGAGACACTATTACAGTAGATTACCGTATTAAAGAGGGTAACAAAGAGCGTATTCAACGTTATCGTGGTGTAGTTATCAAAATTACTGGTCACGGTGCAACAAAACGCTTTACAGTTCGTAAAATGTCAGACAACGTAGGTGTTGAACGTATCTTCCCTATGAACTCTCCATTTATCGACAAAATCGAGGTGAACAAAATTGGTAAAGTACGTCGTGCTAAATTGTATTACCTCCGTAACCTTACAGGTAAAGCTGCTCGTATTGCTGAAAAACGCGGTTAAGCGAGAGCAAACAAAATTGGAAACAAAACTTTGTGCGTAGCGCAAAGTAAAAAATTAAAAAAGACCCAACACCAAATTTATTTGGAAGTTGGGCCTTTTTTAATTTTTTATATGTGTTCGGAACGAATAATTTTGTTTTCAATTTTGTTTGCCGAGCGGTAGCGTTTTGGGCGAAGCCAAAAACGCGAATAGTGTTTTTGAGGGCGGAGTCAAAAACGCGAATAGTGTTTTTGAGAGCGAAGCCAAAAACGCTCACTCTTTGCGCATGGCTTCGGCTGGGGATATGCGGGTTACGAAGTAGGATGGTCCGACGAGCATTAGGATTGAGGCTATGGCAAGGCCGATGTTGATTAGTAGCCAGGCTGAAAATGAGAGATATACTGGTACGTGGTCGACGTAGTAGGATGTTGGGTCGAGGGGTATGATGTGGGTGAAGTATTGTATGGCGATGATGAGTAGTCCGATGATGTTGCCCCATAGCATACCGCGGGAGATGAGGTAGGCGGATTGGGTGAGGAATATGCGACGGATTGTCCAATTGTTTGCGCCGAGGGATTTGAGTAGTCCGATGGTGGCTGAGCGTTCGAGGATGAGAATGAGGAGTCCAGATATGACGCAAAAGCCTGATACTGCGAGCATAAGGATTATGATGACTACGGCGTTCATGTCGAGCATGGCAAGCCAATCGAAGATTTGAGGTGTGAGGGATTCGATAGTTTCGACACGATAGAGGATATTGGTGTTGTGAGAGTAGGTGATGATTTTGTTGAATAGGTCGGATGATGTTTGATTGAGGCGGGAGTAGTCGTTGACGAGTATTTCGAGAGATGAGTATTGATTGTCAGCCCAATGATTGAGACGTTGGATTTGGTTGATGTCGGTGAGGATATAGAGTTTGTCGTAGTCGGCAAAGGTGGTTTGGTAGATGCCTGCTACGGTGAATTTGCGTGCGCGAAGGCCGTCGGTAACGATATATACGACGAATGAGTCGCCTATGCGGAGATTCATTGTGCGGGCTATAGAAGAGCTTATCAGTGAGGAGTTAGGAGTTAGGAATGAGGAATGAGGAATGGAGCCTTCGATGAGGTTTTTTGAGAAGAAGTCCCAGTTGTATGTTGAGTCGATGCCTTTGAGGAGTATGCCTTGAAAGGCTTTTTCGGTGTGGATTATGCCTGGTTGGGTGGCAATGTGTTGTATGTCAGTGATGTTTGGGGTTGATTGTAATAGGCTGTCGAGTTGGGGTGTGAGGGTGATGGGTTCGGAGTTGAGAGAGTTGTAGTTGTTGTATGACATTATTTGTATGTGGCTACCGAATCCTATGATTTGGTTGCGTACTTCGCGTTTGAAGCCTACGATTACGGCAATGGATAGGAGCATCACGGCAAGTCCGAGTGCAATGCCTATTATGGCAATGCGCACCGCAGGGCGTGACATTTTTTTGTTGTCGCGCTCTTCACGATTGAAGCGGTTTGCTATGAATAATTCGAAGTTTGCCATTTTGTTTTCTCTTTTTATTCGAGGAAGGCTCGGTTGCACCAGTGGGAGAATGGGGTCATGGCGTGGGCGGCTTGGGTGAGATGGGCGATGAGTTGTTGTGGGTTGTTGAGGAGTGAGTCATCGAATGGGTGGCGTGTGAGCCATTGTTTCATTTTGAGGAATTCGATGGCTGGGTGGTCGGCAGGATAGCCCATAGGTGGGCGTTTGAGTGATTCGAAGCAGTGGAGGTGGTCACCGAAGTATTGTTTGAATTCGGGTTGTGCCATGATTTCGAATAGGCTGTCGTATTCGGTGTCGATGTATGAGCGGAAGTGTTTTATGCCTTGATTGTCAGCGCACCAAATGCCTCCTGAGAGCAAACAGTTGCCTGGCTCAAGGTGGATGTAGTAGCCTGAATAGAGGCTACGGTGTCCGCCGTTCATGGCTATGTAGGAGCCAAAGTGGCGTTTGTAGGGTGCTTTGTCGGGGGAGAATCGGGTGTCGCGGTAGATGCGGAAGAGGCATTCTTTTGCCTCGAGGTAGCGTACTTGTGGGTCGAATTGTCCGATTTCGTTGATGAGTGTGGCGGTAAGGTCGATAAATGCTTGTCGTGCAATATCATATCGCTCTCGGTTTTCTTGAAACCAAGAGCGATTGTTGTTTTGTGCCAAATCGGATAGAAATGGGAGTATTGTGTTGGGGTTGTTTATCATATTATTTGTGAAACTAGATGTTCTAGGTATTCTAGATATCTAGATTTTTAACTTATTGTATTGCGGGAACGACGAAGCGAGCTGTTACGCGGTTGCGTTGTTCGACGAATACGAGTCGTTCGCCTACGAGTTTGTCAACTATTTCCTTAGTATAGTGGCGGATTGTAATGAGTTCTACGTCAGTGTTATAAAGCACTTCATACTCGTCTTTTAGTTCGTCAATCATGCGTTGGAAGTTGATTTCGTTGTAGTCGACGCAGAGTGAGAAGCTGATTGCGGCTGTTTGTACGAGGCTTGATTTGAGTCGGTATGATGCGAGTACGCCAAATATTTTGCTTAGTCGCTCTTCGGCGATGAATGAGAAGTCGCGTGGAGTGAGTGAGAGGAGTACTTGGTTGCGTTTGTTGATATAGATAGGTGGGAGGTCAAGTCGTTCGGTGTAGTTTGTGATGACTGAGCCTAGTTCGGTTGGGTGTACAAACGATTTTACGTGTAGAGGTATGCGTTTGTTTTGTAGTGGTTTAACTGTTTTTGGGTGGATGACAGATGCGCCACAATAGCTGAGTTCGATAGCCTCTTTGTATGAGAGCATGGGTATGATTTGTACGTTTTCGTAGAGTTTTGGGTCGGCATTCATTACGCCTGGAACGTCTTTCCAGATGGTTACGCTTTCCGCATCGAGGAGGTTTGCGAGGATTGCGGCTGTGTAGTCGGAACCTTCGCGACCGAGAGTTGTGGTTTGATTGGTTTTTGTACCTGCGAGGAAACCTTGAGTTATAGTGAGTGGTTTGTCAAGGAATGCTTCGCGGCAGAAATCGCGACTAACTTCCATGTCAACATTGGCGTCGCGGTGGTTAGCATCGGTGATGATGCAGTTGCGCACATCAATCCATTCTGCAGGTAGTCCTATGTGGCAGAGATATGTGGCTACTATAGTTGTAGAGATAAGTTCACCGAAAGATACAATGCGGTCATATTCAAAGTCGTAGCTAAGAGAAGGGCGTTGAGATATGATTTCGTCGAGTTGTGAATATAGATCGGCGATGAGGGTGTCGATTGTGTCGCGTTGGTCGCCGAAGAGGTCAGCGATGATTGCTTCGTGATAATCGACAATGGCTTTGATGTGTTGTTCTACGTCAGACTTGTGGTTGAAGAAACTGTTTACGACGAGTTCGAATGCATTGGTCATTTTGCCCATTGCAGAGATTACAACAATGAGTTTTTCGTCGGATTGTTTTACTATTTCGCAAAGGTTGCGTACGCCGTTGGCATCTTTGACTGATGCGCCTCCAAATTTATATACTTTCATATTTTGTTAGACTTTTAGATATTAGACACTAGACACTAGACACACGACATGAGATGTTGCTAATCTTGAATCTCGTGTCTTGAATCTCGAGTCTCTTAAGATGCAAAGATACGATTTTTTTTTGGATTATACAATATCTATTTTGCGTGCGAAACCTTATTTATTGTAACAGAAAAAGTTAGATTTGGTAGTTTGGATTTTTTTTTGTAACTTTGCAGCCGAATTTGTGAAAGATGATAATCTTGTATTGCAAGTTCGTATTTTCTTAGTATAAAAGTTTTAATTTTAAAAAACATGATTGAAAAAATTGGTACAAATGCAGGTCTTGTATGGCATGCATTGGAGGCTGGTAAATTGGAATTGAAAGCCATCAAAAAAGCAACTAAATTGACAGAAAAAGAAATCTATGCAGCACTTGGCTGGTTGGCTCGTGAGAGCAAAGTAGCTATCGCTGAAGAAGGTAAAGAGGTTTTTGTTGAATTGATTTAATTTAGAAAACTTCATAATTGTAAATGTAAGTCGTGCTAAAACGAGAGTTTTAGTGCGACTTTTTGTGTTGATATACTGCGAGTTATAAAATATTATGTAAAAAACACACAAAATATTTGATGGATATGAAAAGATGTTGTAACTTTGTATTGTGTAAAAGTTACACAAATGATAAAAATATTATATTATGAAAGAAGATTGGAAAAAAACGGCGGATGGATGGTATAGTTATGAGTATCCGCGTGCGGCGATGACGGCTGATGCTGTGATTTTTGGGTTTGATGGACAGGATTTGCAGGTGTTGCTTGTGGAGCGTGGGGTTGAACCTTTCAAAGGGTGTTGGGCATTTCCAGGTGGTTTTTTGAAAATGACGGAAACTATTGAAGAGTGTGCTCAAAGAGAGTTGATGGAAGAGACGGGTTTGGAGTCGGGGTATATGGAGCAGTTGGGGGTGTTCTCGGATGTGGAGCGTGACCCTCGTGGACGTGTGATTACTACAGCATTCTATGCATTGGTGAGGATGACAGAGGTAAAGGGTGGCGATGATGCAGTTGAGGCTCGATGGTTTAGAATTAAGGATGTGCCTCGATTGGCATTCGACCACGATCGCATATTGCGTGTGGCAGTGCAACGATTGCGTGAGGATTTGCACTTTCGTCCGATAGGGTTTGAATTGTTGCCAGAGCGATTCTCGATTCCACAGTTACAGCGATTGTACGAATCGATTTTGGATATTAGATTCGACCGAAGAAACTTCCAGAAGAAAATGTTGTCGACTGGTATTTTGGTAGATACAGGCGAAAAGAATGAGGTAGCAAAACATCGTGCAGGCATGCTGTATGAGTTCAATAAAGAGCAGTATGACGCAATGAAGCGGGATGGGTCGATGCGGTTGGAGTTTTAAGTGTTTGTTGGATATGTTTAACTTTTAAATTTTTATTGTTATGTTAGGAGCAATTATTGGAGATGTTGTGGGTTCTATTTATGAATTTAATAATCACAGGTCGAAAGAGTTTGAAATTTATACTACGAGTATGGATTTTACGGATGATACGGTGATGATGGCGGCAGTGGCAGAGTGGTTGATGTTGACTGATAGGTCGATGGAGAAGTTGGAGGATACGATGGTTTATTGGGGAGAGCAATATCGAGGCGCAGGTTATGGAGGTAGATTTTATTGTTGGTTGTTTTCTCCTCGTGTGTTGGGTTATGGAGGTAAGCGTGGGCCTTATAATTCGTTTGGTAATGGGTCGGCAATGAGAGTGAGCGCAGTGGGTTGGATGTTTGATATGCTTGAAGAGACAGAGGAGTGGGCTAAGCGTTCGGCAGAGATTACTCATAATCATCCAGAAGGAATTAAAGGGGCGCAGGCTACGGCAGCGGCAATATTTATGGCTCGCACTGGTGCGACAAAAGAGCAAATAAAGGCATATGTTGAAAATACGTATGGTTATGATTTGTCGCGCACATGTGATGAAATACGCCCTGTGTATCAATTTAATGAAACATGTCAGGGAACAGTGCCAGAGGCAATTATTGCATTTTTAGAAAGTGTAGATTTTGAGGATGCTATACGTACTGCTGTGTCGTTGGGTGGTGATAGCGATACGTTGGCTTGCATCACGGGTGCGATTGCAGAGGCTTATTATCGAAAAATACCGGGATGGATGGTGAAAGGCGTGTGGGGGAAATTGGATGAAGACTTGAAGAATGTTGTGCGTAATTTTGTAAAAACAACCCCCTATTTTTTGAAATTTGAAGGGGAGGATTTTCCACGAATTTCGAGTGATTTTATTGTAGAATTAGAAGAAGATGAGATATTTGTGTTTGGTAGTAATTTGCATGGTTTTCATAGTGGAGGTGCGGCGCGAGCGGCGATGGATAAGTTTGGGGCAGAATGGGGTGTTGGAGTTGGGCGCACAGGGCAGACGTATGCTATACCGACGATGCATGGGGGTGTGGATGTTATAAAACCATATGTGGATGAGTTTGTTGAATATGCAAAGGCGCATTCGGAGTTGAAGTTTTTGGTAACACGGGTGGGATGTGGTATTGCTGGGTTTAGAGATGAGGATATTGCTCCGTTGTTTGCCGAGTGTGTAGATATGGAGAATGTATTTTTACCTCAAAACTTTTGGATGGTTTTGAAGTGGATGGAATGAGATATTTTTGTGTTCCCAATAGTGATGCGAATCATTATTGGGATTTTTTTCTGAAAAACTTGTTTATATTAAAAATAAACATTACCTTTGTACTTAACATAAGATACATCCAAGTGGGTCATTCTTGGTGTATTAATTATAGCATTTTTGCTCATTTCTTCTATTAGTAAAATTTGGCGATTTTAGAGTGTGAAGGAATAAGTTGAAAAATGCCTGTGTATTATTCGTGGGCTTAACTTATTCGTATACTCGAGGTTTCGCCAAATACCCATTAATAGCGAGAAAGTTAAGTTCTCGCTTTTTTATTGTTTAATTTTTAATATTTTTAGTATGAAAAAACTATTTTATTTAGTTGCAATTTGTTTGTTGTTTGTTCAGTGTTGCAATAAGTCAACTAAGGAGGCTGGACATGTGTATATTGATCTTGGTTTATCGGTAAAATGGGCAACATGCAATATAGGAGCAGAATCACCAGAAGAATATGGTGACTATTTTGCATGGGGTGAAACTATTACAAAAGAAAGTTATGATTGGAATACATATAAGTATTGTGTTGCCAAAGACCAATTAATAAAATATTGTTCAGATAGCACCTATGGTAAGGATGATTTAATTGACGATAAAATTGTACTTGATTCAGATGATGATGTCGCAATAGTCAATTGGGGTGGCGTATGGCGTATGCCGACATATGACGAAATGGAAGAACTTAAAACAAAATGCACATGGACTTGGACCGTACAGAATGGGGTTAATGGTTATTTAGTGACTTCAGACGTAGAGGGATATACCGATAAAAGTATATTTTTGCCAACTGCAGGATATATGTATGGAGACACGCTTTTCAATGCTGGTGTGTGTGGTTATTATTGGTCTAGTTCGCTTGATATTGATGCCCCATGTTATGCTTGTGGTGTGAATTTCAAATTGGATTATGTACATTGGGGAGGTGGAGGTTGGCGTGGTTCTGCAAGGTCTATTCGTCCTGTTTGTGAGTAGAACTTATTCTTTGTGGCAACGTGCAATGTGCAAAAGGTATATAATAGCATAAAAAGAAATTGGCAAAGCATATATCCGTTTTGCCGATTTCTTTTTTTTACTTACATCTTTCACACCTATCTCAAAAACATTGCCACGTTTATGGCGGTGATATTTGACGTAATTTGGTGAGTCTCTAGGTCTTTGGATAGTATAAAATCACTCTCATTGTGTGATGTTTCTTTAACTTTGCAAACTTTGTAAATGTTTGGTGTGAGAGTGGCTGTTTTCTTCGGCACAGGTTGCTTGAAGGTTGCTTGAGGATAGGAGTTGAAAATGCGGGTTTTTTGCCTATTGTGTATATGGATATTTTTTTATAAATTTGTAAATTGTGGTTATTGTGGGATGGTGTGTTGTTATTTATTTGATATTCAATGAGAAGTTTGTATAATATAGCAATTTGGTTTTATGCGTTGGGGGTTCGTGTTGCGGCATTGTTTAATCGTAAGGTTAGATTGATGTGGCAGGGCGAGAGGGAGGCGTATGCGAAGATTGAGGCTGGATTGGCGGACGGAGATAGAGTGGTGTGGGTGCATGCTGCGTCGTTGGGGGAGTTTGAGCAGGGGCGTCCGTTGATTGAGAAGATACGAAGAGAGAATCCTGAGTATAAGATACTGTTGACATTTTTTTCGCCATCGGGGTATGAGGTAAGGAAGAATTATGGTGGTGCGGATGTGATTGCGTATTTGCCATTGGATACGGCGAAAAATGCTCGTAGATTTGTGGAGTTGGTGAAGCCAGAGAAGGTGGTGTTTGTGAAATATGAGTTTTGGTTGAATTATTTGAGAGAGTTGCGTAGTAGGGATGTTGATACCTATATAATTTCGGCAATATTCAGACCGGGACAGGTGTTTTTCAGGTGGTATGGCGGAATATTTCGTGAAGGGTTGAAGGCGTTCAAGATGTTGTTTGTGCAGAATGAGGAGTCGAAGGAGTTGTTGAAGGGGATAGGTGTGGAGAATGTGGTAGTGGCAGGAGATACCCGATTTGATAGAGTGGCGGATGTTGTGTCGATGGCCAAGAAGTTGGACGTGGTGGAGGCATTTGTTGGAATGAGGAATGAGGAATTAGGAATTAGGAATGGAGAAGATAACTCTCAATTTTATCGCCAAAGGTTCAAAGACCTTCGGTTCTCAACTCTCAACTCTCAATTCAATGTGTTGGTGGTGGGTAGTTCATGGGGACCAGACGAGGAGTTGTTGGCGCGATATATAAACGAGCGAGCAGGTAAGATGAAGATGATTATTGCTCCGCACGAGGTGCACGAAGAACGCATAAAAGAGTTGACGGAGAAGTTGACATGCAAATGGATGTTATATACCAATGCACAATTATCGGATAATATACACTCTCAATCTAACTTAGAGGAATTGAACCCCTCCGTCCTTCGGACACCTCCCCTAAAACAGGGGAGGAATATTGTGCGTCATTCTGATTTAGGTGATGTAGATTGTTTGGTGGTGAATACGATAGGGGTGTTGTCGAGTGTGTATCAGTATGGGCAAGTGGCATATATAGGTGGTGGATTTGGTGTGGGAATACACAATACACTTGAAGCTGCGGCATGGGGAATGCCGGTGGTGTTTGGTCCGAATTATAAGAAATTCAAAGAGGCATGTGAGTTGATAGAGTGTGGAGCAGCGAGGTCGATAGGGGATTATGAGGAGTGTGCTAAGGCTTTGGATGAGTTTTTTGAGATGAATGAGGAGGCATCAAAGGCTGCGGGATTGTATGTGGCATCGCATGTTGGAGCAACTGTAATAATTCACAATTCAGAATTTTCGCATACAGAATGATTTATCTCATACGGATAGCACGGAAATTTTATTTAATATCCCACAGATAACACAGATTATTTGGATATTTTTATCATTTCCTTTTGATTCGCTCTTTGACTACGTCAAAATCGCTCTACGGATGACATGGATATCATTCGGAATTTGACGTTGATTAAATAGAACTAATAAATTGATAACTAATAACTAATCATTAATAATTGATATGAAACCTTCAGTTCCTAAGGGTACACGTGATTTTTCGCCTGTAGAGATGGCGAAACGTAATTATATTTTTGACACAATTCGTTCGGTATTTGCTAATTATGGTTTTAGACAAATAGAGACTCCATCGATGGAGAACCTATCGACTTTGATGGGTAAATATGGCGAAGAGGGTGATAAATTGTTGTTTAAAGTGTTGAACTCAGGCGACTGGGCAGCGAAATTGACAGACGAAGAATTGTTGGCAAAAAACAGTATTAAACTTACTAACAAAGTGAGTGAAAAAGGTTTGCGCTACGATTTGACTGTGCCATTTGCGCGCTATGTGGTGCAACATCGCGATGAGATAACATTCCCATTCAAACGCTTCCAGATACAACCAGTGTGGCGTGCTGATCGTCCACAAAAGGGTCGTTATCGTGAGTTCTTCCAATGCGATGCCGATGTGGTGGGCTCGGATTCGCTTGTGTATGAGGCTGAAATGATTGAGATGATTGACCAAGCATTTCAAAAATTTGGCATTGACGTGGTTATCAAATTGAATAACCGTAAAGTGTTGGCTGGTATTGCAGAGTGGATTGGCGAGGCAGACCGCATTATTGATATCACAGTGGCTATTGACAAGATGGACAAAATCGGTCTTGACAAAGTGAACGAGGAGATGATGGCGAAAGGTATTCCTGCAGAGGCAGTTGAGAAATTGAAACCAATTCTTTTGCTTGAGGGAACAAATGAGGAGAAAGTGGCTAAATTGCGTGAGGTATTGGCTGATAGTGCAACAGCGCAAAAAGGTCTTGATGAATTGGAAGAGGTGCTCGGTTATGTGGCGGAAAGTGATGTAAAATGCAACGTAGAGTTGGATTTGACATTGGCTCGTGGATTGAACTATTATACAGGTGCGATATTGGAAGTTAAGGCGTTAGGTGTGGAAATGGGTTCGATTTCGGGCGGTGGTCGTTATGATAATTTGACAGGTATATTTGGCTTGCCAGACGTGTCGGGCGTAGGTTTCTCGTTTGGAGCTGACCGTATTTATGATGTATTGACAATGCTCGATAAATTTCCAAAAGAGGCAATGGCTGGTACACAAGTGATATTCTTGGCATTCGATAAAAAAGGGTTGGATTATTGTCGTCCGTTAGTACGTCAGGTGCGTCGTGCAGGTATTGCAGCAGAGATTTATCCTGAGATTGCGAAGATGAAAAAACAGATGACATACGCTGATAATAATCAGATTCCGTATGTGGCAATTGTAGGAGATTCGGAAATTGAAGCAGGCAAAGTGATGTTGAAAAATATGGCTTCGGGCGAACAGCAGTTGTTGAGTGTAGAAGAGGTGATAGCATTGATTCGTGGTTGATTTTTTTGACAGTAAGAGATGTTTTTTGAACGTAAATTATCATAAGTTATTCATAAATTTTCATGAAATATAGGCAATTAACGATTGAAGAACAAACACAATTAATAAAACAGGGTTGTACGGCTGTGGATTGGACTAAGATTGAAGTAGTTGAGGATTTTGTGCCTGAATATGTGCAAAATGTGGCTTTCTCGGGTAGAGTGAGATTGGGTCGTTTTGAGCGAGTGTTTACTCAGCCGGGTGGTTTTGAAGTACATTCGGGAGTGTACTATGCTCGTTTGCATAATGTAACTATTGGTGATAATTGTTATATTGACCGTGTACATAACTATATAGCCAACTATGAGATTGGTAATGATGTGTTTATAGAAAACACTAATTTGGTAGTAGTAGATGGCGAGACAACATTTGGTAATGGGGTTCGTGTGCCTGTGATGAATGAATCGGGAGGGCGTGAGGTGCCAATTTATGATAATCTTTCGGCACATTTGGCGTATATATTGACATTGTATCGTCATGAGCGTGAGATGATTGCAGAATTAGAGCGTTTGATAGATGAATATGTTGAAAATCAGAAGAGTGAGGTTGGAAAGATAGGGGATAATGTGCGTATTGTGAATTGTGGTACAATTAAGAATGTGCGTATTGGCGATTGTGCTACATTGGGGGGAGTGTCGAAATTGAAAAATGGTTCGATAAATTCTAATTGTCATGCACCAGTGCATATTGGCTCTGGAGTGAAATGTAACGATTTTATATTGTGTTCGGGAGTAGATATTACGGATTCGACATTGGTAAGTCGTTGTTTTGTAGGGCAAGGCACAGTGATGGGTAAACACTATTCAGCATTAGATTCGTTGTTTTTCTCGAATTGTCAAGGATTTCATGGAGAGGCAACAGCAATATTTGCCGGACCATATACAGTGTCGCATCATAAGTCAAGTTTGTTAATTGCTGGTATGTATTCGTTTTTGAATGCAGGTTCAGGTTCGAACCAAAGTAACCACATGTATAAGTTAGGGCCAATACATCAGGGTATGGCAGAGCGTGGTTCGAAGACAACGAGTGATTCGTATATATTATGGCCAGCGCGTATAGGCGCATTCACATTGGTAATGGGTCGTCATACTAAACATTCAGATACAAGCGAATTGCCATTTTCGTATTTGATAGAGAATGCAACTGAGAGTTATTTGGTGCCAGGTGTGAATTTGCGTTCGGTGGGTACGGTGCGTGATGCGCAGAAGTGGCCTAAGCGTGATAACCGTAAAGACCCAGCGAAGATTGACCAAATAAACTTTAACTTATTGAGTCCTTATACGATACAGAAAATGTATCGTGCAGTAGCATTGCTCAAGGGAATACAACAAATAGCGGGAGCAAATAATGAGGTTTATTCTTATCAGAATTGTAGAATAAAAAATTCGAGTTTGGTGCGTGGAGTAGAATTGTATGAGTTGGCAATAACTAAATTTTTGGGTAACTCGCTTATTTCGCGTATAGGAAAAGAACCAATAAAAACAATTAGAGAGTTGCGTGACAGGTTGGTGCCAACATATACGATTGGTGGAGGCGAGTGGCTTGATGTGTCGGGACTTATAGCCCCACAAAGTGAGATTGATGGTTTGGTGAAAAATGTTGTTGCTGGTAAATTGTCGTTGAGTGATATAGAACAACAATTTGCGATGATGCATAAGAATTATTACGATTATGAGTGGACTTGGGCATACGATAAATTGTTGGAGTATTGGGGTAAGACGATAGATGAGGTTACGATAGACGATTTGGTGGCGTTGATTGAGGCATGGAAAAAGGCGGTTGTTGCGCTTGACAGATTGTTGTATAGTGATGCTAAAAAAGAGTTTGACCTTAACTCTAAGACCGGATTTGGCGTGGATGGTGATGAGTCGGTGAAGATGAGAGACTTTGAGTCGGTGCGTGGTAGTTTTGAGGAAAATCCATTTGTAAAAGAGTGTTTGCAACATATTGAGCGTAAGACCAAATTGGGTAATGATACAATAGAATTGTTGAAAAATATATGCATTTAAAGCATCTAACAGGTTTGAACTATCGCAATTTGCGTGAATGCGATTTGTGGTTGTCTCCAAAATTCAATTGTTTTTTGGGGTCGAATGGTATGGGCAAAACCAATGTGTTGGATGCGATATATTATCTTTCGTTTACGAAAAGTCATCTGAATGCTGTGGATTCGCAGTTGATACATCACGATGAGGAGTTTTTTATGCTTCAAGGGGAGTATGAATTGGCAGGGCAAGATGAGGTGATTTCGGCAGCGGTGAAGCGTAGAGTAAAGAAGCAATTTAAGCGCAATAAGAAAGATTATCAGCGAATGGCAGACCATATTGGGTTGATACCTGCAGTGTTGATTTCGCCATCGGACCAATATTTAATTGATGATGGCAGTGATGAGCGACGTCGGTTTATGGATATGGTGATTTCGCAGTACGACAAGCCTTACTTGATTGCGTTGATGCGATATAATCAGGCATTGCAGAGCCGAAATGCGTTGTTGAAACAGGATGATATGCCAGATGGGGCGATGTTGGAGATTTATGAAATGCAGATGGCTGCGGAGGCAGAGTATATTTATTCAAGGCGCAAAGAGTTTATAGAAGGGTTTACGCCTGTGTTTGAGCGTTTTTATTGTGCGATTGCAGGAGAATGTGAGAAGGTGGCATTGATTTATAAATCGCATTCTGAGCAGGGCGATTTGGCTCCGCTGTTGGCTGAATGTCGTGTGCGTGACCATGCAATTGGTTATACAACTCGTGGGTCGCATAAAGATGATTTAGAGATGTTGCTTGATGGGTATCCGATAAAACGCACAGGTTCGCAAGGGCAGAATAAGACTTATCTTGTGGCGTTGAAATTGGCACAATATGTTTATTTGAAACGAGTTACGCAGGTGTCGCCATTGCTATTGTTGGATGATATTTTTGATAGATTGGATGCACAACGCGTGAAAAATATTGTGGATTTGGTGGCGTCGGATGAGTTTGGACAGGTGTTTATTACGGACACAAATCGCAATCATACCGACCAATTGATGACACAGGTTGATAGTGAAGTGAAGATATTTAATGTAGAGGATGGAAAAGTAACAAGTAATGAGTAACGAGTAGCGAGAGCCATTCGGATCAAACAAAGTAAATGAGCAAAATTTGTTATTCACTATTTATTATTGAAATATAAAAAAATAAAACGAGCGAAGCGAGTAAGTCTCATATCTCGCTACTAGCTACTAATAGTCTAATATATGGCAATAGAAGTAACAGAAATTTATTGTGAGAATGCAGTGTTGGTGGGCTTGATTACACCACAACAGAAGGAGGCAAAGGCACGTGAGTATATTGATGAGTTGGCTTTTTTGGCTGACACAGCGGGAGCGCATGTGGTGAAAACTTTCTTTCAGAAGATGGATTATCCTAACTCGCGTACGTTTGTGGGAGAGGGTAAATTGGCTGAGATACGTGATTTTATTAAAGAACGTGAGGAGAGCGAAGAGCCTGTAGGTATGGTGATTTTTGATGACGAACTCTCGCCTGTGCAATTGCGTAATATTGAGCGCGAATTGCAGATAAAGATATTGGACCGTACGAATTTGATTCTTGATATATTTGCAAAACGAGCACAAACGGCATACGCAAAAACTCAGGTTGAATTGGCTCAATATCAATATCTTTTGCCACGATTGACTCGTATGTGGACTCACTTGGAGCGTCAACGAGGTGGTATTGGTATGCGTGGTCCGGGTGAAACGCAGATAGAGACCGACCGTCGTATAATCCTCGATAAAATATCGTTGTTGAAAAAACATCTTGTGGCAATTGATAAACAGATGACTACTCAACGTCAAAATCGTGGTAAAATGGTGCGTGTGGCATTGGTGGGTTATACTAATGTGGGCAAATCTACTATGATGAACTTATTGTCAAAGAGTGATGTTTTTGCAGAGAATAAGTTGTTTGCTACGTTGGATACTACTGTGCGTAAGGTGATTATAGATAATTTGCCTTTCTTGATGACCGATACAGTAGGGTTTATTCGTAAGTTGCCACACCACTTGATAGAGTCGTTTAAGAGTACGTTGGACGAGGTGCGTGAGGCAGATTTGTTGGTGCATATCTTAGATATTTCGCACCCAAATTTTGAGGAACATTATGAGGTGGTGAATAAGACATTGCTTGATGTATGTAAAGAGAAGAAACCTACTATTTTAGTATTTAATAAGATAGATGCCTTCACCTATGTACCTAAAGATGAAGATGATTTGTCGCCAATGAAGCGTGAGAATTACAGTCTTGATGACCTTAAAAAGACCTGGATGGCTAATATGGGAGCAGATTGTGTATTTGTTTCAGCACGTCAAAAAGAGAATATTGATGAATTGAAGGCATTATTGTATGAACGAGTGAAGGAAATTCATATTAAGAGATTCCCTTATAATGATTTCTTGTTCCAAAAATATGATGTTGAGGAATAAATATATATTATTCATATTTTTGTTTTTGATTGGGGCGCAATGGATTGCGTCTCAAGTTGTTGTGTTGGATAGTGTGGATGTAATAGACTCTATAGATAAAATAGATTCCATAGAGTTTTTGGATACAGTGGAGTTGGCGGATGCTGAATTTGAAGCATGGCTGGAGAAGTATGCACAGATTACCGATAGTAGTTTACAGATAACAGATGATAGTTTGTTGGTGGAAGTTGTGCAAGATACAATTAAGAAAAAAGATTTTGTGAGTTTGTCGAAAGAGGGAGAGGAGGCTCGAGAACGAGAAAAGAATGCGCTGATAATGAGTGTAATGAAGAGTTTTAAAGTTAGGAGTGAGGAGTTAGGAGTTAGGAGTGAAAGTTCGGATTCGTCGGTTATGTATAATCTCACTGATTCAACGGTTACGTTATATTCTTCCTCTGTTTGTAGGGACGCTCGGTTCGAGCGTCCGCAAGTGAAAGCGGATGAGGTTGATAATTTTCAACTCTTAACTCTCAATTATCAACTTTCAACTTTTAACTCTCCAGATTCTCTATTGGTTGAGGTGGATTCAACCCTTTCTCAAATTAAGACGCAAAATATTGCGTCTCTACAGTTTTCAGCTAACGTGAATCCTATGTTTTTAGATTGGGTGTTGGGGGCGAAGTCGGCTGTTAGTGTGAGTTTGACAGATGATGATAGTGTGATAGTAGAGGTGCGTACGCATGCAAAAGATTATGTGCGGGCTACTGCGCCAGAGTTGTATGCATATCATAAGAGTCAATTACCTTCGATTTCAGAATTGCAAGTGGGGCGTATTCAGTATGATAAGCGAGATAAATTGTTGTTGAATCTTGATAGTTTGAATAGGAATAAGACATCGAAATTGAATGTTGATTTACCTGAGATGCCGAAGTGGAATAAGGGAGCTAAATTTCAGGTACATGCGTCGCAGAACTATATTTCATCTAACTGGTATAAAGGTGGTGAGAGTAATATGGCGGCTACGTTGTATGCAATGGGGTATTTTAATTATGATAATCGTAAAGGGTTGCAATGGGATAATAAAGCAGAGTGGAAGTTGGGTTTGTATGGCATGGCGAGTGATTCGCTCAGGTGGTTGCGTGTGAATGAAGATTTGCTCAGATTGAATTCGAAGTTAGGTTATAAGGCATTTAAAAATTTCTATTATACAGCAGAGTGGGATTTTCAGACTTCGTTGTTTAATACTTATAAATCAAATACATATATTCGTACATCGGGGCCATTTTCTCCTATTCGTATGAGTTTGTCGTTGGGTATGGATTATAAGTGGAAGAATTATGTGTCAGTGTTCGTGTCGCCATTGTCGTATAAGTTGGTTTATGTGGCGGATATGAGTTATAAAGAGGGGGTATTGCCAGAGGAAAATATTGCATATCAGGTAGGTATTACGGATGGTACGCGACAATCGAATCAGTTAGGTGCGTTGATAAGGACCGATTTCGATTATGATTTTAATGAGTCGATTGGTATGGAGGTGCATTTTTCGTTCTTCGGCAACTATGTTGGTAAGATTAAGGGTGTTGAAGTGGGGTGTGAGGTGATAGGTAATTTCAAGATAAATAGGTTCTTGTCGGCGAAGGTTAGTCTTTATCCGAGATATGATTCAACAACATTGCCTGCTGATGGAGGCAAACCAAAAATGCAGTTTTATGAGTTGATTTCGCTGGGATTTAATTATAAATTATAGGTTGTGATGATATAGAAAACATCCGCTCTCTATAAGTTTGTAGGGAGCGGATGTTTTTTGTATTTATTTGTAAATGTTTTTTTATTTGCCTAATAGTTGATTTAATGTAGTTTCATCGTAACCTAAATCTTTTGCCAAAGTATTAAAATATATTTTTTCTGCAGGATGAATTTGACCATCTGCTGAGATTATATCATTTAGTGTCCCCAATAAGCAAGCAGAAAGCATAGGGTCATCTTTGAATAATTTTAAATCTACATTTTGACGTTTTGGGGTATTTATTTCAGCATAAAGTTGTGTTTGTACTTTTTCAGAAAGAGTTAAAGAGGATGCTATTTGTAACAAAAGATTCTTTTCATCCTCACCATAAATTCCATCAACTAAAGCCATATTCATTAATACACGCATACGATTCAATTCTAATGCTTCTTGGCGTTCAAAATCAATCATATCCCCAAGGAATAGAGCTTTTGCAGCTTGGGCTATGGCATACGTAGATAAAGCATCAACAGAACCACCAACAAAACCTCCAATCAAAGGAATCGCTCTATTTAGATTTATAAGACCTTTAGTGCCAAACTTAGTCACCAAGCGGAAACCAACGGCTTGATTAATTTTGGTTAAAACTTCACCTGAAAGTTTTTTAAGAGTTGCAGTTGCAAATTTAACAGCAAATTGAGCTGCAGTTTTTGATAAAACATTGCTGGCTTCAGTTCCTAAAAGGCAAAGGTACATACCCGTTTTTCTTTCTTCGGTTTCTTCGTGAAAGCCTGTCATGTGAGCAATAGCCCCAATCAAACGAAGTTGAATAGCCATAACTCCAGCTATATTAGCAGGAAGAGTAATTAACATAGTAGGTAAGCCACCAAGACTTGTTACGAAGCCAGCTGTAGCTGCTGCTGTTACTTGCCAACGCACCATTGCATCAACAGCTTCTTCTATATTTCCATTATTCTTTTTCAAATATTCCTCTGCCATTTCTTGACTTGTACCAAAACCAGGAACATTACCATTTGCTTTATTATATGCCCAATCTAACACTTGAAGCATTTGCGATGTTTTTTCTTCATCCGACATTTCTTCTTTTGTCGCTATACCTTTTATGGTATCAATTGAAGATGTTACAGTCTCAAGTGACTCTGAAGCTAAAGTTTTAGCTTTTTCTGATAAAGATTGAAAGAAACTCATAGGTTATTATATTTAAAATATTTGACCAAATTTTTTCATAAAATAATCATAAATAAGAGCAAATGCAAAAAGCAAAATCAAACCACCCAAAGTAGCAATAACTAATTTTGCTTTATCAGCAAATCGTTTGAATTGAACGCCAAAAACCACATCTCGCAATAATATGTTATTAGGGTGTTCTGCTTTGGCTTGCAATATTATTCTATCTCTTATTGTATTTAAACCCCAGTTTCCAGAATTTGCATAACAATATAATAGAAATTCGCTCATTTCGCCAGGAGTTTGAGGATTAACTTCGTCCAAAAAATTATCTACATCAGAAGAAGCTGCATTATATTTTTTCTTTTCTTTGAGATTCGTTTTTTCTTTTACCAAGCCAAAACCAGCCAATCTCTGTCTTATCTTTTGCGTCCGATAACTTGGTAAGGTAGCATAATATTCATCCTCTGCTTTCTCTCTCAATTTAACAAGAGCATTATATTCTCGCTTAAAACTATTGACAAATGTTTTACCTTTCTTTTTCTCCTTCTCAATATAACTATTTATACTATTTTCTAATCCAAACAACAATTTATCATACGAAACATTAAAAACCTTCGCAAGTAGACGAATATTAGATTTAACTTTCCACGAAATACCACCATTTTCAACTATGTATGAGAGATAGTCTTCCATTATACCATCAAGCAAAGTGGCTTTATCTATTTTATTTTGTTCTGCTTGATAAATAGTAAAATTCAACTCTTTACGTGTAAATTTGCCATCATTCAATAACCCGCAAATCAAGTCATTTACATTCTTTTTCATAGGCTTCTTAATATTTCTTTCACAAAAAACAAACAATTTTGGAGTTCTGAAAAATGGGTATATTCATTGTTTTTGTGAGCATTGTAGTAACCACAGCTGATGTTGCAAACAGGGATTTTTAGTCCTCGCATTTTTAGAGCTACAACATCAGTTTTACCACCACTGACCATTTGGTAATCATATTTGTCTAATATATTTTGAGGGATAAAATTACTATCACAGAGTTGAACATCGCCTTTGCCTATAGCTACAACATCATGCGCTCCTTTGCGGTCGCACTCGAGAATGTATTTAACATCGTCGAAAAAAGATAGATTACAAGCATTAGCCCCACGACAACCTGCGATTGTGCCAAGTTTTTCTTCTTGTACAAACAGAGTTACTTTTAAAATAGGTTCACTTCGCAATAGATTTATGGCAATCCATAAACCATTCTTGTCGTCAGCTCCACAACCTACACGATTCCACATTTCATCAACTGCATAGATGGTGTCATTGTCTATGACAATTTCTCGTTTACATGGAGTGTGGATTTCATCTAAATGCGCCGCAATGCAAGGATAAATGTCAGCTTGACCCTTGGTGAGGAAAAGATTGCCAATTGAGTCAGACTCAATTTTGAGTTGTATATCATTCAAACAATCAAGTAGAAAAGACTTTATTTTGTCTTCTCTACCTGATTTAGATGTTATTTTGTAAAGTTGGGTCAGTAATTCCATATAAATCACACCAATATTTAGACTCAACTGGACGAACTTTATATTCTTCAGTATAAAGTTTGTTTTCTTTTTTTGTTTCAAGATTACGATTTAATACCTGCGCCATTGTAATAATAGCTTCATGCACTTTTTTGTTAAAGATCATCAAATCATACGAAACAGTTATAAGTAAAACATTTGCTCCTGTTTTTGTCTTTAAATATCTAGATATATTCTGTTTTCCTACTTTTGGTTGTACTTGATGACAATCTGTTTTCAAGCCACAAGTCTCTTCAAGCGTTCTACTAAAGTCATCAAATAATTGTTTTACTTTTTCCATATCATTAGGTATTGGTTCTAGAAAATCAAATGAAGTTTCACCTTTTTCACACCAAGTTCGAAATGGAAATCATACTCTGAATTTTTCACTATTTGCTCGCCAGCAACAATAACAATCCAATCTTTTTCACCTCTATTGCGAGTTATATCATCTATATATTTTTGAAAAAATGGATGCGATTTACTATCGTCAGTGATAGTATAAAGATTACACCTTTTATCAGGATCTGAGTGAGTACGTGAGAATTTCTCATTTGCGACATAATTAAACCCACCTAATTGAGCAAGATGCCAATCAAAAAAACTTAATCCATTATCACCTATGCCAATAGGATTCACAATTGTAACACTTGAATTTCGGTCGATGCAACATCCATATTCATTATTAATATAAAACTGATTGACCACTAACATATCATTTTTAGGTCCTTGATTAATTGCAGCAGCTAAATTTTTTAAGCGCAAATTATTTGATGATTTTACAGCTTTAATCGTTTCTTCTTCCGACAAACCCAAAGACATTTTTAAGTCGCCAAGACTTAAATTTTGTGCCGACCAAAATAGATTGCCTCGTTTAATACTTTTGACCAACATATATTCATTTATTTTTTGCACATTCTCTTTCAACTCTGCTTCTTGAGCATCTTCAGCCATTACGTCAGAGAATGCCGAACCGATGAGACCGGCAGGCACGGCGAAAATAGCAATACCAAGGATACCGATAATAGTGGCAATTAGACGACCTACGAAAGTGATAGGAGGAGTATCGGCAAAGTTGCCTGGGTCGCCGATGTATTGAGCGAATGCCCAAACTACTGAGATCCAACCATTGTCGTAGACCTCAGGTTGCGCCTCGTGTTCAACAAAGAATAGAACAAATGAGAGTATTAGTGTAATGATTGTTAGAAATTGGAGAGATACAACCATTTCGTCTTTCTTTGAACGTATTGCTCGTGACAATACATTAAATGCCTTCATATAGCGAAATACACGCAAGAGTCGAGCTATACGAAATGCTTTTAATGCGGCATATGGCATTGGCATAAAGAAATTGAGATAGAAAGGATAGGTAGAGATAATATCTATCAATCCGTAGAAAGAACAACAATATCGAACACGACCTTTAAAACCTTTGTACTTTTCATCGATTTGATCAGCACACCAAATACGCAAAGTAACCTCGATAGTGAAGAATATAGTGGTCAATATATCTACAAAATGTAATATTTTACCATACTGTAATACGATAACATCATAAGTAGAGAGAAAGACCTCAACTGTTGATAATACAATAAATCCTATGATAACATAATCGACATAATTATGCCATTGTTTAGTGCGAAGATTGTCATCAAACACTCGCGCTAATTCAAGTTTTAATTTTTGTACTTTTGATTCCATATTATTTTATTTACATTAATTTATTAACCATGCGATGCCGAGACCGATATTGGAATAAGACTTAGGGTCTTGACAATTGAATGAAGCATAGAGGTCGAGTTGGATACGTGGATGAACAATGTAGTTGAATCCAAAATCGAGATTGGCATCAACTGCAGTTTTGCCAGTTGAGAGGTCATAACGAGTGAAATAGTTGTAACTTTCGAGGAAAGCACCAAAATTGTCAGTTATACCAAAACCGAGACAAATGGCAAGGAATGTGGCAGGAATAGCATCTTCGCCATTCCACTCTACACCGACATTATATCCGACATTAAACCAATCGGTAATATCATTTTGAAACAAGAGATAAAGACTTGGGGCTACGTGCATAGTATGCGCCAATTCGGTAGTGGATGGAATGGCAAGGTTTGCCATAAAACTGATAGTAGGAACATATTCTCCCCCTTCTAGTACTCTAATTTTAGTTCCAATAGTAAGAGGTTCGACACTATAGTTCCATGGGGCACCTAGATTTTCAGTTAAAGTGCCGTCGTATTGCAAACGCAATTCGGCAAAATCAGACAAACCAAAGCGCAACATGGCAGTTGGTAAAGTAATTGCAGATGTGCCAGAATAATCCCATTGAAAACCAGTTTCGAACTGAACTTTCTTGAATGGCAATATATCGACACCTGTTGCCATACCAGGTCGATCGGCTGAAATAGTAAATTCAGGCTCTTGTGCGACTAAAACTGAGAGCGACAAGAGAAATAAGAGAGAAAAAATAATACGTTTCATAAAATCTTAATTATTTCGTGTAAAGCAATTTGCATTTGTTGGAGGGGCATAGATGGGTTTTGTGTGCCTATGACTTGCTCCGGTAGGCGTGGGAGATGTACAAAACCAATTTTAGTTGGTAATGATAACTTATCGCTCCAGTAGAGCAGTTCATAAAAAAGATGGTTGCATACGTATGTACCTGCTGAATTTGATATTACGGCAGGTATATTTTTGGCAGCCACAGCTTGTTGTATCACTTTGATTGGCAACGTTGAAAAATAGGCATTTTTGCCATCTATGTGGATTAGTTCATCATTAGGAGTATAACCACTATTGTCGGCAGTGCGGGCATCATCAATATTCAATGCCACGCGCTCAATGCGGATAGAGTCGCCGGTGCATTGTCCGAAAGCTAATACAATATCAGGTTGGTATTGCTTAAGTATCTCTGGCACAAGATTTGACACAGCCTTAAATTCGACAGGCAATAGTAACTTAATAGACTCAAAATCACTTGTAGTATTATTGAAAGAATCTACAAGCGACCAAGATGAGTTTATTTTATATTCATGAAAAGGCTCAAAACCAGTGAGTAGTATGCGTTTCATTGAAATTATCATAATGATGGTTACAGTAATGGTGGTTACTATAATATTTTGCTTAACCTATTAAGCAGATTTACCACAAAATTGCTTAATCTATTAAGCAATTTTATATTGATTTTGCTTATTGTATTAAGCAAAAAATAATATCATTTGAAAGGTTAAAATAGATTTTTATATATTTTACAATAAAATAATTTAACAAATAGTTGTGTATATCAAATAATTGCATTACCTTTGCAATTGAATTATAGTAACCGTCATTACGGTAATAGCGGTTACTATAACAAAAAAAGACACTAATTGCTATGAAGTTTTATAATAGAGAAACAGAATTAGAGCTATTACGAGAAATTGCTCAACTATCACAAGAAGTTTCGCAAATGACCGTGCTAACAGGTCGTCGTCGTATTGGGAAGACAAAGTTGCTACTACGAGCAACTGAAAATATGCCATGTGTATATTTTTTTGTATCACGCAAAAGCGAAAGCATATTGTGCAACCAATTTGCAACTGAAGCATCGCAAGCACTGAATGTGCCGATTGGTAATTACAATCGTTTTGCCGATTTATTGGAACATTTAATGCGCATCTCGGCATTGCAACCATTTACTTTAATTATCGACGAATTTCAAGAGTTTATTAATATTGATAAATCTATTATTGGTGATATACAACGCGTATGGGACTTAAACAAAGATAAAAGTCGCATAAATTTATTGGCAAGTGGTAGTATATACTCGATGATGCACCATATTTTTGAGAATGAAAAAGAACCATTATTCTCACGCGCAAGTAATATTATTCATCTTCAATCATTTAGAACAGATACACTCAAAGAAATTCTTGCTGATCATAATCCTAATTATACAGCAGAAGATTTGTTAGCATTGTTTACATTTACAGGCGGCGTAGCATGGTATGTTGAACTATTGATGAATGCACGAGCTGTAACATTCAAAAAGATGGTTGACTACATTTTCCGCGAAAACTCGTTATTCCTCAATGAAGGGAAAAACTTATTGATTGAAGAGTTCGGTAAAGATTATAGCATCTATTTTTCGATTTTAGAATGTATTGCACGAGGTATAAATACACGAGGTGATATATCTAATGCGATAGGAATTCAAGAAATAGGAGGTCATTTAGCTCGATTGGAACGAGATTTCAATATTATTCGTCAAATTCGACCTATATTCAGTAAACCATCCACTAAGACGGTAAAATATTATATTGCCGACAACTTTCTAACATGCTGGTTTAGATTTATCTATAAGTATATCAATTATATAGAATCGGGTAATATAGAATTGCTCAAACAAGTGTTTTTGCGTGATTACCCTACATTTTCCGGTCAAATGTTAGAACGATATTTTCGTCAACAAGCTATTGAAAGTCATAGATATACAACAATTGGTAACTATTGGAACCGCAAAGGTGAAAATGAAATAGATATTGTCTTGGTGAATGAAATAGATAAAATCTTGCAAATTGGAGAAATCAAACGTCAAGTAAAAAACGTTGACATGGAATTGCTTCGTTCAAAAGCCGAATATTTTTTATCAGTACATCCTGAGTTGCAAGGATACAAACTAGAATTGCAAGCATTGTCATTGGACGATATTCTCTAATTCTATTCTGCAATATTTCAAAGAACGATTTTATATTTTTGTAGGCATTCAAGGGTTCAATCTTGAATGCCTTATTTTTTCGATTTACTTAATATAAATTATTTACAACGTTTCAATGCTTCTTTGGCATCTTCGATATAGCGTTTGATACGTTCAATTTCACGATCGTGTGATGCTGCACGGTCGATTTTAGTTTTGCGATAAGATGCTTTTGACGATGGCGATGAAGCACGTTTAATTAAATCGGCATAGTGAGCGTTGTCACGTTTTTTTTCTTCTTTTTCTTTTGCTAAATCAGCTCGCAAATCGATAATTTTTTTGCGATAATACTCTTTACTCATAATATTTAGGATTTAAAGTTATTATTTGATGGCGGTTTTCTTCGGCATAGGTTGCTCGAAGGTAGGTTTCACCATCTTGATTTATACATGTAGGCAAACGGGGGGTCAAGCCCGAATGCCTTAATTATGTTGCTTATTATTTGCCTGCAGACACGAGAGTAACAGAGTTATCAGCCAAAGCAGAGTCGTCAGCGTTAGCTACTTGTACGCCAATACCATACATTTCAGCAACTTTTTTCTCGAAGTTACCCACTTGCATGTTACCACCTACTGCGAGTTCGCCACCTTTAGCGTCTTTAGCACGGATAGAAGCCAAAGTTGCTTCATCGTCAGCAAATGCACCTTTACAAGTTATGCTTTTGTAAACGCGAAGAGTTGAACCAAATGCTTTTTTGAATTCGTTTTTCAAGGTTTTCACTTTCATGTTACCTTTCAATGCAATTTCTGCCATAGTAATAAATTTTTAGTTAGTTAATGCCTACTCTTTTAGGATTTTCGGCTACGTCCTTTTATTCTTTGTAAATTACTTAAGTTTTTTTGCTAACACAAAAAAATCATAAATAATACCACTTTTTTGTTGCAATGGCAATGTTTCCAAATCAACACCTACTATATCAAAAATAAATTCATTTACCACTTTTTCTTTCTTTTTCACCTTTTGAGAATACTTTTTCACAAAAGCGTCATACTCCGCTCTACTAAGAATCAAGGATAAATTGCCTCGTTGAATTTTACCAACATACCACAACACTCTATCTAAGGTATCATAATTTATTGTCTTATGATTCAATTTAGCAATCAATATATCAATCGCATCAATAAAACTACAAATATCATTTGTTTTTATCTGAGGCATTTCTTTTTGCGGAAATCCACAATAACTCCAAACACGAGGATACATCTCTCTAACTATCGAATCATAAATAGGGAATTGGTATCTTGTTTCGAAATAAGCATATTTACTAATCAGAGAAACAGCTAAACCTTTATCTTCTCCATTTTTACCTATTCCATACTTTTCAGTAAATAAATCTGTTGCTTTTCCTCTTATTTGAAATCTACTTAAATCTTTAGCCTTAAGAAAAGCCAAAAAAGCTTCCGTAAGATTTTGCTTTTTATTTATTTCTGTTAAAACCTCTGCCAATTCTTCTAATCCATAGTACCTACGATTCATTTGTGTAGAATACATACTATCAATAATTGTAAGACGTGCTAATATATCTTCAATCGAATAAGTATTAGTTGCCTCAAATACTTTTTGAATAGCCAACTTACCAAGAGAATAACCAGAATTATCTGATTCATACGATGATATTTTATCGAAAATATCATATAAAAATTGTTTATTAACTTTATTTTCCATTATACTTTTTGCTTATTTGTAGGCAAACGGGCAATTAAGCCCGAGTACCTAAATAATAATTACTCCTCTTCTATAATTAATTCACGATTCGGGAAAGAAGAGGTAAATTTCTCAACAACTTCATTAAATATATCATTTCCTGTTTCACCAAATCCCCAAATATCACTAATATTACCAAGTAGCACTAATTCATTTTGAGTGACTTTAAAATCAGAAATAACCACCATAGATAACGCCTTAAACATCAATTCTCGATGCTCTTCAGCAATACTACGTGCAACCTCTGAGTGTGATTCATAATCATGAAGTCCCATTTTTTCTAACATCAATCGTTGACGTACCAAATCAACATCCAATTTATCATATCGTTGAGCAATACTAAGAATTATTTTAATCTCGTCTTCAACAAGTTCATCATCAATATCAGCAACAACCCAAGCTAAAATAGCAAATTGACGGCTTAATGCAGCTTTATTATTATTTTTTTTAGTTTTTGATTCTTTTATAAATTCTGCAGGAATTGAAATTTCACAAAAATCGTTATTTTCACAACTATAAGATTCTTGATCAAACTCAATTACCTTTCCATCATATTTCAAAGACATAAAACTTGCTTCTATAGTTCCATCATTACAAGGAACGTCATAACAATCATAATGCTCAACTAATTTTGAAGCATCAAAATTTTCAACATTCAAATAATAGACTGCACGCACACTATTTTCCCAACATCCCATATGTTCTGTTTCATCAAACTTATATGGTTTGTAACCAGAATATTCAGTTTCTGCTTCTTCATCGGATAATTCATCACCAATGTATATTTCAGTATAACAATCTTCATGAAAACAAAACGCAACGCTATCACCTATCATATTACCATCTTCATCAATAGGAGCGTATTCGTATTCGGTATATTCAATTTCAATTCTTACCGAATCTATTTTTGACAATATATTTCCAGAAGTATCTATTTTACGTTTCCCCGCAATCATATATATTTCATCGGATGCAGAGTCATTATTAGCGAAGCCTAAAGTTCTATCATCACCGTGTGGTTCTGGTTCAAGGTCATCGCCATAATGGCAACAAACCCAAGGGCTACACAAACCATAGGCGCGGAAGTGGTCTGTCAAATCTTCAATAACAACATCCTCTTCGATAGAGACTTTTCCTGATTCAAATTGATAATCTTCGCCTAACTTTTTATTGAAATCTTTACGCACCAGAGCAACCGTTTTTTTCGAATCAACCAATGCGTTCATTACACCCGACTCAGTAACAAAACGTAGGTGAAGATGAGGATATTTCAATGTAAAAGCAACATAAATATCATCAATAATAGTATCAGGAGTAATTTCAATAAAAGCTCTGTCCTCTTTTGGTTCAACAGAAAAGTCTCCATTCAAAGCATCCACTACTTTAGCCCCAACTTGACGAGTATTCCATTTGGGATCAATCGTAAAACCTATTGAAGAGGCGATTTCACGCAACGCTGTTTTTGAGTTATCACACTCTACTCCATTTTTTAATACAATCACTTTGTTGTCTTCGGCGATATTAATAATATATTCGCCATAAGATGCTGACTTTTTGATAGCAATATTGTTTTCTTCAGGTGCTACATCAACCTCCTCAGTGCGTTGATATGCAATCATACTCTCCATATCAGCTTTAACGGCATTTTTCTTAACTTTGCCTGCTGACTCAAGTGTAAGCCCATCCAAAGCAGCCACCCAATCGTCGCAAGTATATACTTTAACCTTAAGACCAAACTCGTTTTGCATGCGCTCGATGAAACGAACTACAGTCAAACTTGAACGACATTCGAAAGAGCCTTCATTTGAGAGACCTAATTCGCCCAAAGTTGTAGTTTCTTCGGCTTGTGAACGACCAGAATAGATACGCAACACAGCTCCAAACGTTTCGTTGAATTCTTTTTTTAATTGTGCTATAGTTGTGCTTTTAGTTAAATTTAATACTGCCATGATAATTTAGATTTTAAGTATTTTATGCCTACTCTTTTAGGATTTTCGGCATCTTCCTTTTACTTGTAGGCAAACGGGCGATCAAGCCCGAATGCCTTATTGTTTATTATTAATATTCGCCACGAGCGGCTTTACCGATTGTGATTTCGTTTGGAACGAGGATTTTGCCTGTTTTGTCTTTGATTTGGACTGTTACGCCAAATGTTGCATCAAAAAGTTTTTCGGCATCACCTACTTTTGTGCTACCTTTGATTTTAAGTGCATCGGCAGATGCTTTTTTCACATCTTTAGTTGTTTTTTCGTTCAATTGGTTGAGTGTCAAATCTCCATCGGCAATTTGTTTACCTTTGTAGAAGACCAATGTTAAATCGAACGCAGCCATGAAATCGGCTGAAATTGTTTTCAATTTTTTGTTTGGAGCAACTGTAAACTCCGCCGAATTGAAACGGTCTTTAATACTGTCAAAAAGTCCCATAATTGTAAATGTTCTAAAATGTTAATATTATTTTCGTTTTTTAGTTACTGCTTTGATGATTGCTCCACCGATTTTACGTTCAAGACCTTGACGCGTGGTTGGTATGCCTATAGCGCGTGCTACTTTGTTTTTTAGACCTGAAATGCCTACGGCACGCTTTAGAGAAAAACTTAGTCCTGGAATTTTCATGATATTTTAGTTAATTAACGTTAGTTCGATATAACTTTTATCCCCTACAGATAACACAGATTTTTTCGCATTTTTCGCCATTTTTCGCCATCCGGCTCAAGACTGTTGGTTCGGCTCAAGACCGTTGGTTCACTCAAGATTCTTGCTACGCTCGACAATTTAAGTAAACTGAATTGCCCTCGCTTATTGCAAGAATTTTCAGATTTTTACCATTTAAATATAAAATTCGCTCTTTTGCTACGCAAAAATCGCTATACAGATTACACGGATAGATTGCTCTGTCGCACCTACGGCGCTTGTTATACCATGTATCCATCTCATCAGGGGTTTACACCCCTGCCTGGGTTATATCGTCTCTGCGAGTTTTTTAATTACAGCACTCTTAACCCCTCCCCTCTTCGAGGACCTCCCTAAAACAGGGGAGAAATATAATCACTTCACAATGGTATATTTAGCATTGAAGTATTCGGTCTTTGGGGAAATGGCTATGACTTCGAGCCAAACGTAATTATGAAAGCGCATACGTTCATTTTCAAACCCTAAATAGATGGTTTGCAAACCATTCATAGGGATACGTCCATTGCACGATTGTGTGCCCATTGTAGAATAATTGACATTGTATTGCAACTCGGATGTTGGTTTGCCGTCTTGAAATTTTTTTGCTTGAGATGAACTTGTAAATACGAACATATTGATATAAGCATCTTCTTCGCGTGGTGGTTTATTGTCGCCAAGAATAGTTTGAATGATACCTATACTACGTTGCGATTCATAGACGGGTAACCCTAACATTTTGATTTTACGATATGAATGATTTAAATTTTCGTTAAAGTCTCCATCAGAATACATATCTTCTTCATCGGTTGAGATACGCAAACGATAGAGGACATCGGTGGTGCCAGCCGGCACTTGAATGGCTACAATGCCACGATAAGAACCTGAAAAAGCTGCTTTGATTTGACCACGAAGTGTGAATTTACGAGGCTCTTCAAATACATTAACCATTTTAATACCTTTGACAGAAGTTGCTCGAAAAGCCCCTTTTTCGCATTCTACAACCTCAGAATTAACTGTATATAGATTATTCAACCGGTCAATACTAGAAACTTTATACCCAACATTGATAGTAGCATATTGAGTAACAGTAGGATTAATCTCTACAAGATATATTGCAGAATTGCGAATATCAAGCGAATCGTGCACTTTAGTTTTACTACTATAGGTTTTTAACAATTTACGAGAGTCTGCATTATACACTTTTATAGTTGCTGGAGATTCAGTTGTTACAGAATAAAATAATTTATCGCCTTTTTCAAGATAAACAGGATATGCCTCTATACCATCATCCATCAAATAATCCTCATGCTGATGACCTGCGATAATCAATGTTGATATTTTGATTTGTAATCTATCTTTCAATTTATTACGAATTAAATCGACACGTTTTTTAAGATTATGACATAGTACTAATGAGGTTGAGTCAAGCCCTTCCATATCGTACGTATAGTACAACTGTGGCAAAACCTCTGACAGTGCCATAATTTGCTCTGACGTTACTTCGTTTAATTCATCCAACATAATCTCAATACGCTGCAATGATGATAACACTTTCTCATATTCGACAATTTGCTCTTCTGCCATATTGCCATATTGATTGTGTTGAGTGTTTTGTTTGCCTCCACATGACGCAAACAAAACTAAAACGAACAATAAAATAATTGTTTTTTTCATATTCCTAGATTTAATAAAATTTATAAATTTTTTAATATTTTGCAAAATTATTGCTTTTTTAGTGTTCTCGCAATAGAATTTTTAGTTCATTTTGGTTCATTTGATGGTACAAAAAAAAGCGAGAACTCTACTTCTCGCTGTCTAAAGGTACTTGGCCTGACCTCATGCTACTACGATAAGTGAGTTCACGCTGCTATGAACGTGAACACTAATCACTTATGCACAGTAGCTGTATTTGAAAACGGCCAAGTTTTTTAGACAGACTGTATAAATGAATAATGTTATTCTATAAAAAAATATGTTGGACACTGCATGATCCAGCAGGTCCTTCGTTATAACTGCGAATATAGTTAATTTTTATTAAGCCACAAAATATATTTTAATGTTTTTGAGCATGTTTTTGGCATAAAAAAAGAGCAACTAAAATAGTTGCTCTGACCATAGCCTACTCCCGATTTTCAATCAAAATCCGAAGTGCTACTTCCGATTTTCAATGTTTTTTTAATGGAAATAGAGTAAATTTATTTTACGGCCTCAAACATCCAATAGGAACAACATACACGCCATCTGTTCGACGATAGGCATAATCACCAACACCTATTAAAACCATCATAAATGAAGGCTCTTTCATTTTTGTTGTATCAATAATTGATTGTAAATTTTTCAGAGTTTCTGACCCCTCTTCAATCAATTTGTTACCTCCTAATTTAATCTCAATTAAACCATAAGAACCATTTGGAAGATGTAATACAGCATCACACTCTAACCCATTTTTATCTCTGTAATGATAAATATTACCATCTAAAGCATCTGCATAAATACGCAAATCACGCACACAAAGTGTTTCAAACAATAAACCAAAGGTATTTAGGTCATTTATTAAATCATCTGGATTTAAACCTAAAGCCGCAGTTGCTATAGATGAATCAATGTAATAACGTGTATCAGAAGTGCGTATTGCTGTTTTTGAACGAAGGTTTGGATTCCAAGCTGGCATATCTTCTATTACAAAAATCTTACGCAAGGCAGAAAGATACGACTCTATTGTTTTATTACTTATATCCTCTGATTCATTAACTGCAATGTCAGCTAAAATGGTTGATATGCTAACTTGAGCACCTTGGTGTCTTGCATAAGATCGCATCAATCGATGTGCATATTCAGAACTACGCTGTACCCCATCAGCCCTAGAAATATCATTACTAATTATAGATTTAAAATATTCTTTTGCTTGCATCAATGCAGCCCTCTCGGTCTGTTTAGATACAGCTTTAGGCCAACCTCCTCGACAAACTAAAAAAGCTAAATCGCGCAGTTGTAATTTATTATCTGCTGCTATAACTTCGGGCGATAACAATAATTCAGAAAGAGATACTTTTCCACTAGATTCGCCTGATTCCCACAAACTCATGGGGCGCATTTTTAACCATCCATATCGACCTGTACCGGTATGACGTATTTCATCCGATTTAACAGGAACGGCTGAACCTGTCAATATAAATTGCCCATCACCTTCTCGATGATCAACCATAAAACGTATTGCGTCCCAAAATTGAGGAACTTCTTGCCACTCATCAATCAATCGAGGAGTTTTACCTTCTAGTAAATAAGTAATATTAGTATTTGCCAACTGCCTATATTGCTCCTGCTTTTGTGGGTCATCCATATAAAGCACACTTGAGGCTTGTTGCTCTGCAGTTGTAGTCTTTCCGCAGGCTTTGGGGCCCTCTATAATTACAGCACCTATTGACTCTAATTTATCAGCTAAAATCTGATCTGCTATTCTTTTTGTATATTCCATATTTAATTATTTGGTGCAAAGGTAATTATTTTTTTTGAAACCGCCAAATTTTTTAATGCAATTTACCAATTTGGCGCGTTTTCGTTTACCAATTTGGCGCGTTTTTGTTTACCAATTTGGCGCATGTTTTTATTGTAGTGAGTTGGCTAATTTGTTGTATGTGGTATAGAGTTTTTCGTATTCGGAATCGGATATGCGCCCTTCGTTGTGTTCTTTGAAAAATGACGGCAATTGCTTGTATAATTCGTCGGCTGGATAGAAATATTCGTTTGAGAAATAGCCTGTGAACGATGCCATGAAATTGCCATAAAACGGACTATCTGATGGTATTTGCTGTAGATATGTTTGTAATAATTCGCCTTGTGTTTTGCTCTTTTGGACTAGTGATAAGGAGGCAAACTCTTCATATAGGAACAGGCCTTGCTCGAGACTATCCATATATGGACGATAGATTTTGTCTATTTCAGTAAAGGCTTCGTTAATCATTGCTTGCTGTGGGTCGGAATATGTGGTAGCATCATTGGTACGATTGAATAATAAGAAGAATAGAGATGTTAATAATAAAACGCCAAATGTAATAGGCAATACTAACTTGCGCACCTGATTATGTCGATGAATTGCATGCTGAATATCTGCTACATTGGCATAACGCTTGGAAGGGGTGGATTGTGTGCATTTTCGTACTATTGAACTATATCTCTTCGGGAAAATCTCACGCAGTATCAAACCGAACGAATAGATATCGGTACGGCAATCAATTGTTGAGCCAGATACCATTTGTTCGGGTGCGGCGTATGATACGGTGCCTGCTGGTTGCTTGAATATGGCGTAGTTGTCGGCATCGGCTAGTCCGAAATCGATAATTTTGACATTGAATCCGTTGTGGGTGATGAGGATGTTGCTTGGCTTGAGGTCGCGATGCGTGATTTGTTTTGAGTGGAAATATTGCATGGCATCGAGGAGTTGCATCACGACTTTTTGGCGTTGCTCGGCAGTTGGATTTGTTGCTAGAAATTGGTCGAGTGTCATGCCGTCAATGTATTCCATCATAATGGCTGGACCTATGCGTGGATTGTCTTCTTTAAGAAGCGTAACGACGATATTGGGGTGGGAGAGTTCGGCTGATAGTTCGAACTCTTTTTTTAGTAGCGAAACATATAGGGGTTGTGTGGCATATTCGGGTTTGAGGCCTTTGAGCAAAAACCAACGTCCAAAGCGTTTTATTTTGTAGAAGGTGTTGTACTTGCTTTGGGTTGTTATTTCGAAATATTCGGTTATGTTGTCTTCGGCGGTGAAGAAGTTTTCTTGAAGAAAATCTGATGATGTTAGTTCGTTGTTCATGGTTTGATTTTTTTTTAGACAGAATGGTCTTGCTTTTGCTATGCAAAATTTCGACATTAAAGACAGACCATTCGGGATTTTTTTTATTAAATGATTTGGCTTTTTTTGTTCGCCCCCGTTGGGGACGAGGGAAAATTGGATATTTGCTTACTGCAGGTTCCTTTTGGTCACCCGCAGTTAAGCATAGTTTGCCCTCTCGAGGACTTTTTTCTCATATATAACGTTTTTTCATGTAGAATGAATAAAGTTATATTTTTTGCAAAGGTAATAAATTTTTTTGTATCATTTGCAAATGGACCAAAATGAACCTTGCAGATTAAGAATGTTTGTTGTAAATTTGCAATGGAATTTAACCCCCTGCTCTTCGAGCTTGTCCCCCTAAAACAGGGGGACAATATTTGGGTAGCATGCTTTAGAGAACATTTAATTGTAGTGTTATGGAAATAGATAGACCTGAAATTTATGAATTGCGTCTCAGAATTGAGGCTTCGATAAAGAGAAAGATAGAGACTCCTGCTGATTTTGATTTTTTGCGGGGAATTATTTGGGAACGTACTCATGAACAGATAAGTACGTCAACATTGAAACGTTTGTGGGGATATGTTGATGGCGTTGATAATGCACGTAATAGTACATTGAATGTGTTGTCAAAAGCTCTTGGTTATGAAAATTGGGATGCGTTTATTTTGAAATTGAAGTCGGAAAATGTGGATAATTCTGACTTGGTGATGTCGGAATCGATGTCGAGTGGCGATTTGAAGGTTGGTGATATGCTATTGATTGCGTGGCAACCTAATAGGGTGTGTAGGTTGAGATATTTGGGAGATGATAAGTTTGAAGTGGTTGAGGCTCAAAATTCTAAATTGAAAGTGGGTGATACGTTTCGTTGTGGATTGTTTATATTGGGTGAGCCTGTGTATATTAATGATTTGAGACAAAATAATGGAACAGGAGAGCCTAAATTGTTTGTTGTGGGGAATAGGAGTGGACTTACTAAATTGAAAATTGAGTAATAAAAAAACGCCTAGATGTAGGCGTTTTTTTTTATTGGTTATTTTTTGTCCATTCTTCGAGGGTGTGTTCGCGACGTTCGGCTACGATGAGTAGGGCTTGGTCGCGGATGTCTTCTGGGAGGTCGATGTTGCGGAGTTGGATGCTACGTATCCAGCCAGCTACGTCTTGTTCGCGGAGGGTGTAGAAGACGTTTTCGAGCATTGTGATTTGTGCTTCGGTGTAGTCTTCGCAAGGGATGCCACGGAGGTCGTCGAGCTCTTCGTCGTCGAAATAGATGATTTGATCGGTTTGTGAGAGTAGGCTATCGCGTTCGCATACGGCATGTGAACCGCAACAGTCGTCGGCTATTTCTACGGGTGGTTGTTCGGGTGTAGCTTTGTTGACTCGGTGGACGAAGATACTGGCGCCTACGATGAGGATTATTAGGATGGATATGAGTATGATTAGAATCATTTGTTAATTGAAATTTTAACCCCTTCCCCTTCGGGACTCCCCCTAAGACAGGGGGAGAATATGAAGTGAAGTTGTATTTTTATTTTATGCCGATTTGTTTTAGTTGGAGGTTTTCTTTGAGGTTTTGGATGTAGCTGACGATGTGGCGTTCGCGTTTTTCGGGATAGATGTCTTTTACGGTGATGAGTATTCCGGTTTCTTCTACATTGCCGAATTCGTCGTTGATGGCTGTGCCGAATACTTTCATTGTGGCTGAGAGGTTCATATAGGCGTTGACGAGTGGAGGTATGTTTTCGCCGAGAGCGCGGACTTCGCGGTTGAGTATTTTATAGTTTTCTTTTATGGCTTTGATTGGGAATAGGCGTTGTAGTATGGTTAGTTTGTGGGCAAATTTGAGTGGGTTGTGTGGAGTTACAAGTTTTTGTCGGTCGCCGAAGTGGCGGCGGAGGTAGAATAGTATCATGTCGCGTCCAAGAGTGTTGAAGGATGGATACATGGTAAATTTGCCGAAGAAGTATTTTATTTGTGGGTACTTGATGGTGAGTGCACCGAGTCCGTCCCAGAGGTTGTCGAGGGCGTAGAGGCTTTTGGCACCTGCTTGTGATGATTGGTATTCGATGGCAACGAATGAGCGACCGAGTTCGATGGTGTATGGCATGTAGCGGTCGATGAATTTTTGTGAGAAGTGGAAGAGGTGTGATGTGGCGATGTTGGGTTGGCCTTGTGGGTCGTAGGTGATGTTTTCGCCTAAAATGAATCGGTAGCCTCCGATGATTTCGCGTGCATCGGGATTCCATACGATGAGTTGTTCGCATGGTGTATCCATTGTGTCGAATTGGTCGATGTCGATTTCTTCGCCTGTGCCTCCTCCAGCTGTGCGGAATGCTATTTCGCGTAGGCGTCCTATCTCACGCATGGTGTTGGGCGAGTTGTGGGCGTTGATGATGTAGATTTCGTTGCCGGCTTTGTTGGTTGTGCGTAGAAAGCGTTCTTGGGTTAGTTCGGCTTCGATTAGTTCGCGATCGATGGGTTCGATTATTGGTTGTTCTTGCATGGTTTTTGTTTTTTAGACATGAGTACAGGAGAACATGTTTTTTAATTTAGACAGAATGACATAAAAACATATTTTTCCCTTGCATATACCTCGTTACACCTTGCGGTGTATCTCGGTGGAAGAATGACAGACCTGTCGGGCTTTGTTTTTTAGACAGAATGCCATAAGGACATATTCTCTTTTTGACATAATGGTCTCGCTTTTGCTTCACAAAATTTCGACAACAAAGACAGACCTGTCGGCGTTGTTTCTCTGACATGAAGACAATATTTTTTAACGCAAATTACCATAAATCAGTCATAAATTATTTTTTATTAATGAATAATTTGCGGTAATTAGCGTTAAA
Organism: Candidatus Aphodosoma sp.; assembly: GCA_045126975.1. Lineage (GTDB taxonomy): Bacteria > Bacteroidota > Bacteroidia > Bacteroidales > Paludibacteraceae > Aphodosoma. Next base: position 21,939 of record JBGVPL010000042.1, on the reverse strand, counting down.
ATTGTTTTTTGTCTTCTTGTCTATGGTATTATTTATTGTTGTTCGAAGTATGATTCGATGTAGCGTTTTTTCTTTGGTTCGTAGATGTCGTTGATTGTGATAATCATAGCAGTGTCGTAGCAGTCGCCGAAGTCAGGGTCGAATGTTGTGCCGAATGTTTTCATTGAGCTTGATAGTTCGATGTATGAGTGGATGAGCGGCGGAATGCTGTCGTTCATTGATTTAACGAAGTTGTTGAGGATTTTGTAGTTTTCTTTTGCTGTGTCGGCGCAGAACATAGCATCGAATTCGGCGCGTTCTTCGTCGGTGCAAGTTTCAGGGTGTTTAGAAACGAGCATTTTTTCGCGGTCGCCAAAGAATTTTTCGAGGTAGTAAATCATTGCTTTACGGCTCTTATCTGGACTTGTGCTATAGATAGTTACTTTGCCTGCGAGGTATTTGATAGATGGGTCGGTAGCCACGAGACCGCCGATGCCATCCCAAAGGTTGTCGAGAGCGAAGAGGCTTTTGCGTCCCATTTCGGCACTTTGATATTTTGGTTGTACGAATGCGCGTGCCATTTCGAGACAGTAAGGGAAGTATTCTTTGAGGAATTTTTCAGAGAAATCGAAGAGGTGCTCTGTGTTTACGTATGGTTGACCATTTTCGTGGAAAGATGCTTGTGCCCAACGAGTGAAACGATAGCCACCGATGATTTCTTCTAATTCTGGATTCCATACGATGAGTTGATAACATGCTTTGTCTTCGAGGTCGAAGTGGTCGAGGTCGCACTCTTTGCCAGAGCCACCACCTACGGCACGGAATGATACTTCGCGGAGACGACCGATTTCGCGTAATACGTTTGGCGAGTTTTCGGCGTTTACAACATATATTTCGTTATCAGCTTTATTTGTTTTTCTGAGGAATGTTTTTTCGTTGAGTTCTTGTTTGAGTAACTCTTTTGAAATAGGTTCAATAATAGGTACCATAATGTATAGTGTTTAGTGATTAGTGTATAGTGTATAGAGATGATTTGTGAATACCGAATGGTTTTTCAACTTTCAACTCTGAACTTTCAACTTTTTACATATTTGGGTCTTGGCCATTGCCTTCTTGTAGTTTTTCGACTTTTTTCCTTACGAAATTAGCCCATTGTTGGTCGGTTTTCGATTTGTCGAATGTGCTGTAAGGTATTGGCTCTCCGAAGGTAATGACAAAAGTTTTGCCTTTTTTCTTAAATAATTCATCGACAAGCATAAACATACCGATGTTGAATTTCAAGCCGATGAATTTGCTGAAGCTTGTGAGGAACATGAAGAGGCGAGAGTTGTAGCCCGACATGTGTACAGGCACTACATCACGCTCGTATTTGCGTGCCTGAGTGATGAACATTTTTTTCCAAGGTTGTTCAGTCACTTTGCCATGTTCCTTGCGAGCGCATTTACCAGCTGGATATACAAGCACTTGGTAAGGACTTTCGAACATACGAGTGAGACCTTCGCTGATTTCGCGGCTCTGTTTGCCGTTCATATTCACAGGTACGAAGAACTCAGCGAGAGGGTGGAAGTGAGCCAATATGTTGTTTACTGGCACACGGAAGCTTTCGCCATAAAACTTACGCATTACCGAGCCCATAATCAATGCTTCGGGACCACCGATTGGGTGATTGCTAGCAAAGATACAACGGCGTGAAGGGTCAAGATTTTCTGCCCCACGTATTTCGTATTTGATGTCAAGATAATTCAGTGCTTCATCAAAGAAACCTACACCTTGTGGGTGTTCTGCCTTCTCGATGCAGTCATTGATTTCTTCTTGATGAATGCGACGTTTGAGGAAATTAATCAAAAATTTAGGTAATTTCTTCTTAACTTTCGCCTTCAAGATTTCATCAATGTTAATTTTGAATCGTTTATTTTCCATAAAGTGGTTATTATTTAGACATGAAGACATGAGAACATGAATTTATTTTTAGAAGACAGAATAACAAAATAACATAAAAATATAGTTTAATAAATTTTGTTATTATGTTCTTATGTCTTTTTTATTTTTTGTGTTTTCTTGTCATTTTGTCTAAAAATTATCTTAGTATCATTAACACTCGTTTGAGGGATGAGATGAAGTAGTCGATTTCGGCTTTTGTGTTGTAGAAGGCAAAAGAGGCGCGTGCTGTGCCGGGTATGCCGTAGTGGTCAATAAGTGGCTCGGCGCAGTGATGCCCTGTGCGGATGGCGATGCCGAGTTTGTCGAGCATCATGCCTATGTCGTAAGGGTGGACGCCATCGACAACAAACGATAGTACACCGCTTTTGTCTTTTGCTTCGCCAATGATGCGAATTCCTTCAATCTCTTTTATTTTTTCTGTAGCATACGAAAGTAGTTCGTGCTCATAATCAGCAATTTCTTTCATGCCGATTGCCGAGATATAGTCTAATGCTGTAGCCAACGCGCAACTGCCTACATAGTCGGGTGTGCCTGCCTCGTATTTATAAGGTAGTTTGTTGTAAGTTGTTTTTTCGAATCGTACGGTTTCAATCATCTCACCACCGCCCATGAATGGAGGCATTGAGTCAAGTAGTTCGCGTTTACCATAGAGAACACCGATACCATTTGGAGCATATACTTTATGACCCGAGAAGGCATAGAAGTCGGCGTCTAAATCTACGACATTGACAGGAATATGAGCAATGGCTTGTGCTCCGTCGATTAGAACTTTTGCACCTACTTCGTGAGCCAATCGTATGATGTCGGCAATAGGATTTACAGTGCCTAACACATTGCTGACATGTGCGATAGATACTATTTTTGTGCGGTTGTTGAGTAATGCTTTGAACTCATCGATAATAAGTTCGCCATGCTCGTTGATAGGAGCAACACGCAATACCGCTCCAGTGCGCTCGCAAGCCATTTGCCAAGGCACAATGTTGGAGTGGTGTTCCATTGTAGAGATGAGTATCTCGTCGCCTTCGTGGCATATTTGGTCGGCAAGAGTGCTAGCCACGAGGTTGATGCTCTCGGTAGTGCCACGAGTGAAGAGAATTTCATCTTTCGAGCGTGCTCCGATGAAGTCAGCCACGCGTTGACGTGCTGCCTCGTGTGCTTCGGTTGCTACTCCGCTTAAGTAGTGTACCCCACGATGTATATTTGAATTTTCCGATGTATAAGAATTTACAATTCTGTCAATCACACATTGAGGTTTTTGTGTAGTGGCACCATTGTCGAAATAGACCAATGGTTTGCCATACACTTCGCGCGCAAGTATCGGAAAATCTTTGCGTATATTCTCTATATCAAGCATATATAGTAATTATTTTTCAGCTTCTTCTATTTGATTTTCGTCAGATTTCTTTTTATATTTTTCATAAATTAAGGCATAGAACACAGCGCCAATCACAATCCAAATAAGCAAAATAACGCGACTTTGAATTGATAAATACCCTGGCATGCCTGGGATAATCAATAACGACAAGAAGAACAATGAAATGATACAACCGAAGAAACCAATCCAAGCTTGTGTTTTGTGGTTGTGGCGGATAGCCCAAATAGCAGCTGATGCAGTGGTATAGGCAAATACTATAGCGGCACCAACTGATGTCATATCAACAATCCAGTTTAATACTTCGCGACCAAACCAAGGCGCAAATAAACTGAGTAGCATCACGAATAAAATAGCATTGCGAGGAGTTCCGTGTTTAACACCTAATTTACCGAATGTTGAAGGCAAAGCGCTATCTTGAGCCATAGCATACATGAGACGCGATGTAGAGATATAGAATGCGTTCATACCCGAAACAACGGCACAGAACATTGCAATGCCCAAGAGCGTCAAACCTATAATACCTAAATTCATTTTAACTACATAGCCTGTAGCCCAAATTTGGTTGTTGTTTTTCAAATATACGAGCATTTCTTCCCACGACATGCCATCTTGGAAACCTAATGCAGTAATGGTATTTACTGCGATGTATAACAATGCAGCAATTGAGATTGCCAACACCATTATGCGAGTAGATTTTTTGTGGTTAAAGTTGTATTCTTCAGCCGATTGAGGTATGCAGTCGAATCCAATAAATGCCCAAGGAGCCATAGCAACAATGGCAAATACGCCTTTCCACCAATTTTGACCTGTAGGCAATGCAGGAGTAAGATTGCTCCAATCTGGACCTTGAGTTAATATCAAGAATGTAACCATAAATATGCCTGCCACCAAAGTCAATGCGATAGTAGTTTGAGTCCAAGCGGCTTGTTTGATACCCCAAATATTTACTATAGCCATTAAAATGATAAATAATGAAGATACAACAACTTCGCCAGCATATACATCCCAACCTGCCACTTGATACAAGTGACCAACTTGAATGATACCAGGGAATAAATAGCGGCTAATCATACCTAAAGCAGTGGCATTGAGAGGAATCAAACTCCAATAAGCTAATATCATACCCCATCCGCAGATGAAGGCATTGGTTTTGCCCATTGTCTTTTTTGTATAGACAAATTCGCCACCGCTCAGTGGGAATTTGCGTATTAAATAACCATAACTTAAAGCAATAACTAAGATGAGAGTGGCTCCGATAGCCATACCTATCGCAGTGCCTAATGGACCAGCTTTTGGTAAGAATGCATTGCCAGGGAGCACGAAACATCCCCAACCGATAATAGCACCGAGTGCTAAGCCCCATACGTCAATCGGACGCATTGCGCGTTTCAATCGACCTTGTTTTTCTTTTTGTGTCATAATAATCTTTGGTTTAAGTAGTTATTAGTTATTTCTTACTCCCTATTCCTTGTTCCCTGCTCCTTGTTTTTCGCTTCGCTCAAAATTTTTGCATTTTTAGCCATACGGCTCAAGACCGATGGTTCGCTCGGCAATTCAAGTAAAACTTGATTGCTCTCGCTTATCGCAAAAATTCCTTATTTACGGCATCCTGCACATTGCATAGGTTCGCCATGTAAGCGTTTTTCGATGAGTAGATGCAATCTGTCGCTTAATGCTGGAAGTTCTATGTTTTCAAGCACTTCTGCCGAGAATGCTTGGAGGAGTAAAAGTCGTGCTTCTTTAAGACCAATGCCGCGTTGTTGCATGTAGAATAATGCGTTTTGGTCGAGCATACCGGTTGTGGCTCCGTGTCCACATTTCACATCGTCGGCATAAATTTCGAGTTGAGGACGACCTAATGCGCGTGCTTTTTCTGATAGACAGATGTTTCGATTAGTTTGGTGTGATACAGTTTTTTGTGCTCCTGGGTCAACTACTATGCGTCCGCTGAAGCCTCCCTCTGCCTCATCGTCGAGAATGTATTTATACAACTCTTCGCTTCGGCAATTGCCTTTGTGGTGGCGGATGATGGTGTAGTTATCGCAACGTTGTTGTTTGTCAATCAATAACATACCGCCTAACCATGTTTCTGCGCCTTCGCCATTGAGGTCTATCTCTATATGGTTGCGAGTTGCACCATTCATCAATCCGAATGTGCTGAATTTCACAATACTATCTTTTGCTTGTGACACAGCATAACGGCGGAGATTAGCCATCTTTTCGTGAGTGCTTTCCATCGAGCAGTAGTTCAATCGTGCACCTTCGCCTACATATATTTCTGCAATACGTGAAGCAAAATATTCGGCATTATCCATTGAGTGGTCGCAGTCGATGATTTGTAATGAGGCATTGGCTTCCAATACGATAAGGTTACGATTTACGCCCATAAGAGCCTGCCCAGCACGCATCATATTTACTATCTGCAATGGCATTTGGCACTCTACGCCACGAGGTATATAAACAAAAAGTCCGTCTTGCACCAACATTGAGTTGAGCATGACGAACGCATCTTTTTTGTCGTTAAGTATTGTGTTATAATATTTTGTAATCAAATCTTTATGTGCTTCTGATGCATGTTTCATTGAGCACGCAAAAGCACCATTGCCAAGGTCGATTTCTGTATCGCCCATCCATACATCGTTCACGATAGGAGCAACAGTTGCTTTAATACCTGGTACTGCGCAACGGAACATATCTTCTGCTTTCAAACCGAATGTTAATCGGTTGATATTTACGCCCCAATCTGTTTTTAACGCATCAAATAACGGGCAATAGAGGTATTCTTCTGTCTTGCGTGTAGGAAATTTGGCATTCTCCAAATTTTTAGCCATATCATCGCGTCCGACATTAAATATCGAAGCCGATTTTGCCTTAATCTGCTTGCCAACTTCCTTATATAAATCTATAAATTGTTTTGTCATTTGATTATAAAATTTTAGTCCTTCTCCCTATTCCTTATTCCCTATTTCTAATCCAGTCGTAACCCTTCTCTTCTAACTCTAAAGCCAATTCTTTTGGACCTGACATCACGATTTTACCATCCACCAAAACATCTACAATATCTGGTACGATATAATCCAAAAGTCGTTGATAGTGAGTGATTACGATAGATGCATTTTCTGGAGTTTTCAACAAATTTACGCCATTTGCAACGATACGCAATGCGTCGATATCCAATCCTGAGTCAGTTTCGTCAAGAATAGCCAAACGTGGTTCGAGCATAGCCATTTGGAATATCTCGTTACGTTTTTTCTCACCGCCCGAAAAACCTTCGTTCACAGCACGATTTGCTAATTTGCTATCTAATTCAACTAATTGGCGTTTTTCGCGCATAAGTTTCAAGAAATCGCCTGACGACAAGGCCTCCATACCGCGATGTTTGCGTTGTTCGTTCACTGCTGCACGCATAAAATTCACCATACTAACCCCTGGAATTTCAACAGGGTATTGGAAACTCATGAATACGCCTTCACGAGCACGTACTTCTGGTGGCATTGCCAAAAGGTCTTTGCCGTAGAAAGTGATTGAACCACTTGTCACTGTGTATGCAGGGTGTCCCGATAATACGTTGCTCAATGTACTTTTACCAGCACCATTTGGGCCCATAATGGCATGCACTTCTCCGGGTTTCACTGTCAAATTCAACCCTTTCAATATCTCTTTGCCTGCAATTGAGGCATGCAAATCTTTAATTTCTAACATATTTTTTTAGATTTTTAGTAACTAGTAGCGAGTAGTGAGACTACAAGTTTTGCTTGTTTTATTATTTTTGTAAATTATATTTTTGTTCTTTTCTCTTTTAATTACAGAATGGATAATTGTACATTATCCTATACATAGTAAACATAAAAAACCATACTACGAACAGTACATTTGCCACTTTGCTTTGGTTCGTGCTGAAATATAGGCTCAAACACATCATTGCAAATAATCCTGGTATTGCTATAAGTTGTGTAAAATTGGCATTAAAAAATACGACCCAAATTATTGATAACCAAAATCCCCAATTTATGAGTGAAAAGTTCAATCGTGTGTTCAATTTATAGTTACATGGACTAAAAAAGTAGCTAACAAATGTAAAAAGTATCAATCCCGCAGTGAATCCACCAACTATAATATCTCCTTTTGTGATTTGTAATTCATTGTTCCATAGCGATATTTCGATAAATTTGTTTAAGTAGTTTATCAAAATATCAAGCGAATCAAATAGCCAAAATAAGCTTCCTATAATTACAACCAAAGTGGCTATGCCGAGCAATATACTCAAAAATACGCGTCTTGTGATAACCCTAAAAATTATCATACCAAGCACGAATAGCAACGATAACCAGATATATGCAGGTTCAAACAACGACGCAATGCCTAACAACAATATGATATTATATCCTGCCGACACTTGATTTTCAAAGTGATACATTTGTATCAGTTGTTTTAATGCCAAAATAAACAATACCGCAGCGATATAGCTTTCATCAAAAGGCTGAATATAACCGATGCAACTTGCCATTACAATGCCGACAGTTAATGGCATTGATGAGCGCACAGGTATGATTTGTAGATTGTTACACAAAAACATCATCCATGTCATCAATCCTACAATAGCAACAAATCCTAATATTCTTGACCATATTATTGGCAATGACCATAGCACGAAATGTTTCATAAATAGCGTTTGCACCGAATCACTATCCAATTGTGCATTGTGCATTGTGCATTGTGCATTGAACAAGAACCACAACAATCCACTTACAACCACACTGATAGCAATATTTGCCACACTTGGCTGTGTAAAAAATTTTGTGATATTTATTCGTGCAGGTCTCATGTTATTTTTATTCCTCCCCTATAGGGGAGGTGCCGAAGGCGGAGGGGTTAAATATTTTGTTGATATGCGGAGCATTCAAGTCCGCATATCAAATCTAAAACGAGCGAAGCGAGTAAAGTATCTAAACTCTAAACACTTAACACTTAATTTTTATTTAAGTCCGCGTCCAATAAGCATAGCCTCTGGATTTGGCTCTGCACCACGGAAGTCGCGATACAATTTCATAGGGTCTTCAGTGCCACCTTTTTCGAGCAATGTGCGGAATTTTTGTGCTGTTTCTTGGTCGAAGATACCCTTTTCTTTGAACAATGCGTAAGCATCTTTATCCAACACCTCTGCCCACAAATAGCTATAGTAACCAGCGCTATAACCGCCAGCCCAAATGTGGTTGAAGTAAGTTGTACGATAACGAGGAGCGATTTCTGGAATCAAACCAATTTTGTCCATCATCTCTTTTTCAAATGCGATAGGGTCAGTGATGCCTTCTACCGATTTGAGGTCGTGCCAGTTCATATCGAGGATAGCTGCTGCAGTCAATTCTGTAGTCATAAATCCTTGATTGAATGTAGATGAAGCATTGATTTTTTCAATCAATTCGTTCGGAATCAATTCGCCTGTTTGATAGTGTTTTGCATACATAGCAAGCACTTCTGGTTCGAATGCCCAGTTTTCCATGATTTGTGATGGCAACTCAACGAAGTCACGTGCTACGTTAGTACCGCTTACAGATACATAGTTAGCTTTTGCCAACAAACCATGCAAGCCGTGACCGAATTCGTGGAACATAGTCTCTGTTTCGTCCAATGTGAGCAATGAAGGAGTAGTAGCTGTTGGTTTTGTGAAGTTACCGATGTTGATAACCACTGGGCGAACATCTTTACCCTCTTCGTTGATATATTGTTCACGGAAGTTTGTCATCCATGCACCACCGCGTTTCGATGAGCGTGGGTAGTAGTCTGTATAGAAAATACCAATCAATGAGCCATCTTTGTCTGTAACTTTAAAGCATTCTGCTTCAGGATTAAACAATGGCATATTTTCCAATTTTTCGAAGTTCAAACCATAGAGGCGGTTAGCCAAAGCAAACATACCTTTACGCACATTTTCCATTTGGAAGTAAGGTTTGATTTCGTCTTCGTTCATTGCATATTTCTCTTGACGCACTTTTTCTGTGTAATAATCCCAGTCCCATGCTTCAACTTTCACGCCATCGCGGTCAGCAATAGCTTGCATGTCAGCCAATTCTGCTTTTGCTTTTTCGTTAGCTGCTTTGAAAATATCAAGCAAGAATGAGTTCACAACGTCTGATTTTTTAGCCATTGTATCATCGAGGATAAAGTCAGCCGATGATTCAAAACCAAGCAAATTAGCTTTTTCGATACGCAATTTCATGATTTGCAACACGATTTCTTTGTTATCGTTTTCGTTGCCGTTGTTACCACGTTCGATGTATGCTTTGTAAACTTTTTCACGCAAGTCGCGGCGTTCGCTGTATTGCAAGAAAGGAATACGGCTTGGATTTTGCAAACCAATCACCCATTTACCTTCCAAACCTTCAGCTTTTGCTGCTTCAGCTGCTGCTGTGCGCACTGCTTCTGGCAAACCTGCCAAATCTTCTTCCGATTCAAGCACAAGTTTGAAAGCATTTGTTTCTGCCAACAAGTTGTTACCGAATTTTTGTTGCAATGTCGAAAGTTCAGCATTGATTTCACGCATACGTGCTTGTTTATCTTCTGGCAATGAGATACCGTTGCGAACGAATGCATTGTAAACTTTGTCTAACAAACGATTTTGTTCTACAGTGTAGTTCATTGTGTCACGACCTTCATACACTGCTTTCACGCGTTCAAACAAACGTGCGTCCATGTAGATATTGTCGCTGTGTGCGCTTACCAATGGCAATACAACTTCTTGAACTTTAGTCAATTCTTCAGAACCATCGCTTTCTGTGATATTGAAGAATACCAAAGCCACTTTCGACAACAAACGACCAGATTTATCCATTGCCTCGAGTGTATTTTCGAATGTTGGAGCCTCTGGATTGTTGATAATTGCCTCAATTTCGGCTTGTTGTTGTTTGATACCCTCTTCAAATGCAGGCAAATAGTGCTCTGCTTTGATTTGTTCAAATGGAGGTACACCCTCTGGAGTGTTCCACTCTGTCAAAAACGGATTTTTACCCGCATTGTTTGTACATGCAAACATCATAGCTGCTGTTGCTACTGTTAAAAATAATTTTTTCATTGTTTGTAATAAGTATTTAAGTATTAGTGATTTAAGGTTTATTTATTTGTTGTTTGAATTTTCCTACTATAAGGTTCGCGTGTGCACGCACTTAACAATTTGCAAAGATAATAAAAAAAAGTCAAACTCTATATATAAAAATAATAATAAGTTATCATATCGTACAAAAAAATATGATTTTTAAATTATTTCCCAAAATTTTATTATCTTTGCACTCTATACTAGCAAAAACGAAATTTATTTTTTCTCTGGACTTTTCTGTAAAGCGAAGTGTTTCAGAATATCCGTGAGAAAAATTATAATTCCGAATGGTAATTTTGCTACTTGTTACTCACTACTAACAATCTAAATATATGAAAAATAAAATACTTATGGCTATGAGTGGTGGCATTGATAGTTCCGTTGCTGCCATAGAACTCCGTCGCAAAGGTTACGAACTTAAAGGTGTAACTTTCACTCAGTTAACTCTCGATTCTCCTGCTGTATCTGATGCTCGTCAGATGGCTGCAGATATGGGTTTTGAGCATCACACTCTCGATATGCGTCGAGAGTTTCATGACTCAGTTATCTGCAATTTCATCGACGAATATCTTCATGGTCGCACTCCTAATCCTTGTGTGCAGTGCAACTCTAATATCAAGTGGGGTAAATTGCAGAAATTTGCCGATGAATTGGGCTGTTTTTACATTGCAACAGGTCATTATGCTCAAATCGAGAAGACACCCGAAGGTCGATATTTCATTCGTAAAGGAGCCGACGAACATAAAGACCAATCTTACTTTCTTTGGCGCCTGACTCAAGAAAATCTCTCTCGCACACTTTTCCCTCTTGGTGGATACACCAAAGCCGAAGTGCGCCAAATCGCGTTCGATAATGGTTATGAACAATTATCTAAGAAAGGCGAAAGTCAAGAGATTTGTTTTATCCCTGACAACGATTATCGCAATTTCCTTCGTGCCAATGTGCCTGACTATGACAAAAAGTATAAAAAAGGCGATTTCATCGACGTAAATGGTAAGGTTTTGGGCAAACATCAAGGTTTTCCAAACTACACTATAGGTCAGCGAAAAGGTCTTGGCATCGCACTTGGCGAACCAATGTATGTTGTTCGTATCGATGCTCAAAAGAATCAAGTTGTACTCGGTCGTAAGGAGGATTTACTCACAAAAACTTGCTATGCTCATGACCTAAATATGATGAAATTTCCCGATTTCATCGACGGACAAACCGTGATGGCAAAAGTTCGTTACAAATCCCGTCCCGGTCTTGCCCACCTCTATCATGTCGATGTATCCGAATTTCCAAGTAGGGACGTCCAGCTCGAATGTTCGCACGCGAATGTGGAGGGGGGTGATAATTCCTCATTCCTCATTCCTCATTCCTCATTGGTAAGAATTGTCTTTGAAAACGACATCGAATCCATCACCCCTGGACAAAGCGTAGTCTTCTATTGTGGTGACAACTATACCGACGTCCTCGGCGGTGCAATACTATTATAAATTTTTTATAACAATAAGGATAATACCGAATGGTAATCGTGCCTTGTTTTAAAAATGCGATTAAAAGGGTAGTAATAATCGCTATAGGATTTATTGCTATCCTTTAGCATTTTTAAGCACAGCATTAGCGTTTTGGTTACTTTTGCGCAATGACAAAAGTAACGTAGAAAAAATGAACTCTCTATCATTATATCAACTAAATCAAACAATCAAGGAATCACTTCACATGGTGATTCCCACAACGTTATGGGTGCGAGCCGAAATAAATAGTGTTTCGACTAACTACTCAGGTCATTGCTATTTAGATTTGATAGAGAAACATCCCGATTCTGACCAAATCATTGCCAAACAGCGGGCAACAATCTGGGCATCAACTTATCGACTTTTGCTTCAAAAGTTTCAGTTGGCAACTAATTCTACTTTCCAAGTAGGAATGAAAATTCTTGTCGAAGTGTCGGTTGAGTTTCATGAGCTTTATGGACTTAGTCTTAATGTTAAAGATATCGATCCAACTTATACTCTTGGCGAACTTCAGCGTCGTCGTCTTGAAATAATTGAGCGGTTAAAAAAACGCGGTTTAATCGGTAAAAATAGCCAATTGCCTCTTCCTCGACCAATTCAGCGTATAGCAGTTATTTCAAGTCCTACAGCCGCAGGTTACACTGATTTTCTACACCAACTCAGCAACAATCCTTACGGTTTTCAATACTCCGTAACTCTCTTTCCTGCCGTAATGCAAGGCACCCAAACCGAAGAAAGCATCCTCTCTGCCCTTGATATTATTAAAAGAAATTTTGAGCAAAGCGAGAAATTAACTTCCGTGTGTTCTGTGGGTTCCGTGAGCAAAAAAAAATCTGTGAGAGGTGGAGTTTCTCACTCCTCACTCCTCACTCCTCACTCCTCATTCGACGTAGTTGTTATTATCCGTGGTGGCGGAGCAACTTCCGACCTTCAGGCCTTCGACAGCGAACGCCTTGCCGAGTGTTGTGCTAATTTTCCTTTGCCAATAATCACAGGCATTGGTCATCATCGCGATGAAACCATTCTCGATATGGTGGCGCATACAGCTCTTAAAACACCAACTGCAGTAGCTGAATTTATTATATCGTCATCACTTGAAGTATTGAATTTTCTCGATGAAATGGCAGAAAAAATGCAAAATTCAGTCATTCATCGTATAGAGCAAGAAAAAAATTATTTATTGTTACTTTCTACTCGATTACCACAATCAGTTCAACGTACGCTTAATCAATCGGTTAGTCATCTCACAGATTTACAACATCGATTACAACTAAAAACAGTCGATTTAATCGTAAAAAATCGCATATATATTGACCAAAAGAATACTCAACTTTTTGTTGCTACAAATAGTCTCTTGCAATCACAGCATTCTCATCTCAAACTATTAGAAACCAAGCTTCAACTTCTTGATCCACAACAACTCTTAAAGAAAGGCTATTCTTTTACTACCCATAATGGTAAACTTGTCACATCAACCTCTCAACTTCAATCTGGTGACACTATCACCACAACTCTCGCTGATGGCACAATCGATAGTATAGTTAAATGATAATATTTAACCCTAAATCCTCCTTGCAATTAGGAAATACATTGTAAGTGTGTTTGCCTGATATTCTCCCCCTGTCTCAGGGGGAGTACCCGAAGGGTGAGGGGGTATTAAAATTTTCAATTATGTCTTATTCCGAACAACTTAAACAATTAGAGCAAATAGTCTCTGAAATCGAAAGCGGTCAACTCTCTATAGACCAATTAGCTGCAAACGTAAAAACTGCTACAAAACTCATAGCCGATTGCCGCAAACAACTCACTAAAGTCGAAGCCGACATTAACAAAATTCTTAAACCGGAGTGATTAATTGTCGAAAGTGGTAAAAAATGTCATTTTTCTTTTGTTGTTTCACTGAAAATCACTAACTTTGTAAGTTATTTAAGATATTGGTATGGCAGATAAAAAGCAAGATGAATTGTATATGATGCGGTGTTTGCAGTTGGCTACTATGGCTGAGGGGCAAACGTCGCCTAATCCTATGGTAGGGGCTGTGGTTGTGTATGACGGTAAGATTATAGGAGAAGGTTATCATCATCGTGCAGGTGAGCCGCATGCTGAGCCTAATGCAATTGCTTCTGTTAGAGATGAATCGCTATTGAAAGAGGCTACGATGTATGTGTCGCTTGAGCCTTGTTCGCATTGGGGAAAAACTCCGCCTTGTGCTGATTTGATTGTGCGTAAGGGGTTGAAACGAGTGGTGATTGCTACGCTTGACCCTAATCCGAAGGTGGCTGGTCGTGGCGTGAAAATTCTTCAAGATGCTGGTATTGAGGTAACTGTGGGTGTGATGGAAGAGGAGGCTCGTTGGCTTAATCGTAGGTTTATGACGGTGCAAGAGAAGCATCGTCCGTATGTGATATTGAAATGGGCTGAAACTGAGGATGGTATAATTGATGTGTGTCGTACGGAAAAGGGTAATGGTCCTATAAAAATAAGTAACTCTGTTACAAAGACTTTGAATCATCAAGTGCGTGTGGAGGAGGATGCTATTATGGTGGCTACGAATACGGCATTGCTTGATGACCCTCATTTGACGGTGACAAAGTGGACAGGTAAAAATCCAGTGAGGGTATTGTTGGATAGGACTTTGCGTGTGTCAGCTGATTATAGAATTTTTGATGAGGCGGCGAAAACTATAGTTTTTACCAATGCACAATGCACAATGCACAATGCACAATTTGGTGATAATGTGGAGTTTGTGGGGGTTGATTTTGAGGGGGATATTGTGCAAAGTGTTATGGATGAGTTGTATAAGCGAGGAATTATGTCGATTATTATTGAAGGGGGGGCTAAGTGGTTGCAGACGGTGATTGATTCTGGTTTGTGGGATGAGGCACGTGTTGAATGTGGTCCGCATTCTATTCAATGCATAATGCATAATGCACAATGCACAATTGAAGAAGCAAAAAATCTTTCATTAAATGGGATTAAAGCTCCTACTTTAACCTCTAACTTTTAACTTTTTAACCATTATATTTTGGAATTATTCTGGCAAATAGTTTATTTTGGTTTTACGGCGTTGTATGTTTACATTGCTTTAGTGGTGTTGACTGCAATTCTTATGGAGAATCGTAATCCGGTGAAGACGCTTGGGTGGATTATGATTATGATTCTTTTGCCGATTGTTGGAATAATACTTTATGTGTTTTTAGGACAGGATTTGCGTCGTAAGAAGATAATAAACAATAAGTTGCGTTTTCCGCATGTTAATATTTCAACACGTTATTGTGATGACCCTGAGCATTTTGGTAAGGTTGCGAGTTTGTTGACAGAAACGGCTGGGGCTCGTTTGTCTGATAATAATAAAGTGGATGTTTTTACGACTGGTGTTGATGCTTTTAAGTCGCTTTATACTGATATTGAGCAGGCGAAAGAGCATATTCATGTGGAGTTTTATATTATTGAAAATGATAAACTTGGTAATTGTTTTAGAGAGTTGTTGGAGCGTAAGGCGCGTGAGGGTGTGAGGGTGCGTGTGATTTATGACTATCTTGGTGCGTGGAAGTTGCCGATTGCGTGGCGTATGTCGTTGAAGAATGCAGGGGCGTTTATACATCCGTTTTTGGCGGCAGATAATATATTTAAATTCACGTTGTTGAATTATCGTAATCATCGAAAATTGGTAGTCATTGATGGTCGAGTGGCTTATACGGGGGGGATGAATTTGGCTGAGCGTTATCGTTGGGGTAATAGATTGGGGTTGTGGCGTGATACGTTTGTAAGGGTTGAGGGACCTGCGGTGCATTCGATGCAGTATTCGTTTTTGGTGGATTGGAGTTTTGTGGATGGTAAGGTTATTACTGATAAGAAATATTATTCTGAGGTGCCTTGTTTTGAGGATGGTGAGAAGGTGCAGGTCGTTACTTCGGGACCCGATTCGGATTGGCGTAATGTAATGCAAGGGATTGTGGCTGCGGTGTCGAAGGCTGAAAAAGAGATACTTATTCATACGCCTTATTATATGCCACCAGAACCTGTGATGAATGCTTTGGAAACGGCGGCTTTGTCGGGGGTGAGGGTGCGTGTAATGATACCAGAGCGAAATGATTCGAAGATTGTTGCGGCTGCAGGGCGTAGTTATATTGAGAGCCTTTTGCGTGCTGGTGTTGAGGTTTATTATTATCAACATAATTTTTTGCATTCGAAAGCAATTGTGATAGATAAATATTTGTCGATTGTGGGTACTGCTAATATGGATACTCGTTCGTATGAGCAGAATTTTGAGATTGCGGCATTTGTTTATGGTGAAAAGACGGCTAAATGTTTGGTTGATGGTTTTGATAGAGATATGGAGAGTTCGCGTCAGTTGAATGTGAATCTTTGGCGTCATAGGAAGTGGCATAAGAGATGTGTGGAGTCATTGGCGAGATTGATTTCACCTCTTTTGTAAATTTTATAATTGATATAATTTTAAAACTTAAGATAAATTCCGAATGGAGGGTCTCGTTACTCGCTACTCGTTACTAAATGTCTAAATATGAGTAAAATAGGTCTAATTATATCGCAGGAATATCGTAATCGGGTGGCGAAAAAGTCGTTTTTGTTGATGACTTTTTTGACTCCGATACTTATGGCGGCTTTGATTGTTACGCCGATATTTTTGGCGAGTATAAAGGATGATGAGGAGCGTGTTGTGGCAGTTGTGGATGAGACGGGGTTGTATGAGGAGTTTTTTGAGGGATTAGTTAGTGAAGATTGTAGTTTTGAGGTGATTAAGGAGCAGATAATAGGAAGTAAGGAACAGGAAATGGGGGGTGATGTTCAACTCTCAACTTTCAACTCTCAACTTTCAACTGATTATAGTGCTTTTGTGATAATTAGTGATGATTTGTCGGTTAAGCCGAATGCGTTGACGATGTATAGTCAGAAGCAGGTGCCTAGCAGTATTCGTAGGTTTATTGAATCGTCGTTGGAGGATTATATTGAGGAGCAGACTTTGGCGTCGTATAATATTCCTAAGTTGAAGGAGATGATTAGAGATGCGAAGGTGGATGTGAAGGTGACGACGTATAAATTGAGTGAGGATGGGGTTACGACTTCGGATTCGGATATTGCGTCGGTGATTGGTATGTTGACTACGATGTTGATTTATATGTTTATTTTTGTGAGTGGTGCGCAAGTGATGAATTCGATTGTGCAAGAGAAGGTTAATAGGATTGTGGAGGTGATGGTTTGCTCGGTTCGACCTTGGGAGTTGATGTGGGGGAAGATTATTGCTGTGGGGCTTACTTGTTTGACTCAGATGGCTTTATGGGTGGTGCTGACTTTGTTGATTGTGGGTGTCGCAATGGGTGTGATGGATATTCCGTTGGAGAGTTCGCAATTGGCGATGCCTAATGCTCAGCAGTTGGCAGATGTATCGGGTCAAGGATTTAATTCTCAGTTTGATAGTCAGTATATTTCGTCGTTATTGTCGATTGATTGGGGCTTTGTGTTGGTGATGTTTGTTGTGTATTTTATAGGTGGGTATTTGTTGTATTCGTCGTTGTTTGCAGCGATTGGCGCATCGGTTGATAATGAGGCAGATACGAGCCAATTTATGATGCCGATAACGATTATTGTGTTGTTTGCTTTGTATGCGGGTATTTATAGCGCTGAGAATCCTGATGGTCCATTGGCATTTTGGTGTTCGATGATACCTTTTACTTCGCCGATGGTTATGATGGTGCGTATTCCGTTTGATGTGCCAATGTGGCAATTGGGTTTGTCGCTTGGATTGTTGGCATTGACAATAGTTGGTACGATATGGCTTTCGGCAAAAATATATCGTGTTGGTATTTTGATGTATGGCAAGAAACCGACTGTGAAAGAGATAATTAAGTGGTTAAAATTTAAATAGGGAGCAAGGAATAGGGAGTAGGGAATAAGGTGTTAAATAATAATTATGAATAAAAACTTTCAACTTTCAACTTTCAACTTTCAACTTAAAATTGGTATTTCTTCGGGATGGTGGGAAGAGGCGCATAGATTGGTGCCTGCGTATGTGCAATGTATTATTGATGCAGGTGCTACGCCAGTAGTATTTCCAGTGACTGATAATGAGCAGATTTTGAATAATTTGCTTGATATGGTTGATGGTTTGTTGTTGACAGGTGGTGGCGATATTGACCCAAAATATTGGGGAGAGGAATTGATGCCTCAAAGCGGTAAACCATGTGCGTTGAGGGATGAGTTTGACTTGGCGTTGGTGCGTTTGGCGCGTAGGCGTTGTATGCCTGTGTTGGGTATTTGTCGTGGTATGCAGGCTATGAATATTGAGTTTGGAGGTGATATATATCAAGATATTTATACTCAATTAGATAGTGAGTTATTGCAACATTCTCAGGGCGATCAGCCTCGAAGTGAAACGGCTCATGCGGTGGAATTGGCACCAGGGTCGTTGATTGCTAAAGTGATGGGTAGGCAGATTGTTGAAGTGAATACATTCCATCATCAGTCGCTAAGAAATATTGCTCCATCGTGTATAGCAGTGGGTTTTGCTCCAGATAGTATTGTAGAGGCTATAGAAGTGCCAGGATATAAGATGATTGGCGTGCAATGGCATCCTGAAAATTTGTATAAAGAGCATCCAGAGGAGGCGGCTTTGTTTAATTGGTTGGTGGATGAGGCTGAGGTATATCGTCGTGCTCGCGGTATTCATTGTACATCGGTAGTGGTTGATACCCATACAGATACGCCAATGGTGTGGACTGAAACGACAGACCTTGGAGTGCGCCAAAATCCAGATGAAGTGAAGGTTGATTTTGTTAAGATGCATGATGGCGATGTGGCTTGTACGTTTATGGTTGCTTATTTGCCACAAGTGGAACTTGATTCGCCTGATTATAAACAAAAAGCAGAAGAGGCGTATAATGTAGCAGTTGAAACATTCACTCGTTTGCGTGAACAGGTGGATAAATATCCAGATAAAGTAAAATTTAACTCTCAACTCTCAATTTTTTCGCCAAGGGCTCAAAGACCTTCGGTTCTCAACTCTCAACTTACAAACGTTTGTTTTGGACTTGAGAATGGCTTTGCGTTGGCAGGTGATATTCGTAATGTGAAGAAATTTTATGATATGGGAGTGTGTTATATTACGCTCTGCCATAATGGCGATAATGATTTGTGTGATTCGGCACGAGGCAATAATACGCATGGAGGATTGTCGGATTTTGGACGTGAGGTGATTCGTGAGATGAATCGTTTGGGTATGATGGTGGATGTGTCGCATGCGGCAGATTCGACTATAGAACAAGCAATAGAGTTTAGTACACAGCCAATTATAGCAACTCATACTTCTGCTAAAGCATTGTGTGACCACCCTCGCAATATGAGTGATGATTTGATTATAAAATTGGCAAAGAATGGAGGCCGAATACATGTTTGTTTGTATAATTATTTTCTTGCAAAAGATGGGCGGGCGGATATAAATACGATTTGCGACCATATTGATTATATAGTGAAATTGGTTGGTAGTGAGTATGTTGGAATAGGTTCTGATTTTGATGGCGGTGGTGGAGTTTTAGGTTGTAATGATTCAAGCGAGTTGATAAATATTACAATGGAACTTATTCGCCGTGGTTATAGTGATGATGATATTAAGAATATAATGGGTGCTGGATTTGTAAAATATTACGAGAAAATCAATTAATAGAGTATGAGAAAAATAATAGTTATATTATTGTGCATTGTGCATTGTGCATTGTGCATCAATTTAAACGCACAAGTAGAGACGCAATATATTGCGTCTCATGAAGATATTGATAGCCTATCAATAATGCCTGATTCTTTGTTAATTCAGCAAGATTCAGTTGAAGTAATAAAACTTTCAACTCGAGATTATTTCGATATGCTCACTACACCAGATTCGTTAACTGGAGCGGTGATAAATATCTATCAAGATTCGACGATATTTGCTGCAATAGAGAAAAAAGCATTGGTTGAAGCACAGGAAGTTAAGGGTTTTAGAATTCAAATATATTCAAGCAATCGTGGTGCTTCTGCGCGAGAACGAGCTTTTGAAATAAAAGATATTTTGGTGTCAAAACATCCAAATTTGGCTGATGAGATTTATATTACCTATACTTCTCCATTTTGGAAGGTGCGCATAGGTAATTGTCAGACAAATGCCAAGGCTCAAGAACTTCGACAATGGATTATTGCTGAATTCCCTGAATTTACAACCGAGACTTATATAGTCCCAAGTATGATATATGTTTATTAAGGAACAAGGAAAAGGGAACAAGGAATATGTTTTTAATTTTCAATTTGAAATATGGATTTTATAAATTTACCAGAGCAACAAAGTGTTACTGATCAAATAGCAGAGCACTACAAAGAGATATTACGCCTTTTGGGTGAGGATGTCAATCGTGAAGGGTTGATAAAAACTCCTCAACGTGTGGCTAAAGCTATGCAATTTATTACTCAGGGTTATTATCAAAAACCTGAAGATATATTGCGTTCAGCGATATTTCACGAAGATTATCATCAAATGGTACTTGTGAAAGATATAGAGTTTTACTCTATTTGTGAACATCACATGCTTCCATTTTTTGGTAAAGTTCATGTGGCTTATATTCCTAATCATCATGTTACGGGATTGAGCAAAATAGCTCGTGTAGTGGATGTTATATCTCATCGTTTGCAGTTGCAAGAGCGTATGACTTTGCAAATAAAAGATTGCATTCAAGAGACGCTTAATCCGCTTGGCGTGATGGTAGTTGTTGAAGCCCAACACATGTGTATGCAAATGCGAGGTGTGCAAAAACAAAATTCAATAACTATCACAAGTGATTTTACAGGGGCTTTTGAGAGTGCTAAAACTCGTGAAGAATTTATGAATCTTATTCGTAAATAAATATTGGCACTATTTTTGTAGTTTATCTTAACGTAAGTACATATTCAGCGTGTGGTTCCACCTATTCAAGTTATTTTTATTTTGAAATGATAAATTTGTACTTTTGTTAAAAACTAAAAAACTAACTAATATATGCAAACCAATCTTCAACTCAGTACTAAGTTACAACAAAAATTATCGCCTCAACAAATACAGGTGATAAAGATGCTTGAGTACCCTTCTATTGAGTTAGAAGAGCGTATTCGTGAAGAGTTGGTTGAAAACCCAGCTCTTGAGATAGAAACAGAGGTGCCTGAAGAAAATACGTATGATGATATGCGTGATGAAGAACGACCAAGTGCTGATGACCTTGAATTAGCATGGATTGGTGATGGTGATGATTTTGAAGACCGCGATGAAATTCCAGATTATCGTTTGCATATAAATAATCATAGTGTCAATGACTCTACTTATCGTCGTGAACAAAGTAACGGACAAGACTTGGGTGAATTTTTACTTGAACAATTGCATACTCTCAATTTATCGCCTCGTGAACGACAAATAGGTGAATATCTTATAGGTAATGTTGATTCAAATGGATATATTCGTCGTGAAATAGAGAGTCTTGCCGACGATTTTGCAGCAAGTCAAGGTGTGGCGGTTGATGACGATGAAATCAATCGAGGATTGGATATAATTCAGTCGCTTGAGCCTTGTGGTGTTGGTGCTTTTGATCTTCAAGAGTGTTTGTCTATACAGCTTGTAGCTAAACGTCGCGAAGCTAATCATCCTGAGGAGGTGTTGAATTTGGCTATTAATATTGTTGACCGCAATTTCGATATGCTTGCCAATAAACAATACGATGCAATGATGCGTAAATTCAATGTTAATCGTAAATTGTTGGAACAAACTATAGATTTGATTAAGCATCTTAACCCGAATCCAGGAGCCAATTTTGGTAGTGGAGCAGATACTATTTCCCAGACTATAACACCCGATTTTGTAGTTGAAAATGTCAATGGTAATCTTTTTGTTTCTTTGAATAATGGAAATATTCCTGAATTGCGTATTAGTGATGATTTTCATCAAATGGTGCAAGATTATTCTGGTAATGCAAAGAATCAGACAAAAGAGAATAAGGAGGCTTTGCAATTTGCAAAACAAAAAATCGATTCTGCTCGTTGGTTTA
>JBGVPL010000041.1:0-36705 GCA_045126975.1 Candidatus Aphodosoma sp. | reverse complement strand
AAGAAGAGACTCTCGAAGGTACACTCTATTTTACTGCAACAGACCGAATGTCAATGCATTACACTAATCCACCATCTGACTTATTGGTCATTAATAGCGACAAATTCTATATGGCTTCGGGTAAACGAAAAAATCTTTTCAATCTTGCGCAAAATGCAACTATGCGTTCTCTTGCTCACCTCTTGCTTAATAGTATGCATGGTGATGTTGAGGCAATAGCTACTGAAACAGGCGCAAAAATAGAGTACACATCAGATGCTCAGTATCATATTTTCAC
Organism: Candidatus Aphodosoma sp.; assembly: GCA_045126975.1. Lineage (GTDB taxonomy): Bacteria > Bacteroidota > Bacteroidia > Bacteroidales > Paludibacteraceae > Aphodosoma. Next base: position 36,428 of record JBGVPL010000041.1, on the reverse strand, counting down.
ACTTACAAAAACTAAACGTGAAGTCAAAGGTTATCGGAGAGTAGTTCTCAAATATGCCAAAAATGATTTATTGCTTCATTATATGCTACTTGAAGAACATTCTGGCAACTACAACACTTATACACTCACTAATCATACATTTCAAACTCCACCTCCTGATAAGTATCTTATTCCTAAAAAGTAATAACTAAAAACCCCACCTATTTCGGATGTGAAATGGGTGGGGTTTTGTGTGGTAATTGTTTTATTGTGTTGCGATGTGCGGATTAGTTGACGCGGTTCATTTTGTGGTGTTCGCCACGGAGGAACCAGTTGATGTTGTCGCAACAGCAATGGCACATAGCGATGCGGCCATCGATTGTACCTGTGCCGATGTGAGGAGAAAGGACTACGTTGTCAAGTTCGAGGAGTTCAGGTGTTACCTTAGGCTCAAATTCATATACATCGAGGGCGGCACCATAGAGATGACCATTGCGAAGATGGCGCACAAGAGCAGCCTCGTCGATATGAGCACCACGAGCAGTGTTGATGAGTACGGCACCTTGTTTCATCATAGAGAGTGTGTCTTCGTTGATAATATGGTGCGAATCAGGAGTATAAGGTAGGTTGAGAGATACGAAGTCGGAAGTGCGCAATAGGGTTTCGAGGTCCACGTATTGAGCATTGTAGCGTTGTTCGATTTCGGCAGGGAGACGACGGCGGTTGTTGTAGATAATTTTCATGCCACAGGCTATGGCACGACCTGCGATTGATTGTCCGATATTGCCCATACCGATGATACCGAGAGTTTTGCCATAGATAGCGATACCGAGATTGTTCATCACGCCAAATTCGATATTTGAGTTAGGTTCACGCATACGGCGGTCGAGTTCGGCAGTGCGGTGGCAGATGGCGAGCATAAGAGTGAAGGCATGTTCGGCTGTAGGTTCGATGACAGGACCAGGTGTGTTGGTTACAGGTATGCTACGGTCGCGAGCAGCTGCAATATCGACATTATTGAAGCCAACACCAAAGTTGGTGATTAACTTGAGGTTAGGTGCAGAGGCTATCATTTCGGCTGTGATTTTGTAGTCGAAAGTAGAGAGAAGTATGTCGGCATTGGCAAGGCGTGCTGTTAATTCTTCTGGAGTGAATTTTGGGGCTTCAGGCATAATGATGTTATGCTCGCTGATAGATGAGAAGCCTTCGATAGGCAATTTGGTTGTTAAAAGGATATTCATAGTTTTAATTATTTTTTTCTTTTAGACAGAATGACATAAGAACATATTTTTTCTTATTCATAATGGTCTCGCTTTTGCTATGCAAAATCTCGACACCAAAGACATATTCAAAGAATGTATTCATTTTGTGTAAAAAAGGTAATTTAAAACCTGTCTTTTTTCCGTCGAGATAAAAAACGCAAGTTTTTTAGCAAGACGTATGTTAAAAGATTCTAATTTTTAATCTGAAAATTTGTCTTTATGTCATTCTGTCTAAAAATATATTTAGTGTGTTATTTTGAACATAATTTCGCGGAGTAGGTCGCGATGAGATGTACCTGTGTCGCCGAAACCTTTACTGCGCACGTCGAGTTCGCGGATGAGTGAGATGGCGTAGAGTGTGCGTGCAGAGTTGTAGATTGAGGCAGCGTGTTGGTAGTCCTTCACGAAATAAGGGTTGATTTTGAGTTCGGCGGCTACGTTGGCTTGCGATTTGTCTTTGAGCGAGTGATACAACAATAGGTTAGAGAAGAAGTTGAACACAACGGTGGTAGTTACAACTATAGGGTTGTTTTTAGGGTCTTTGGCGAAGTGGTCGATGATGCGATTGATTTTGAGTATGTCGCGGTCGCCGAGAGCTTTGACAAGCTCGAAATTGTTGTAGTCCTTAGATATACCGATATTACGCTCAACCATTGCGGAGTCGATGCGACGAGTTTCGGAGTTGTTGAGAAGGATGAGAAGTTTGTCCACTTCATTTACGACTTTGCTGAGTTGGACACCAAGAAATTCGGCGAGTAGATTGGCCGCTTTGGGTTCAATATCAGCATTATGCTCGCGCACGTAGGCTGTAATCCAAGATGGGATTTCGTTGTCGTATTTGCGTTTAGATTCGAATAATACGCCTGTAGCGGCAATGTCTTTGAATACCTTTTTGCGACCATCTATAGAGCCGTGTTTGTAGCAAAGTACGATGATGCTTGATGCGAGAGGTTGTTTGAGATAGGTGCTGAGATTGTCGAAGTTTTTGATATTTTGTGCTTCGCGCACCATAATGAGTTGATATTGACTCATCATAGGGTAGCGTTTGGCAGCCATGATTATTTCGTCGCAGGTGGTGTCTTTGCCGTAAAGGAGAGTCATGTTGAACTCTTTTTCGTCGTCGGTAAGCAGATTTTTTTCGATATAGTCGGCGATTTTGTCGATATAATAGTCCTCCTCACCCATAAGGAAATAGATGGGTTTCCAGTCGCCAGACTTCATTTGGTTGATAATCTGCTGATATGTTACGCCTGCTTGTTTTGCCATAATTTAATTTTTTTTAGACAGAAAGACATAAGAACATAAATTTTTTTTTTTTCATAAAGGTCTTATAAAGGTCTTGCTTTTGCTTCGCAAAATCTCGACGTTAAAGACATAACCATTCGGCGTTAATTTTTTTAGACATAAAGAGATAAGAACAAAATTTTGGGGTTATTCGTAGCGGAGGTGTTTGATTGTGCGTGAATTGTTTTGTAGGCTTGATAGAGCTTTGATGCCGATTGTGAGGTGTTCTTCTACGAAATTTTGTGTTACTTTTTTGTCGGATTCTTCGGTCTTGATGCCTTCGGGTTGCATTGGCATATCGCTAACGAGGAGGAGTGCTCCAGTAGGTATTGCATTGTGGAAACCAACGGTGAATAGTGTGGCAGTTTCCATGTCGATGGCGATACTACGCACTGCTTTTAGGTGTTGCTTGAAGACTTCATCGTGTTCCCATACGCGTCGGTTGGTAGTGAAGACAGTGCCAGTCCAATAGTCTTTGCCAAAATCGCGGATGTTGGAACTGACGGCGCGTTGAAGATTAAATGCAGGTAGGGCAGGTACCTCGGGTGGAAAATAGTCGTTTGACGTACCTTCGCCACGAATGGCAGCACTCGGTAGGATGTAGTCGCCGACATGGTTTTTGTCTTTTAGTCCACCGCATTTGCCGAGGAATAGTACTGCTTTTGGGTGGATTGCGCTGAGTAAATCCATAATTAGCGCAGCATTAGGAGAGCCCATGCCAAAGTTGATTATAGTGATGCCATTTGCACTAGCAGAGAGCATATTGCCATTGCGTCCCATAATTTCAACACCAAACTTTTCGGCGAAAAGTTCGACGTAGTTATTGAAATTGGTGAGTAATATATATGGTGTGAATTGGTCGAGAGGGCGTTTAGTGTAACGGACCAACCAATTTTCAACTATTTCGGTTTTTGTTTTCATGTTTTTAATGTTTATTTTTTTTTAGACAGAATGACATAAAAACAAGTCTTTGGGTTAAAGGTTAGAGGTTAAAGGTTAGAGGTTAGTGCCGAAGGTAACTCTCAACTTTCAACTTTTAACTTTCAACTCGTTATATTTTGGCCATTGTTGGGCAAAGATGTATTTGCGGTTTTCGAAATCTACTTTGCAAAGGAGGTGTTGTAGTCCGTTGCTGACGATGAGGTAGGGCACGCGGAGTTGTAGGTTATAGATGGCGATTTGGTCGAAAACGCGTTGTGTGATGGCTACGTCGGTGCGCTTGTATTCGATGATAATGAGAGGGTTGCCGTAGTCGTCGTAGATGATAGAGTCGCACCGTTTTGTGAGTCCGTTGTAGTTGATAGTTACTTCGTTGGCTATGCGCGACATAGGAGCTTTGAGAGTGTCGGATATGTATATGATTGTGTTTTGCCTAACCCATTCTTCAGGTGTGAGAACAAGCCATTTGCTTCGTATAGAGTCAAATATCTGCAACTGTTCATCTTGCTTGCGCAGACGAATACGGTCGCTGTAGTCGGGCATGTTTAGTTTCATATTAGACACGAGATGTTAGACACTAGATTTATGACATAATACACAAGACTGTCTCGTATCTCGTGTCTATTGTCTAAAATCTATTTTTTGTTTTTGTTGTTTTTCTTATTTTGGATTTCTTGTAGTTTTATGTTTTTGTTGCGGAGGTCGATTTTACCATTGCTTAGACGATAGAGGTCGTCGAGGATTATTTCGTCGTTGATAACATCTTGATTATAGGTGCTGTAGCAACGTTTCATGAAGTTGGCTATCACCAAGAGTAGTTGTTGATTGCTCAATATATTTTGGTCTGTAGATATGCGTTCGATGAAATTGTCGATGAAGCGACCATAATGGCGTTCGCGTATTTGATTGTTGGGTAGAGGGATAGCTTCGGGAGTAGGGTGTATTTCTTCGGCTGGCGTGATTTCGAAAGGATAGTCGATATCTAATTCGAAATTAGACATTAGAGCGAGGTGGTCCCAAAGTTTGTGTTGGAAGGCATCGTTGTCGCGAAGATAAGGGAATAGATTGCCCATGCAATTGATGATGCTACGAGCGCAACGATTGCGCTCGCTGCGGTCTTCGATTTTCATGGCAATTTCGACCATGTTTTGTATATTGCGTCCGTACTCAGGAAGGATTAGTTCTTTCATTAGTTAGTAATTAGTGGTGAGTAGTTATTAGTGAGTAGTTATTAGTGTTTAACGCCGAATGGCAATTTTCAACTCTCAATTCTCAACTCTCAATTTTATCGCCAAAGGCTCAAAGACCTTCGGTTCTCAATTCTCAATTCTTTTGTGGTGTGTAGAACTCTTTTAGGTAGAAAGGTTCGTAGTAGGCAACGTCTTCGAATTGGTTGTTGTGATATGCTTCTTCGGCGAGTTCGACCATCATATTAGCAATAGGTTTTACTAATGTAGTAAATTTAGCATTTGGATTTTTGATTACATTAGAGCATTTTTCAGCACCGCTACCGCAGAAATATATAGGGCGGTCAATATCAGCAAAGCTATTTTCGTCGATAATTTTTGCTTCGGCAGGAGATATTTGATTTAAAGCATAATCGTACATTGCAGTGTAAACTTCCATGCGACGAGCATCAATAACAGGACAAATTATGGTATTCGCAGGTTCAGATTGCTTTAATGCAGTAGCAATGACTTTTAAAGTGTCGATTGCAATGAGTTTACAACCAAGTGCATAACAAAGACCTTTGGCTGTAGATACGCCTATACGGAGACCAGTGTATGACCCTGGTCCACCGCTAACGGCTACAGCATCGAGTATTATATTTTTTTCTTTGATAAGTTTCATTGCAGCCTCGATATAAAGGGGTAGGTGTGTGGCATGTTGCATAGCTTCATCGCTCATTTGGAAGCCTATGATTTTGCCATCGCAAGCAACGGCTACACTGCATATTTCGGCTGAAGTTTCGATTAATAATATATTTGCCATTATTTTTTGAAAGGTTAGAGGTTATGGGGTAGAGGTTAGTGCCGCATAGTTCTTTTAACTATCAACTCTAATCTCTAAACTATTTTTGCAAAGTTACAAAAATTAGGTTGAACGAACAATTAAAAACAAAAAAATGTTGAAAAATTTGGTGGTTTCGGTTTTTATATCTAAATTTGCATCACGAAATCAAACGTTTATTGCCTATAAGAAAAAAACTACCATTATTTTAATTGAGAATTGAAAATTGAGAATTGAGAAATCATTCTTTGTTTTTGGTCTATTTATTCGTTAATATATGGCAGTTTTTGATATGAATTTCACTGATGAGGAATTAGTGAATAGATTTGCAAAGGGCGATAATGGTGCGTTTGAGACTCTTTTGATGCGTCATAAAGACAAGGTGTACACCTATATATTCAATATAGTACGTGAACACAGCATCGCCGATGATATTTTCCAAGATACGTTTATTAAAGTTATTACGACATTGAAGCAAGGTCGTTATTATGATGCGGGCAATAAGTTTGTAGGATGGCTTATGCGTATTGCTCATAATCAAACAATTGATTATTATCGTCGTTTGGCTTCAGATAAAGAGATTTCAAATGATAGTTATGAAACTGGTGATTTGTTCAACGAGGTAAGTCTTTGTGATTATTCAATGCAGGATACGATTGAAAAGGAAGAAGCTTTGCATGATATAGAGACGTTGATTTCGATGTTGCCAGATGATCAACAGAGAATTGTGATGATGCGATATTATCAAGATTTATCGTTTAAAGAAATTGCTAATTTGGAGCATATTTCGATAAATACGGCTCTTGGGCGTATGCGTTATGCATTGATAAATATGCGTAAGAATGCACAGAAATATAATTTAGTGCGAGATTTAGAGAAAATTTTTGATTAAAAAAAATAAGAGAGGAGAATATAAGGTTCTCCTCTCTTATTTTTTATTTTAAAAGTGTATTAAAGTATCTCGTCGATAATAGCAGTGATTTTTGCTTCAGATGTAGCACCAACGATTTTTTTGCCAGGAACCATTTCTCCGTTTTTGAAGAAAAGGATTGTTGGAACTGAACGGATTGCAAATTCTTCTGTTGTTTCAGGAGATTCTTCGATATCAACTTTACCTACTGCAGCACGGCCTTCGTATGCTGTTGCAATTTTGTCGATAACTGGTTGAAGTGATTTACATGGACCGCACCATGCAGCACCAAAATCTACTACAACTACTGCGTTGTTAGCTAAAACTTCTTTGAAGTTAGCGTCTGTAATGTGTAATGCCATAATTTTAATTATTAATGATTAGTTATTAGTTATTAACGTTTTGTTTTTTAGCATAATATTAACAATGTATTGCGCATTATATATTATGCATTATCAACTATGCAAAGTTAATGATTTTAATTTATAAATCATCCTTTTGAAATCATAATTTTTGTTAAAATTTTATTCTTCTGCTTCTTTTTTTGTGGTTTTGTTGTTGTTAATCCAGAATTTTATAGATCCATCTTTTTCTAATATTTCTAATTCGTTGATTAACTGATTTGTTGGGTTGATATGAATTTTTTTTGACCTTAAATTGATGTTGCTACGGCTTTCAGGGTCGTGTACTTCGAGGAATAATTCAGTTTCACCATTATTGCCATCCAAAATTTCTAATAATTTGTGTGTTAATTCACTATTTATTTTGCCTAATTGTAGTGCTATTGTTATTTTCTTGACAAGTTTGGTAGCTACGTTTTCGAGCAATTCCATTTTTAGAATTTTAGTTTCAAATTCTTTAGGGGTGTTGTCATCGTTTTTAGGTGCATATTTCCAGTCGCTACCACGTTCTTGTGTTTTTACGATTATAGCAACGAATAGGTTTTCTTTTAGATAGTTGCGATAAGCGGTGTAGTCATTGCCAAATAGAGGGAATTCGTAACTACCAGTATAGTCTTGCAGTGTGAGTATTCCAAAAGGAGTACTTTTTTTGGTCATACCTTCACGGCATGCAGTTACGATACCCGCGACAGTGAAAGTTTTGGCATCGCGATTTTTCTTTATGTCGTCGATTTGATTGAGATTGACACAAGCATATTGAATAGGTACGCGATATTGGTCGAGAGGGTGAGAAGAGAGGAAGATACCTACATATTCTTTCTCTTTGCCAAGACGTTCGAGAGTTGACCAAGTTTCAGCTTTAGGTATTTCAGGTTTAGGTATTTCGAGAGTTTCATCGTCGAAGCCGCCAAACAAAGAGTTGGTATTCATTTGTTTATCTTGTTGATAGCGGTTGCCATATCGGATTAGTAACTCTAGGGTTTGTTCGCCTTTTGGATTTACTGCAAAATATTGTTCGCGAGTTACATCCTCGAAACAATCGAAAGCACCTGATAATGCTAAAGATTCGATAGTCTTTTTATTGCATGCAGTGAGGTTTACGCGTTCAAGGAAATCAAATATAGATTTGAATGGACCATTGGCTTTGCGCTCATTTACAAGGCTTTCTACTGCACCTTCGCCTACGCCTTTTACTCCACCAAGACCAAAACGAATTTCGCCTTTTTGATTTACGGTGAAGTTTAATTCCGACTCATTGACATCTGGACCTTTGACTAACAGCCCCATATTCTTACATTCGTCCATAAATTTGGTTACATCCGAAATGTTGTCTTTATTGCGAGTCAAGTTAGCTGCCATAAATTCGGCAGGGTAGTGAGCTTTGAGATAGGCAGTTTGATATGACACCCACGAGTAGCATGTAGCGTGAGATTTGTTGAATGCGTAAGAAGCAAATTTTTCCCAGTCAGCCCAAATTTTCTCAAGTTTCACAGGGTCGTGACCATTGCCTTGACCTTGTGAGATGAATTTAGGTTTCATTTGGTCAAGTTTGTCGCGTAATTTCTTACCCATTGCTTTACGCAAAGCGTCAGATTCACCACGTGTGAAGTTTGCAAGCAAACGAGATAGAAGCATCACCTGCTCTTGATATACCGTAATACCGTATGTATCTTTGAGATACATTTCCATACAATCCAAGTCGTATTCGATTGGTTCGCGACCATGTTTACGAGCGATGAATTGAGGAATATAGTCCATTGGACCTGGACGATAAAGGGCATTCATCGCAATAAGGTCTTCGAATACAGAAGGTTGTAACTCTTTTAAGTATTTTTGCATACCAGGTGACTCGAATTGGAATGTACCTACTGTGCGACCTTCGCTATATAATTTATAAGTTTCGGCATCATCAATAGGAATTTTGTCAATATCAATGTCGATACCTTTGGATTTTTTGATATTTCGTAGAGCTTCTTTGATGATTGACAGAGTCTTTAACCCCAAGAAGTCCATTTTGATAAGTCCAACGGACTCAATTACAGAACCTTCGTATTGAGTAACGAGCATATCCTCGTTGGTATCTTTGTCTTGCGCAGTAGATAGAGGAGCGAATTTTTTGAGGTCGTCAGCTCCAATAATTACACCGCAGGCATGCACACCAGTTTGTCGCACAGTGCCTTCGAGCATTTCGGCATATTTGAGAGTATCGGCAAGGTTGCGGTCTTCGCCATTACGAGCCTCTGCCAATTCAGGTACATACTTCAAACAGTTTTTGATATTTACCTTAGGAACTTTGCCTGTTTTAGGGTCGGCTTTGTCTTCTCCAAATTTATCAGGAATAAGACCAGTAAGGCGGTTTACATCAGGTAGAGGTACATTTTGTACGCGACCAACGTCTTTGATAGACGATTTAGTTGCCATTGTGCCATAGGTGATGATATGGGCAACTTTTTCTTTACCATATTTTTCTGTTACCCAGCGTAATACTTCGCCACGACCATCGTCGTCGAAGTCGATATCGATATCGGGCAAAGAGATACGGTCGGGATTTAAGAAACGCTCGAACAGCAAGTCGTATTTTAATGGGTCGATATCAGTGATTTTCAAGCAATATGCTACTACCGAACCAGCAGCAGAACCACGTCCAGGACCTACGGATACACCCATGCCACGTGCGGCAGATATGAAGTCTTGTACAATCAAGAAGTAGCCAGGGAAACCCATAGTTTTCATGATATGCAACTCAAACACAATACGTTCCATTGTGTCGGCAGGCACAGGGTCGCCATAGCGCATTTTTGCACCGTCAAGAGCAAGTTTGCGAAGATAGTCTGCCTCTAATTTGATACGATATAATCGTTCGTAGCCACCGATAGTTTTTATTTTCTTTTCAGCATCCTCTTGGCTCATAACTACTTCGCCTTTTTCATTACGAGTAAATTCGTTGAAAAGGTCTTCGTGAGTGAATTTTTGGCGATATTCTTCTTCAGTACCAAATTCAGCAGGGATGTCGAACATCGGCATGATAGGACCACGATCGAGACTATATACCTCTACCTTGTCGGCAATTTCCAACGTATTAGCCAAAGCTTCAGGTACATCGGCAAATATTTGAGCCATCTCCTCAGGAGTTTTGAGCCACTCTTGCTTAGTGTAGCGCATACGGTTAGGGTCGTCGAGGTCTTTGCCTGTAGAAAGACAGATAAGGCGGTCGTGAGCCTCGGCATGTTCTTCTTCAACAAAGTGAACATCGTTAGTTGCAATTACCTTTGTATTAGTTTTTTTTGCTAACTCAAGAATAACTTTATTGACTTGCTTTTGGCGTTGATATACATTTTGGTCGGCACCAGGTTTGTCGGTTTGGTGGCGTTGAATTTCGAGATAATAGTCATCGCCAAACACCTCTTTGAACCACATAATGCTCTTTTCTGCTTCATCGATATTGCCTGCAATGATATGTTGTGGAATTTCACCACCAAGACACGCTGAGCAAACGATGAGTCCTTCGCTATTAGCTTTAAGTATTTCTTTGTCAATACGCGGACGACGATAGTAGCCATCAATCCAAGCTACAGAGACAATTTTACACAAATTCTCGTAGCCTTTAGGATTTTTAGCTAAAAGCACCAAGTGATAGCCCGATGCATCAACTATTTGCTCTTTGCCATTTTCGGGATTGATAGTTTTGAAATCTTTGTCTTTATTGAGTAAAGAACGGCGAGCACAATATGCCTCACAACCAATAATAGGTTTGAAAAACTCTTTTTCTTTTGCTGCGATTTGCGATTTTATCTCTTCAACGCTATCCCAGTTGCATATTTCTTCGGCTTTTTTGAGGTCTTTTTGAAGTCCTTTGATAGCATCTTTAACCTTTCCATTGACCTTAGCTGCAGTATCTACTAACTCTTTAATGCCAAACATATTACCATGGTCGGTAATAGCAATGGCATTCATTCCTGTGCGTTTGCATTTATCGATAAGGTCGCCCACTTTCGACATTCCGTCGAGAATAGAATAGTGGGTATGAACGTGTAAGTGTGTGAATTGAGGCATATATTAGACTATTAGTAGCAAGTAGCGAGTAGTGAGACTTGCCATTCGGTATTAATTTTTGACTATTATATAGAGTGTTTAAAATTGGAAATATATGAAGGCTTGTAAATCGGCTGTGACGAATTGATAAACTATGAAAACTACTGCTACAACGATTATAGCCATTATGGGGAGAGGCAGTAGTGCGAAATTGATGCGATACCAGCGTTTGTAGCGTACAGGTAACCAGTGGATTATCATGCCAAGAATGAATAGTAAGAATACTTTCCAGTAGCCGAGGCAGATATCTGGTATTACGTCGATATTCCATGCTGAACCCATTTGGTGTACCATGTTTTTGGCTGTGTTCCAAGCATGTTCGTTGGCGATAGCAGGGTCGAGATTTGAACCTGAACGGAAGAATAGACGTGTGAAACTAATGAATACGAAAGTTTGGAATATACCCCAACAAGTTGAAAGTTGAGAGTTGAAAGTTGAGAGTTGAGAATTTTTTATCTCTTGTGTCTCGTGTCTCATTTTTCGGGTCTTACTATATATCCAGCGGATGAGGGTGCCTATTGCTATGATGCTACACCATACGGCGAGTACGTTCCAAATAGGTGCTGGGGTGAAGTGTGTGAGATTGATGAGTAGGGCAGTGATTAGTGCTATCATTAGCATTTTTATGTTTATTGACCAGTCGCGCCATATTTTGTAGATGAGCATACCTATGCCATTGAGTCCGCCCCAAATCATGAAGTTGAAACTTGCACCATGCCAGATACCACCTAAAAGCATAGTAACCATCATGTTGAGATTAGTGATGATTTTGTTGCGACGCTCAGGACGGAATATTCCCCAAAGCACAATGCCGAGAGCAATAGAGAGTACGATAATAGCAATAGTTATGCTTCCCGATAATAATACGCCGATGAGGGCAATGGCAATAATCCAAAAGAATGTTCCGAATGTAGCATTGCGATTACCACCGAGTGGAATGTAGAGATAGTCTTGTAGCCAGCGAGATAGAGATATGTGCCAGCGTTTCCAGAAGTTGCTTGCGTTAGGAGCTTTGTATGGTGAGTTGAAGTTTTGAGGCAAGTAGAATCCCATAATCATTGCTACTCCGATAGCGATGTCGGTATAGCCTGAGAAGTCGGCATATACTTGTAGAGAGTAAATAAACAGAGCCATAAGATTCTCAAACCCAGAGAATAGCATTGGATTGTCGAATACGCGGTCAATGAAGTTTACGGCGAGATAGTCACTGAGGATGATTTTTTTTGCTAAACCATTGAGTATCCAAAATATAGCAATACCGAATTGGCGACGACCGAGAAAATAAGGTTTATAGATTTGTGGTATGAATTCGGCAGCACGCACGATAGGTCCAGCTACGAGTTGAGGGAAGAATGAGACATAGAAGCCGTAGTCAAGAATGTTTTTTACAGGAGCAATGCGACGGCGATATACGTCCATTGTGTAGCTGATAGTTTGGAACGTATAGAACGAAATGCCCACAGGTAGAATGATTTGGTCAACACTAAAACGGTTTGAGCCTGTTATTGCATTACCTATTGCGGCAAAATAGTCATAGACTTGGAATGTAGTGCCAAAGAGCGAATTTACGAGATCGATGAAGAAATATGAATATTTGAAGTAGCTGAGAACTAATAAGTTGATACAAACACTAAGTCCTACGAATAGTTTGCGATGCAATTCTTTATCGGAACGATAAACAAGTTTGGCGATAAAAAAATCGGATATAGTGGCAAATATGAGTAGAAGAACAAAAAGTCCGCTTGTTTTGTAGTAGAAAAATAGGCTGACAACAAATAGGAAAGTATTGCGTAGTAGGCGTTTAGAATGTATCAACGAGAATATAGCAAAGACAATAGCAAAGAACGCCCAAAAATAGAATTGGGTGAACAATAGCGGCGAATTTTCGTCAAACGCAAATGTCTTTGATAAAAAAGATAGTATTAAATCCATCGTATTATTTAGATTACAGATTACAAATTACAGATAATAGAGTACAAGTAATTCTCAATTCCCCATTCCCCATTCCCCATTCCTCATTCCTCATTATTTATACAGCCATTCATATATGATGGCGTTGTAGAGCATGTCGCCGAGGAGGTTGTAGCCTGGTACTAGAAAGTGAACGCGGTCTTTGTTGGCAAGTCCGATTTCGTTCCATACTGATATAGAGCCAAATCCGCCCATGATTTCGTATAAATCCCATACTGCACCATTGTGTTGTTCGGCAAGTTCGTGCATGGCTTGTTGTACGAGTGCTGTGTTTTTGTTGAGTCCGTAACTGCGACGTCCTACACGCACTACGCAGTCGTTGTTTGTGATGAATATCACTGCACAATTGGAATTTACGGCATATATTTTCGACAATAATTGATTGTAGCGTGCTTTGAAGGTTTCTTTACTGAATTTGCCGTATTCAACGTTGGCATCATTGACTCCGACAGCCATAATTGCGAGGTCGGGTTTGATGAACGCCATTTGTTCTTCTAATTTCTCACATCGTAGCCACGATTGTAATGATGCACCATTTACGCCCATAGAGTGATAAGTGATGCCATTGAAATCGTTTTCGGGCAGAAGTCCCATGATTGAGAATTTCCAATTGGAAGTGTGTGTGGTGCAGTATTCTTCGATTGGATTTTGTATATTGTCAGATTCTAAACCGATTTCTATAGAATCGGAATTGAAAATTGAGAATTGAGAATTGAGAATTGAGTCTGACATATTTGACTTGTCTAACTTGTCGGATAATTTTGCATTGTATTTGTCATAAAGACGGTCGAAGTCAGAGGCTTTGCCAAGTTTGATAGTGGCATTTTCGGCGAAAGAGTTGAGATGAAAAACGAATGTGCTATCCTCGTAAATTGATGGGATAGTGTCATTGTTGATAATCAATATAGGCATCAATTCGGGGTCGCCAATAGTGGCAAAAAGGCGTAGTTTATTGAATTTCCAATTAGAGCCAAATTCTTCGGGGTTGAGGTTGAATGATATAGAACTATTTAGGTCGTTAGTAGATATGGTGTAGCCCATCATGCCAAGAGTTTCTGTTATTGGCGGACGAGAGTTTTGACACTTTTTCCATTCGCCAGAGTAGTGAACTTCGAAGTTTTTTGGGTTGTTGGTGCGAGCGGCAGAGTAGGGGAAAATTGCTCCGCGTTCGCCTCCGAAGCCAGGTAGTATGTTCGAAAAATTCATGCGCATTCGGTTTGGAAATACGCCAGCTTGGATGTGTGAGCCTCCGATGTGTACGATGTTTATTTCGTTGTCGCCCCAAAGAGCAAGAGAGTCTAACTTAGCAAAAAAAGTTCTTAATTTATTTGAATCGCCTTTGAGTATTAGTTTGTTGGCATCGTAATTGACACAATCATAGTGTGGCAATTGACGCATCAAAGGTTGTGAGTAAACATTTTCAATGCACAATGCATAATTTATAATACACAATAATATTATTATCTTTTTCATCTTCAATTCATTACTCTTTATTCATTACTTCTTGCTCCTTATATAATTTATACGCTTCCATAATTCCCTGCCAAAGCATTTCGCTGGCGCGGTTTGAGCCTGCGTATGTGAAGTGGATGTGGTCGGAGCCTGCGAGTGGAGGATTGCTATTGACCCAGTTGGTCATCGAGTTCATCCCTCCCATTGCACCATATAAGTCCCAATAAGCCACATCGTTGAGTAGGCACATTTGGCGTAGTGAGTCGATGAGTTTTGGCAAATGAGGATAAGTTTGCATAGTGCCATTTACGTTGGTTGACATGTCGGATGGGCCGATGAATAAGATTTTTGATTGTGGTGATATGGTGCGTAAATATTTGATTTGGCGTGTGAGTTGTTCGCAGTATGAAGTGATAGCTTTGTCGGTTTTGGTATAAGGGACACGGTTGCCTCCGAATTGCATAATTATGAGAGGTACATAGTTTTGAGTGTAGTAATTGCGTAGGCTTTCGCTATTGATAGATGTGAATATAGTGCCAGAACAGCCTCGCATAGCGACATTGTCAAATTGTACACCAGTGTTGCCACCATCAACCATAAAGCCATGTATTAAGGCTTCGCCACTGATAAATATAGATGCTCGAGTGGTGGAGTCGGGTAGATTGAATGTGATTGAGTGGTCGCCTATGTTGGCAGTTTTTGTCTGTTGTGAACTTTTTGCGGTGATGGTTGCTGAAGTTGTGCGTTTTACTTCGTCAAGTAATATTGTTATTTTGTTGAAATACTTAGTGTTATTGCGAGTTTTGCTGTAATTGAGGCGATAGAATGTGAATGTAGCGGTGTCAGTGAGTAGCGCGGTTTGTCCGAGTGGACCATAGTTGCGGTCTTCCATGCGCATGTCTTGTGTGCCATAGACGAGATAACGAGGTAGTGAAACTGAACATTTTTGTCCGAATGATGATGTTGGAATAGTTTGAATAGCAGGCACTAAGCCTACGCCATAACCTCCGAAAGTGTCTTGAACGGCAGCACGTAGATAGTTGGACATACGGTCCTCTTCTATTTGCGAATCACCATAGTGTATTATACGCACCTTATGTTCGCTTGCATTTTCGAGAGCTTCGAATAGAGGGAAAATCCATTCTACGCTATCGTTTGGATATGAAGGAGAATAAATGTGTGCTAATACTTTACGACGAGCTTTTATGTATTCTGAAGCTTTTTCTTCTTCGATTTGGCGTTGAATAGTTTCTATACCAAAAAAAACTTGGTTCATGTCTACTAATGGTTTTTCGCTATATTCAACATTGTCTTCCATGATTTCTTGAGGAGAAGGAAAAGTTATGTTCATTGAGCCAACAGCCACACCATCAGCTGGAATAGCGTAACCAAGCAATCCCATCATTGTGTAAACGGCTATAATAAATAGTATAGTTTTGTATGGTTTCATAATTAATTAGAAATGAGAAATTAGGAATGAGAAATTAGGGCGGAGGTAATTCTCAATTCTCAATTTTTGCGATAAACGAGAGCAATCAAGTTTACTTGAATTGCCGAGTGAAGCAAAAATCTTGAGCGAAGCGAAAAACTCTTAACTCTTAACTTTTCAACTTGTATGTATTTTTAGTTTTTGTCCGATTTTGAGGAAATCAGATTTTAGATTGTTCCATTGTTTGATTTGGCGAACACTAACCTTATGGCGTTTGGCAATATGGCTGAGTGTGTCACCTGATTTTACATAGTATATCTTTACTGCATTAGCTTTTTTTATTGCAGCAATGCGAGCCTTTTCTTCCGATTCTTTTTGTTTGTTGAGTTTTTCTTGTTCTTGTTTTAATGCCTCAATTTCCGATTCATATATTGATGCAAACCACTCATTAATATTTTCGTTTTCTGGTACAAAAACTTCATCTATCCAACGTGCATTTGGCAATATTGATAAGTTGTTAATATAGAAATTTTCGGCACTATGAAATAATGAATCTTGTATAATTTGTTTGCGAATGGGGTGGTTGAATGTGTATTTTATGTACCCTGTATGGTTGTATAATGAATCTAAATGAGTTAAGAGTGAAGAGTTAGGAGTTAAGAGTGCAGAGTTAGGAGTTAGTAGAGAAGAGTGGTGATATAATTTTTCTAAATCTTCATCGGTGATATTTTGCAAATCAATATTATATATTTTAGCAACTTCAATCATTAAAGCTGCACCATTTAGGTATGCTAAAGTAGCCACTTTTTCATTGCCATAATGCGTCATTAAATCTTTAAGATAACGAGCAGCAGCTTCTGATGCTAATTTTAAGTCATAACGCTGGTCAATGTTATTGTTTACAATTAATCCGTATTTACGAGCTACAGGGGTAGTTAAACCCCAAATGCCAGCTGAATATCCATTGTTATAATTTACGTCCAAATCAGATGAAACGTATGTCGGTATCATAGCCATTGATTTAGTAAGGCCATGAGATGAGAATAGTGAATCCCAAGGTAACTTTGTGTTACATTGGATGTTAAGTGTGATTGTAAATAATAGTATTATAGTTAAAAACTTCTTCATATTTATAGGGATATAATTCTTGCAAAGATACTAAAAAATGTTGAGAGTATTTAGTATAGATGGATTTTTTTTTGTAATTTTGCGTATTATTTGTAATGTGTAATTACTATAGAGTAGATAGAACTATTTAATATTAAAATTTAAAAAAAAATATGAAAAAGGTATTATTTTTTTTATTGTGTATTATGCTTTGTGCATTATGCATTCAAGTAAATGCCCAAGAGGGTGAAGATCGTGGTTATATTGTAAAAGTAGGTGATATGGCACCTGATTTTACACTTACAATGGATAATGGTAAATCCATTCACCTTAGTGAGTTGCGAGGCAAAGTGGTTATGCTTCAGTTTACAGCATCATGGTGTGGTATTTGTCGCAAAGAGATGCCATATATAGAGAGTGATATTTGGCAAAAATACAAAGGCAATAAAGACTTTGTGCTTGTAGGTATCGACCGCGAAGAGGCGCCGGATAAAGTTGCTATGTTGCGTGAAGTTACCAAAATCACATATCCTTTGGCATACGATACTACAGGTGAAGTGTTCTGTTTATATGCACATCCCAATGCAGGTATTACACGCAATGTACTCATCGATCGCAATGGTCGTATAATCATGTTAACTCGTAAATTTGATGAAACAGAATTTCAGCAATTATGCGTCAAAATCGCTTCAGAATTAAAGAAATAAATAATACTACTAAAAATAAAGGCTACCCGAATTAAATCGAGTAGCCCTTATTTTATTTAGTTGTGTAATAAATTACATTTTGTCAGCAACAGCGCGACCAGCACGTAATGCATCGATATTAGCATTTACGATAGCTTCACCTTTGCGACCGAAGTTGCTACGTACAGCATCTTCCAATTTTTCGATGTCGATACCGAGATATTTAGAAGCTGCGCCAAGAACAACCATGTTAGTGCCTTTAGGGTTGTGAATTTCTTTTGCAATAGTATCAGCGTCGAATACGATGCTATGTGGAAGTTTGTTGATTTCAGCGATGATAGCCTCTTTTTCAGGATAGTTAGGGATGTTGATAAATGGATTTTCGTTAGTGATTACCCAACCATCTTTGCTGAGGAATGGGAGGTAACGAAGTGCTTCCATTGGTTCAACTGAAAGGATGATATCACATTCGCCTTCTGGGATAAGGTCAGAAGCGATAGGTTTGTCGCTGATACGAAGGTGAGATTGTACGTCGCCACCACGTTGACTCATACCGTGAGTCTCAGCTTGTTTCATATACCAACCCATATCGAGGGCAGCTTTTGAGATGATTGCAGCAGAACTTAAGGCACCCATACCGCCTACGCCGCAAAGTATAATATCTATTTTCATTTTGTTTAGATTTTTAGAAACGAGACACGAGACACGAGACATACTCGCTCCCGCTCGTTTGTTTATTTTTTATGATTTTTAGACATGAGATTCTTTAGTCTTGTATCTCGTGTCTTTTGTCTATTATCTAATTATTGTGCTTTTTTAGCAGCTTTGAGACGTTTGTTCAATGCCACGATACATTCGCGACGTGGGATGATTACAGAAACACCTTTGTAAGCAATTTCTTCTTTCATGATAGCCACGTTTTCTTCGAAGTATTTTTTGAGTGGATTGATTACGCGGATGTGAGCAGGGTCAACGCCAAGACCAGTACAGATGCTTTCGATGCGACCTGTAGCCGATGATTTTTGTGAACCTGTCATACCTGTGATACCATTGTCGAGGATGATAACTGTCACGTTAGCATTGTCAACGCAGCAATCCAACAAGCCTGTCATACCAGAGTGAGTGAATGTAGAGTCGCCGATAACTGCTACAGATGGCAACAAGTCAGCTTCAGAAGCACCTTTAGCCATTGTGATTGAAGCTCCCATATCTACAGTAGAGTAGATAGCTTGGAATGGAGGCAATGCACCGAGTGTGTAGCAACCGATATCTGAGAATACGCGACCACCAGGGAATGATTTCATTGCTTCGTTGAGTGCTGTGTAAGAATCAACGTGAGGACATCCATCACACAATTTTGGAGGACGTGGAGCTACCAATGAAGGCACTGGTAAACCTTCTTTAACTTCCAATCCAAGAGCTTTACCCACAAGGTTTGGTGACAATTCGCCTACGCGTGGCAATGTGCCATCCAAGCGACCTTTGATTGCTTTGCCTTTGTTGAGCATACCGCGGAGAAGACGTTCGTAGAGTGGTTGACCTTCTTCAAGGATAAGCACTTCTTCACATTCTTCATACAAACGGTTAATCATAGCCTCAGGCATAGGGTATTGGCTAACTTTTACTACTGGATATGGACATTCGCTGTCGCGATAGTTTTCCATTAAGTAGTTGTAAGAGATACCACAAGCGATGATACCCAATTTTTTGTTAGGACCATCGATATATTTGTTGTAACCGCTATTTTCTGATTCTTTAACCAATTCAGGTTGTTTAGCCAAAAGTTCGTTGTATTGACGACGAGCTACTGCTGGCAACAAGATATATTGCATCTTGTTTTCAGGCATTTTGAGCGCATTTTGTGGAGTAACTTCAGCACGACGAGCAACACCTGCACGTGAGTGAGCCATACGAGTTGTTACACGTATCATCACTGGCAAGTGGAAACGTTCTGACAATTCATAGCCATAGTGAACCATGTCGTAAGCCTCTTGTTGGTTAGATGGTTCGAGGCAAGGTATGAATGCAAAATCAGCATAGAAACGAGAGTCTTGTTCGTTTTGTGAAGAGTGCATTGAAGGGTCGTCAGCAGCAAGATAAATCAAACCACCGTTAGCACCTGTAATAGCAGAGTTCACAAAGCAGTCGGCTGCCACGTTGATACCTACGTGTTTACAGCAGAACAAAGCACGTTTACCAGCATAACTCATACCGAGAGCAGCCTCCATGGCAGTTTTCTCATTTGCGCACCATTCGCTACGGATGCCCAACTCTTTAGCCATTTTTGAGTCTTGGATAAACTCAGTAATTTCTGTCGATGGAGTACCAGGATAAGCAAATACTCCCGAAAGACCTGCATCAATTGCAGCCTGAGCGATAGCTTCGTCGCCCAACATTAATAATTTTTCCATTGTTATTAGATTAGATATTTAGTGTTTTAATGATTTTTTAGAAGACAGAGTAACATAATAACATAAAAATTATGTTCTTCTGTTCTTATGTCTTTTATTTTTATTTAATAATTTCTTACTCCAAAAATCGAACTGCCAATTCTTACAATCGTAGCACCTTCTTCGATAGCAATAGGGTAGTCATCTGACATTCCCATTGACACTTCGGTAAAGTAATCACATCCGTCGAATATTTCGTCTCTCAATCGCTCAAAAGTATCTTTTATTCTCTTAAATTCAGCACGTATTTTAGTTTCATCATCAGTCAACGAAGCCATACCCATCACACCGCAAATTCTTATATGAGGATGCAGTGCAATAAATTCATCACTCAACAATTCAAATGCCTCTTCAGGTGTAAATCCTTGTTTGCTTTCTTCTTGCGCCACATGCAATTCAATCAATACATCTTGTACCTTATTTATTTTAGCAGCACATTTCTCCACTTCATCAAACAATCGCTCATTCGCCATGCTATGTATCAACGTGGCATGAGGCACAACCATTTTAACTTTGTTAGTCTGCAAGTTGCCAATAAAGTGCCACTCAATATCTTTAGGTAACACCTCTACCTTAGCCACAAATTCTTGAGGGCGACTCTCTGCAAACACACGTTCCCCTACAACATACGCCTCCTTAATCGCTTCTACAGGATGAAATTTCGATACACAAGCCAACTTCACCCCCTCAGGTATCCCTTTTCGTATTTCGCTTAAATTTTCTTTAATCATGCCTCTTTTGTTTCCGCTTCATATTTGAAAGCATCCAATATCTTAGTTTCTGTGATTGATGCAATTTCGTAATCGCAAAGACTACCTTCCATTCCTTTTACGAGAGCCTTTACTGCATCTTGAAAATCAATAGCTTGAACCATCATAGTTTGAGCAATGCGTTTTTCAACACCTTTTTCTTCATCAAGCGACACATAATTCACACGACAACGAAACCATTTGTATTCTTGCAAATCTTCATTAAAAAACATTTCTGTAATCTTACAGCGTTTTACCGCCGAAACCGTAAATTCCCCAGTTGCGTATGCTTGACACTCTTTGCAAATACGAGTCTCTGCTTCTGTAAATGACAATGCATCAACCAAATAAGGTTCAGTCACTTTCTTCGCAGTTCCATCCTCTGCTGTGCGATCGTATGTTACTTTACATTCAAACCAATTATTCATGTTTATTTTTTTGTATTAAGTAAAAAGTATTAAGTAGTAAGACTTGGTCAGAAAAATTGGACGACTATCGGCTATTGACCATTGTCTATTGACATTCAATTTGCAAATGTACAAATTTTTTTTTATACAACACCTATATAACTCAAAAAAAATTCGTAATTTTGCATTACTTAATTAAACTTATTCGAAAAAATCTTCTCTAAGAAGAAAAACACTTTTATAAACTATTTATATTTAATTCACTATGAAAAAGAATCTTATTATCGTAGCTGTTTTAGCTTTAATTTTTTCCTCTTGTGCATCACGCGTAAAAGAACCTGTTTTCTGTTTTCAAGGCAAAATGCTTCAACTTGTTGAATTGAATGGTGTGGCTTACGATGCAAAATCTACTTTCGAGCCTATTACATTTATGTTTACTGAAACTGCTGTTGCCGATGGCATTTACAAAATCAATGGTCATTCTGGTTGTAATCAATTCTTCGGACAATATAAAGCTGCTGACGGTAAAATTAAATTTATGGAAGTGGGCATGACTCGCCGTATGTGTGATGAAGAATCAAACAAAATAGAGATGCAAATCTCTACTATTCTCGAAACAGCTAATGCCTATAAAGCTGAAAAAGGCAAAGTAACCCTCTACAATGGCAAAACTCCACTTGCTGTCTTCGAAGTTAAATAATATTTAAGTAGTAGCGAGTAACGAGAAGTGAGTAGCGAGAGCCATTCGGTTTTCTTATTACTCGCTTACAATTCTTTCCCTAAGTTTGGGGAAGTGCCCAATGGACGAGGGGGTATGTAAAATCTCGCTACTCGCTACTCGCTACTAAAAATCTTTGATATGAATTTATTTTACGCTCCCGATATAGCTCAAACTCTCTCTCTCCCAGAGGAAGAATCTCAACACTGCGTTAAGGTGTTGCGTATGAAGGCAGGCGACCGCATCCACATCATCGATGGGGTAGGAGGTCTCTATGAAGCACAGATTACCGAAGCACATCCTAAACGCACTCAAGTAGAAATACTTAGTGTTCAAACTGAGTATGGTCGTCGCCCATTCCGTCTCCATTTGGCTGTTGCTCCAACCAAGAATATCGACCGTTTTGAGTGGTTTGTAGAGAAAGCAACCGAGATAGGTTTCGATGAGCTAACACCCATTTGCTGTCGCTATTCTGAGCGTAAAATCATCAAACCAGAGCGCATCGAAAAAATCCTTGTTTCAGCCGCAAAACAAAGTCTCAAAGCCTATGTTCCTCGCCTTAATCCAATGACAACATTCAAGGATTTTGTAGCGCATATATTGTCCCCCAGTCTTAGGGGGACGAGCGAAGCGGAGGGGGTTAATAACTCTCAACTCTCAACTCTCAACTCTCAACTTTTCATC
Organism: Candidatus Aphodosoma sp.; assembly: GCA_045126975.1. Classification (GTDB taxonomy): domain Bacteria; phylum Bacteroidota; class Bacteroidia; order Bacteroidales; family Paludibacteraceae; genus Aphodosoma. The sequence goes on along the minus strand of JBGVPL010000041.1, from coordinate 13,898 downwards.
GCTCACTGCTACGACCAACCCAAACAACATCTTTTCAACGTCTGCCCTCCTGCGTCGGATGTAGTCGTTATGGTCGGTCCTGAAGGCGATTTCTCTGAAGAAGAGGTCGAACTTGCACTCCGCAATTCATTTCAAGCTATCACACTTGGCGAATCGCGTCTCCGTACCGAAACAGCAGGAGTTGTAGCTTGTCATCTCGTTACAGTGGCGAATCTTAAGTAATAATGTGTTTTATAAATAGATAGAGATGCAAATTTGATTTTGTATCTCTATCATTTTTTTTTGTTGTGTAATTAAATAAATTTTTGTAACTTTGCACGTTTTATGTAAAAAAGACAAAATAATAGAATAATATAAAAAATAAACGAGCGAAGCGAGTAAAAATCTCACTACTTGCTACTCACTACTAAATATCTAAAAAAATGACATCAAAAGAAATTCGTAAATCATTCCTCGATTTTTTTGCTTCTAAAGGGCATAAAATCGTGCCTTCTGCACCTATGGTCATCAAAGGTGACCCTACATTGATGTTTACCAATGCTGGTATGAATCAGTTCAAAAACATTATTTTGGGTAACGACCCTATCAAATATTCACGTGTGGCGGATTCGCAAAAATGTTTGCGTGTGAGCGGTAAACACAATGACCTTGAGGAAGTTGGTCACGACACATATCACCATACTATGTTCGAAATGTTGGGCAACTGGTCATTTGGCGATTATTTTAAAGCAGAGGCTATTGCTTGGGCTTGGGAATACCTTACAGAAGTGCTCAAATTGGACAAAGACCGTCTTTATGTAACTGTGTTCGAAGGTTCGCCAGCTGAAGGCCTCGACCGCGACAACGAAGCAGCAGGCATTTGGGCAAAATATATTGCAGAAGACCGCATCATCAATGGTAACAAAAAAGACAACTTCTGGGAAATGGGCGATACAGGTCCTTGTGGTCCTTGCTCAGAAATCCATATCGACTTGCGTTCTGACGCTGAGCGCGCACAAGTCAATGGTCGCGACCTCGTGAATGGCGATCACCCACAAGTGATTGAGATTTGGAACAACGTGTTCATGCAATACAACCGCAAAGCCGATGGCTCGCTCGAGCCACTTCCTAATAAAGTAATCGACACAGGTATGGGCTTCGAACGTCTCTGTGTGGCTGTGCAAGGCAAAACTTCTAACTACGACACCGATGTATTTCAACCTTTGTTGAAAGCCGTAGGCGAAATCTGTGGCACTGAGTATGCTAAAGATGCAAAAGTAGATGTAGCAATGCGTGTAGTGGCTGACCACATTCGTACTATCGCATTTGCTATCACCGATGGTCAATTGCCATCTAACGCAAAAGCAGGTTATGTAATTCGTCGTATTCTTCGTCGTGCAGTGCGTTATGGCTACACATTCCTCGGTCAACGCCAAGCGTTTATGTATCGTCTCATCCCTGCGCTTATCGACAATATGGGCGAGGCTTATCCTGAACTTGGCGCACAACAAACTCTTATCGAGAAAGTTATCAAAGAAGAAGAAGACTCATTCCTCCGTACACTCGAAACTGGTATTCGTCTTCTCGACCGTGTGATGGCTGAAACTAAATCGGCTGGTAAAACTGAAATTAGCGGTGTCGATGCTTTCACTTTGTACGACACATACGGATTCCCTCTCGACCTTACTGAATTGATTCTCAAAGAGAATGCTCTCACTCTCAATATCGACGACTTCAATGCCGAAATGCAAAAACAAAAAGACCGTGCACGTAATGCTGCTGCTGTCGAAACTGGCGACTGGGTAGTGGTGCGCGAAGGCGATATCGAGTTCGTTGGCTACGACCAAACTCAATGCGACACTCAAATTCTTCGCTATCGTCGTCTTGCTCAAAAGAATAAAGAGTACTATCAAGTGGTTCTCTCTTGCACTCCTTTCTATGCCGAAATGGGTGGTCAAGTGGGCGACTCTGGTTGGTTGATTACCGAAGATGGCAATGGAGTAGAGATTCGCGATACAAAACGCGAAAACAACCTTCCAGTACACATTATGAGCAAATTGCCAGAAGACGTAACTTGCAACTTCTTGGCTAAAATCAATACTGAAAAACGTGCTGCTGCTGAGGCTAACCACACAGCTACTCACTTGCTTCACAAAGCATTGCGCGACCTTCTTGGCACTCACGTAGAGCAAAAAGGTTCTTATGTGTCGCCTGAGGTTTTGCGTTTCGACTTCTCTCATTTTCAAAAAGTTACTCCAGAAGAGATTCGCAAAGTAGAGCATGCTGTAAATAAAATGATTCGTCAAAACATCGCACTCGACGAGCATCGCGACCTCCCAATCGAAGAGGCTAAGGCTATGGGTGCTATGGCATTGTTTGGTGAAAAATATGGCGATTCTGTGCGCGTAATTCGTTATGGCGATTCTATCGAGCTTTGTGGTGGTACTCACGCACAAGCAACAGGTAATATTGGTCTTTTCCGTATTATTTCTGAAAGCTCAATCGCAGCAGGTGTGCGTCGTATTGAGGCTGTGACTGCCGAGTATGCCGAACATCTTGTAGATGAAATGCAAGACCACCAAAACTCTATCAAAGAGTTGCTCAACAATACTCCAGACGTTATCACAGCAATTAAGAAGAACCTTGAAGAGAGCGCCGACCTTCGCAAGAAAGTTGAGAACTTCATGCAAGAGCGTGCTATGATGTTGCGCGATTCGTTGTTGCAACGTGCCGAAGAGATTGGCGATATCAAAGTTATCCGTCACATCTCTAACGAAAACCCTGAAACTAACAAGATTATCGTTCCATTCTTCCGTGGCAAATTTGCCGACGTTAAGTTCATGTATGTAGCAGGTAACGTATTCGAAGGCAAACCATCACTCACAATCTTCTTTAGCCAACCAATGGTAGATGCAGGTTTCAATGCAGGCAAACTCATCCGCGAAGCAGCCAAATTCATCCAAGGTGGCGGTGGCGGACAAGCTTTCATGGCAACTGCTGGTGGCAAAAACCCTGACGGCATGGACGAAGCAATCAACTACGTAATCGAAGCGATTAAATAAAACGTATTTGTGAATAAAGTAGGGACGCACGGCTCGTGCGTCCGTTCAACCGCAAAGTTGAAATAATATATAGTGGACGTGCGGCATGCGTGTCCAAAATGTAGAGACGCAATACATTGCGTCTCTTTTTTTATAATAAAACGTTTGGAACTTTAGAAAATAATTCTTACCTTTGTATCGTGAACCCACGCCAAGGGATTATGTCTATTTTTTTGAGGGTGGGTTTACGGACATATTACATATATAGGCGTTTACCGACGCTTTGTTCTGATGTACTGAAATCTCGCAAATTTCATAATCATATTCGGAACTTAGCAACGTTAGATGTCCTGCAGGGGTGTTTTGTAGCATGCCTCGTCGAGTCGTAATTTATTGCGTCTCTCGTGGTGCATAGATATACATACATTTCGGCGTGGGCTTCGCGTTGTTGTTCTAATATGATGGGCAATGCGAGAGCCTCAGTACGTGGAACGACAACTGTCGAAATCCACGTTTTTTTTGTGCTTATGTGTGTATATTTCTGAATTATAACTTATTTATTAACAATACAAAACACTGGAACGTTATGTACAACGAACAAATCGAATCATTAGTAAAAGCTGCCTTGACAGATGGTGTGCTAACTGAAAAAGAAAAACAAATTTTGTTTAAGAAAGCTGAGGCTATGGGTATCGACCTCGATGAATTTGAAATGGTGCTTGATGCACGTTTGGTCGAATTGCAAAAAGCAGAAAAAGAAAAAGCCGAAAAATCTGCTCCAAAATCAAATAAATTGGGTGAAATTCGGAAATGTCCTCAATGTGGTTCAGTAATAGGTACTTTTCAAATGACATGTCCAGAATGCGGCTTTGAATTCGTTGGAGTAGGAGCCAATAAATTTGTTGAAAAATTTGCATTTGAATTGCAAAAGCAATTGGAGAAGCAAGATGGTGGCAGTAGGGGTATATTTGATATGTTTGACCCGCAAGGAAAGTTCAAAGAGGAGCGTCAAAATAAAGCTATAATTACTGCTGAAGCTATTTTTGTTAAAAATTATCCTTTACCTATGACAAAAGAAGACTGTGTTGAAATGCTTAATTACATGTTACCTCGGATTCGTTTCTCTGGTTCAACTGGGGCTACAAAGGCATGGCGAAATAAATTTTATGATATACTTTCAAAGTTAGAATTGGAAAACAAAACTAATCAAAAGATACAAGAACTTGTTGCTTCATATAAGAAGCAAGCTAAAATGTCAGGATTAGTACAACTTATTATATGGTATAAATCACTTCCAACCATGGTTAAAGATGCCTTTAGAGCGATATTTGGGGTGTTGTTTGGTTTTGCTATTCTTCGCCTTAGTTGGTGGTTATTGACATCAGACCTCTTGTGAAATGTTCAAACAAAGAAATTGGTAATAATGTTATAATTGAAATTAATACATCTATAGGTACAGATGGTATTTCTGAAGAATGCGTATTTATGGTATATATTGTAATTTATAATTTGCTTTTTATTTAGATTGTAAAAATAAAGAAAATATAACAGAATAAATTATGGGATTATTTGGATTTGGTAAAAAAGAAGGCGGATTGATGGATGTAATCCGCTGTGACCAAGAGAATTATTTGGTGTGGAAATGGCGTCCTTCGGGTGAGGCTAATTCTACGAAAAAAGAAAATGCTATTCGTTATGGTAGTTCGCTTCGTGTGAAAGATGGCGAAATGGCTGTGTTTGTTTATAAAAATGATGATGGTCAACTAATGGATTTTATTCAAGGTCCATACGATGGCACTATCAAAACAGACAATTTTCCAATCTTGACTAGCATTGTTGGTAGTCTTTGGGGGGGTGATTCTCCATTTCAAGCTGAGATATATTTCTTCAACTTGCAAGGTAACAATCAAATTAAATTTGCTGTGCCTTATTTCGATGTTGCCGACCCTCGTTTTCTTGATTTTACTGTACCTGTTGCTGTACGTGGTCAATTGACTTTCAACCTCACTGATGTTAAGCAGTTTATTAAACTCAATCGTTTGGTTGATTTCGATTTAGATAAATTCAGAGAGCAAATCAGTGGTATGGTCAAGAAGTTTGCAAAGGCATTTGTAACTAATTGCCCTCAGGATAATGGTATCTCTGTACTTCAAATTGAACGTAAGATTACCGAGATTAGTGATTTGATGCAAGCTCGATTAGCACCTCAATTGACTGATGATTTTGGTGTTAATCTCAAGCGACTTGATATTTCGGCTATTGAGATAGACAAAGAAAGTTCGGACTATGCAGAATTTCTTCATGTAACTAAAGAACAACAACGTATTCAAGCCGAGCAAATTGGTCGTCGTACTCAAATTGATACCGATATTTATGAAAAACGAGCTCATATTGATACTGATATTTATGCTGAACAAGGTCATCTTGCTGCACAAAGTCAACATATTCAAGCTCATGCTATTAACAAACAAGCAGAAGTACTTTCGGCTGCTGCAAATAATTTAGGACAAATGGGACAAATGAATCTTGGAGGAGGTGGCGATGGTGGATTTAATCCTGCAGGTATGATGATGGGTATGGCTATGGGTGGCGCAATGGGTCAACAAATGGTGGTATGATGAATGGAATGAATCAAGCAATGCAACAACCTACTATGCCTCAACAACAAATGCAAGGCACTCCAACTCCACCGCCTATGCCAGGTGCGGTTAATTATATGATTGCCGTTAATGGTCAGCAATATGGGCCTTATAATATGCAGCAATTGCAACAAATGGTGTCAACTGGACAATTTACCGCACAAACTCACGTATGGTGTCAAGGTATGGCAAATTGGGAATTAGCCGCTAATCGTCCTGATTTAGCGCATTTATTTGCCCCTGCTGCACCTCCTATGCCTCCAACTCCTCCTGCTCCTTAACCTTTAAATTGATAATACTATGAAATTTAATGTTATTCTAAGCATAATTGCATTAGCTATTACGGCTTTATTAGCTTTTGGGTTATATAGTTGGTGTCGTTTTGCTGATCTTAATTTATTAATTGCAATATTTGGTGGTATATGTTTTTTGTGTACATTAGGTACATCTTTAGGTATATCTTTTGAAAAATCACGAAAATCAATAAATATAAAACTACTTTCAAGTCTGTTTTTCTTTATATTCTTGATTTCAAATATTGTATTTTGTTGTTTGTCATCTTTTCCTATACCTGTGTATGTGATAATCAATGGAGTTATATTACTTATATGGCTTTTATTGTGTCATGGCATAGCAAAAGCATAATTGAGATAACAAAAAGTCAAGTGGGGGTAAAATACCACTTGACTAATTTTTTTTGAATATTTAGCTGTATTTGTAATGATGAAAAATTTTGTAAAAAAATTATTCTTTAATGATAAATTCATTTTTGTTGTTATTTTTGTCAATTCTATAATTATTTATCTTCAAGAGTGTGGTATTAGTAACTATTTTATTCAAATAGTCGATTTATTGTGTTCTATTATTTTTATAATAGAGATGGCTATTAAATTACAACATCTTGGGTTAAAAAAATATTGGTCTTCTGGTTGGAATAGATTAGATGGTATATTAGTTGTTTTATCATTACCTTCGGTTATCGCTGCATTTTTCCCAATAAATGCTATTAATTTGTCTTTCTTGTTAATTTTGCGTATTTTACGTGTTTTCAGATTTTTCAGAGTTGTTCATTTCTTCCCAAATTTCACTCAAATTGCATTAGGTTTCGCTCAAGCAATGAAATAATCATATGCTGTGTTTATTGGCTTTTTTATATTGATTTTGGTTTTTGCAATGATTAGTTGTTCGTTGTTTAAAACTATAGCACCTGAATTTTTTGCAACACCAACTGATGCTATTTATTCGATATTCCGATTATTTACAATTGAAGGTTGGTATGAAATTCCTGATGGAGTAGCCTCACAATTATCTCCAATTTGGGCTCGCGTAACGCGTATATATTTTTGTTTGTTACTTGTTTTAGGTGGTGTCATTGGTTTATCATTAGTAAATTCAGTTTTTGTTGATGCTATGGTTAGCGATAATAATGATGATGTAAAAGAAAAATTGAATCAATTAGAGGCAAAAATAGACAAAATCTTAGAATCGAAAGAAAAATAGAATATAGTAGAGACGCATTGCGTCTCTTTTTTCTTACTACCCAACAGCAATCCTTAAGCAACCTATGCCGAAAAAAACCGCCATCTTTACACCTCTCATTTGCAACTCTCCATTTTTCCTAAATTTGTTGACATAGAGCATAAAATTATAGTTTTATCTTTAGTTTCCAAAATGTAGGACAGCGTCTCACATTTTTACATGAAGCCTTTGTTTGATAATATATTATATAAACCTCGGGAATTTTGATGTTCTCGACCGCTTATTCTGAGTAAAAGAGTAGGTGGTCGTTTTTTTTTGTGTCTACTTTTATTATTTAGTACAAAAAAACTTTGTGTAATTAAAAAAATATTTATAACTTTGCACTTGTAAACCTTAAAAATGTGGGAAAAAGCACCTTTCTAAACCTTAAAAATGTGGGAATTACTATTTTTCTAAATCTTAAAAATGTGGGAATTACTATTTTTCTAAACCTTAAAAATGTGATTTTTTGATATGAAGCGCAAGATTTACAACGAGTTATTGAAATGGAAACAAGAGGAGAAGGGTAGAGTGGCTATTCTTATTGATGGAGCGCGTCGTGTAGGAAAGAGTTATATAGTGAAAGAATTTGCAAAAAACGAGTATAAATCTTTTCTATTTATCGATTTTAATAGCGCTCCCAAAGATGTATTTGCCTTGTTTGATAATTATCTTTCAGACTTGGATGTGCTCTTTATGTATTTGCAAAACATAATGGGAGTAAAATTGTATGAACGTGAGTCGTTGATTGTTTTTGATGAGGTGCAACTTTGTCCACGCGCAAGAGCAGCAATTAAATATCTTGTTGAAGATGGACGTTATGATTATATCGAAACTGGTTCGTTGGTTTCTATCAACAAGAATGTAAAAGATATCGTCATACCATCAGAAGAGCGTAGACTACAGATGTTTCCAATGGATTTTGAGGAATTTGCTTGGGCTTTGGGTGATGATATGTTGATTCCTTTTATAAAACATTGTTTTGATAAGCAACAACCTCTTGGGCCGTTGATGCATCGTAAAGCGATGGATATGTTCAAGGAGTATATGATTGTTGGGGGTATGCCACAAGCGGTATGTCGTTATGTGGAGAGTAATAAGAATTTTGGAGATGTTGATAAGGTTAAGCGTGATATACTTTCTCTATATAAGTCAGATATTGAGAAGTATGCTTCTGGATTTGAAACGAAAGTAAAAAGTATTTTTGAGCAGCTTCCAGCTACATTGCAACGCCATGAAAAAAAATTTAGGTTGCAAGATATTCAATCTTCTGCTCGTTTTCGAGAATATGAAACTTCGTTTTTCTGGTTGGAAGAGTCGCAAGTTGTTAATATTTGTTGGGGTGCAACTGAACCATCGTTGGGTCTTAGAATGAAGATGGATACTCAACAATTGAAGTGTTATATGGCTGATACAGGGTTGTTGATAAGTCTTGCTTTTGATGAAAAAACGATAGTTGGTGAGGAGATTTATAAAAAACTCTTATTGGATAAATTAGAAATCAACAAGGGAATGTTGGTCGAAAATATAGTAGCGCAGATGCTTCGTGCATCAGGTCATAGGTTGTATTTCTATTCGCAATATTCTAATGTTGCAGATGATAGGATGGAGATAGATTTTTTGATTCAGAAACCAACTATATCAAACCGACATAATATTTCTCCAATAGAGGTGAAATCAAGTACTCGTTACACACTTACTTCTTTAGGTAAGTTTATGAAAAAATATAATACTCAACTTTATCAGCCATACGTTATTCATTACCAAGATTTAAAGAGTGAGGGTGGTATTGTGTTCTTACCTATTTATATGACAATATTTTTATAATTATGAAATATCAACTTACTGATTTTCTCCCTACAACCAAGAAAGAATTAGAGATTCGTGGTTGGGATGAGGTGGATGTGGTGCTATTTTCGGGTGATGCTTATGTCGATCACCCATCGTTTGGTGCTGCTGTAATTGGGCGTGTGATTGAGGCGGAGGGGTGGCGTGTGGCTATTGTGCCACAACCAGATTGGCGTGGCGACCATCGCGATTTTACCAAAATGGGACGTCCGCGTCGCTTCTTTGCTATCTCGGCAGGCTGTATGGACTCGATGGTCAATCATTATACTGCCAACAAGCGTTTGCGTTCAAACGATGCCTATACGCCTGATGGCAAGGCAGGTATGCGCCCTGATCGTGCAACAATTACATACGCTAAGATTATTAAACAATTATATCCCGATGTGCCTCTTGTGATTGGAGGCATCGAGGCTTCGTTGCGCCGTTTTTCTCATTATGACTATTGGGATGATTCGTATCATCGCTCTATCCTTGCCGACACGGGTGCTGACCTTCTTATATATGGTATGGGCGAAAAGCCTATGCGCGAGTTAGTTCGTCGCATGTCTGCAGGCGCAACTATCGAAGATTGCCACGATATGTGTCAAGTGGGCTATTTGTCTGATGTCAAACCTGATGGTGATGGGATAGTCGAGTTAGCTTCTCACGAAGAGTGCGCCAAAAACAAAAAGACTTCGGCTGCAACGTTCAAAACGATAGAAGAGGAGAGCAACAAGCTCAATCAGACTGTTTTAGTTCAAGGTGTTGGCAATAGATATGTAGTGGTCAATCCACCATATTCTCCGATGACAACAGAGGAGTTGGATGCCGTTTACGAATTGCCATTCACTCGTCAGCCTCACCCAAAATACAAAGGCAAAACTATTCCTGCTTTCGACATGATTCGTTGGTCGGTGAATACTCATCGTGGGTGTTGGGGTGGATGTGCCTTTTGTACTATCTCTATGCACCAAGGTAAATTCGTAGTTTCTCGCTCACTCAATTCCATTCTTAAAGAGGTGAAAACTCTTGCCAATGACCCTGATTTTAAGGGCTATCTCAGCGATTTAGGCGGACCGAGTGCTAATATGTACATGATGCGAGGTAAAAATCAAGAACTTTGCGCTAAATGCAAACGTCCATCGTGCGCTTTTCCTTCGGTTTGTAAGAATATGAACACCGACCATGCACCTTTGCTCGAGATGTATCGTGCTGTGGATGCTTTGCCTTGTATCAAAAAGAGCTTTATCGGCAGTGGTGTGCGCTATGATGTTGTTATGCACCGTACAGACTCTGAAGAGGTCAATCGCACAAATACCGAGTATGCTCGTGAACTCATCAAAAACCACGTCAGCGGTCGCCTCAAAGTTGCTCCTGAGCATACATCCGATAGGGTATTGTCTGTTATGCGCAAGCCAAGTTTTTCGCTGTTCAAACAATTCAAACAAATTTTCGACCGAGTAAACGAATCGGAGCATCTCAATCAACAAATCATCCCATATTTCATTTCGAGTCACCCAGGTTGCGAGCCTATTGATATGGCAGAGTTGGCTATTGAAACAAAGAGACTTAACTTCCAACTTGAGCAGGTGCAAGACTTCACGCCTACGCCTATGACACTTGCCACTGAGATGTATCACACAGGTCTCGACCCATATACACTTAAACCTGTTTATGTGGCTCGTACTAAGGATGATAAACTCGCTCAGCGTCAATTCTTCTTTTGGTACAAGCCAGAAGAGCGCCGCACAATCAAGCAGTTTTTGCAGAAAATCCGTCGTCCTGATATAGCCGATAGATTATTTGTAAATAATAACCCCTCCGGCTTTGCCACCTCCCCTAAGACCGGGGAGGAATATGTGGAAAAAACACAGTTCCGTAGTTACGAGCGCGAACGTAAACAATTTTTCGACAAAAAACGACGTAAAAAATAGTATATAAAAGACAGGAAGACATGAAAATAATTTTTTATAAACATAAATTATTGTTTTTTTTATGAACGTAAATTTTCGTAAATTAATCATAAATTATAACCTATTATAACAAAAGAAATTAATGGATAATTAACGATAATTTACGTTAAAAAAAGAATATAATTTGCGTTTAAGAAAAAAATTCATGTACTCATGTCTTCATGTCTAAATAAATATATAAAAATGAAATACAACAAACAACAATGGAAACCCGGCACGCTCATCTATCCACTGCCTGCCGTGCTAATTTCGTGTGGTGAAACCGAAGAAGAATACAACATGCTCACAGTGGCGTGGGTTGGCACCATCTGCACTAATCCTGCGATGTGCTATATCTCTGTTCGTCCCGAGCGTCATTCGTACGATATAATCAAGCGCACTAAGAGCTTTGTAATCAACCTCACTAACGAAGATATGGCTCGCGCAACCGACTGGTGTGGTGTTCGCAGCGGTAAAGACTACAACAAATTCAAAGAGATGCGCCTCACTCCTCAACGAGCACAAAAAGTAGCTGCTCCAATCATTCTCGAATCGCCACTTAGTCTCGAGTGCGAAGTGATTGAAATCAAAGAGTTAGGTTCTCACCACATGTTCATTGCCAACGTAGTGAATGTGCAAGCCGACGAACGTTATATCGACCCCGTAACTGACGAATTCCGCCTTTCTGATGCCAAATTGATTACTTATTCTCATGGCCATTACTACAAACTTGGTGAAGAAATCGGCAAATTCGGCTGGTCAGTTCGTAAGAAAAAATAATTAAAATTCAAAAGACAAAAAAACATAACAACATAAATTTTTGTTTTTATGTTATTCTGTCTTCTAAAATGTTATTCTGTCTTCTAAAAAAAACAACAAATAACTATGAAAAAAATAATCTTATTCTTCTCTTTAGTGGCAATATTAGCCGCATGTACATCAACACCTAAAGCTCCGTTTGAGCCATCGCAGTTAGAAGTTACATCAGGCAATCTTTGGCGTGCCAATATCTTTTCGCCAGAACTCAACGAAACAATCAAAGTCGATGTTTGGACTCCTAACGGATATACTACCTCTAAAAAATATCCTGTAGTTTATATGCACGACGGACAAAACCTTTTTGATGCCAATTCAACATGGAATCATCAGGCTTGGGAAATCGATTCTGTCATGGGTATGCTTATTGTCGAAAACAAAATTCGTCCTGCTGTTGTGGTAGGCATCCATAGCGTGGATACTACTCGCATTGGCGACCTCATGCCAGAGCGCGTGGTAGAGATGACCCCTCCTGGCAAAGTGCGCGACTTTATTGATATGATGTGTCGTGGCCAATATCGTGCAGACGAGTATCTATCTTTTATAGTCAACACTTTAAAACCAACAATCGACTCTCATTTCTCAACCCTCACAGACCGCAAATCTACCTCTATCATGGGTTCAAGTATGGGAGGATTGATTTCGATTTATGGCGTTACGGAGTATCCTGACGTGTTTGGTGCAGCCGTTTGTATGTCAACTCATTGGACTGGCGCAATTGGCGATAATGCTGATTTTCCTACAGCAATGAAATATTATTTAATGGACAAATTTCCTCGCAATGGAGACTACCTTCTCTATTTTGATAATGGCGATTGCTCTTACGATTCGCAATATATTCCAGCTTATGAATCAATGAATCGTCTTTTCGATTTCTTAGGTTATCATGAAGGCGAAAAACTCAAAACAGGTATCTTCCAGGGTCATTCTCATTCCGAACAATCTTGGTCTCAACGTGTAGAAATACCGCTTGAGTTTTTATACAAGAGATAGCATATTTCAATTGATATAAAAAAATGGACTATATTAAAAATTTTTAATATAGTCCATTTTTTTGTTGGTATATTTAGTATTGTTCGTTGATGTTAGGGAAGTCGCAACTTTTGACATCTTCAACGTAGTGGCTTACGGCCTCGTTGATAATTGTGTTGAGGTCGGCATAGCGACGAAGGAAACGAGGTGAGAAGCCTTTTGTCATACCGAGCATGTCGTGGAGTACAAGCACTTGACCATCAACATCGCCACCTGCCCCGATACCTATAATTGGAATACGCACTTCTTGTGCAACACGTTTGGCAAGTGATGCTGGAATTTTTTCAAGTACGATAGCAAAGCAACCTGCTTCTTCGAGTGCTTTGGCATCGGCAATTAGTTTTTCAGCTTCGTCTTGTTGTTTTGCGCGTACGTTGTAAGTGCCATACTTATTAATAGATTGAGGCATAAGTCCAAGGTGACCCATAATTGGAATACCTGCTGCAAGTATTTTGCGCACTGCATCTATGATTTCTACACCGCCTTCGAGTTTGAGTGCATCGGCATGGGTGATTTTCATGATTTTGATTGCATTACTTACTGCTTCAGTTTCAGAAACCTGATAAGTTCCAAAAGGCATATCAACTACAACGAGGGCGCGTTTTACGGCTTTAACTACTGATTTTCCGAGAAATATCATTTGGTCAAGCGTAATAGGTAGAGTAGTAACATTACCTGCAACGACATTAGAAGCTGAGTCGCCAACGAGAATTACATCTACACCTGCTTCGTCAACGATTGAAGCCATTGTGTAGTCGTATGATGTAATCATACTGATTTTTTCGCCACGTTGTTTCATCTCGAAAAGACGATGTGTGGTTACTTTACGAATATCTTCAGGTGTATGAACAGACATCTTTTTAGTTATGAGTGAGGAGTGTTGACCCCCTTCGCCCGTTAGGCTCCGTCCCCCTAAGATAGGGGGACAATATTGGGTTGTCAACAGTCGATAGTTAATTGTTGGATAGTGAATTTTATATTAGTTATCAAGAGCATTGATTTGTTCGATGACGATAGAAAGGTCTTGTTTGAGGTTTTGGATTTTACGTTCGAGTTCCTCTACCATTTTGTTACCTTTCTTAGATGAACTATTG
>JBGVPL010000040.1:0-166152 GCA_045126975.1 Candidatus Aphodosoma sp. | reverse complement strand
CGATATCGACTCGCTTATGCTCCTATGTGAGTGCGATATCACAAGTGCCAATCGTGAAAAGGTTAAACGCTTCTCCGACAACTTCAACCTCGTACGCATCAAACTAAAAGAACTCGAAGAGCGCGACCGCATCCGCAACTTCCAACCGCCTGTCGATGGCATCGAAATCATGCAAATCTTTGGCATCGAGCCATCTAATATAATAGGTGAGTTGAAAACAATAATCAAAGATGCAATATTAGACGGAGAAATACCAAACGAACACGATGCTGCCAAAGAACTCCTAATCAAAATAGCCGCCGAACGTGGACTATATCCTGTTGATAAGGAGTAGGGTCGCTCGGCCCGAGCGTCCGAAACAACAATGAATAAAATATGGATAATAACAAAAAACTCCCTCAACGTAAATCGCCACGCGCTGATTTCCATGACTACTCAGGAGGCACTTATTTTATTACAATATGCACCCATGACAAAAAACATTATTTCGGCGAAATTATAGACGACTTAAAATTAAATCCAATAGGTGAATATTGCAAATACGAATTAGAAAATCTACACACTCACTACTCCTCTGTTGCAGTCCCATTATTTGTTATTATGCCAAACCACATACATGCTATTATTTGTATTGACAATCCACTAAAGGAGTTTTCTAAAAGAACAACTTTGAGTGTTGTTGTAGGAGGCTTTAAACGAGCTGTTACATTATTTGCAAAAAAGAATAACATTACTTTTGCATGGCAAACACGGTATCACGACCATATTATTAGAAATTTGCATGATCAAAACATTATAGCTGAATATATTGAAAATAATGTTGCGCGTTGGTCATCAGATTGTTTTTACAAATAATATTTTCGCTCCCACAATCATTCGGACACTCGAACCGAGTGTTCCTACAATAACAACAAACAATCATTCGGACGCACGAGCCGTGCGTCCCTACAATAAACACAAAATAAATATTATGGAAAAAGCAAAAGTATTAGAAACAATCAAAGCTGCTGGCGAACCTATCAATGCTGGCAAAGTGGCAGAACTTTCGGGTCTCGACCGCAAAATCGTAGATAAAGCCATGAAACAACTCAAAGAAGAGGGCGAAATCATCTCTCCAAAACGTTGTTATTGGACTGCAAAATAAGAAAGTTTATCACCTTATAAAAAACAACAATGGCTGTCAATTCAATGAACTGACAGCCATTTTATATTTAATCAGCAACTAGTAACTACTAACTAGTAACTAGTAACTATCTAACGTAGTGTGGCATTTCGGCTGGAATAACGAGTGACAATTCAACATATCCACCAAAATCACCATTTTCTTCATACCAAGGCACTTGATAAATAAGTTTGTGCAATCCCTCTTTTTCGATAGTATAAGCATTAACATTATGATTTTCGAGAAGTCCACGCAATATTTCAGCAGCACGAGGTGGATGATATTCAAACAATGAATGACCTATAATATCACCATATTTGGCAAAAGTTTGTTTAGAACGAGCATTCATATCAAGGATTTTTCCATCCTTATCACAAATAGTAATTGCAAAACCTGCATTTCTTAATTGTTCCATAGTATTATAAAGTTGAGAGTTGAAAGTTGAAAATTGAAAGTTAAGAGTTGAAAAATTTAGTTACTAGTTACTAATTCCGTAAGTAATCGTTCGAGGTCTTCAGCTGTAAGATTTAAGCGATATGCTCCATCAATAGCCATTGAAATAGTACCGGTTTCTTCTGAAACTATTATAACTAAAGCATCTGTTTTTTCAGAAACGCCCATAGCTGCACGATGGCGAAGTCCGAGATGACGAGGAATATTTGGATTTTTAGACACTGGCAAAATAGCTCCTGCTGCAACAATTCTATTACCACTAATAATCATTGCACCATCGTGAAGAGGACTATTCTTGAAAAATATATTTTCAATCAAACGAGTATTAATATCCGCCTTTATTTGTTCTCCACTTTCAATATACTCAGTCAATGGATTTTCTCGCTCAATCACAATCAATGCACCAGTTTTAGTTCTCGACATATTACGGCACGCCAACACCAACTTCATCACAGGGAAACTTTGCACTTGGTCTTTATTCGCATTACCTTTTATTATATTAGCTATACTTTTATAAAATTTCCAATTACGGCGAGAGCCTAATTTCAATAAAAATTTCCGTATCTCATTCTGAAACAAGACCACTAACGCAATAGCACCAACACTAATAATTTGATTAAGAATCGCACCTGTCAATCCCAACTTCAACACCTTAACAATCAAAAACCATAAAAACACAAAAACCATAACACCTAAAAATATGTTGATAGTTCCTGTATTCTTCATCAAACGATACACTTGATAAAGCAATATTGCAACAAGCAATATATCAATAATATCTTTTATTCCAAATGCAAAAGGCATAATACAAGTTGAAAATTGAAAATTGAAAATTGAAAGTTGAAAGTTGAAAGTTGAACGTACAAAGGTAGCAAAAATTTATTAATTTTGCGATAAGTGAGAGCAAAAAAAATTTATTTTATTTGCCGAACGCAGCAAAATCACAACCGAAGGGAGTAATTTTGCGATAAGTGAGAGCAAAAAAATTTATTTTATTTGCCGAACGTAGCAAAATCACGACCGAAGGGAGTAATTATAAATTATGAATTATGAATTATTTTAAGTTCTTGTGTATATGAATATTTTTTCGTAATTTTGCACCCAAATTGTATAAATATGTTTTTATGATACATCACATACATGTAAATTTAGCAGAACCTACTGATTACGAAAGCATTAAAGACGAAAATAAAGACCTTGACGAATTGATACAAGGTGCTGATTTTCCCGAAGATTATGATGCTTTTGACGACGAAATGCTCGATATGATACCTTAAAATTAGTTACTAACTAATAGTTAGTAATTGATAGTTGGTAGTTAATAGTTAAAACATTAAAACAATAAATTATAATTTAAATCAAAAAGTATGAAAAAACTTTTTTCAACCTTAGCACTTGTATTGTGCTTCATTACCATGACATTTGCTCAAATTCTTGAGCCTGTAAAATGGGACACAAAACTTAGCCAAGATGGCAAAACTGCAGAAATTACACTTACTGCAAACATCGATGACACTTGGCACATCTATGGCCTTGAAGAGACCGACAAAGGTCCTATCGCCACAAAAATCGAATTCAACAATCTTGTTGGCGCAGAACTTAAAGGTGACCTTCAAGTAAAAACAGAAGCGCACACTATCTTTGACAACATGTTTGAGTGCGAAATTACTTCTTTCGAAAAGACTGCAGTATTTGCACAAAAAATTAAAATTACGGACGAAAATTGGGGCGTAGCAGTATCAGTTTCAGGTCAAGCTTGTTCTGAAGTTGTTGGTTCTTGCCTTCTTTTCGGCCCTTATAACTTCGCTTTCGGCCCTAAAGCAAGCGAACCAATGCTTATTGCAGAAGAAGTTACTACAGATGTAGTTGAAGAAGCTGCAAACGACATCTATACTCCAGTTATCGACCAATTGAAAGCGTTTGGTGAAACAACTAACACATCTGATTCATCAATGTGGGCAATCTTCATCCTTGGTTTCCTCGGTGGTTTTATTGCATTGTTTACTCCATGCGTATGGCCTATTATCCCTATGACAGTTTCTTTCTTCTTGAAACGTTCAGGTGACAAAGCTAAAGGTCGTCGCGATGCTTTCACATACGGTGCATCTATTGTCATTATCTATTTGACACTTGGTCTTTTGGTAACAGGTATCTTCGGTGCTTCTGCATTGAATGCTCTCTCTACAAATGCTATCTTTAACATCATCTTCTTCTTGATGTTGGTTGTGTTTGCAGTATCATTCTTCGGTGCATTCGAAATCACATTGCCTGCATCTTGGACATCTAAAATGGACGCTAAAGCTGAAACTACTACAGGTTTCATGTCAATCTTGTTGATGGCATTTACTCTTGTACTTGTTTCATTCTCATGTACAGGTCCTATCATCGGTACATTGCTCGTTGAAGCAGCTCAAGGTTCATGGATGGGCCCTGCTGTTGGTATGTTCGGTTTCTCTATTGCATTGGCATTGCCATTTACTATCTTCGCAATGTTCCCATCTATGTTGAAATCAATGCCTAAATCAGGTGGTTGGTTGAACTCTGTAAAAGTAGTTCTCGGTTTCTTGGAACTTGCATTGTCACTCAAATTCTTATCAGTTGCTGACTTGGCATACGGTTGGGGTATCCTCGACCGCGAAACATTCCTCGCTTTGTGGATTGTAATCTTCGCATTGCTCGGTATGTATCTCCTTGGTAAAATCACATTGCCACACGATGACCAAGTTGAACGCATCGGTGTTGGTCGTATGATGTTGGCTTTGATTTCATTTGCTTATGCTATCTATTTGGTACCTGGTTTGTGGGGTGCTCCTTGTCGTTCGGCTTCAGCTTTCGCTCCTCCTTTGACAACTCAAGACTTCAACCTCTATGAAAATGAAGTACACCCTGATACTCACGACTTCGAAATCGCTATGCAAATGGCTCAAACTGCTGGTAAACCAGTATTGGTTGACTTCTCAGGTTTCGGTTGTGTAAACTGCCGTAAAATGGAAGCTTCTGTATGGACTGACCCTACTGTTGCTGGTATGTTGCAAAACGACTTCGTACTCGTTACATTGATGGTTGACGACCGTACTCCACTTGCTAAACCATTCGTTGTAACTGAAGGTGGCGTAAGAAAAGAATTCACTACTGTAGGTGAGAAAAATAGCTACATCCAACGTAACAAATTTGGTGCTAACGCACAACCATTCTACGTTGCTATCGACGCAGAAGGTAACCCACTCAACAAATCTTACGCATTCGACGAAAATCCTGCTAACTTCGTTGAATTCCTCAAAGAAACATTGAACAACTACAAAAAATAATGGTCAATATTGACTACATTATATAGTAGAGGCGCAACATTTTGCGTCTCTACTTTTTATAGTGCCAATATGTCACACTTACAATTTGGCAATGTTTTTGATATAAGAAATATCAGATTATAAATTCTACAATGATATGAAAAAAGAAAAAGAAACTAAAGTCGAAGAGACACAACAAGAAACTCAAGAAGTACAAAACGAAACTCAAACGCCTCAAGAAGAAGTAGAAAATCAAGTAACAGAAGAGGTGAATGAATGGGAAAAGAAATATAACGACATCAATGATAGTTACTTAAGATTGATGGCAGACTTTGACAACTATCGCAAACGTACAATCAAGGAGAAAGCAGATTTAATTAAGAATGCGGGCGAAAGAATTATCACTGACTTTTTGCCTATTGTTGATAATTTTGAACGTGCATTAGAAAGCATGAAAACTGCAGAAGATGTAGATGCTGTACGTCAAGGTGTTGAGTTAATTTACAATCAAGTAATGTCGATGATGAAAGCAAATGGCGTGGCTGTAATAGAAACTAAAGAGGCTCCATTCGACACAGAATACCACGAAGCTATCACGACAATCCCTGCTCCTACTCCAGAATTGAAAGACAAAATTGTAGATTGCACTACAAAAGGTTATACAATGAACGAAAAAGTTATCCGCCACGCAAAAGTTGTTGTTGGCAATTAATTTTTTTTTTTTGACAGAAAGACAAAAGAACATAATTTCATTTTTTATGACATACGCCTTGCTAAAAACTGACGTTTTTATCTTGGCGAATAAAAGACAAATTTTGCAAAGCAAAAGCAAGACCTTTATATCAAAAACATATTACGAAATATATTTCCTGAAAAAATAGACAAATACGCATAGCAAAAATTTTGTTTTTATGTCTTTTTGTCTTCTAAAAAATAAAAAACATATGTCAAAGAGAGATTATTATGAGGTGTTAGGTGTACAAAAAGGTGCATCTGACGACGAAATAAAAAAAGCATACCGCAAAAAAGCTATTCAATATCACCCTGATAAAAATCCAGGAGATAAAGAAGCGGAAGAGAAATTCAAAGAGGCTGCTGAGGCATACGAAGTGCTTAGCGACCCTGACAAACGTGCTCGTTACGACCAATTTGGTCATGCTGGCATGGGTGGTGCTGGAGGTTTCGGCGGAGGCGGTATGAATATGGAAGACATATTCTCGCAATTCGGCGATATATTTGGTGGACACTTTGGTTTTGGTGGTTTCAACGGTTTCGGCGGAGGCAGTGGTTCTCGTCAACGTGTCAATCGTGGCTCTGACTTACGAGTTCGTGTCAAATTGACATTAAAAGATATTGCCACAGGCTGTGAAAAGAAAATTAAAGTACGTAAAGCTGTAACTTGTACCCACTGCGGTGGCTCAGGAGCAAAAGACGAACATAGCACTACTACTTGTCCAGAATGTGGTGGCTCAGGCTATGTAACTCGCGTACAACGTACAATTCTCGGCAATATGCAAACTCGCACTACCTGTCCTAAATGTGGTGGCGAAGGCAAAATTATCAAAGACCAATGCCCTTACTGCAAAGGCGAAGGCGTAACTATGCAAGAAGAGGTAATTACAATCAACATTCCTGCAGGCGTAGCAGAAGGCATGCAACTCAGTATGTCGGGCAAAGGTAATGCTGCACGTAGAGGAGGTATTCCTGGCGATTTGTTGATTGTAATAGAAGAAGAAAAACATCCAGAACTCATCCGTGACCAAAATAACCTTATATATAACCTTTTACTTGACCTACCTACTGCCGTATTGGGTGGTATGGTCGAAATCCCAACTATCGATGGCAAAGTAAAAGTAAAAATTGACAAAGGCACACAACCAGGCAAAGTGCTTCGTTTACGCAACAAAGGTCTTCCTGATGTTAATCGTTATGGCACAGGCGATTTATTAGTAAACATCGGAGTATATATTCCAGAAGATTTATCGTCAGACGAAAAGAAAACATTCGAGCAATTAAGTGAATCGAAAAATATGAAACCTAATGCTTCTGCAGCAAAAAATTTCTTTAACCGATTCCGCAATTTATTTGAATAAGACAATAAGAACATAAATTATATTATTTATATTTTTATGTTCTTCTGTCTTTTGAAATATAAAAAAGAGACGCAAAATATTGCGTCTCTACTATTATAAGCACTTTCTAATATTAAAGTTTAGCGTTCAATGCAGAACCTGCTTTAAATTTAACAGATTTTTTAGCTGCAATAGTAATTTTAGCACCAGTAGCAGGATTTACACCTTGACGTTCAGCACGTTCAACAACAGAGAAGTTACCAAAACCAAGAAGAGCAACTGTATCGTTAGCAACAAGAGCTTCTTCAATTACTTCTAACGCAGCATCAACTGCTTTTTTAGCGTCAACTTTAGTAAGATTTGCTTTAGCGGCAACTGCAGCCGCAAGTTCTGTTCTGTTCATTTTTTAAAAATTTAAAGATTATTATTTATGTTCGTAAAAAAGCATAACTTTACGATGCAAAAGTATATTAAATTATTGATATAGACAAATTTTTTGAATATTTTTTTGTATTTTTTTATAAAAAAAACTTAGTATAACAAAAAATATGTTGTAAAACATATAAATATGGCATATTTTTAGTAAATTTGCGAAATAAACGATAAAAATATGAATTACAATAGAAGTTCATTTTTAGGCAATATACCGCCTGCTGTACTCAATTTAATGATTATCAACCTACTTTTCTGGGTTGCATCACAAGTTTTACCATCTACTTTTGGCATAGATTTGGTGAATTTGTTGGGATTACATTATTGGTTTTCTGAAAAATTCAATCCCCTACAACTCATAACATACATGTTCTTACACGACACAAGTAGCATAAGCCACTTGTTTTGCAACATGTTTGGCGTATGGATGTTTGGTCGCACACTTGAACAAGTATGGGGAGCAAAAAAATTCTTGTTTTTCTACTTTGTTACAGGTATAGGAGCCGGAATTATACAAGAATTGACATGGATGATAGACTTACACGGAATTACAACAGCAATGAATACTGCTATTGCCGAAAATTCGGGTGAAGCATTAGTGCCATTTAGCAGTATGTTCACCGGTGGAAACATAGCCAATGCTACAGCAATGGATGTTATAAGACTAAAACAACAGATATTTAATGCACATGTAACAGTGGGTGCTTCGGGTGCTTTGTTCGGAATATTGTTAGCATTCGGATGGTTGTTCCCAGAAGCAAGAATGGGACTCTTGTTTGTACCAATAATGATTCCAGCACGTATTTTCGTAGGCATATATGCGGCATTTGAACTATTCTTCGGAGTTACAGGCTTTGCTTTCGACAATGTGGCACACTTTGCTCACTTAGGCGGTATGATATTTGGTGCTATTGTGTTGTGGATTTGGAAAAAACAAGGAAAACTTTATTAATAAGGAACAGGGAATAGGGAACAAGGAATAGGGAACAAGGAATAATACATAATTAACCTATAACTTCTAAACTCTAACCTTTAACCAATAAACTCTAACCTTTAACATGAATTGGAACGATATAAAAGCTTTTTATTTGAGGGGAACTTCGTTGATGCGATTGATTTACATCAACGTGGGTGTTTTTGTATTGATTAAGGTGATTTCGCTATTTTTGATATTATTTAATATCAACACTACACTGTTCACCACGTATTTAGAACTACCATCTAATTTGACGACTTTGCTATATCAACCATGGGGAGTAATTACATATATGTTTTTACATGCTGATGTGATGCACATATTTTTTAATATGATTTCACTCTATTGGTTTGGACGCATTGCCTTGGAACGTATATCTCAAAAGCAATTAGTAGCACTATATATATTAGGTGGATTAGCAGGAGCTGCATTGTATCTATTATCGTACAATTTATTCCCCTATTTCTCAGGTGCAGTACACAATAGTTATTTATTAGGTGCATCGGGAGCTGTTGTGGCTATCTGCGTGGCAGCAGCAACTTTACAACCAAACTACCCTATCAGATTGATGTTTATAGGCGAAGTGAAATTAGTTTGGTTAGCTACAGGCATGGTTGCAATCAGCCTATTTGGTATCACAGGCAACAATGCAGGCGGTGAATTTGCACATATCGGTGGGGCTATATTAGGCTACTTCTATGCTAAAGCATGGATAAAAGGTAAAGATTATTCACGTCCTGTTACATCGGTAATCAATTGGCTGACAAATTTGTTTAAACGCACACCTAAGATGAAAGTAAATCAAGGTGGACGTCAGACCGCTACTCGAATGAAAACCGATGCAGAATACAATAAAGAAAAACGAGCTAATGAAGCTGCTATTGATGCTATCTTAGACAAAATAAAACAACGTGGGTATGAGAGTTTGACAGCAGATGAGAAAAGAGAGTTGTTTGATAGAAGCAAGAAATAATGAGGAATGGGAATGAGGAATGAGAAATGAGGAGTGAGGAGTGAGGAGTGAGGAGTGAGGAATGAGGAATGAGGAATGAGGAGTGAGGAATGAGGAATGAGGAGTGAGGAGTGAAGAATGAGGAATGAAACTAATAACTACTAACTAGTAACTACTAACTACTAACTAGTAACTACTAACTACTAACTAATAACTAATAACTACTAATTACTAACTAGTAACT
Source organism: Candidatus Aphodosoma sp. (assembly GCA_045126975.1). Classification (GTDB taxonomy): domain Bacteria; phylum Bacteroidota; class Bacteroidia; order Bacteroidales; family Paludibacteraceae; genus Aphodosoma. The sequence continues at coordinate 156,574 of JBGVPL010000040.1, read as the reverse complement.
ACTAACTAAAATAAAATGCTGCGTAGTTTTGTGAAATATATAATGATTGCCGTGACTGGAGCGATAGTGCTATGCTATGGCTTAGGATTATTGGCAGGATGGGTATCGCCTGAAAAGTGGGCATTACCTACCTATTTTGTCATGGCTATGCCTATATGGATTTTATTGATGTGGTTTATTACAATATTTTGGGCTTTATTCAAAAAATGGGGATATATGTTGGTTTTGTGCGGTGTAATGGTATTAACATTCGGACAATGGAGAAAGGTCATTACCATAAATAAGCCTTTTAAAAGTCAACAGATATTAACCCCCTCCCACGATGGGGCACTCCCCCTAAAACAGGGGGAGAATATGCGAGTAAATGGTCAACAATCAACGATCAAAATATTAACATTCAACACTCACATATTTAATAATCACAAAGACAATAGTTTTGAAAAAGTTGCAGAATTTATAAAAGAAAGCGATGCTGATATTGTATGTCTGCAAGAATTTGGTCACTTTTATAGATATGGAACTTCAAAACAAGAGATATTGAAGTTTTTTGATTCGATATATCCTTATCGCCATTTGTGGTTTAAGAATCAGCACAAATGGGGAGAAAATGGTTTAGCTACTTTCAGCCGTTACCCAATAATAAAAAAGAAAAAAATTGAATATAAATCGGCTGATAATATTAGTATTTACTCAGATATTGTAATAAATAACGATACAATAAGACTGATAAACAACCATTTAGAATCGAACAAACTAAATCAAGAGGACCGAGAAATAGCAAAAAAAATAATGGCTGAGGGCAATAGCAGACAAGAAAAGATAGATGCAGGATTGAAGGTCGGCTCGCGATTAGTGTCAGGTGCAAAAAACAGAGTACAACAAATTGATGCTGTAAAAAATGCAAAAGAGGAGACAAACCATAAGATAATAGTTGTAGGCGATTTCAACGATGTACCGTTATCATATACATACAACAAAATTTGTGGTGATTTACAGGATGCATACGCCAAAGGTGGCTCTTGGGGATATCATTGGACCTATAATAAAAGTGCTATGCTATTTGCTATTGACCATATATTAGTTGATAAAGAATTCGAAGTCGTTAGTAGCAAAGTACATCGCGAAATGAAAATTTCGGACCACTACCCTATGAGTTGCACTATACAGTTGAAAATTGAAAGTTGAGAGTTGAAAGTTGAAAGTTGAAAGAGCCATGCGGCATTAACCCCTAACCTTTAACCCCTAACCTTTAACCTAATAGCCAATAACCTCTACCTACTAACTACCAATAACAAGTAGGGACGCTCGGCTCGAGCGTCCGCATGATTCAAATGATAGAAAAAACACACAAAACTCGTTGTGGCACTATTCATTATTGGGTGAACACGAAGAAAGAGTCACAGATGTCTTTGGTTTTTCTGCCGGGCTTGACAGCTGACCATAGGCTATTTGACAAGCAGATTGAATTCTTCGAGGATAAATACCATATTTTTGTATGGGATGCGCCAGCACATGCTTCATCTTGGCCATTCGATTTTTCATTCGATTTGAAAGATAAGGCGATTTGGTTAGATGAAATTTTTCAAAAGGAAGATATCAACTCTCCTGTTATCGTCGGACAATCGATGGGAGGATATGTTGGTCAGATGTATTCTCAATTATTCCCCAACAAACTTAAAGGATTTATATCTATCGATTCTGCTCCACTGCAAAGAGAATATGTAACAGCAGCGGAAATTTGGTTGTTGAAAAGAATGGAGCCTGTGTATAGATACTACCCATGGAAAATGTTATTGAAACAGGGCACTAATGGAGTTGCCACATCAGAATATGGAAGACGATTGATGCGTAATATAATAATGGAATACGATGGCGATAAAGAGAGGTATGCACGAATATCAGGGCATGGCATGCGAATACTTGCCGAGGCAATGGAGATGAATTTACCATACAAAATAAAATGCCCTGCGCTGTTGATTTGTGGTGAAAAAGATATGACTGGCTCCTGCGTTCGATACAATAAAGCTTGGCACAAAAAAACAGGTATTCCACTTGAGTGGATTAAGGGGGCGGGCCATAATTCCAATACAGATGCTCCTGAGATAATAAATAAATTGATAAACGATTTTATAGATAATCTATAATAAGAGGCTGTATCAAAATGAAAATTTTGGCTCAGCCTCTTTTAGATGTGTCAAAATGCCTAAAGTGCAAGGCGTTGAAATTTAAGCTGAAAGGAGTGTACAGAAGTACATGACTGAAGCTTAATATTGAAAACAACGCAGCAATTTGGGTATTATGACACATCGTCTTATTGTTTTTATGTTCTAATAAAACAAATGATTATATTTGTTTTAATTTTTCCAATACATCATATAGTCCACATACGATAATATTTTCTTTTAAATTGTATTCCCCTGAAATAGGAGCGACTATATATGTATAGTCTGGTTTTATCTCGTCAATAGCATTCCAAAAGCCTTTGGTAACTTGTGGTGCAGTCGATGATTTACATTCTATAGCAATAGTTTTATTTGCATATTGTATTACTAAATCCATTTCGTCACCAGACGAACTACGATAAAATGAAAATTCAGCATTTCTAAGTGAAGAACAAACATTTTCCACAACAAGACCCTCCCACGATGAGCTAAATATAGGATTACTTAACAATGAATTAAAATCAGTAATACGTAATAATTGATGTAACAATCCTGAGTCTCGAATATATATTTTAGGTGATTTTATTAATCGTTTTTTTGTATTTGAAAAATAAGGACGTAAAGTTCTTAGTATGTATGTTTGCTCTAATATATCGATATGACTTTTTATTGTAGGATGAGTAACCCCCAATGCTTCACCAAGTTTTGAGGCATTTAGTATTTGTCCTTGATTGTGAGCGCACATTATCAATAGGCGTAACATCTGCATTGCCGTAATTTGAAATCCAAATTGAGGAATATCACGTTCAATATATGTACGAATAAAATTTTCTCTCCATAGGCAACTAGTTTCATCTGTCATAGCATTATAACTATCCGGGTAACCTCCACGTAGCCAAAACTTTGATAATGAATAGTCTTCCTCATTACATATTTCATCAATAACAAATGGAGTTAAATCTATAAGTCCGATTCTTCCTGCCAAGGACTCAGAAGTATGTTGAATGATATTACGTGAAGCCGAACCTAATAGTATAAATCTACCGTTGCGTCTATCTCTGTCTATTTCTGAGCGCAAAAAAGAGAACAACTCTGGGAAAAGTTGTATTTCATCAAAACAAATAATTTTATCTTTATTGTTTTGAAAAAACAAAGTTGGTTCATTTAATTTTACTAAATCATCTCTATTTTGTAGGTCAAGATATAGAAAATTTGTCATTTTTTCTGACATCATTTTCACTAAAGTTGATTTTCCACACTGCCGAGAGCCCAAAATTGCCACAGCAGGAAATACTGTAAGATTCTGTCTTACAAATTGTTCTGTTTTACGTAATATCAATTCTTGCATATTGTAAATTCTATTTTCAATTTGCAAAGTTATATATTTTTTCTATATCTGCAAAATATTTTTAATCTTTATTTAAGTTAGCAAATAAAAAATCCGAATAACTATTGTTTATTCGGATTTTTTGTTTTAACTTTGTGGCATCTAAAAAAATAATTCACACTGAGTAGCGTTCTCAGGTGGTTTGTTAAAGCATTTTTGCTTTATTCTTTCTTGTATCGAAAATTTGGCGATTTAAGGTTATGAAAGGATAAGTCGAAAAATGTTCACGTATATAGTAGCGTGAACTTCACTTATTCGTATAACCGAGGTTACGCCAAATACCTGATACAAGCGAGAAAGTTAAGTTCTCGCTTTTTTTATTTTAAAACTAAATAGTTATGAAAAAGTTTACTTTTTTCTTTTTGGCGGTTGTTGCCATGATGGTGGCAATGCCTGTGTTTGCGCAAGATCGCAACAATGAAGACGAGGTTGTTAAGGTCGATTCTCGTCGTCGTGATTATCGCGAGGGTGAGATTTTGGTGAAGTTCAAACCTACATCACGTGTCAATGTGCGTGCGAAAAATGGTCGTTTCCAAACCTCTGCTGTGTCGGCAGTGGATGCTGCACTTGAGGCGTTGGGAGTAGATACAGTTGACCAACTTATGCCTCTCACAGGGCGCAAGGTGTCGCAACGTCGTATGCGTGCGGCTAATGGTGCAGAGGTGGTCGATACCGATATGTCGAAACTCTATCGTATAAAGTTCAATCGTGAAAAAATACAATCGGTTCATGAAGCGATTGAGACATTGAAAGCATTGCCAGAGGTGGAATATGCCGAACCTAACTATGTGGTTTATGCACTTCAAACAGAGACAAATGCAGCTGATATATATGCACAAGAGCCACTTTATAAACAACAACATGGAGTGTCGGCTCTTAATTTGCATTACTTATGGAATAAGCCAAAAGTTACAACAAAACGCTCTGTGATTGCTATTCTTGATACAGGTGTCGATACCGAACACCCTGACCTTCAAGCCAACATTTGGACTAACGAGGCTGAGGCAAATGGCGCAGAAGAACAAGATGATGATGGCAACGGATTTGCCGACGACGTTCATGGATGGGATTTTGTGAATCAAACAGCCAATGTGCGCGACTTCAATGGTCATGGTACTCACTGTGCAGGTATCGCTGCCGCTGTGGGTAATAATGGAATAGGTATCGCAGGTGCTAACCCTGACGCTCTTATTATGCCAATCGCCGTAATGCAAAGCGACGGTACGGGCGATGTGGCAACAATCATCAAAGGTATCGACTATGCTACAGCCAATGGTGCCGATGTGCTTAGTATGAGTTTCGGTGGTTATCAACACTCTATTGCCGAAGAGCAAGCCCTTGTTAAGGCATACGCTAAAATGGTACTTGTGGCAGCAGCAGGGAATGATGGTCATGATATGGATGGGCACCATTGCATGGGGGATGCACCTATGTTTCCTGCAGCATTTACGTTTGTTTTAGGTGTAGAGGCTGGAAATGCACAAGGTAATCTTGCTGGGTTTAGTAATTATGATTGCAATGGACCTTTGTTTAGTTCGTTCGGTGAAGAGCAACTCTATAATTACGAACTTCGTGCGCCTGGTGTTGGTATAATGAGTACTTATCCTAAAGGTCAATATAAATCTTTGAATGGTACATCTATGGCATGTCCGTTGGTGGCAGGTGCTATCTCAGCACTTTTGGAGCGCAAAGAGTACTTAAGTAAAGAGATTCTGTTTGGAGACTTGATTTATACTCGCAAGCAGAATGGTTATGCCAATGTAGATTTCAAAGAGGCATATAATATTACAGATGAAGACCGCAAACCAGAGCTCTCGCTTGTTTCCTATGCTATGGTCGATTCTGTAGGAGGAGATGGCGATGGTCGCCCTGACTCTGGCGATACTATTTCGTTCTATCCTGTGTTGAAAAATATGTGGGGACAAGCCGAGAATATCAAAATGACTTTGGAGTTAGGAGAACTTGAAGATCCTGAAATTGTAACAATTTTAGATTCAGAAGTAGAATTTGGTCGTCCACTTAGTAGTTATGCTAAAAATCGTAGCGTTAACCCTATCCGTTTTGTCGTTAACCCTAATTGTGTCGATGGTCGTCATATTAAATTGTTGTTCACGGCTACTTGTGATAATGCACAATATACTCTTGAGCATAATTTTGTTATTATTGCTGAAAATGGGGTAGAGATTGGAGGTATGATTACTGAAGATTTAACTCTTTATCCTAATGTTCATTATATTGTTACATCTCCTTTGGCAGTGCCAGATGGTGTAACTTTGACTTTAAAACCAGGTGCAGTATTGAAATTTAAAGATGGAACAGGTTTGTCTATTGCAGATGGAGGGCATATAATAGCAAAAGGGAAACTAGATAGTATAATTTTATTTACAAGTTCAAATTTAAATGAAGCTATTGTTTCTAGTTTTGTCTTTCGCGAAGATACTTTAACTTATTGTAAATTTATTAATTTAGCTTTTAAAAAATCTAATATTTTATATGGTGGATCTTTTAATTATTGTTTTTTTGAAAATAATAGAACAGTATTATCTCAAGAAGAATTTTTTAATTTGTACTATGAATATAAAAAAATTCCGACTATTGAAAATACTGTTTTTGTAAATAATATTGTAACTGATAATTTTATTAGTTTTTCTAATCTTCCTAATAAAGAAGATACAATAATTTTAAAATCAAACTTTATTAATAATGAATTTCCTACTAGCTATCGAATTATGTCCTGTGGTAGCCCTGGTACTTTCTATGTTTGCAATAATAATATATTAGGTCATTCAAACATAGGATATACTAATCAGTATGGTATTTTTTTAGAAAACAATATTTTTGGTAATGATGTAAATTATAAGGTAGAATTTAGTTCGCCTATAATTATTGATTATTCCCAATATTGGGGAAGTAATCGTGAAGATATTATTCGTGAAGGTATATGGGATATAAATACAAATCATGGTTATGGTTATTATGATCTATCAAAACGTCTTACTTGTCCATCGTCAGAAGCTCATGGTATAGTTTGGAAAGTAGTTGTAAATGGCTATGATGCACAAGATGAGTTTGAATTGTTGCCTCCATTGGGTGTTGGACGTCATAAGTTTGAGGTATATTTCAATCGCCCAATGGATGTGAGCGTTGCGCCTTCAATTTCGATGGGTGTGCGTCCGCCATATACTCAAGTATCTATTGCTGAAGATGGCTCATGGAGTGCTGATAGTACTATTTACACTGCATATCTCGACATCACAGGTAAAACAGCCACAGATGGTTTGAATCGTATTTATGTGTATGGCGCAGAAGATACAGACCATTTTGAAATTCCAGAAGAGAATATGCGTTTCAACGTGCAAGTTGCATCAGCAGGCTCGATGAGCACAGGACTTATGGCAGAGGCTGGACTCGGAAAAGTGAAACTAACATGGGAGACTGATGAAGAGGATTTTGAAGATTTATTAGGATATAATATTTATCGTTGGACAGAGGATACTATCAAATGGAATAGATATTATGATAGTAATTGCAAATGTTATATCGAAGCAGGTTGGAAATTTGATACTCTAATTATTAATAACTCTTTGATAGATTCAAAAGAAACTGAATTTATTGATTATGATGTTGAGCCAGGTAAAACATATTATTATTTCATCAAACAGATGACCACATCGCTTTCGTCATACGATTTATCAAATCCAGTAGCAGCAACTCCGCTCACAGCATCGAAAGGTGATGCGAATGGTAGTATGACAGTGGATGTGGCTGACGTGGTTACGCAAGTGGCATGGCTTACAAATCAAAATCCACAACCATTCATCTTCGAGGCGGCAGACGTAAATGTCGATGGCGTGGTGAATATTCTCGATGTGGTGGCTACAATCAGCATCATCTTGAATCCTTCGTCGGCAGGTATTATGTCTGTTGACAATACGGCTACTTATTATATCGAAAATGGTATTTTATACGTGGAAACTACGGTAGCATTGGGCGGTGTACAATTCTCGTTCGTTGCTGATAAAGATGCTGAAATCAAACCATTGGCAGCTCTCGATGGATTTGAAAAGGTAACCAATTGGATAAATGATTATGAATTAATGTTTATGGCTTACTCTATGTCGGGCAAAACTATTCCTGCAGGTCGTCATGCATTGCTCGAAATTGGTGATGCTGAATTGAGTAGCATAGTTCTTAGCGACACTCAAGGACGTAACGTATTGCCAATCGACGGCACAACAACCAACCTCGGCGTAGTGGAACAAATGCAAATGTCAGCACCATATCCAAACCCATTCCGCCAGCAAGTGATAGTGCCATACCTCATTGGTCAATCAGGCGAACACGCAGTGCGCATGGTATTCACCGACGTGGCAGGTCGCACAATCGACGTATATACAACAGCAAACGATTTCGGTTCATATTCATACACATGGACTCCAGCCGAAGGCATGCAGCCAGGCGTATATTTCGTGTCGTTGTATGTCGATGACAAATTGATGCAAACAAGTAAAATTGTGTATATCCAATGAAAAAAATATTAACTATTGTCTGTATGGCAATCATAACGATTGCCATACATGCAACAAATACAATATCACTAACTTCGGCAGAGGGAAAATACAATGACGAGGTGCAGGTAGATGTGTCGTTGGCAAATAGCGATGCTATTACGGCTGTGGAGATTACAATTCCATTGGATAAAAATCTCACATACGTAGATGCATCGGCTACATTGAATTCAGCACGCTCAAATGGGCATTTGATTTCGGCTGCAGAAGTGAATAAGGAACTGCGTATATATATTTATAGTTTGTCGTTGAGTACGTTAAATGGAAATGAAGGGGTATTGTGTTCTTTCAAACTTAAACTCAAACGCGAGCCTGCAATTTATACACTTACACCATCGGTAGTATTGGGTGATGTGGCAGGAAATAGCCTTTCGGCAGAAGCAAAGAGCGGAACAGTTACAATTTTAGCTCCTAAATTAGAGATTCAAACTAAAGATATAGATTTTGGACATATTCCAATTCGTTCGACTTATACACGCAGTGTTACATTGAAAAATGTTGGTACTTCGGTATTGTCGGTATCATCAATCTCTATTGATGATGAAGACTTTGAGTTTAGTGAAACAGAATTTACTATTGCGATAGGAGGAACTAAGAGTGTTACTTTGCAATATGCACCAGTGAATTGGGGCGCAATAAGTCGTACTATATCAGTAACATCGAATGCGATGAATGGGGTGCAAAAGGCTAACGTGGTGGCAGACCCATTTTCAGTAAATGAATTGCATGTAAGTTCTGTAGAAGGTATTGCAGATAGTATTGTGGCAGTGCCTATCACTATGAATAATATGGAGCCTATCGTAGGAGCACAATTTAGTTTCAAATTGCCAGAAGCGTTGGTTTTCGAAAGCGTTGAGTTGTCGGAACGAGCAACTGACCATTTGGCATTTGGAACGATGCATAAAGATACGCTCACTATTATGATATATTCTCCAACAAACACACCATTGACTGAAGTAGATGGAAAAATGTGTGATGCTAAATTCAGATTGAATGGTACAAGTGGATATTATTATCTTAAACCATTGAATACTGTGTTGAGTAATGTGAACTCAATAAATATGGTGTCGGCAGTTTCACAAGGTAGAGTACAAATTAAGAGTCCAAAAATTACAAGTAATGCGTCATTAACTATACCTTTGACTGCTGTAACAAATGTCGCTACTGCATCTTATTCAATTCGAAATAGCGGACAAGCTCCATTAACTATTGAACGAGTGACATTCTTGGCAGAGGGTTATAGGGTTGTTGATGAACTACCTTTAGTCATCGAAGCATCAAAAACTAAAAATATCACAATTGAATATACTCCTACCGTAGAGGGTAAATATTCAACAACGATGAATGTTTATACCAACGACCCTGATAATCGCATGAAAAATGTGGAGGTCAGCGGTGAAATATATGAACCTAATAGCTTATCGTTGTCGGGTCAACCGACTAAGGATGGTTATGCAGTGAATGTGGCAATGGATAATTATTCCGATATTGTAGCAATGCAATTCGACGTGCATTGGGTAGAGGGAATGACTACTGACGCATCTAAACTAAAAGCTACCAATCGTCTTAATGGACATACTACATCTATAACAAAAATAGGCAATAAGGATTATCGTGTTGTGATATTTTCAATGTCGAATGCCTCAATTACAGGTAATAATGGAGACGTGATGTCTATAGAATTTACGGGGTTATTGAGTGAAGAATATAATAATACTGTAGTTACTATTGATAATATCGTATTAAGTAATGCCAATAGCGAAAATAAATTTTCTTCTACTGCAGTTGATTTATTAGTGAAATTTTATTCAGTACAAGGATTAGCAGAAAATGGCGTTATTGTTGGTGTAGGTAATTATAATCATGGCACAGAAGTAATCTTGACTGCTACACCTGCAGAGGGATATCACTTCGTGAAATGGTCAGACGGTGTTACAGAAGCGACTCGCACAATTATAATTACTGATAACGTAACCCTTTCTGCCGAGTTTGCTATCAACGTTTATTCTATCGCTGTTTCTGCTGAAAATGGCGTTGTTACTGGTGCTGGTGAATACGAACATGGCACTGAAGTAACTCTTACTGCCACACATGCAGAGGGCTACCATTTCGTAAAATGGTCAGACGGTGTTACAGAGGCTACTCGCACAATTATAATTACTGATAACGTAACCCTTTCTGCCGAGTTTGCTATTAATATTTATACAGTAACTTTGACAACAAAAAATGGCGTTGTAACTGGTGCTGGTGAATACGAACATGGCACTGAAGTAACTCTTACTGCCACACATGCAGAGGGCTACCATTTCGTAAAATGGTCAGACGGTGTTACTGAAGCTACTCGTACTATTATTGTTACTTCTGATTTAACTCTTACTGCTGAGTTTGCAATCAACGTTTATTCTGTCGCTGTTTCTGCTGAAAATGGCGTTATTACTGGTGCAGGTGAATACGAACACGGCACTGAAGTAACATTGACTGCTACACCAAACGAGGGCTACCATTTCGTAAAATGGTCAGATGGAGTTACAGACGCAATTCGCACAATTATAATTACTGATAACGTAACCCTTTCTACCGAGTTTGCTATTAATGTTTATTCTGTCGCTGTTTCTGCTGAAAATGGTATTGTAACTGGTGCAGGTGAATACGAACATGGCACAGAAATAACATTGACTGCTACACCTGCAGAGGGCTACCATTTCGTAAAATGGTCAGATGGTGTTACAGATGCAACTCGCACAATTATAGTTACTGACAACATAACACTTTCTGCCGAGTTTGCTATTAATATTTATACTGTAACTTTGACAACAGAAAATGGTATTGTAACTGGTGCTGGTGAATACGAACACGGCACTGAAGTAACATTAACTGCTATAGCAAACGAGGGCTATCACTTCGTTCAATGGTCAGATGGTGTTACTGAAGCTACTCGCACTATCACTGTTACCGACAACGTAACCCTTTCTGCCGAATTTGCAATCAACGTTTATTCTGTCGCTGTTTCTGCTGAAAATGGCGTTATTACTGGTGCAGGTGAATACGAACATGGCACTGAAGTAACATTAACTGCTATAGCAAACGAGGGCTATCACTTCGTTCAATGGTCGGATGGTGTTACAGAGGCTACTCGCACAATTACTGTTACTGACAACATAACCCTTTATGCTAAGTTTGCTATCAATGTTTATACAATAACTTTGACAACAAAAAATGGCGTTGTAACTGGTGCTGGTGAATACGAACATGGCACAGAAGTAACATTAACTACTATAGCAAACGAGGGCTATCACTTCGTTCAATGGTCGGACGGTGTTACAGAAGCTACTCGTACTATTACCGTTACTGACAACATAACACTTTCTGCCGAGTTTGCTATCAACGTTTATTCTGTCGCTGTTTCTGCTGAAAATGGCGTTGTTACTGGTGCTGGTGAATACGAACATGGCACAGAAGTAATCTTAACTGCTACTCCAAACGAGGGCTATCACTTCATTCAATGGTCAGACGGTGTTACTGAAGCTACTCGCACAATTATAATTACTGATAACGTAACACTTTCTGCCGAATTTGCAATAAATGTTTATACTGTTACATTAAATGCTGAAAATGGTACTGTTACTGGTGCAGGTGAATACGAACATGGCACTGAAGTAACATTAACTACTATAGCAAACGAGGGCTATCACTTCGTTCAATGGTCAGATGGTGTTACAGATGCTACTCGCGTAATTGTTGTAACTGAAGATATTGAACTTGTGGCTGAATTTAGAGCTATTTCGATTGGCACCGATGTAGATGATACTCAAACTCAGAAAATGAGAGTTTACACTAAAAAACAAACTCTTTATGTAGAGGGTATTGAAAGTGAATATTATGTATTTGACGTTACCGGAAAAGTGACATATTACGGAAAATTACCTATGATAACATTACCATGTGGAGTTTATATAGTTACAACAGATAATGGTACAGAATATCAGAAAGTGATAATCAGATGATATGGGTATATAAAAAAAGAGTGACTAATAAATACTATTAGTCACTCTTTTTTTTGCTTTTTATTTTTTAAAACAAAAAAGGTTATCCCAAATTAACGTTAATTTATCGCTATTTTTTCGGCACAACGAACATCTGCTCCTGCAGGGCCAAGTGTACGAATAATATGGTCGTAAGATTGAAGAATATGCTGACGGCGGTCGTCATCAGTAAGGATTGAGCGAAGTTCGGCATCAGTGCAATCGAGAGTATAGTTGTGCGCTAATAATTCGGTAACAACTCCACTCTGAGCAATAATATTAACCAATGACACCCACTTAGTTTTTATAAACAAAGGCTTAAGCATCATAGTGAATCGACCGCCAAAAACCTTATAAACTACAACTTGCGGAACTCTGAAAAGTGCAGTCTCAAGCGTAGCTGTGCCTGAATTTACGATAGCAGCTCGAGCAATAGACAAAAGCGAATATGTTGAAGCGTACAACAATGTTATCCTACATCTCGTGTCTCGTGTCTCATGTCTCAAAATCTCTTTATAAAACTCAGATTCGATGCCAGGAGCAGCAGCTATGACAAATTGATAATCGGGATATCGTTCAACAAGTTGCACCATAATAGGCAAACACGAACGAATCTCTTGTCGGCGACTTCCTGCCAACAATGCCACTACGGGACGCTCATCAAGTCCGTTCGTAGCACGAAATTGCGCCTCATCAAAAGGCTCAGCCATAAATGCCGCCACCGAATCAACCGACGGATTGCCCACATATTCAACCTTATAACCACGAGAACCAAACCACTCTGTTTCGAACGGAAAAATTGTGAACATCCTATCCACATAACGCTTAATCGCCTTCAAGCGATACTCTTTCCATGCCCAAAGTTTTGGCGCAATATAATAATCCACCTCAACGGAAGGAAGGTGAGTTTTCACAAACTTTGCAAATCGGAGATTAAAACCTGGATAATCAATCAAAATAACCTTATCCGGAAAAAACGAAATCACCTCACGCTCGGCAAGTCGTTGAAGATGAAATATTTTACCTATATTAAGTAGTACATTCACAAAACCCATAAACGCCATATTGCGATAATGCACAATAGGCTCTGCACCCACAGCATGAGCCATAAGGTCACCCCCAAAGAAACGGAATTGTGCTTTTGGGTCACGACGCTTCAACTCTGCAATCAATCGACTACCATGAAGGTCGCCTGAGGCTTCACCTGCTATAATAAAATATTTCATCTACAAGAATATATCAATTCAAGTCCGAAAAGTCTGAAAAGTCCGACAAGTCCGACCAACAACTTTACGAATTTATAACTACAAACAATGCCGATATCGCAATAAAAAGAAACAACGACGTAAACACCCCACGACAAGCACGCCACATCTCCCATGTATTCAACAAAAACACCGCTGCCATATCAGGAAATACCGATATACACAATAATTTGACAATCATACTATTTGTACTTGCCAAATCAAGAATCGTGCGGAGAGAAAAACCATCAAATGTATTGTTTTGTATAAACAAATACAACATCACAACTGGCATAACAAGCCCTATCAACATTCCAAACCAAAGAGTATCAAGCTTCTGTTTCATACTGACTACAAAAATCAAGAGCCTTATATGCTGTCATATCAAATTGCAATGGCACAACGGTAATATAACCATTTTCGATAGCGCATTGGTCGGCTTTCATATCATTGTCGTTAAGGAACATAAAATCGCCAATAAGCCAATAGTAATCATTTGCACGAGGAGCCTCAGTCTTACCAAAATCGTTTGCCCAACGACCCTCTGCCTGACGACACGCACGAACACCTTTCACTGCTCCCTTTGGCGCATTGACATTCAAGCAAATATCTTTTGGCATACCCGACTGGATTGTCTTAGCAATAATCTGCTCGAAATAAGGCAACGATGGCTCAAAATCGGCATCGGCAGCATGGTCACACAACGAGAAACCAATCGACGGAATACCATGCAAAGCACCTTCAATAGCCGCCCCAATCGTACCCGAATATATAACATTTATACTTGCATTAGAACCATGATTGATACCCGAAATCACAAGGTCAGGCTTCTCATCAAGCAACTGACTAATAGCTAATTTCACACAATCGGCAGGCGTACCGCTAACGGCATACTGAGTAATATTTTCGACATCCGAAGGCACAGGTTTCACCGATACAGGCACTTCGATAGTTAACGCACTCGACTGAGCCGAACGAGGTCCATTTGGCGCAACCACTACCACATCACCATATTTTGCCGCTACTCGCGCAATTGTTTGAATACCTTTGGCTTGAATGCCATCATCGTTTGTTATTAAAATCAAAGGCGTTTTCATTATTTATTTTTAATTTGTTTTGTTGTAAGATAGATAAATCCAGCCGTAAGAGCAACGAAATAGACCAAATCGCGACTATCAATCACACCTCGCGAAATAGATTTATAATGTTCATTTATACCAAGTTGGCGCAACCAATAGGCAGTTTCGCCCGAAAATAGTGAGCCAAGCAATTCAAAACCATAGAAAAGCAAGAACGAGATAACCAGCGAAGTAATAAAAGCCACTACTTGATTAGAAGTAAGCGAAGAACCAAAAGTGCCAATAGCTACATATACTGCAGCCAAAAATAATAAACCCATCCATGAGCCCCAAAAGGCTCCTGAATCGACATTACCCATCGGCTCGGCAAGAACATAAACCGACAAATACCACAACACAGAAGGCAACAAGGCAATAATTACCAACACCCAACCCGCTAAAGCCTTACCTGCAACAATCTGAAATCGAGAAATAGGCTTAGTGAGAAGCAATTCGATAGTACCATTTGCTTTCTCTTCGGCAAAAAATCGCATCGTAATAGCAGGACACAGAAACAAATAAAGCCATGGCGCCAAGAAAAACAAAGTATCCAGCGAAGCATATCCACTATCAAAAACATTCCACTGACCAGGCAATACCCACAAAAGCAAAGCATTAGCGATAAGAAAGAGGACTATAACTATATATCCCGTAATAGACGAAAAAAAAGTCCTAAACTCTTTAGAAAAAATTATTTTCATATTTTTTTGCTTGTATTAAAAAAAATTAGTACCTTTGCAAACTGAATTGTATTCATACGTTTAATAACAACAACCCCGATTAATACTCGGCAAAGATACAAATTTTATTTTAAATTATGAAAAAGATTTTATCTATTTTATTGTTTTTTTGCATAATTTTCTCTATTTCAGCCCAAAATAACAATGCTGTAAAAATTAAATTTTATGGTGGTTATGTGTTGCCAACTGACATGTACAAACAATTAGGTCCTAATGGTCCCGCATTAGGTGCTGAACTTAACTATGAGATTTTACCAGCAGGTAGATACTCATGGGAAAAACATTGGGGCTATCCAACTATTGGTGTTGGCGTATTGGGTGTGGATTTAGGTAATCCAACAACATTAGGTATGATGATAGCTGCGTATCCATACATAAATTGGAATTTTGTACGCACAGATGTTATTGAATTTGGATTGAAAACAGGCTTAGGTGTTGCTTTCTTCAACAAAACTCACCCTGCTAATGGTGCTTATATCGCTGCATATCTTTCTGCTGGTATTAATTTACAATTTAATATCAACAAGAGCGCTGCAATCACATTGGATGCAGGTTATAATGCAACAAACAATGGCGAAGTATTCCTACCTAACACAACAATGCAGATTCTCTATGGTTCATTAGGTTTTCGCTACAGAATGGGTAGCGCCGCATACTCTCGTCCAAGAATGAGTAGAGCCGACAACCTCCCATATAAATTTATGATTAATGGATTCATTGACGGAGGTTTCCGCAATGACAGACGAAACAAAGACCCAGAAGTACAATCAAATATACACGGTGATATTCTTTGGAAAATCACAAACTGTTATGCTTTAGGTCCTGGTGTTGATTTAGGCTTCACTCCTAATGGCATCCGTCTTAGCCTTGCTATATCAAATGCATTCACAATGGGTCGTGTTACAGGCTTGATTGACGCAGGTTACTACCTTTACGACAAAGTTGCTATCAACAATGGTTTCAAAGGATTGTGGTATAAATTCGACCCAGACAAAGTTGACGGTCCATTATACATGAGAGTAGGTTTGCGTGTTCGAGTATTCGATAATATCTTTGTTCAGGCAACATGTAAAACTCACCTCAGTCGTTTCGATTATATCGGATTTGGTGTTGGTTACTCTATTCCTTATTCAACTGCTCGCGGTAGCCGTTTCGGTGGCAGAACAAGCCGTTATGGTTACGGATATAGCCGTAGATAATAATGCGTAAAGTCTTTATTACTATACTACTTATAGCTGTTTCTATTTTCTCTTATAGCCAGCCTAAATCATTTGTATTCAAAACACAAATGATAGGTGGTAAAGTGATACCTATTAATAAAACATTGAAAAGCATAAATCCTAATCCTACATTAGGAGGAGAGCTTGCAATAGAATTTCCTTCATGGGACGAATACCCATGGCAACAATATTTAGGCAAACCGACTCTTGGAGTCGGTTTTGTTGGTTTAGACCTTGGGGATAAAAAAGTATTAGGACAAGCATTTGCTTTATACCCATATTTGCTAATAGATATAGTAAAAATCAAACACTTCGAATTGGATTGGAAAGTTGGTGCAGGATTAAGTTTTTTCAATAAAACGTACAATCGAGTTTTTAATGAATTCGGAAATGATCCTGGCTGGTCATATTATGGGCCAACATGCAACAATTTGATTGGTTCTATTGTAAATGTATATCTTACAACTGCTGCTCATTTCAATTTTCCAATAAAAAAAGGCTGGGCTGTACACGCCGATTTAGGCTATATGCACATGAGTAACGGGTCTGTATTACAACCCAATGGAGGTATAAACATTTTATATGCTTCAGTTGGTGCTTCATATAAATTAGACAAAGATTGCCTACACTGCAACCATAAGAAACAAAAAATATTTGGACCTCTACCCTACCAATGGAGTATAAACATCACTGGTTCAGGAGGGTATCGCGAACTCTATTATGGCGATAATAAAGGTTATGGAGTAGGCTCATTACACGTAGGTGCTACATATAATATCTGCAATTGGTATGCTCTCGGTGGTAGCCTTGATGCTTTCTACGATGGCGTTTTCAATCAACAAGGAGGAACCAAATTAGAAGGATTGACTGCCGAACAACGAGAAGCCCAATTAAAACATACTCGCTTTGGTCGATATGTAATTATGAATGAGGATTTATCCAACAAATTCAGAGTCGCAGTAACTTTTAACAACGAATTCAAAGTTGGCAGACTAACCGCTATTCTCGATTGGGGTATATATCTTTACGACCCTATTCGACTTGCTTATTACACAGACGATACCTACAAACATAAGTACCAAAAACGTCCTTTATTATACAAATATAACATCGAAAAAGAGGATGGTTGGAACTATTTCCGACTCGGTGTGCGCTGTCGTGTATGGGACAATTTATATGTACAAACAACCGTAAAAACTCACTTGACAAAAGCCGAAATGATTGAATGGGGAATAGGTTATCAAATCCCTTTTAAGAAAAAATATAAAGAAAACGAGTTGTTTGAAACCCTTGATGGTTGGGGAATACACCACCATTAAAGAATTGAGAATTGAGAATTGAGAATTGAGAATTGAGAACCGAAGGTCTTTAAGCCTTTGGCTATAAAATTGAGAATTAAATACCGAAGATATGAAACAGGTAAAAGAAAAAAACATGATATTCGGCATTCGTGCCGTAATTGAAGCCATTGACGCAGGCAAAGAGTTAGACAAAGTTTTCATTCGTCGCGAAATGGGTGGCGAATTGGCAAAAGAGTTGTTCGACAGACTCAAAGACCTTCAAGTGCCTATCCAAAAAGTACCACTCGAAAAACTCAATAAGCTCACAATGAAAAACCACCAAGGCGTTGTGGCTTACCTCTCTTCTATCGAATATCAACGCATCGACAACATCATCCCTGCTCTTTACGAAGCTGGCAAAGACCCATTTATTGTGATTCTTGATGGCGTTACCGATGTGCGCAACTTCGGAGCTATCGCTCGTACTTGCGAATGTGCTGGCGTTGATGCTATCGTTGTTCCAATGAAAGGTGGTGCAGCTGCTAATGCCGATGCTATCAAAACTTCGGCAGGTGCATTGCACGTAATTCCTGTTTGCCGCGAAAATAGCCTTCACAACACAGTTTCGTTCCTCCAAAAATGTGGCATCAAAGTCATTGCTGCTTCAGAAAAAGCTTCACACGATTATTCTAAGACAGATTATAAAGGACCACTTGCTATCGTAATGGGTGCAGAAGATGTGGGTATCTCGCCTGATATTCTCCGCATAGTTGATGATATGGTTTCAATTCCAATTCTCGGACAAATCGGCTCGCTCAACGTATCTGTTGCCACAGGTATCATCGTTTACGAAGCTGTTAAACAACGTAAATAACACAAAAGACACAAGATATAAGACACGAGATAAAAGACCACAAAGTCTAACGTCTCGTGTCTATTGTCTCAAATCTAATCAAATATGAACGTTCTCTACGAAGATAATCACCTCATTATAATAAACAAAGCCGTAGGCGAGATAGTGCAAGGCGACAAGACTGGCGATGAACCACTACCTGAGACTATTAAACGATACCTTAAAGAGAAATACAATAAACCTGGCAATGTGTTTTGTGGTGTAACACACCGACTCGACCGACCTGTAAGTGGCGTAGTGGTATTTGCAAAAACAAGCAAAGCCCTCGAGCGCATGAATAAGTTATTTGCCGAGCATAAGGATATCAAGAAACACTATTGGGCAATAGTTTGTGGTACGCCTAAAGAGATGGAAGGCACTTTGAAACACTATCTTGTGCGAGTAGAAAAGCAAAATAAGTCATACGCCTACGACAAAGAGAAACCAAATTCGAAACTCGCCTCACTCAGTTATCGACTTTTGGCTCATGGCGAGCGCTATTCGCTTCTTGAAGTTGACCTTCACACAGGCCGCCACCATCAAATTCGCTGTCAATTAGCATCAATGGGTTGTCCTATCAAAGGGGATTTGAAATATGGAGCACCTCGCTCTAACCCTGACGGAGGTATCTCGCTACATGCTCGCAGCATCGAATTCATACACCCTGTCAACAAAGAACCGATAAATATCACGGCTCCAGTGCCTAACGACAATCTTTGGCGAGCACTGACTGAGAATTTATAATTTTTTTTTAGACAGAATGACATAAAAACATATTTTCTTTTTTACATAATGGTCTTGCTTTTGCTTCGCAAAATCTCGACAATAAAGACAGACCTTCGGAATTATTTCACTCACAGATTAACAATAAACAAAAATTGCACAAATTAAAAGTTCAACTTTCAATTTGTGCAATTTTTATATATCTATATGATTTACAACACTATTTTTTGTGATTTGTCGGCTATACGGATGATGTAGATACCTTTTGCAAGATCGATTGTAGATGCATTGCCGCTATATACCATCTGACCCGACATGTTGTAGATTTGATAGTCGGCAGTCAAGCCTTTGAGGTGGAGAGTGCCGTTTTGAGTATAGATTTCGACTCCTTCAATAGTGTTTTCCACGTTGGTTGCTTCTTGAATAAATTCGCGCCAATATTCATCTTGTGCGTAAGCATTGCGAGCTTCTGCAGGAACAACAAAATCAATATCACGACTCACTTGGTAAAAAGTTTTAGCCTCGATTGTAGGAGGAGTAGTGGCGCGCACCTCCATACGTTTCACTTGGTTGCAGAGGGCAAAACCATTGTCGCCAATACGCTCAACAGATGCTGGAATTACGATTTCTTCCACATAGTTGCAACCATAGAAAGCAGCATCGCCAATCTCTTTCACGCCTTCTGGCAATTTAACTGACTCCAACGCATGATTATTGTAGAAAGCCCATGAGCCAATAGTTTCAAGATTACCACCCTCTTCAAAAGTAAGTTTACTAATAGAGCGACAATTTTCGAAAGCCGATTCTCCAATTTCTTTTACAGTTGCAGGGATAATCAACTCGGTCAAATGTTTACAATCAGCAAAAGCCTTGTAACCAATAGTTTCAACGTTTTTAGGTAGAGTGAGATTTTCCAATTTATAGTAATCGTAGAAAGTATAATCGTTGATAGTAGCGTTAGTAGCACCAGCAAGATCGATAGTATGAAGAGATTTTTTAGAGTGGTTAATCAAATTGAATTCTTCTTCATACAATTTGCCATCGGTAATATGAATCTCTGTCAACATAGATCCACCAAGTACAGAATAAACCAATTGAGCTGGACCTTCAAAATAACGAAGATAATCGATTTCTTCAAAACCATAAATTTCCACATTACTCCCAAATTTACAAATTAAGGTATCAGGAGAACACCCAACAAAAGCATAATAGCCAATAATAGTGACACTATTACCGATTGTGATAGATCTTAAAGAGGAGCAATTACAAAATGCCCCAACTCCAATAGAAGTAACGCTATATTCGGTAGAGTTGTAGGTTACTTTTTCAGGGATGGTGATGGATGTAACACCAGAATAGTTATATCCTTCCCAATAACGTTCATCTTGATAAGTTACCTCGGCGGTTTTAGTTTCATCGTTGAGGTTGTAGTAGATGCCGTCGATTTCGGTTTGGGCAAATGCGATTGTTGCGGTAAGTAGGGCAACGAGGAAGAATAGAGTTTTTTTCATAGTTGTAATTGTTTTAGTTTGTTAATATAATGTTTATTTAGTGTGTTTTTATTACATACCCCCTCGCCCGTTTGGCACTCCCCCTAACTTAGGGGGAGAATATAAAAAAAGCGAGAACTTAACTTTCTCGCTATCTATAGGTATTTGGCGTGACCTTGCATGTACGAATAAGTGAAGTTCACGCTAGTATACGTGAACATTTTTCAACTTATTCTTTCACATGCTAAAAATCGCCAAATTTTATAGATAGAAAGAATTAAGCAAAAATGCTTTCCAAAGTGACCAAGAACGCTACTCGGTCTATGTCGGTACAAAGGTAACACAAAAAAACGAAACCAACAAGAAAACCTACAAATTTTGCACTCATTGAGTGCATTTTTATGACAAATTATGCACTTTTACAGTGCAAAATAGATAAAAAAAGATTAAAACGGTGCAAAAACGATTAACACAAGATGATATTTTCGTAATTTTGCACTCAATGAGTGCAAAATTTGTTATTCAACAACAAAAAAGGCTACAAGTCGGTGAATGACCTGTAGCCTTTGAAGTTATTATTAACGAGGTGTATTATTTTTTGTTATTGTAACGTTCGTTGAGGAGCTCAATTGCTTCGGCTGTGATGTCGTATTCAGGAGCAGCGAAAAGTACGTTGTTGTTCAATGCACTAGTTGTAATAACAAGGTGATATTTACCATCGGCATTGAGTGTGCGAATTGCACTATTAACACTATCGAGCAAACGAATGCTAAGTTGTTGTTGTTCAAGCATAAGTTCTTGTTCTTTTTCTTGTGCAAGAGTATTAAGATCTTGTTCTTTTTTCACCAAACGACGTTGCTCTGCTTCTGCACGTTCACGAGAAAGGAATGCTTGATTTTCAAGTTTCTTTTGGAAATCAATCATTTCATTTTGAAGGCTATTTGCACGTTGATTAAGGTCAAGACGCATATCTTCTCCTTTACGCATAAGACGATCGCTTTCTTCGAGATTCAAATCATAACTTTGAAGAAGAGTGTCAACATTGATAACTGCAATAGGAAGACGACAACCCTCTTCTACTTTTACGTTACAAGTTGTTGCTTCTGTTGTATCAGCTTGTTTTGCTGGTTGGTTGCATGATGCCATCATTACGGCAGCAACACAAAAGAGTAATAATTTTTTCATTTATTTATCAGTTTTATATTTATAATTATGCTTTTTTGCTTGATTTTGTGCCTCGCGGTCTTGCGATGTTGCACACGTAATTCCGCGCTCTTTCAGTGCCTTATTCCCTCCAATATGTATATTTGGGAAGCGTCCGCCTTTCAAAAAAAGAGGCTTAAATGCCATAGCTAATACCGCCACAAGCAATATTACCAACGACACTCCTAACGTTAACAAGGTAGTTTTTAACATATTAGCACTTATAAACGCAATATAATAAAATCACCGCAAAGATAAGAAATTTAATTCATAATTCATAATTCGTAATTCATAATTTTTGTTAAATCATTAGTAGCAAGTATTTAGTAACAAGTAGCAAGATTATTCCAAATATTTTTTGTAACTTTGCAAAATAAATAATCAATTGTCATTAATAACAGGCGACGCAGAGTCTCGCTACTCGCTACTCGCTACTAAAAATCTAAATATTATGAGTATTAGAACACTTCAACCTGAACGTCTCTGGAAAGAATTCTATGAGATTTGTCAAATTCCTCACCCATCGAAAAAAGAGGAGAAAATGATTGCGTATTTGCAAGAATTCGGTAAACGTCATAACCTTGAAACTCGCACTGATGCTGCTGGTAACGTATTGATTTGCAAACCTGCAACTCCTGGTTATGAAAACCGCAAAAAAGTAATTCTTCAATCACACATGGACATGGTGTGCGAAAAGAATAATGATACACAACATAATTTCGACACTGACCCTATTCAACCATATATCGACGGCGAATGGGTAAAAGCTAAAGGTACAACTCTCGGTGCGGACAACGGTATCGGTATGGCTACTGAATTGGCTATCCTCGCAAGCAACGACTTGAAACACCCTGCTCTTGAATGTCTTTTCACAGTTGACGAAGAGACTGGTTTGACTGGTGCATTTGCTATTGACCCACAATTGCTTAAAGGCGAAGTATTACTCAACCTCGACTCAGAAGATGATGGCGAATTCTTTATCGGTTGCGCTGGTGGTATCGATACTACTGTAACATTCGACTACAAAGAAGAGGCTATGCCAGAGGGATTGTTCTATTTCACTATCACAGTGAATGGTCTTCAAGGTGGTCACTCAGGTGGCGACATCCACTCAAACCGCGGTAATGCTAACAAAATCCTTAACCGCTTCATGTGGCAAATTGCTAAAGCAACTGATTTGAAAGTGGCGTCTATCACAGGCGGTAACCTCCGCAACGCTATCGCTCGCGAAGCAAGCGCAGTATGTGCCGTTCCTGCTGAATTCAAACACGAATTGACAGTGCGCGCTAACACTTTCGCTGCAGAAATCGAAGCAGAATTTGCTATTTCAGACGCAGGCGTAAAAGTGGCAATCGACAGTTGCGAACGCCCTGCTACAATGATTGATGCAGATACTACTCACCGCCTCCTTTATGCCCTCTATGCTTGTCCTCACGGTGTATTGCGCATGAGCGACGATATGCCAGGTTTGGTTGAGACATCAACTAACCTCGCTGCAGTGAAAATGATTGAAAATAACCAAATCCTCATCACTACAAGCCAACGCAGTTCTACTGAATCAAGCAAAAAAGATGCTGCTTATATGGTAGAAAGCGTATTCGTATTGGCAGGTGCTAAAGCAACTCACGGAGACGGTTACCCAGGTTGGAAACCAAATCCAAAATCACCAATTGCTAACGTAGTGGCTGAAACTTACGAAAAACTCTTCGGCAAAAAAGCTAAAATCACTGCTATTCACGCAGGTTTGGAATGCGGTTTGTTCCTCGAAAAATATCCACACCTCGACATGGTGAGCGTTGGCCCTACTATGCGTGGCGTACACTCTCCAGACGAACGTCTTCACATTGCTGACACTGAAAAATTCTGGAAACTTATCACTCATGTATTAGAAAACATCTAATTCAATGAGTAGTTAGTAATGAGAGCCTGTCGGCATCAAATTACTATACTTCACAAAACATTCCATACAATTTTAATAAAATTTAGCGGTATAGGTTATGCTTATACCGCTATTTTTTTGTAACTTTGCATGATTTATAGTAGCGAGTAATTTAGTAACGAGTAGCGAGAGCCATTCGGTATTAAAATAATAAATAAAAAAACATAGCGAGTAACTCTCGCTACTCGCTACTAAAATACTAAATATCTAACCTTATGATTCGTAAATTTGATTTTTTAGTCGTTGGTAGTGGTATAGCTGGTATGAGCTTCGCACTCAAAGTTGCTGACAAAGGCAAAGTGGCTATCCTCTGCAAGAGCACCCTCGACGAGGCTAATACGGCTCTCGCCCAAGGCGGAATTTCATCTGTAACTAATCCTGTATTAGACAATTACGAAAAACATATACAAGACACGCTAATTGCTGGCGATGGTATGTGCGACCTTAAAGCCGTAGAAAAGGTGGTCATGAACGCCCCAAAACAGATTGAGCAATTGCTCGAATGGGGCGTTGATTTCGACAAAGCCCCTGACGGCTCATTCGACCTCCACCGCGAAGGCGGACACTCGGAGCATCGCATCCTCCACCACAAAGATTCGACTGGCGCAGAAATCCAACGCTCACTCATCGCACGCATCAAGCAACATAAAAACATCGAGGTGTTTGAACACTATTTTGCAATCGACATCCTCACACAACACCACCTCGGTCAAATCGTAACTCGCAAAACTCCAGATATTGAGTGCTACGGCATTTATGCCCTCAACACTCGTAGCAACCGCATCACCACATTTTTGAGCAAAATAACCATGCTTTCGACAGGTGGTATCGGCAATGTGTATAATACAACGACTAATCCACTCGTGGCAACAGGCGACGGCATCGCTATGATGCACCGCGCTCGTGGTGTGATTCGCGATATGGAATTTGTTCAATTCCACCCTACTGCATTCTACCACCCTGGCGTGCGCCCTTCGTTCCTCATCACAGAGGCTATGCGTGGATATGGTGCAGTATTGCGCACAATCAAAGGCAAAGAATTTATGCACAAATACGACAAACGAGGCTCACTTGCGCCTCGCGACATCGTAGCTCGCGCTATTGACAACGAAATGAAAGTATCTGGTTCAGAACACGTTTACCTCGACGTAACACACAAACCTGCAGATGAAACTCGCGAGCACTTCCCTATGATTTACGAAAAATGCCTCTCATACGGCATTGATATCACAAAACAATATATTCCCGTGGCACCTGCGGCTCACTACCTCTGTGGTGGTATTGTAGTAAACGAAAATGCAGAAACCAGCATTCATCGCCTCTATGCAACAGGTGAATGCTCATGCACAGGTCTTCACGGAGCAAATCGTTTGGCATCTAACTCGCTCATCGAAGCCATAGTATATGCCGATGCAGCAGCCGAACATGCTATTCCTCGTCTTGATAGTTTGACTATCAACGAAGCTATTCCACAATGGAACGACGAAGGCACTCGATTGCCAGAAGAGATGATTCTTATCACACAATCGCTCAAAGAGGTACAACAAATCATGAGTTCGTATGTGGGTATCGTACGCTCTAACCTCCGTTTGAAACGTGCCATGTCGCGCCTCGAAATATTGTTCCGCGAAACAGAAAGTCTCTTTGAACGCTCGGTGGTTAGTCGTGATATCTGCGAACTCCGCAACTGTATATCAGTGGCATACCTCATCATTAAACAAGCCACTGCACGCAAGGAGAGTCGCGGATTGCACTATACGATTGACTACCCTAATAGTGAGGAGTGAGGAGTGAGGAGTGAGGAATGAGGAATTGAGAATTGAGAATTGAGAATTGAGAGTTGAGAGTTGAGAGTTGAGAGTTGAGAGTTGAGAATTAAATAATCACGTGCTAACATTCTAAAATAAATAAAAACGAAGCGAAGCTGAGTAAGTCTCGTTACTCGCTACTCGCTACTAACATTCTAAAATATGAAAAATTTTAAGCTTTACAACAACATCGTAGGTTGGTTGGCATTTGCCATTGCAACAGTTACCTACCTACTCACAATCGAGCCTACTGCATCTTTCTGGGATTGCGGTGAGTTCATCGCTTCAGCATTCAAACTCGAAGTTGGTCACCCACCTGGAGCACCATTCTTCATGATGACAGGTCGCCTCTTCTCACTTTTTGCATCCGACCCAACTCAAGTTGCAGCAATGGTCAATGCTATGTCGGCTTTGTGTAGTTCGTTCACTATCTTATTCTTATTCTGGACTATCACACACATTGCTCGCAAAATCACCCTCAAAGATGGCGACGAAATGACTCTTGGCAAAGGCATCGCTATCCTTGGTGCAGGTCTTGTTGGTTCATTAGCTTACACATTCTCAGATACTTTCTGGTTCTCAGCTGTCGAAGGTGAGGTATATGCCTATTCTTCTCTTTTCACTGCAGTAGTATTTTGGTGTATTCTCAAATGGGAAGACGTTGCAGATGAACCACATGCAGCACGTTGGCTTATCCTCATTGCCTACCTCATGGGCTTGAGTATCGGTGTCCACTTGCTCAACTTGTTGACTATCCCTGCAATCGTACTTGTATATTATTTCAAAAAATACGAAGTTAACACCAAAAACACTATCATCGCTCTCGGCATCTCTGTCATAATCCTTGCAGCCGTACTCTATGGTATGATTCCAGGATTTGTGAAAGTGGCATCTTGGTTCGAACTCTTTTTCGTAAACACTTGTGGTTTAGGTTTCAATAGCGGCGTTATCATCTACCTTATCGTCACAGCAGCAATTCTAATTTGGGCTGTTTACGAAACTCAAACCGTTAAAAACGAAATCCGTGCTCGCATCGCATTCATCGCAGCACTCACCATGCTCGGTATTCCATTCCTTGGTAGTGGAGTAATACTTGGACTTTTGATTATCGCTGCAATGTCGGTTCTTCTCTTTGTTAAAAAAGAGTGGAACTACCATTGGCTCAACACAATAGTGCTTTGTGCAATGGTAATGCTCATCGGTTATTCTACCTACACAATGATTGTGATTCGCTCAATGGCAAATACACCTATGGACCAAAACTCGCCAGAAGATGTATTCACATTGCAATCATACCTCAACCGCGAACAATATGGCGACCGTCCTCTATTCTACGGAGCTATGTATTCAGCACCTGAAATTCTTGACATACAAGGCAATATGTGTGTACCACGCGCTAAATATGGCAACACCGTATGGCAACAAAAAGTAAAAACTTCTGCCGATGAAAAAGATGCATACGAAAATCTTGGCAAACGCCAAACCGGCTACGAAATGGACTCTCGTTTCAAAATGCTATTCCCTCGTATGTATTCTGGTCAATCACATCATGTTTCTGCTTATAAAACATGGGGTAATGTAAAAGGCAAACGCATCACTGTTGACCGTTGTGGTCGTCAAGAGACTCTTATTATGCCAACTATGGGCGAAAACCTTCGCTTCTTCTTCTCATACCAAGTCAATTTCATGTATTGGCGCTACTTTATGTGGAACTTCGCTGGTCGCCAAAACGACCTACAAAGTCATGGTGAATTAGATAAAGGCAACTGGATTTCTGGCATCTCATTCCTCGACAATGCTCGTCTTGGCAATCAAGATACATTGCCAGATTCTCTCAAAAACAACAAAGGCCGCAACCGCTATTTCATGCTCCCATTATTGCTTGGTTTGCTCGGTATAGCATGGCAATTGTGCAATAAAAAACAAGGCAACTTGCAATTCTGGTTAGTATTCGTACTATTCTTTATGACAGGTCTTGCCATTGTGATGTACCTCAACCAGACTCCATACCAACCTCGTGAGCGTGACTATGCCTACGCTGCATCATTCTACGCATTCTCGATATGGATTGGTCTTGGCGTAATGTTCTTCTACTCTCTCATTAAGAAATTTATGCCTAAACCATTGGCTGCAATTATTGTTACAATCTGTTGTCTTGGTGTACCAGCCCTTATGGCTCAACAAAACTGGGATGACCACGACCGTTCAAATCGTCGTGTTGCCCGCGATTTCGGTCTCAACTACCTCAATAGTTGCGCTCCTAACTCTATCATCTTCTCGAATGGCGACAACGACACATTCCCACTTTGGTACAATCAAGAAGTAGAAGAAAATCGCACAGACATGCGTGTATGTAACCTTTCATACCTCAACACAGATTGGTATATCGACCAAATGAAACGTGAAGCCTATACATCAGCACCTCTTCCTATCTCTTGGGAGAAAAAAGACTATGTATCTGGTCACCTTGATGTATGCCGCGTATCTGACCATAACCAATTCAAAAATGGTATGGAACTCGGCCAAGCTCTTGACCTTGTTCGCGACCCTCGCACAATCGACGAAAATGGCATCGGCAATTTCTTCAGCTCTACAATGATACTCCCTGTCGATAAACAAAAAGCCATAGAAACAGGTACTGTAGCAGCAAAAGATTCTGCAAAAATTACTGACCAAATGTATATCAAACTCAATCGTTCTGTAGGCAAAGCTCAACTTATGGTACTCGAAATGCTCAACTCTAATAATTGGGAACGCCCAATGTATGTAGCTGCTACTGTAGGTAGCGAATACTACCCAGCTCTACAAGAATACATGCAATTGGAAGGTTTAGCATATCGCATCGTTCCTGTTAAAGGACAAAGAGAACGAGTAAACACAGAGGCCATGTACGACAATATGATGAACAAATTCGTATGGGGCAACATTGCAGACCCTAAAGTTTACCTCGACGAACAACACATCCGTATGGCTCGAACAATGCGTATGATGTTCGGACAACTTGCAGCTGCTCTTATCGAGGAAGGACAAAACGAAAAAGCCCTTGAGGTACTTGATAAATGTATGGAAGTAATCCCTACAACTTCTGTTCCTGCCGACTATAGCACTGCTATGCTTGCCGAATACTACTACGAACTCGGTCAAATCGAAAAAGCCGATGCGTTAGTGCGTCCTCTACTTGATGACTGCATCGCAAAAATCGAATGGGTAAAATCATTAAAATCAAAACATAGCAAAGCGGTATCTCAAGAATTATCAATCCGCCAAAATGTAGGTTTAATTCAAAATATGTGGATGACAGCTCGTAACTACGATTCTGAATTATCAACAGAACTCGAAGAAAACCTCCAAAAATATTACCCATTAGTGAGAAACTAAAAATATTTTTTAGAAGACATAAGAACACAAAAACATAATTTTATTTACCTTTATGTTATTCTGTTTTTATGTCTTCTTATCAGTTCTTAAAAAAGTGTATCAACCACCGAAAATATTACACCTACTATGCCCAGCGGAGTATCGAATACCAACCGCTGGGCGTGAGGTATATATCACTTTCGACGATGGTCCATGCCCCGAAACTACGCCTACGATACTCGACATTCTACGACAACACAACGTCAAAGCAACTTTCTTTTGCGTAGGCGACAATATAGTCAGACATCCCGACCTATTTGCACAAATCAAAGCCGAAGGACATCAAGTGGGTAACCACACGATGCACCATTCAAAAGGATTCTACACGAATACCAACGACTATCTAAACGAAATCGACGAATGTGCTGAGCTTGTAGGCAACAATCTATTTCGCCCTCCTCACGGACTAATCACTCCACGACAGAATAGCATGTTGCGCAATAAGGGTTACAAAATAATTCAATGGGATGTAATCACATACGACTGGGACAACAAACACACTCCTGACGACATTCTCAATATCATAAAACGCTACACCCGACCAGGCTCTATCATCGTAATGCACGATTCAATCAAAGCCGCACCTCGCACACTGAAAATATTAGAGGAGATAATAATTTGGCTCAAAACCACAGGCTACGAACTAAAAACTTATTAGACACTAGATAAAAGAAACGAGAATCAAGACTCCTCATGTATAATATCTCATATCTCGTGTCTAACATCTAAAAAATACTATGGTAAAAATCACAGACAACATAATAATAGGTGGCAACAGACGATTTGCTCTATTGGCAGGACCATGCGCCATCGAATCGGAAGAGATGACTATGGAAGTAGCTTCTGAATTAAAAGATATTTGTTCTCGCCTCGAAATTCCATTCATATTCAAATCTTCATTCGACAAAGCCAATCGTACCTCTGTGACTTCGCCTCGTGGCATAGGCATAGAAAAAGGGTTACAAATTCTACAACGCGTAAAAACAGAATTGAACCTCCCTATCGTTACCGATGTTCACGAATCTTGGCAATGTCCTATCGTAGCCGAAGTTGCTGATATTCTACAAATACCTGCTTTCCTTTGTCGCCAAACCGATTTACTCGTAGCAGCAGCCGAAACAGGCAGAGCCATCAACGTAAAAAAAGGACAATTCCTCGCCCCTTGGGATATGCGTAATGTAGTGGATAAACTCCGTTCTACAGGCAACGAACGCATAATGGTATGCGAACGAGGTTCATCATTCGGATACAACAACCTTGTAGTCGATATGACTGGATTAGTCGAAATGCGCCAATTTGGAGTACCTGTCATATTCGACGCCACTCATAGCGTACAAAAACCAGGCGGACAAGGAGGCATAACAGGTGGTAATCGCGAAATGGTGCCTCACCTCATGCGTGCTGCCCTCGCTGTTGGTGTTGATGCTATATTTGCCGAAGTACACCCCGACCCAGACAAAGCATTCTCCGATGCCGCCAACCAATTACGCCTATCCGATATAGAAAATATCCTCCGTCAAGCCATCGAAATTGACAACATAATAAAAAAATAGTAGTCCTACTTTTACCATACCAACAGCAACCTCCTTCAGAGGATACTGCAACCTTCAAGCAACCTATCCCGAAGAAGTCCGCCACCTCTAAACTCTAAACTCTAAACTCTCAACTCTAAATATATGTCTTGGAAGGAACGAACCAAAGAAATATTCGAACAAGAAATTGCCGAATTCCGAAAAATTGCCGACTCTATAGGCGATGAAATCAACCTTGCCGTAGAAATGATATATGCCTGCACTGGCAAAATAGTCATTATGGGTATCGGCAAAACAGGTATCGTTGGTCACAAAATAGCCGCATCTTTAGCCTCTACAGGCACTCCTGCCATATTCGTAAATGCCGCCGAAGCCATGCATGGTGATTTAGGTATGGTGGCTAAAAACGATATTGCCCTACTCATCTCTCATAGTGGCACATCATCCGAAATTGTAAATATCTGCTCCCCACTCAAAAACATAGGTGCACGCATCATTGCCATTACAGGCAATCCTCATTCTGCATTAGCACGTGAGGCTGAAATTGTATTAAACGTACCCGTAGAACGTGAAGTGTGCCCACTCAATCTTGCACCTACCACATCTACCACGGCAACTATGCTTCTCGGTGATGCCCTTATGGTATGTCTCATGGAACGCCGACAATTCAAAGCCGAAAACTTTGCTCTCTACCACCCTGGAGGAGCACTCGGACGCCAATTGCTTTCGCGCGTAAAACATCGCATGTCAACCGCCATTCCACGAGTTACAACTAACACACTTTTCAACGACATAATCTATACTGTAAGCGATGGTCGCAAGGGCATGACATTAGTTTATGACAACGATAACAAATGTGTTGGTATAATCACCGATGGAGATATTCGCAGGGCAGTACAACATCACGAAAATCTAAAAACACTCACAGCAGCAGACATTATGACCCATTCGTTCAAACACATCCACCAAGAAGCAATGATAACCCAAGCCCTCGAACTTATGGACATCAACAACATTACCTCCCTCGCCATCACCGACACACCCGACTCAAACAATATCATCGGTATTCTCCACATCCACGACATAATTGATTTCAGATAAACTAAATCATCGCTCAATCCAATGAGCGATGATTTTTTATATTCATAAATATCAAAAATATCACCCCATATTTTAACAATAATTATGAATTCCCTACTATGATTTGTAAATTAAAATAACTAAATTTGCAAGTCAAATTTTAAACTAAAAACAATGGATAAAACAAGTTATGCAGTTGGCTTAAGTTTCGGTCAACATTTAGCTCAAAGCAAAATTAAAGGTCTTGACTACCAATCTTTTGCAAAAGGAGTAGAAGCAATGTGCGAAGGTAAACAACCTGAAATAGATCTTAAAGAAGCACAAGAGTTATTAAATAAATTCTTCACTAAACTCGAAGAAGAAGCAAAAGCTCAATTCGCGCAAGTTCGTGAAGCTGGCGAAAAATTCTTAGAAGAAAACACAAAACGCGCAAACGTTGTAACACTTCCAAGTGGTCTTCAATACGAAATCATCACTGAAGCAATCGGTCAAAAACCAGTTGCTACCGACAAAGTTAAAGTTCACTACCACGGTACCTTAATTGATGGTACAGTATTCGACAGTTCAGTACGTCGTGGCGAACCTGCAACATTCGGAGTTACACAAGTTATCCAAGGTTGGGTTGAAGCTCTCCAACTCATGCCTGTTGGCTCAAAATGGAAACTCTACATTCCTTACAACCTCGCTTATGGCGAACAAGGCGCAGGTCAAATGATTGCTCCATATTCAGCACTCATTTTCGAAGTAGAATTACTTGAAATCGTTAAATAAAAACAGATACAATAATGAAAAAAATTTTTGGTTTATTCTTGGCTGTAGCAGTAGCTGCACCAATGTTTATGTCATGTGGAGGTAACTCTGCTAACGTAAAAACTCAAAGCGACTCTATCAACTATGCCCTCGGTGCTGCAAATGCTGGTGGTATTCGTCAATATGTATTAATGGCTGACACTGCAGATGCAGAAAAAGTAGCTCAATTCTGCAATGGTATCGAATCTTCTCTAAAAGAACAAACTCCAACAGAACGCCTTGCTATCGAAGGTTTCCGCATGGGTATCTCTATGGGTGAAGAAATTAAAACAGGTTTCTTGTTCAACGACTCAACAATCCCTGTTAAATCTGATTTAATAATCTCTTCTTTCAAATCACAATTAGAAGGAGAAAATAATTTTATCAATCCTGAAGAAGGAATGCAATATTTCCAAACTTTGATGGGTCCATCAATGCAAACAGGCGAACCTGCTAATCTTACTCCAGAACAAGTTGACACAATCAACATGCTCCTCGGTATAATTAACGGTAATGGTGCACGCAAATATATTCTTGGCAAAGATACAACTGATAAAAACATCAAAGTTTTTGTTACAGAATTCGAAAAAGGAATAAACAATACAGACGACAATGCTTTATACTTGAAAGGTATCGAAGTAGGCTCTAATATGCGTCAACAATTCACTCGTAGCAAATACCTTTTCAACGACTCTACAATTGAAACAAAATTAAACATTATCAAACGTGGTCTCATCGAAAACCTAAAACAAGAAACTAACGTTATAATGTCTGCCAACCAAGCAGCAGAATGGCTCAACAAAACAATGGAAGCCAAAGCAGCTGAAAAAAACAAAGGTGCAGCAGCAAAAGGCGAAGCGTTCTTAGCTGAAAATGCTAAACGCGAAGAGGTAATCGTTACTGAAAGTGGTCTCCAATACGAAGTAGTAACAATGGGCGAAGGCGAAAAACCAACTGCCGAAAGCACAGTTAAAGTTCACTACCACGGCACCCTTATCGATGGCACAGTATTCGATAGCTCAGTACAACGTGGCGAACCAATTGAATTCCCACTCAATGGAGTAATCAAAGGTTGGACTGAGGGTCTTCAACTCATGCCTGTAGGCTCAAAATTCATCCTCTACATCCCTTATCAATTAGCTTACGGCGAACGTGGTGCAGGCGAACTCATCGGTCCATGCGAAGCTCTAATTTTCGAAGTTGAATTGCTTGATATCGTAAAATAAAAAATTTAATATTATCATAAAGACAGAAAAACAAAAAACATAATTACAACTTTATGTTATTTTGTTATTCTGTCTTTTTTTAATTATCTACAAAAAACAAAACCGCTCAACAATCAAGTCAAGCGGTTTTTAAGTTTGTTTTTCGTTAGCGAATTATTCGCCAAGATGAATTGCTTCTGATGGACAAACTGAAGCACAAGTGCCACATTCTGTACATACTTCTGGGTCGATTTTGTAGATATCGCCCTCAGAGATAGCTTCAACAGGGCACTCACCAATACAAGTACCACAAGCAATACAATCTTCTGAAATTACGTAAGCCATTGTTAAAAAAAATTAAGTTGTTATTAGTACTAATTTCAGTGCAAATTTACACATATTTTTTGTTATGACAAACATTTTGCACAATAATTTTTGCACATTTTCGTTTTATTACCAATGAAAAAGTTTTATTGCTTAATAATCACAATAGTTACACTCTCTACCCTACAAGCCCAAAACCTGCCTTCTATTGATTTCAAACGCTGGCACTATGGTGCTTTTGTCGGATTTAACCTAATGGACTTCGGTATTAAACACAATATCGAAAGTAATTTGCGCGGAGAAATCAAAAATTGGATACCAGGTTTTAGCGTTGGTCTTATTGGTGAAATGAGACTAAACAACTACTTTGGTCTCCGCCTTGCCCCTGCTTTCCACATGGGTCAATATAATATGACATTCTACCAAGGCTCCGTTACTAACGGACAATTCCAATCCGACACTATTCATGGCTACAAAAACTCCCCATCTAATATAGTTCGAATTCCTATTTACATACGATATAGTGCTGTCCGCCTAAGTGATTGTCGCCCTTACATGCTCGCCGGTGGTGGCATGGATATCGAATGGAATATCGACAAAGACCCCGAAAATCCCATCCTTTTCAAACGTCTCGACTATTTCACCGAATTTGGCATCGGTTGCACAATATATACCGAATACCTTCGCTTCTCTATAGAAGCTAAATACTCTATCGGATTTAATAATAAATTCGTATCTTTCGATAACCGAGTTGGCACACCCCACGAACCGCTTTCTTCTGACAACGACAACATAAATCGAGCATTAGAAGCACAATCGATTCAAAGCCTAAGATCACGTATATTCTCCTTAGTGCTAAATATCAACATTTAACAATCGAATCTATCAATCCTGCACAAGCATCTTCAAGTAGGTCTATCACATATTCAAACCCCTCTTCACCCCCATAATAAGGGTCAGGCACACAATCTGCCAAACAATGCTTGTCGCAATAATTGGTTGCCAACGTTACCTTCTTAAAATGCTCTGCCGAAGGCGCACGATTACTCAAAGCTCGCCTATTCTGCGCATCCATACAGACTATTAAATCCCATTTATCCCAATCCTCACGACGCATAGGACGCGAAATATGCGTTATATTATAACCATGACGAGCTGCATGAGCACGCATACGAGCATCTGCCCGTTCTCCCTCATGATAAGCCTCTAAACCAGCCGAATCAATAACAAATTGCTTGGAGAGCCCTCGCTCTTCAAGCAATTTATTCATTATAGTCTCTGCCATCGGACTTCGACAAATATTTCCAAGACAAATAAACAATATATTCATTTCGAGTTGAAAGTTGAGAGTTGAGAATTGAAAGGTTAATGGTTAGAGGTTAGAGTTAAGTGTTAGGCATATATTTTAGAGTCTCATTCCTCCATTCTCAATTCCTCATTCCTAATTCCTCATTCCTAATTCCTCATTCCTAATTCTTAAGCGCTTCCATAATCTTGCCTTGAAGTTCTTCAAGCAATTCTGGATTATCTTGAATCAAACGTTTAGCTGCATCACGACCTTGTCCAAGTTTAGTATCATTATAACTAAACCAAGCACCAGCTTTCTTAATAACACCAGCCTCTACACCAAGGTCGATAATTTCACCTGCAAGCGAAATACCTTCACCAAACATAATATCAAATTCTGCTTTGCGGAAAGGAGGTGCCACTTTATTCTTAACTACTTTCACTTTAGTTTGATTACCAAGTACATTATCACCATCTTTAATAGGAGTAGATTTACGAATATCAAGACGCACCGAAGCATAGAATTTCAATGCATTACCACCTGTAGTTGTTTCAGGAGAACCAAACATAACACCAATTTTCTCACGCAATTGGTTGATAAAAATACAAGTAGTATTAGTTTTATTGATACTTGCTGTAAGTTTACGCAATGCCTGACTCATCAAACGAGCTTGCAAACCGACCTTATTATCACCCATATCACCTTCCAATTCCGCTTTTGGAGTAAGTGCCGCTACCGAGTCAATAACAATAATATCAATAGCCGAAGAACGAATCAATTGGTCTGCCACTTCAAGAGCTTGCTCTCCACTATCAGGTTGAGAAATAAGAAGATTATCAATATCTACACCAAGTTTTTCTGCATAAAAACGATCGAATGCGTGCTCCGCATCGATAATCGCAGCTATACCACCAGCCTTTTGTGCCTCAGCAATAGCATGAATTGCCAAAGTTGTCTTACCACTCGATTCTGGACCATATATTTCAATAATACGACCACGAGGATAACCTCCCACACCGAGAGCTAAGTTCAAACCTATAGAGCCTGATGGAATAACACTCACATCTTCAACACTATCTTCTCCCATTTTCATAATCGTTCCCTTGCCATGTTCCTTCTCGATTTTCTCCATAGCAAGCTGCAAAGCCTTCAATTTATCTGCCGAAGGCATCTTTTTTTCTTGTTCTGCCATAATTATTATTTATTAAATTATTTAGATTCTATATACAAGACACGAGATACGAGACATCTAACATCTTGTATCTATTTTCTCGTGTCTATTAAAGACAATATTTGTTCTGCATGTACTGCTGTCTTCACTTGTTTTGGACCAATTATATGCTCCAAAACGCCATCTTCATTAAAAATAAAAGTCGTACGCAACGTACCCATATAAGTTTTTCCACACATCTTTTTCTCTGCCCACACTCCAAATGCTTCAACCAAAGCATGCTCAGTGTCAGCAATTAAATCAAAAGGTAATTCATTTTTTTCAATAAATTTCAAATGACGTTTTGCATCATCCACACTCACTCCTATCACCTTATACCCCTTTGCTCGTAACTCTTCATAACCATCACGCAAGCTACAAGCCTGAGCCGTACAACCCGATGTCATATCTTTTGGATAAAAATACAACACCACCTTTTGTCCTTTCAAATCTTCCGCCTTAATAGGATTTCCATTTTGATCTAATCCCAAATAATCAGGCATTTTATCTCCTATATTCATAACAATACAATTTTCAACAAAGTTAATAATTTTATTTTAAAACCACAATATTTTTCACCTCCAATCTATAGGATTTTTTCCTTTTGATTTCAAATAATTATTCGTAGCCCGAAATTGCATTGATCCCCAAAACGAATCATTACGCAAACGCCCAAATCCTTTATAAATAAAATTCACCTCTCCCCCTGTCAAATCTCCTTTTTCACTAACCCTCAACGCACACCCTTTCATTTTCTCAACATTAGATGTCTTGCCCCACGAAAGTCCAGACGGATGAGTTGATACATACACCTTATGTTTTGTTTTATCGATAATTTTCACCTTTGCTGCTGCACTTTTTCCCCACAACATAAAAACTATATTCTCATACCTCTCACTCAGTAAACCGATCACTGCATCCGTAAATCTCTGCCAACCAAAAGTCTCATGACTTCCTGCCTTGCCTGCCTCTACAGTAAGCGTTGCATTCAACAACAAAACTCCTTGCCGTGCCCAACGCTCAAGGTTATTTCCAGGAAGTGGCTCAGTCTGAAATTCCATCGCAATCTCTTGAAAAATATGATTAAGCGACCCTGGCATCTGACACATATCTGGCACTGAAAAAGCCAACCCCTGAGCTTGTCCTGGCTCATGATACGGGTCTTGCCCAAGAATCACAACTTTAACATCTTTTGGTGCACACAATTCAAACGCACGAAACATATTTTCTCTCGCAGGATAAACTACCGAATTAGAATATGCAACATCAACTTTTTGCGATAAATCAACAAAATACTCCTTTGCAAATTCATCTACCAATAAGTTCCGCCACTCTTCAGAAATCAAATCTTTCATAAATTTAGGTTAAAAAAGACCTCAGACAAAACCATGTCTAAGGTCTTTAAGGATATTAAAATCAATTATTAACGATTTGCTACTTTTGTAACGAACACTTGACCATCAAAATACTTAGTTCTAACCACAAATATATTTTGATTCAAATTTTCAAGAGTAACAACATCACTACCTGACACTACCAAACGACCCATCAAATCGTAAACTTCAATTTCTGCACCATACGCACAAAGTGTATTACCTGTAAAATACAACGAATTATCAGCTTCTACATCTTCTATAGCAGAAGGTGCTTTTTCTTTAACTTGAGGTATTACACTTGTATAATAACCATTAAGATAATAGTTACCTACAATTGAAGATTTATTTTTTTGATTTTTAAACGATGCATCAACTGCCATTGAATCAGTTCCTTGATAAATAAAATGGCGTGTTACGGTCTCATCTTGAACTGTTTCTTCAACCTCTTTATATGTAAAGTTAGTTAACTTAACAAGTTTAGAAGCATACTCATCAGATGCAAGCAACTGAGCAATAGTAACTTCAATAGGATTAACTGTAATAGCACCAGTTGTTGCTACATCTACACCTGTCGAATCTAATTCTAAGCTAACAGCAACGCCAAAATCTCTATAACCACCATTCACTGTAGTTGGGCGTCCACTATTATAATAACCCGAAACTGCAGTAATAGCATCTCCTACCTTAGCCTCAACAACACCTCTCAACATCAAATAACCTGTTGCATCGGCAACAAAAACAACGTGTTGAGTTTGATCCTCATCACCTACTGCTCTAATTGTTTCAACGCCCGTAACAGTCAAAGAATTAGTAAATTTATAATTAACTACAGACGAAATAGGCGCACCAAAAGCAAGCATCTCTGCAATGTTATTGAAAGTATAAGAATCTGACATAAATCCTTTTTCTGAAAGTGGAACAATTACAGTTTTATTAGATTTTCCCATCCACAATGGCACATCCATAATGCCTGTTACAACAAATTTAGAACCTTCTTTTGGTTTATATGTCAAATCCAATAAAATCATATTCAAATCGCCATAAATAGATGCCAATGTCGCTGGTGCAATGTTATGAGCTGTTTGTTCTGCTGTAGGTTCACCTGATAAAGTAACATAACCATTAAGAACTACAGGCAAATATTCATAAAGATTCAACATTGATACTTCTTCTGGTGCAATTGACATATATTTAATTTCACCTGAAGAGATAATTGTAGTTTCATGAGCATTCAAAGTCAACAATGAAGGAGTAAAGTCATTACCATCTTTCTCTGATACAGACAACTTAGCTGCCGAGGTTTTTAAGTTAATATTATCACCTACTTTAATCTTTTTATCTACATCATTTTCTGTGTTCAAAAGAATACGAATACCAGAATAGTTTAACAAATATCTACCAGAGCCATTCATAACTGTAATATAAGTTTTACCATTATATGTCTCTTTACGCAATACTTGAACTGTTAAATTCAAAGGAATATTTTCTGTCATTGCCGAAGATTTAAGGGCTTTTAATTCAGTAAAAGGACCTACTTCGTAATCACTCATAGACAACTCCAATTTACAACCACCACCATACTTACTCAAACAAAGAGCTTGATTGATAACAATATTATTTGGATAATCTTCTGGATTCAAACCTGAAATACGAAAATTTTTCAATGTATCTGTACCTTGAACCAAATAAGAGTTAAAACCTTTAAGAAAAGTTGATGCATTATCCAAAGACACCACTTTTCCTATATAACTATCTGGATTATCAAGCAATTGACGTACTGTTACCTTTGTTGTTGTTGCAACGTAATCTGTAGTTTTAGCATATTCTGCAGTAAAACCCACAAATTCCAACCAATCCATATCAAGTTCTGGTTTCAATTGAATCATATCATATGAAAATTCAACTGTCGCTGTATATTTTTTAAATACATCACCAGGTTTCACAGGAGGAGTTTCCGGATATTCTTCAAGTCCTTCAAGACGCAATTTATTAAATTTACTAAAATTGTAATTATAATTCACACAAGTAGCTGTACCCGACTTATCTTTAAGTACATAATAACTTTCAAATAAATACTCAATAACAACATCATTAGTAATAGTAACAACGTCTCCATCAACCAGATCTGTTGCTGCATTCATATCTGCAATAGTCGCAAACGTACGATTGGCTGCATTTGCACCAATCACCATAGCAATCACCACTGTTAAAGCAGTAATGCGTTGAATCAAAGTAGAAAATAGTTTCATAAAAAAAAGATTTATATTAATAAATAAAATAATTGCTATCTTGTAAGACACTACAAAGATAGCAATTATTTTTATAATAAACAAAATTTATTTGTTATTTTTTTATTGTTTTTCGATAAGAGCGATTGCACCACCAAGTTCAACATTTTGACCTTGTTGTTTTTTCACTTCCACGAATACGCCATCGAATGGAGCTTTAATTTCGTCGATACCATGGTTAGTTTGAAGGCCACACAAGAATTCACCTGCTTTGAATTTTTTGCCTTTAGCTGGAGCAATGTTAGTGCGAGCAGAGAGTTCCCACAATACACGACCTGCAACAGGAGCTTTAAGTGGTTCTGCATTAGGGTGAAGAAGTTTTTGTGCGTCGACTTTAGCACCTGCTCCACCTTGCATTTTAGCAGCAATTTTTTCTTCCAACTCTTTATTGAAACGACGTTTAGCTTCACCCGATTTGAATTCACGATATTGTTTGTCGTGCATTGCAAATTCGAAGAGTTCTTCATCGTCTTGACCACGATCCCAACCAAGTTCTTCCATCTCTTTAATGTATTGAGGCAATACATTAGGATAGTTATCTTGTGGGTTACCAGTGAAGAATTCAAGACCTTTTGTTTTTGCAAGTTCAATGATTTCTTGATCAAGTTTACCAGGCAATTGACCTGCTTTACCAAGAATCATATCCCATGTGTTAGCATCGATCATCGACCAACGTTCGCCACCACGGCTCATTGCAAATACGTTCATCAATGCAACGTTTTTAACATATTGAGAGAATGGAGTAACCAATGGTGGGTTACCAAGTTTA
This sequence comes from Candidatus Aphodosoma sp., assembly GCA_045126975.1. Lineage (GTDB taxonomy): Bacteria > Bacteroidota > Bacteroidia > Bacteroidales > Paludibacteraceae > Aphodosoma. The sequence continues at coordinate 115,500 of JBGVPL010000040.1, read as the reverse complement.
GGCCAAATATATTTCACTTCATCAAAGAGTTGAACGAGCAATTCGTCTTCGTTCAATTCTGCTTTGCCTTGTGCTTTAAGGTTAGAATTGATTGCTGCGTGAACGCCTTTCAAGTCAGCCATCAAAGAACCCATCATACCACCAGGAAGACCGCAACCTACGAGCAATGAAGACATGAAACGGTTACGTGGGTCGATAAAGTAACCCAAGAAGTCATCCATAAAGCTTTGAGTCAAGCGACGAGCTTCCATATAAGCTTTCATGTTGATTTCTGGCACTTTAAAGCCTTCTGCTTTGAACATTTCGCTGATAGTGATAACGTCTGGGTGAACCATACCCCAAGAAAGTGGTTCCATTGCTACGTCGAATACATCACCACCTGCTTTTGCAACTTCGAGCATAGAAGCTACTGAGAAACCAGGACCTGTGTGACCGTGATATTGAACTACGATTTCAGGGTGATTAGTTTTGATAGATTTCACGATTTGACCGAGCACTGTAGGACGACCAATACCTGCCATATCTTTCAAACAGATTTCTTGTGCACCTTCAGCAATAAGTTTCTCAGCCATATTGATATAATACTCAGCAGTGTGCACTTGTGAGTGAGTGATACACATTGTTGCTTGAGCTGTCATACCTGCTGCTTTTGCCCATTTGATAGATGCTGCAATATTGCGAACATCATTCAAACCGCAGAAGATACGAGTAATATCCACGCCTTGAGCATGTTTTACTTTGTACATTAATTCACGAACGTCAGCAGGAACTGGGTTCATACGCAATGCGTTCAAACCACGGTCGAGCATGTGTGTTTTAATACCTGCTTCGTTGAAAGGTTTTGTAAATGTACGAACTGCAAGGTTAGGGTTTTCACCATATAATAAATTCACTTGTTCCGATGCACCACCATTTGTTTCTACGCGAGCAAAACAGCCCATATCGATAATAACTGGTGCAATTTGTGCCAATTGATCTTTACGTGGCACATATTTACCTGACGATTGCCACATGTCACGGTAAACCAAGCTAAATTGAATTTCTCTTGCCATTGTTTTTTACGTTTTTATGTTAGATTATTAGGTTTATTATCCTATGATTATAGACATAGACTTTGCTTTTATTCGAGCATGTAAAGTTCGCAATTATTTTTGAATTGACCAAATTTTTTAATATGTTTTTCAACATGTTTTAGTAGAACTTTATTTTTCCATTTTCGAGTCGCAATTCTACAATTTTTCGACCACTATCGCCATCTGCATCGTCATAATTTTTAGAAGAAAAATTAGTAATAATTTGCTTATATCCTCCTGTTTCTTTTTTTGTAAGAGTGATATTTGTATGTTCATGACCAGCTAAAACTAGTTCTACATTAGATTGTTTAACAACTCCTTCAAACAACCAACGCACAATAAGATTATTAAAATTACTACGAGCAGAGCGCAATGGATGATGCAATGCAACTATCTTTTTTACATCATTCTCTGCATTTGCCAATCTACTCTTCAACCATCTACGTTGCGCCAACTGACGGAATATCGGTTGATTAGAGTCAAGAATATAGATATGAGTGCTACCAAAATCTAGTTCACAACAACCAATTTTTGGAGCATTATTTTCATCATCCAAAAAATAAGGAAAAGTATAGAAAAATCTCTCATCGGGATACTTATTTATTCCCTTATGATAATCATGATTCCCTACTATTGATATAATAGGCACCGACGTGCGCAATGGTTCGAACGAATGAAAATAGATGTCCCATTTATCTTGATGGGGGCGGTCAATAAGGTCTCCTAATTGCAACACAAAATCCGCATCACACTCCTTTCTTAATCGCATCACAGCCGAGTCCATATCAGCATTATAACGCTTATCCTGCACATCACCCAACACCAATACACTCAACGAATCCGAATAATTCACCTCAGTTGAATAATAAGGAGTTACAGTATCCACAGTCACTATAGCATACCTATATTTCCCCTCTTGCACCTCTATCTCACTCCAATAATATATAGCCTCTCCTCCACCTGATTCAATCCACTTCTTATTTACTTTTGGATATAAGGTATCTGCATCAGAAATCCAAATAAGACGCACAGCATTATCTTTCAACAATACAGAATCAGGGCGCGACCGCCACGACACTATACGCTCTATCAATGGATTATCACCCACCGTCAATTGAACACCTACCACGCTTTCGGTTAATTGGAATTGAGGCTCGGGATGCTTACCAAACCAAACATTCCAACGAGATGCAAACCAACAAACAAGTGAAATTATAACTACAGCAAAAACTAATCGTACTACTTTTTGCATAATATTTTAATTAAAAATGTGAAACTCAAAATTTCAAATTTCAAATTTCACATTTCAAATCACAATTTATTCTTCTGTTGTTTCTTCTTCTTTTTCTGAGAAATCGTCGTTACCAGATTTCATCAAAAGGTTGTACCATTGTACAAGTTTCTTGATATCGGTTGGATACACACGGTCGCGGTCGAAATCAGGCAATACTTTTGCGAACCATTCGCGCAATACAGCAGGTTCTGCTTTTGGGTCAACACTTGCTTCAGCACCATTTTCGAGTTTTTTCACGCTTTCAAGCACTTCACGAAGAGGCACTTCAGTAGTTTCAGTGTACATAGCGATATCAGCAAGCGAAATGACTTTGTCGCGTTGATGCGATGGAAAGCGTTTTCCATCTACAAGTGATTCAACTATGATCATATTTTTTGCACCCGATACGAGTTTGAAAAGACCTGGTTTACCAGAGATTGATAAAATTGATTTCAACATAAGTGTTTAGATTTAATTAAGGGTTTGTTTTTTCGAGTCGCAAAGTTAATATAATTTTCTGAATTGTGCAAATAGTTTTTGATAGTTATAATAAAATATTATGGATAAAGGGAGGTGATGATTTGGGTAATGATTTCTTGTCGGCGGTGATTGATATAGTCGTCGACTTGTTCGGGGGTACGTTCGAGGAGATCGGCATAGATAGGGAGGGTGATGAATGTGAATAGGCATAGAGATATAATGTTAAATATCAGGTCGAAGGGCTCGATTGGGCGGATGTTGCCTTGTCGAATTTCGTTTTCGATTGTTTCGCTAAAGCGATAGTAAACATTTTGTCGCATTGGATTTTTGATGAAATGATTACGGATAAATTCGCGCCGTTGGGGATTGAAAGCAAGTTCGTGGATAATGCAAGAAGGAAGCTGTCGATTGTTTTGCAGTAAGTCGAAGTAAATGTTGATGCAATTAGTGATTTTTTCGTTAAAAGGGAGTTCGGAGGTTAGAGGTTCGAGCAAGTGGGTGATGGTTGCTTCGAATTTGCGCACAAAGATTTGTTGAAATAGATTTTCTTTTGTGCGGAAATAGTAGTGAATTAGAGCTTGATTGCAACCTACTTTTTGCGCTATTGTTGTAGTTGATGTGCCATCAAAGCCGTTGGCAATGAAAAGTTCTTCGGCTACGGCGAGTATTTGTTGTTCGAGATTTTCTTTCATGAGTTTTTTATATTTTTTAGTTCGTTTTGAGTGTTGCGGAGCATGAAGTGAAGGCGGTTGAAGATATTGGCTTCGGAGGTGCTACTGTCGAAATCGAGGAATAGGAGGTTGAGGTTTGGATAGAATCGTTTGAAGCGTTTTTCTATTCCTTTGGATATTATGTGATTGGCAATGCATCCGAATGGTTGAAGACTGATGACATTGTTGACTCCACTATGCGCCAAATGGCATATTTCGCCAGGAAGGAACCAGCCCTCGCCGAAATCGGCTGCGAGATTGATGATGTCGGAAGCAAGGCGGGCATTGTCGAATATGTCGGTAAAAGGGCGATAGAAAGGATAAGAACGGCAGACGGCATCGTAACGACGCATAGTGCGCAATACGTAATGATGAAGCGCATCGGATACGAGACGAGATGTGGTGGCGACTGCTTTAATGTTTTGTTTGCGATAGATATGAGTATTGACAAAAGCAGTGCTGAAAAAACCTACTAAAGAAGGTGGCACGACTTCGACGCCTTGAGCTATCAGCCAAGGTATAACGTTTTTGTTGCTGAAATTATTGTATTTAACATAGATTTCGCCAACAAGACCGATGACTGGCACGCGACGAGAGAAGTCGGTGAGAGATGAAAAATCGTTCACCGCACGAGAAAGAAGAGAGATAAGTCCGTCGGTATCACGACGTTCGATATATGAAAAAGATTCGGTGATATAGTGGTTGTAAAGATTTTTTATGTCGGTTTGAGAGATTTCAGGTTTAGTGCGTACAACAGAAGCGTGATAGAGTTTGGCAAGGCAATCGGCATAAAGCAAAGTATGGAGAGTGATGCGTGCCATGCGACGAATAGAGAGTTTGAAGCCAGGTTGTGTGTTTTGCAGTCCAGCTCCTAAAGCAAAAGAGATGACAGGGACGTGAGAGAAACCTTCGGCAGTGAGTGCATTTTTGATAAGAGCCATGTAGTTGCTTGCGCGACATTGTCCCCCTGTTTGAGTGATGACAACAGCAGTATTGTCGAGATCGTATTTGCCACTTTTAAGGGCATTCATAATACTACCAATGACAATAGTTGCGGGATAACAGACATCGTTGTTGGCATATTTAAGACCTGTCTCGGCATCGGATTGAGAGCCAATAGGCAGATTGACAAGTCGATAGCCTGCAACCTTCATAAGAGAGGGTAAGAATTCGGAGTAACCTTCGGCGAAATAGGGTGCGAGAATGGTGCGTTGACGGTCGGAGGTTTCGAATGTTTTGGTAGTTTGGAATGGGATGGGAGTGAGTTGAGAGTTGAGAATTGATAATTGAGAATTGAATATACCCCCTCCGCCTTCGGCTCGTCCCCCTAAAACAGGAGGACAATATTGGGTTGCTTTGCTTTTAGTGCTTTCGATGAGAGAACGGATGCGAAGGCGTAGAGAGCCAATGTTATTGACATCGTCGATTTTGAGAATAGTGAGATTTTTATTATAACGGCTAAGGAGAGAACCTACTTCGTCGAGAATAAAAGCATCGGGACCACAGCCAAAAGAGGTGAGTTCGACAAGATGCAAGTTGCTATATTGATGATTGCCAACAAAATGAGCCGCTTTGAAAATGCGATTAGGATATGCCCATTGGGAGAGAGAATTGATTTCGTTGAAGACTGAGGATGTATGATTAAAAGCAATGTCGGTAGTTATGACATCGACACCCATATCGGCAATAGCATGAGATATTTTGTGTTCGATAAGAGGATCTATGTGATAGGGACGACCAGCGAGAAGGATGACCATTCGGTGGTCGGCAATAGCACGTTGCAAGACCTCGTTGTTGCGATTGGCGAGAATAGTTTTATACTCATTTTGAGCCTGTTGCGCTACATTGACGGCTGCGATGGCAGTAGTTTTATCTATACCTAAAGAGGTAAGATATTCACAACAAGACTTTGTGAGCAATCGGGAATTGTTGAACGATATGGTAGGCGAATCGAGGGCGATGGAATGACGATCGGAAGGGTCGATGGCGCTGCGTATAACATCGGAATAGCCACTAACTATAGGGCAGTTGAATGAGTTGGCAGAATGTTTGTCTTCTTTTTGCTCATATACAACATAGGGATAGAATATGCGGTCGACTCCACGAGTGATGAGATTGTAGATGTGACCATGCATTAGTTTGGCAGGGAAACATATATTATCTGCCATAACAGTATGAATACCACGCTCGTAGAGAGTGTTTGTAGAAGGTTGCGAAAGTACGACCTTTATGCCACAATAGGAGAAAAGAGCATGCCAAAAGGGGTAGTTTTCGTATATACCAAGGGCACGAGGGATACCGATTTTAAGAGTTGAAAGTTTATTACCACCTTCACTTGTGTTTTTTTTCTCTAAAATAGAAAGAAATTTTTCACGTTGGAAGAGTAGTTTGTATTTTTCGGCAAACATATTTGTGCCTTGACGAGAGGAATCGGTGCGATTGGAATAGATTTTTTCGCAGTTGTTGCCAGAATAAAAAGTGTTGCCATTGGCAAAATGGAATAGACGGAATGTGCAATGGTTTTCGCAACCGGGGCAAGTTTCGTATTCTGAAGTATATTGGTTAGCGTTGAGTATGTCGTTGAGGGTTTGCATGTTTGAATGAGGAATGAGAAATAGATTAATTATTCATTGCATAAAGGGCTGCACCATAGGCACCCATGAGTTCAGGTATGTTGGATAATGACACATTGGTATTGGTCATTAATTCGAGAGCACGGACGATGCTGAAATTACGGAATGTGCCACCTTGGACAACTATATGATTGCCTAATTCGTTGATATTACGCAATTTCATAACCTTAAAAAGACAATTTTTTATAACCGAATAACTAAACCCAGCAGCAATATCATCGACAGAAGCACCTTCGCGCATAGCTTGTTTGACCTTAGAATTCATGAAAACAGTACAACGAGTACCAAGGTCGTAAGGATAATGGGCAAAACATGCCATACGGGCGAATTCGGCAACAGAATAATTGAGCATATTGGCAAAAGTTTCGATAAAAGAACCACAACCAGATGAACAAGCCTCGTTGATTTCGATGCGACGAATAGTTCCATTCTCAATGAAAATGGCTTTCATGTCTTGTCCGCCTATGTCGAGAAGGAAAGAGACATTAGGATTGATAGATTTGGCAGCAGTGAAATGAGCCATAGTTTCGACGATACCATAGTCGAGATTAAAGGCAGTTTTGAGAAGATTTTCGCCATAGCCAGTGGCACAGCTGCGACGAATTATAATATTTTCGGGATGAGCAACTGATTGATAGAGTTGTTGCATTGAAGCATAAAAAGCGTTAAAAGAATCGCCTTCGTTGCGTCGATAATCGGAATATGCAATTTTACCTTCGTTATTTAGCAAAATTATTTTAGTCGTAGTAGAACCAGAATCAACGCCAAGATAATAGTCGGTAGGTTCAGAATCTATTAGTTGAGCAGAAGAAATGTGATGGATAGTTTTGTTTTTTAACCAATTGTCGAAATCGGTTTTATTGGAAAATAGAGGTTGTAATTGGTTAGAGTGACTAAGAGTAAGCTCTTCATCGGCATATCGTAGAAGGTGGATAAGTTTGGCAATGCGAGTAGCTTTTTGACATTCAGCTTTAGCCAATAGTGCACAACCTAAAGCAGGAATAATTTGAGCATTATCGGGCAAGATACAATCAGAATCTTCTAATTGGAGTAGTCGCTGAAAATGTTTTTTTAGTTCTGGCAAATATGCAAATGGACCTCCACAAAAAAATATATTTGGCTCAATATCCATACCACGAGAAAGAGAAGAGATAACTTGTAGAGCCACAGCATTAAACATAGATGCTGCGATGTCGGCACGCGATACATTCCGTGCTAAGAGGTTTTGAATGTCGGTTTTAGAAAAAACACCACAACGTGAGGCAATAGGATAGATTGTCGTAGCCTTTTCGGCAAGCGAATTGAGTTCGGTAGTATCAATGCCGAGAAGAGTAGCCGTTTGGTCGATAAAAGCACCAGTGCCACCTGCACATGAGCCATTCATACGTATGTCTGGCACTTTGCCTTCGTTGAAGAAAATCATTTTGCTATCTTCTCCACCCATATCAATGAAAGTATGCACATTAGGATAATTTTGCTTGACCACCTCTGCAGCAGCCACTACTTCTTGAGAGAAATTAAAGCCTAAGCGTTCGGCATAACCCATGCCTACCGAACCCGTAATCATCACACGCAAAGAGCAAGAGCCAAGATGGGCATACATCGCGCCTATTATGTGACGTGCAGTTTGACGGATATTTGCATTATGACGACGGTAATCGTTAAATAGCAAGTTATTGTCGTCGTCGATAACAGCAACTTTCATTGTTGTAGAACCAATATCAACGCCAAGATTGTAAGTGTTTTTTATTACTTTAGTTGACATATTTAATAACCTTATTAAAGACACTGCAAAGGTATGTAAAATATTGAATATAATAAGGTTAAATAAATATAAACATTTGTAAATAATGTTTTAATAAAAACTAATAGGTTTATTAAATAAAATACGCATCAATTGTCAGGCTTATTCGGTATAAATTGCTTAAAGGTTACTGTTAAATATAAAAAAAAATAGGGGTTGACCAAAAGGTCAACCCCATATAGTTTAAGATGTTTTAAACAATCTCAATGTGTTTATTAGATAACACCTTGGTCGAGCATAGCTTGAGCAACTTTCATGAAGCCAGCGATGTTAGCACCTTTAACGTAGTCGATTGTGCCATCAGCTTGTTTACCGAATTTAACACAAGCGCTGTGGATGCTTTCCATGATGAAGTGAAGTTTAGCATCAACTTCAGCTGGTGACCAAGAAAGGTGAGCAGCATTTTGAGTCATTTCGAGACCTGAAGTAGCAACACCACCAGCGTTAACAGCTTTACCAGGAGCGAAGATTACGCCGTTAGTTTGGAATTCGCGGATAGCTTCAGGAGTACAACCCATGTTAGAAACTTCGCAGCAGTATTTAGTACCGTTAGCGATAAGTTCTTTAGCATCGTCGCCGTTCAACTCGTTTTGGAATGCGCAAGGAAGAGCGATATCACATTTAACTGACCATGCTTTTTTACCAGCAGTAAATTTAGTCAATTCAGGATATTTAGTGTTCATATCTTCCACTTTGTTGCGGTTAGAAGCACGCATTTCGAGCATGTAGTCGATCATTTCAGGAGTGATACCACCAGGGATTTCACAAACGCCGTCAGGACCAGAGATAGCAACAACTTTACCACCGAGTTCGAGAGCTTTAGTTGCAGCACCCCATGCTACGTTACCGAAACCAGAAAGAGCAAGAGTTTTGCCTTTGATGTCAGTACCAGCAGTAGCGAGAAGGTGTTCTGTGAAGTAGAGAGCACCGAAACCAGTAGCTTCAGGACGAAGGATAGAACCACCCCAAGTCATACCTTTACCAGTCAATACACCAGTGTTGTATTCACGAGCAAGTTTTTTGTACATACCGTACATGTAACCGATTTCACGACCACCAACGCCAACGTCACCAGCAGGAACGTCAGTATCAGGACCGAGGTGTTGCCACAATTCGAGCATGAATGCTTGGCAGAAACGCATGATTTCAGCGTCAGATTTACCAACTGGGTTGAAGTCAGCACCACCTTTACCACCACCCATAGGGAGAGTAGTCAATGCATTTTTGAAAGTTTGTTCGAAACCTAAGAATTTCAACATTGAAAGGTTTACAGCTGGGTGGAAACGGAGACCACCTTTGTAAGGGCCAATAGCACCGTTGAATTGTACACGGTAACCGATGTTAGATTGTACTTCACCGTTATCGTCTACCCAAGTTACACGGAATGTGAACACGCGGTCTGGTTCAACCATACGTTCAACGATTTTTGCTTTTTCGAATTCTGGGTGTTGGTTGTAAACTTCTTCGATAGATTCCAACACTTCTTGTACAGCTTGCAAGAATTCTTTTTCACCTGGATGTTTAGCCTCCAAGTCGGCCATAACTTTAGCTACATTCATAGTAATTAAATATTAAATTAAGTGAGAAACTATATTCATATTTCACGATGCAATATTAGCACTTTTTTTTGATATGAGCAAATATTTTTAGAAAAAAATTAAAATTTACAATTTAATAGTTTTTTGACATTATTTTATATATAAAATATCATACTGTAACAAATAAATCCCAAAAAGATAAAAATTGATAACTTTTTATTTTTCTTTTGCTACAATTTGAAACTTAAAAGCACCCGTTTTTTTCTCATTTTTATTTTTTTTAATGCAAAAAAAATTTTATTCATTTTCTCTTGGCCGTATGAATTTATTTGGCTACCTTTGCAAAATATTATATAGGTACACAAAATCCGTTAATAACTAATCATTAATCATTAATAACTAATCCCTATGGACACTATCAAATTTTCAGGCAAAACACGCACTGAAAGCGACCTTATCGGTTCAAAAGAAATCCCTGTAGAAGCAATGTACGGCGTACAATCTCTCCGTGGCTTCGAAAACTTCAAAATCTCTGGCCGTTTGATGAACGAATACCCTACATTCATCAAAGGTATGGCTATCACTAAAAAAGGTGCAGCTATCGCTAACCACAAACAAGGCAAATTGACTGACGAACAATTCAAAGCCATCTGCCAAGCTTGCGACGAAATCTACGCTGGTCAACACCACGAATGGTTCGCTTCTGATATGATTCAAGGCGGTGCTGGTACTACTGTAAACATGAATGCCAACGAAGTTATCGCTAACCGCGCTTTGGCTATCATGGGTCACCAATATGGCGAATACCAATTCTGCTCTCCTAACGACCACATCAACGCTTCTCAATCTACTAACGATGCTTACCCAACTGCATTCCACTTCGGCCTTTACCTCAAAACTCCAGAACTCATCGAAGCTATGGAAAAATTCATCGCTTCTCTCGAGGCTAAAGCTGCTGAATTCAAAAATGTAGTTAAAATGGGTCGCACTCAATTGCAAGACGGTGTACCTATGACTCTTGGTCAAACATTCCAAGCTTTCGCTAACGGTATGAAAGAGCAAGTTAAATGCTTGAAAGCTGCTGCTGAAGAATTGCTTTGCATCAACATGGGTGCTACTGCTATCGGTACAGGTATCTGCTCTGAACCTGGCTACAGCAAACTCTGCACTGAAGCTCTCCGCGAAATCACAGGTTGGAATGTAACTTTGGCTGAAGACCTCATCGAAGTAACTTCTGCTACTGACGTTCTCGTTGCTTACTCTTCTTGCTTGAAACGCATCGCTTTGAAAAGCATCAAAATCTGTAACGACCTTCGCTTGATGGGTTCAGGTCCTCGTTGCGGTATCCACGAACTCCACTTGCCAGAAATGCAACCTGGTTCTTCTATCATGCCTGGTAAAGTTAACCCTGTTATCCCTGAAGTGATGAACCAACTTTGCTACAAAGTAATTGGTAACGACACAACTGTTATGTTGGCATCAGAAAATGCTCAATTGGAATTGAACGTTATGGAACCTGTATTGGTTTACAGTCTCTACGAATCTATCCAATTGCTCATCAATGGTTTCAATACACTCCGCACTCTCTGCATCGACGGTATCGTTGCTGACGCAGAAAACTGCATGAACCAAGTTCGCAACTCAATCGGTATCGTTACTGCTTTGAACCCAATCATCGGTTACAAAAACTCAACTAAAATCGCTAAAGAAGCAATGGCTACTGGCAAAGGTGTTTACGACCTCGTTCTCGAACACGACATCCTAAGCAAAGAAGACCTCGACACTATCCTTGCTCCTGAAAATATGGTTGAACCAGTAAAATTGGACATCAAACCTAAAAAACAACTCTAATTTATTAGACATAAAGCGGTAAGTAGCTAATAGCAAAAACGTTAGCTACTACCACTTTAAAATAAGAAAAGGCAACCAAAATTTTGGTTGCCTTTGTTATATATTAAGGTATGCAAACACTATTATAGATAAAAATAAAAAAACACTTGCATAATAGAAAAAAATTTACTAATTTTGCACCCCAAATTAGTGTGCATTAGTGGCTCTATGTCATTAGTGCGCCGTTTTTGATGTTTATAGCATTGAAAAACAATAAATTAATAAATACATAAACTAATTAAAAAACATTATGCAAAACAAAGGATTTGTAAGATTACTTGCAGTAGCATTGATGTTGATTTGTCTCTTTTATCTCTCTTTTTCTGTTGTAACTAACAATTACGACAAAAAAGCTAAAGCTTATGCTAACGGAGATGACCAAGAGTACTACAACTTCATGGACTCTGTAGGTGGTGAAAAAGTATGGTTGGGCTATACTTTGCGCGAATGTCGCGAAAAAGAAATCGGTCTCGGCCTTGACCTTAAAGGCGGTATGAACGTTCAACTCGAAGTTTCTGTAGCAGACGTGCTTCGCGCTCTCTCTGATTACAACACAAACGAAAACTTCAACCAAGCACTCCAACTCAGCCGCCAACGCCAAGCTAAATCTGGCGAAAATTTCTTGAAAATCTTCCAAGAAGAATTCGAAAAACTTGACCCTAATGCTCGCCTTGCGGGTATTTTCAGCACATACGACCTCAAAGACCGTATTTCAAGTTCTGCTACTAACGACGAAGTAGTGAAAGTGCTTCAAGAAGAAGTTAACAGTGCTATCGACAACTCATTCAACGTACTCCGTTCACGTATCGACCGTTTCGGTGTTGTTCAACCAAACATCCAACGTCTTGATGTTGAAGGTCGTATCCTCGTTGAACTTCCAGGCGTAAAAGAACCAGAACGTGTTCGTAAACTCCTCCAAGGTTCTGCTAACCTCGAATTCTGGGAAACATATAAATATGCTGAAGTTGCTCCTTACCTCGAACAAGCTAACGCTGTAATTCGCGACATGAACCGCGCTACAGAAGAGGCTAACGCTGAAGTAGAGACGCAAAATTTTGCGTCTCAAGAAGAACCAAAAGCAGAAGAAACAACAGATTCAGTAGCTGACCTCGCAGCAGAACTCACTGCCGAAACAGAAACAACTGAAGCTGACCGCGAAGAAATGCGTCGCGAATACCCACTATTCAGCATTCTTCAACCAATGCAAAACAACGGCCCTATCGTAGGTCTTGCTCTCGGTTCTGATACTGCAGATGTTAACGATATGCTCGCTATGAAACAAGTAGCTTCTCTATTCCCACGCGAACTTCGTTTCGTATGGTCAGTGAAAGCTATGGACCCAACAGCACAACAACCAGTATTCGAACTCATCGCTATCAAAGTTACTAACCGCGACGGTCGCGCTCCGCTCGAAGGTAGCGTAGTAACCGACGCTCGCGCTGACTTCGACCAATATTCTAACGGTTCTACTGTTAGCATGAAAATGAACGCAGAAGGTTCAAAAACTTGGGCTCGCTTAACTAAAGAAAACATCGGTCGCGAAATCGCTATCGTTCTTGATGGTTACGCATATTCATTCCCTACAGTTAACTCTGAAATCACAGGTGGTAACTCACAAATTTCAGGTAACTTCACTCCAGAAGAAGCAAAAGACTTAGCTAACGTACTCAAATCTGGTAAAATGCCAGCTCCAGCTCGCATCATCCAAGAAGACGTTGTTGGTCCATCACTCGGTGAAGAAGCTATCCAATCAGGTATGATGTCATTCATCATCGCATTCGTACTTGTTCTTCTTTACATGATTTTCTACTATGGTTTGGTTCCTGGTCTTATCGCCGATGCTATGTTGCTCATCAACATCGTATTCTTGTTCGGTATCCTCGCATCATTCCGCGCAGTATTGACATTGCCTGGTATCGCTGGTATCATCTTTACTCTCGGTACTGCAGTCGATGCTAACGTGCTTATCTACGAACGTATCCGCGAAGAAATCAAAGGTGGCAAAAACCTCAAAAAAGCTATCGCTGATGGTTACAGCAACGCATTCTCAGCTATTGCCGATGCCAACATCACTACCCTCATCACAGGTATCATCTTGGTTTACTTCGGTACAGGTCCTATCAAAGGTTTCGCTACTACATTGATTATCGGTATCATCACATCTTTCTTCACAGCAGTATTCTTGTCTCGTCTCGTTTACGACCGTATTGCTAACCGTGAAAAAGATATGAAACTCGAATTCACTACAGCAATCACTAAAAACTGGTTCCAAAACCTCAATATCAACTTTATCAAAACACGTAAATTCGGTTATATCTTCTCAGCAGTAATCCTTCTTATTGCTTGTGTATCTCTCGGTTTCCGTGGATTGAAACAAGGTATCGACTTCTCAGGTGGTCGTAACTACATCGTTCGTTTCGAACAACCAGTAAATACTGACGAAGTACGTGAAATCCTTAGCAACGTATTTGTTGACGCACAAACAAGCGTTATCACAATGGGTGACAACAACCAAGTGCGTATCTCAACTAACTACGGCAACGAATCAATCGACGAAAATATCGATGCTCAAATCGAAAATATGCTCTATACAAACCTCAAACCAATGATGAGCGAAAACGTAACAGAACAAATGTTCGTTGAACGCTATGTAGTTGAAAATGGTGTATATCGCGCAGCTACTCTCGATGACAGCACAACTCTCGGTATCCAAAGTTCACAAAAAGTAGGTCCTACAGTGGCTGACGACATCAAAACTTCAGCTATCTGGTCAATCCTCTTTGCGTTGATTGCTATTGCACTCTACATCCTCGTTCGTTTCCGCAACGTAGCATTCTCAATCGGTGCTGTTGTAGGTCTCGTTCACGACGTATTGTTCATCTTGGGTATCTACTCAATCTTCTATACAATCATGCCATTCTCACTCGAAATCGACCAATCATTCATCGCTGCTATCTTGACCGTTATCGGTTACTCTATCAACGATACAGTGGTTGTATTCGACCGTATCCGTGAAAACGTAGGTTTGTATCCAAAACGTGCGCTCAACGAATTGATCAACATGTCAGTTAACTCTACATTGAGCCGTACATTCTCAACATCGTTCTCTACTGCCCTCCCATTGCTCGCAATGTTCATCTTCGGTGGTGAGACAATCCGTGGTTTCGTATTCGCAATCCTTCTCGGTGTAATCGTAGGTACTTACTCAACTATCTTCATTGCATCTCCAATTGCATACGACATCCAAGAGAAACAAAACTCTAAAAAATAATAAATACCTCTCTATACAAAAAGGCGTTTAACCAATGGTTAAACGCCTTTTTATTACCCAAATTTAACTAATTAAAACTAATATGTAAAGTCCTCGAAGAGGGCTAATTATACTTAACCGCTGCGTGACTGACCAAAGGGAAGGAACCTGCGGAAAATAACATATCCCATTCCCAACGTCCCCAACGGGGGCGAACACACAATAATTAAAATTGCATACACAATTAAATTCACAAAAAATTTGGTTATCTAATCTATTTTCACTACCTTTGCATAAAATACAAAAACATATATATACATAAGGCGTTTATACGACCTTAGTCTTTGATCATTAAGAATCTCGCAAATTCATAATCCTATCATACGACTAAGCAATATAGATGACTCGTGATATGTATCCGTACACACTTCATATACACTATTATATGAAGTGCTTGTTGGTATATACGTATCCACGTGGGCTTCTGTGTTGCTTGTCTCTGATAGGATGGGCATGCGAGAGCCTTTAATGATGGAGACGAGTAACTAAAAGTTCCACGTTTTTTTATGGCTCACATCGGACAACTCATCAGAGAAGAACTCAAACAACAAGGACGCACTGTAACATGGTTAGCCAAAACCATCAACTGCGACCGCACAAACATCTACAACATCTTCGCTCGCGAAAGCATCGACACCAGCCTACTGACCAGAATCAGCAAAGCCCTCAACCGAAACTTCTTCGAAATACTCACCCAAGAACTCAATTCAGACCCAAAAGCGTCAAAATAATTCAACAAATCCGTAGAATTATTTTGACGCTTTTCTTTTTGCCACTCAAATAAAAACATATACATTTGCGTATTATTAAAATAGTTTAATTTACACAAAAAACACAAATATACTATCATAAAATCTACAACCTTATAACAAAAAATTATGAAAACAATCATTAAATCATTAGGAATGTTGCTAATATGTCTATGTTGCTATTCCTGTTTTTCAAGTCCACAAACTTTAGACACTACAATTACAATGGATCCGATTAAAGATGCTCAAACCTGCATCAAACTTTACGAAAAAGATCCAACAAAAGGTAAAGAATATATGGAAAATGTTATCATAACCTACTACATGGAAGATAAAAATTCTGAATCTGATAAATTTGCATCAATAGTAACTGAAGAAATAGCAAAAATGTCATTTCAATAATAAAAAAATTAAGCACAACTAAAATTAAAAATAATAATTATAATCATTAAATAATTATGAAAATCAAAAATTTAATTTTAAGCTTACTTTGCATATTAATCTTTGTTGCTTGCGACTCTAAAAAAGATAAGTTTTTAAGACAAGAGGTATATGATTTAAAAGGTAATTATTCAACAAAACAGTTAAATAAAATATCAAAAGCACTTGACGACGGCGTGCTTGAAAATGGCGAATTAAATAGTTTTTTATTATATAAATTACGTAAAAATAACGACTTGCAACAAATGATAAATATTGGTATCGATGTTAGGGTTGCATTATAAGAATTTAGAAACTAGATAATTAAAAGTAAATAAACTTTTTTCAACCATTAATATTAACTTAAAAATTACAACTATGGAAATAGTACTAAGTATTTTAAAATATGCTATATGGGCATGTTGTGCTGCAATTTGTAGAAATATTGCAATTAAAAAAGGTTACAATCCAACATGGGCTATAGTTTGGGGCATTTTAGGGTCTATAATCGCTGTAATTGTTTATGCTTGTTTATCTAATAAAAATAAAGAGACTAATGAAAATGAGCAATAAATAAAATTACAATCTACAAAGTTAAATTTAAATTTTCACAGACAAATTTCTATAGAATTTTACTCCTAATTACATAGAAACAGTAACTGTTTAAATTTCAATTTAACTTTGTTCTTTTATTTACGCTAATATTCAACTTAAAAATTACTATTCTTATGAAAAACAAACATTTATTTCTAATACTCGCAGGCTTAATAACTCTAACTTTAATTGTTTCTTTCTTAGCAGTTTTAAATGAAACTGAATACGAATATGAAGATGAGTATAGTTATTCTTACCAAGAAGAAAATAATGACGAATACGAAGAAGAATACATACAAAGTTACCAAAAACAAGAAACAGAAGACACTTCTATTGCTTCATGGATGATTGGCACATGGAAAGGCACATTAAACTATGGCAACATGAATATATTTTGGGCTTTAGAAATAGATAAAAACGGGAACACTACACAAACCATCTATAACCCTCAAGGTGGCTCAGAGGTAGAATTACTTTATCTCAAATACGATAGAAAATCTCAACAACTCTATTATAATGATGGTGGATTGAATATAACCATTGACGTAGATGCTAATAATAAACGATTATACATGCCAAATGCTTATGGAACATTGTATTTCAGCAAAACCAACTATTAAGAAAGAAATAAAACTTTAAAATTATAAAGTTATGAAAAAACTTATATTTTCAGCAATTGGAATGATTATATCTGCATTTTTGATATACTCATCAGCTCAAACATTAGATGTATATTACAAAAATGAAAAAGCCTATGAAGATGCCAAAATAAATGGCTTAAATATAGAACAAAACAAAAAAGGCATGTATGGCTTTGTAAATACAAAAGGCAAGTTTATCATAAAACCAATATTTGATGAGGTCAAAAATTTCAAAAACGACTTAGCCCAAGTTAAATATAAAGGCAAATGGGGTTTTATTGACTTACATGGAAAAACAATAATAGAACCTATTTTTGACGAAGTTGGTGAATTTTTAAACAATTTATCATTAGTCAAATACAATAATAAATGGGGAATTGTTAATTCAAATGGAGAAATGGTAATAAATGCTGAATATACAAACACCCCTCAACACATACAATACAATAATACCTCTGACGTATCACAATGTCTTTTATTCAAAAATGAAAACAAACACATTGCGGTTATATTTTGCACACAAAATAAAGACAACATCATTATAGACCTAAAAGAATACATTCACCAAAATGGTTGTTACTTATTTATAACACAATTACTAGAAAATGAGAAATTCAAATACGGAACAACTTATGTTATAAATAACAAAGGTAAGTTGTCTAAATTTGATACATTTGACATCATAATTCACAAACATCTAACGCAAGCTCCCAATCTAATCATTTCCCAAAAAGATGATAAATTAAGCATTATGAACATAAATTCGGGAAAAACATTCGATCTACCTGCAAAATATACCGATTTCATCATCAAAGAATCTGGTATTATGTTTTTGGGAGGAAGCAGTCAACCGAATAATTTTAATTCTCAATATATTTACCATGCATATGGCTACTACGACAAATCAAAAGATGACTTTGTATTAATAAATAGTTTGAAACCAATAGTAGAAAGTTGTAATAATAAAATAACTTATATCAAATACCATAAGCAAGGTTTATCTAATTATTTAATTCTTAACAACTCAACCAACAATGTTATTTACGACAATGTCAAAGCCGTAACAGAATATTTTATCAATAACGACACTATAATAGAAATAACATTAGACGATAATATACAAACACTCATCAAAACAAATGGAGATATTATAATACCGGAAGGTCATCCATTTGTCATTAAATCAAACTCTATAATTATACCTAACATCGAAATTGATAATATATATTACAACCTAGACATAAGCAATAAAGTAGCAGAAATTTCTCACCTCTACACTGAAGATTATTCAAAAATATACCATACAATAAACATTCCTTCCCAAATAACATATTCTGAAATAGAATATACAGTAACTTCGATTGGATACGAGGCATTTAATAGTTACAAACTTTTTTTATTTTCAATAACAATACCGAATAGTGTGACTTCTATCGGAGAAAGAGCATTTTATGAATGTGACCGCCTTGTATCAATTACAATTCCTAATAGTGTTACTTCTATTGGAGATGATGCATTTGTAGGTTGTTATTCCCTACCTTCAATCTCTATTCCTAACAGTGTTACATCTATCGGAAAAGGAGCTTTTGGTGCTTGCGAAGCTCTAACATCTATCACCATTCCTGATGGTGTTACTTCTATCGAAGATAGTACTTTTATTTATTGTGGAAAATTATCATCAATCACTATTCCAAATAGTGTTACTTCTATTGGAGAGTCTGCATTTTACAATTGTTCATCTCTCACCTCAATAGAAATTCCTAATAGTGTTACTTCGATTGGGGAGGAGGCTTTTTCATACTGTGATAACCTCACCGCGATAAATACAGATAAAGATAATCCAAATTATACTTCTATAAATGGAGTTCTATATAATAAAAATATAACAACATTAATTGCTTGTCCTGCTGGCAAAACAAAAGTTACAATTCCTAATAGCGTTACTTCAATTGGTGGGGAGGCATTTCGTTTTTGCTCATCTCTAACATCTATTACAATCCCAAATAGTGTTACTTCTATCGGAGATGAGGTATTTTGGGGTTGCTCTGCGCTTTCTTCAATAGAAATTCCTAATAGTGTTACTTCTATTGGAGAAGGAGCTTTCCGTGCTTGCAATGCTCTAACATCTATCACAATCCCCAATAGCGTTACTTCTATTGAATATTATGCATTTTATGATTGCGATGCTCTTACCTCAATAGAAATTCCTAATAGCGTTACTTCGATTGGGAATTATGCATTTTGTGATTGCGACGCTCTTACCTCAATAGAAATTCCTAATAGCGTTACTTCAATTGGTGAGGAGGCTTTTTCTGACTGTGATAGCCTCATAGCTATAAATATAGATAACGATAATCCAAATTATACCTCTATAAATGGAATTCTGTATAATAAAAATATAACAACATTAATTGCTTGTCCTGCTGGCAAAACAAAAGTTACAATTCCTAATAGCGTTACTTCAATTGGTGAGGAGGCTTTTTCTGGTTGTTCTTCTCTCACCTCAATCACAATTCCTAATAGTATTACCTCTATTGGAAATTATGTATTTAGCAGCTGTAAAAATCTAACTTCAATCACAATTCCTAATAGTGTTACTTCTATTGGAAATCGTGTATTTAGCATGTGTAAAAATCTAACTTCAATTACAATTCCTAATAGCGTTACTTCTATTGGGGAGGAGGCTTTTTCTGCTTGTTCTTCACTCACCTCAATAGAAATTCCTAATAGTGTTACTTCAATTGGGAAGTGGGCTTTTTCTAGCTGTTCTTCACTCACTTCAATCACAATTCCGAATAGTGTTACTTCTATTGGGGAGATGGCTTTTTGTGATTGTTCTTCACTCACTTCAATCACAATTCCTAATAGTATTACCTCTATTGGAAATTATGTATTTAGCAGATGTAAAAATCTAACTTCAATCACAATTCCTAATAGTGTTACTTCAATTGGGGAGTGGGCTTTTTTTAGCTGTTCTTCACTAACTTCAATCACAATCCCTAATAGTGTTACTTCAATTGGGGAGAGGGCTTTTCAAGATTGTTCATCCCTCACCTCTATTACAATCCACAATGGTGTTACTTCTATCGGAGATGAGGTATTTTGGGGTTGCTCTGCGCTTTCTTCAATAGAAATTCCTAATAGTGTTACTTCTATTGGAAATCGTGTATTTAGCGGGTGTAAAAATCTAACTTCAATCACAATCCCTAATAGTGTTACTTCTATCGGAAATAAAGCATTTGAGGATTGTGACAACCTTAAATCAATCTATGTTGATAAAGACAATCAACATTATATATCTGTTGATGGTGCATTATACACTAAAGATATGAAAAATTTAATTTACAAACCAGAATAAACAATAACCTAAAAATTTTAATTTATGAAAGTATTTTATAAAACAATTATTGTAGTAATCACAGGAATATTATTGCAAAGCTGTTCAAAAACTTATGAAATTCAATTTGACAAATTATTATTACTAACATTTCATGAAGAATTTAAATGCCCTGAATATTTAGAAAATTGCCGTATAACAATCAAGACAAAAGATAATCTAGATACTATTGAATATATTTCAGACGCAATAATAGCTGCTAAAAATAGTGATTTACCAGAATATCAATATATAGAAGCAACAAACGAAAAAACTATCGGGAAATTAATTATTCCAAGTGTAAAATCTTGTAACATTACCATCTACAACAACGAAAACGATAAAATTTTAGAACTAACCTACAAAGACAAAGCAAACTTACCAACACCGACCTCTGATACAGGAATCACAAATTTAACCACTTGGGAAAATAGTAATTTAAAATGCAACGTAGAAGGAGATATATCTTGGGATTATGAAAGTTATCCTGGATGTTGGCGTTTTTATTCTGGAAAATACAAATTATATGGATGTAATCAAACTATACTAAAAGAAATTACAACGGAACACTGCACTGAAAATGAAAATTGTTTATTGAAAAAAACTACAATCGAATATTATCCTACTGGAAATATTTATCATAAAAGATTAGAAAAACATGTAGACAACGCAAATGAAGAATGCACAGAATGTACACATAGTGTTGAAATCATAGAAGATTCTTATTATAATGAAGACGGTTCAAACATGACAAAATTCGATAGACTAATAAATGGGCATAATGATTATATTCTTTTTGAAACGAACTATACTTCGGATGGGCTTCCTATCTATGCCGTTATGCTTCCATATCCACAATCTTACGAATCAGGACATATTATAGCATTTAGTTCACCAAGCAAAAGATTTAACCGAATTGCACTACAAAACTACTTCAATTATAACGTAGATGGAGATGTATTAGAATGTTCTAATTACTTTGGATATTCCTTTGGAATACCTAAAAGATCTAATAGAAATTGGCAATTTTTCTTTGACATAAAAGAAATAGATGGAGAAATCACATTAATAGCTCGTGTACCAAGAAATCATTTTTATCATAATTTTGAATTCCGCATATCAAAAGAACCTTACAATTCTGCACTATACGAATATCTAAAGAAACAAATTTACTAAAATAGTTAGGAATTCAATAATTTATTTATCAATAGTCCGTCAAAAAAATCTCATGATTATAAAAATGACTGTAAAAGAATATATAGATAGAAATTTACCCTTTTATCATATTACACCAGCACGCAATAAAGATAGTATTCTAAAACACGGATTAAACAATGGTACTTTTAATGCAGTATGTGTTGTCAGAAGTGACAATGAAGATATTTTATACGATATTGCATCAACACAATTATCTGGCAATGAAGAAACAAAATTTATTGTAATCAAATTGTTACCAAATAAACACAACATAAAAGCAGAAGATGTCTTTGAAGATGACGTAACAGATCCAACCGCCCCATTACACAATTACCTTCGTGCAAATGAATATTATACTATCACAGAAGAAGATATTATTACTGAATTTGACATTACTCAAAGAAGAAATAATATATTAGATCCAGATATTATTATCCCACTTACTGGGTATTTAAACGAACCTGTGCAAGGGAATTTAGATAATTTGTATTGACATCTGTCGCAATCATGTGTACAATGCAACGTGAGATTAAAACAAAAATAAGAAAATATTAATTAACATTATTAACAATTTTATTCATCTAACAAAAATTAAATCTATGATAAAACTTAAGATTTCTTTCTTTTGTAGCGAAGAAGATAATAATGCTATCTCAATAGAAACTCGAATTAATGAAATAGTAAAATTACTACAAAACGAAAATGACTATCTACAATTTGAAGATGGTACGACATGCTACAATGAAGAAGAATTAAGAAACTTTTTAAAAGGAAAACATATTTTATAATTCTAATATTCACTAATTGCATAAAAAAATCGACCAAACTTGGATTTTCCGATTTGGTCGATTTTATTATTGCATAGCACACAAAGAATCACACATTAACCACCCCGACACACCCTCTATAACAAAAATCGGAGATTTGTAACAAAATCAGATAAATAATTTACATAAGTTGTTACATTCAGTAATTTAAGTAAGCTTTATTACTCTCACTTAGTCACAACTTAATCAACATTCGTTTGTTGATCACATTTTTTACTATACAATAATCAAATTAGGAAAGAAGAAAGCATTCCTCATCACAAAAACCTCAACTTGGTGAATGAAAAAACCTCAACTTGGTGAATAAAATCACAGAAAATCTACTTATATGATTTAAATTCACCCCCTTACAATAAGAAAACATCAATTCAAAAAAAACATGTAAGAAAATTACAAAAAAACGAATAGCAATAAAAAAATTTGTTGCTATTAAAAAAGTAGACACGAAACGATAGAAAAAAGATTAAAAGTTGTATCTTTGTAGTTTGTTAGCCTTAGCCTCAGTAGAGAGGGGCGTAGCCCCGAACGGAGGAGGCTAAGGCTAACAAACAAAAAAAAGCTAAGATCTGTATCTATCGATAAGGAGAAACTTTTATGGCACATTTAAATCCACTTGAAAAAGAGTTTTTAATTCGCCAATTTAAGCAGAATGGGCGAATTAAATTAAGTGATTTCTGTGATCTTCACAACGTGTCTAATACCGCATTTCGCAAATGGCTTAAGCAATATGAGGAAGGCGGAATAGAAGGTCTTGCACGTGCAGATGCAGAAATTAAAGAAGTCTTACCTGAAGGTATAGATCGTACAGAAGAAGCCTATAAACGTGAAATTCTGAGACTTCGTATAGAGAATGAGCGGCTAAAAAAAAATTATGTCGTTCAGATGAACGAAGCTGGGGAACCGGAGTATGTTCGTTTAAAACAGAAGAGTTTGAAATAGTTGATTTGTTGTCTCGTGATTATGCAATTCAAGATATATGTAATCTTATGAAGGTAAGTCGTTCGGGTTATTATAAATGGAAGAAACGCCCTCCAACCCAGCGCGACATTAATCGAGAAAAGATGATAGAGTTGGTCAAAAGTACTCATGAAGAACATCGGACACATGGATATCGTTGGGTAGCTGCATATATAAGAATTAATAAACATATATGTGTCAGTGAAAACTATGTTTATAAATGTTTTAAATTTCTTGGAATCAGGTCGCAGACCAAGCATCAAGTTCATTATAAACCTCGTAAGGAAAAGGATAAATATCCTAATCTTATATACTCTACTTGGGAAACTGTAGATAGACCACGACAAGTCATAATATCAGATATGACCGCATTTAAAGTATGGTATATGTATATAGAAGTAACCTTTTACTTTGATGTCTTTACCAAAGAAATCTTAGTATATAAGATAGCCGAACGAAGAGGAGCTAGGGAGCAATATATAGATGGTCTTAATGATATTATTGAATTATTAAATGATACTAAAGAACCAGTGGTATTGCATACCGATCAAGGTTCTGTATATGCATCAATTGCTTATAATGAACTTATTAAAGATACGAATATAGTCCGTTCAATGTCAAGGGCTGGAAAACCAACAGACAACCCTGTGAACGAAGCTCTGAACGGCTGGATAAAAGAAGAATTGATAATCGACTTTGAAATAGAAAAATGTCGTGAGAAAAAAGATTTTCAAAATGTGATGGAAAAGTATATTAAGTTCTACAACGAACAACGACCTTGCTTTGCTATTGGTTATGATACTCCTTCGAATTATAAAAAACGCTATGACAAAGGAGAAATTAAATGTAGAGATACGTTTGAAAAAAGAGAATTAACAACTGAACCTAAATTTGTTCAAAAAAGACGAAATATAGCGCTGTCTAACAGGTGCTTATGAAAAGTGTCTACTTTTGTAAATGAAAATGAGGTAAATTTGTAAAAAATGTCTACTTTTGTAAATGAAAATAAGACAAAAATATCGTAATTGTCTACTTTTAAAAATTGTTTAACTAAAAAAATTTTTTTGTGTCTACTTTTATTATTTAGTACAATTCGACCAAACATGATTGCCCAATTTAGTACACCTCAACAACAAAAATCGGGGATTTTTGACATGTTCGAACAATAAAAATCGGGGATTTTTGACATATTCGAACTATAAAAATCGGGGATTTTTGACAAAAGTAGATAAATTATTTGCATATAACAAAGAAAATCAGTAACTTTGCACAACAAACAACAACAATAAAAATACTACTATGATTTTCAAAAGAAAGATATACAATAAAATGCTCCATTGGAAAGAGGAACAACATGGAACAACAGCATTATTAATACGCGGAGCACGGCGTATTGGCAAGTCAACTATAGCAGAAGAATTTGCAAAACAAGAGTATAAAAGTTACTTAAAAATAGATTTTTCGCGCACAAGCAAAGCTGTACATCAGTTATTCGAAGATATTAGCAACTTAGATTTCTTTTTCACTCAATTACAATTACACTTTAATGTCACATTATACCCAAGAAAGTCTGTTATTATTTTTGATGAAATACAATTACAACCATTAGCACGTCAAGCAATAAAATACTTAATCGAAGATGGTAGATATGATTATATTGAAACAGGCAGTTTATTAAGTATAAAAAAAAATATAAAGGGAATACTTATACCAAGCGAAGAAACACGCATAGACATGTACCCTCTCGACTACGAAGAATTTCGTTGGGCCCTTGGCGATGAAGCAACTATACCTTTACTAAAATCTGTATTTGAAAAAAGACAATCTTTAGGCGATGACACAAACCGCAAATTGATGCGCGATTTTAGACTATATATGCTCGTTGGTGGTATGCCTCAAGCTGTCAACGACTACTTAGAAACCCAAAATCTAAACATTGTCGATCAACGCAAGCGCAGTATTTTAGATTTATACGACCAAGATTTTTATCATTTAGACACATCTGGTCTAACATCTCAACTATTCCATGCTATTCCATCTCAATTAACAGGTAATGCCTCAAGATACAAAGTCAGTAGCGTAATTACAGACGGAAGAATTGACCGATTACAAGAGCAAATAGCAATCTTAAAAGACTCAATGACTGTAAATATTGCATACCATGCAAATGACCCAAGCGCTGGATTAGCACAACATATCAACCTTGACCAATTTAAATTATTTTGCGCAGACACAGGTTTGTTCGTTACACTTGCATTTTGGGATGATGAGTTTACTGAAAATACAATATATAAAAAATTATTAAGCGATAAATTACGTGCTGACATCGGTTATGTTTATGAAAATATAATAGCACAAATATTAACAGCTTCAGGATATAAATTATATTATCATACTTGGCGAGCAGAAAGTAGCAATCGTAATTATGAAATCGATTTTATCCTCTCAAAAGAAGGCAAAATATCTCCAATCGAAGTAAAATCATCACAATCAAAAGAACACAATTCTATTGACGCATTTCAAACCAAATATTCAAATAGAATAAATACGAGATACTTATTGCATCCAAGAGATTTAAAGAAAGAACAAGACTTACAATGCCTCCCTATGTATATGAGTCTTTTTTTATAAAACGATTATTTTTTCATTAGTAGCATCTAATAAAAGTTGGGCTATAAATCCTTTCTAAACTCCTCTTATTCAGCATTAGCCGAAGAGGGTACGGAAGGCTTCCTCTACTTTGTTTACGCCGATTATTTCTATGCCCCACGTTTTTTTAGGGAGTTGTTGACGATTGAATTCGGGGATTATTATTCGCTTAAAGCCTAATTTTGCGGCTTCGGCTACTCGTTGTTCGATGCGATTTACTGGACGTATTTCTCCACTCAAACCTACCTCGCCAGTCATACATACACTTGAATCAATTGCAATATCTAAGTTGCTTGACAATACTGCGACTATCACTGCCAAGTCGATAGCTGGGTCGTTTACTCGCAAACCGCCTGCAATATTAAGGAAGACATCTTTTTGTGGTAGTTTGAATCCTGCACGTTTCTCCAATACTGCCAATAGCATATTCATACGACGGATGTCGAAACCAGTTGCAGAGCGTTGTGGCACTCCGTATGCCGATGTACTTACAAGAGCTTGTACCTCAATCAAAAACGGACGTACACCCTCTATCATCGCCGAAATAGCTACACCACTCAAACCCTCATTATTTTTACTCAACAATAATTCACTTGGATTCACTACTTCACGCAATCCGCTACCTTGCATTTCGTAAATAGCAAGTTCATCGGTACTACCAAAACGATTTTTATGAGCTCGCAATATGCGATACATATAATGTCTATCTCCCTCAAACTGAAGCACTGTATCTACTATGTGTTCCAATATTTTAGGGCCTGCAATGCTTCCCTCTTTAGTGATATGACCAATCATTAAGACAGGGATACCGCTCTCTTTAGCAAATTTGAGCAATGCCCCTGAGCACTCACGCACTTGCGTTATCGAGCCAGCACTTTGTTCGGCTGTTTCGGTTACAATAGTTTGAATCGAATCGACAATTAAGAGGTCTGGTTCTACGGTTTTTACGTGCGTAAATATCTCTTCAAGACGAGTTTCGCTAACGATATAGCATTCGCTATCCATCACCCCTACGCGCTCGGCACGCATCTTCAACTGATTTATACTCTCCTCACCGCTGGCATAAAGTATCTTCTTACCCTTCATTTTCAACGCTACTTGTAGTACGAGAGTCGATTTACCAATACCCGGTTCCCCTCCAATAAGCACAAGACTACCTTTGACCAATCCACCACCCAACACACGATTCAATTCGCCATTCATAGTATCGAGGCGAGGTTCGGCTTTTACATCTATCTCTGTGATTTTTCGAGGTTTGGCACTACCACGCAACTCCTCGTAACCATGCTTTATGCGTGATGCAGTCTCAGGTTTTATGGTCTGCTCCACAAACGTGTTCCACTGTCCGCAGGCTGGACATTTGCCATACGCCTTCGGATAGTCAGCTCCACACGCCGTACATACATATACTTTCTTATCTTTCGCCATAATTTATTTTAAAAGACAGAAGAACATAAAAACACAAATTATTATATTTCTTTAAACGTAAATTATCATAAATTAGTCATAAACTATTTTTAATTAATGGATAATTAATGGTAATTTAGGTTAAAAAAATTCTGTCCTTATATTCTTCTGTCTTCTGGTCTAATTAGTCAATCATTTCAAAGCCACAGTAAGGAACGAGGGCTTTAGGGATGCGGATACCTTCGGCAGTTTGATGATTTTCAAGCAAAGCAGCCACGATGCGAGGCAATGCCAATGCCGAACCATTCAATGTGTGGCAAAGTTCAGTTTTACCTTCGGCTGTTTTATAACGACATTTCAAACGATTAGCTTGATAGCTTTCGAAGTTAGATACAGAGCTAACTTCCAACCAGCGTTGTTGTGCTGCTGAATATACTTCAAAGTCGAATGTAATTGATGATGTGAAGCTCATATCGCCACCACAGAGGCGAAGAATACGATATGGAAGTTCGAGTTTCTTAACCAAATTCTCTACGTGAGCAATCATTTCGTCAAGGCTTTCGTATGAGTGTTCAGGTTTGTCAATACGCACGATTTCCACTTTGTTGAATTGATGCAAACGGTTGAGTCCGCGCACATCTTTGCCATACGAACCAGCTTCGCGACGGAAACAAGCCGAGTAAGCACACATCTTTTGTGGCAACTCTTTCTCACTCAATATTACATCACGGAAAATATTTGTTACAGGCACTTCGGCAGTTGGAATCAAATAAAGATTGTCGACTGTAGCGTGATACATTTGACCTTCTTTATCAGGCAATTGACCTGTACCATAACCACTTGCTTCATTCACTACGTATGGAGGTTCTACTTCAAGATAGCCAGCTTCACGTGCCTCGTCGAGGAAGAAGTTAATCAACGCACGTTGAAGGCGAGCACCTTTACCTTTATAAATAGGGAAACCTGCGCCTGTGATTTTTACCCCCATTTCGAAGTCAATAAGGTCATATTTTTTAGCCAATTCCCAGTGAGGAAGTGGTTCAAATCCTTCGAATACAGGATTTTCGCCACCTTGACGCTCCACTACGTTATCTTCTGCAGTGCGACCTTCAGGCACTGTGTCATTAGGTACGTTAGGAATTTGCAACAAGAAGTTACGCACTTCATTTTCAGCTGTTTCCATTGCAGCTTTCAATTCAGCACTTTTTTCTTTAAGTTTAGCAACTTCTGCTTTAGCTGCCTCAGCCTCCTCTTTTTTACCCTCTTTCATCAAACCACCAATGCTTTTTGCATACTGATTCATTTGAGCTTGCATTGCGTCTGACTCTTGTTGAGCTGCACGACGACGAGCATCTGCTGCTATTACGTTATCAATCATCTCTGCCGCTGCGGCAAAATGTTTTTTCTCCAAACGACGAACCACATCATCGCGGTTCTCCAAAATCATTTTTAGTGTAAGCATATTTTTAGATTTTTAGTAACGAGTAGCGAGTAACAAGACTTACTCGCTTTGCTCGTTTTATATTTTATTATTTATTTCTTCAGCCAATAATCAGCAATAACTAGTAACTAGTAACTAGTAACTAAACCAAGTATTCCTTCTGAATATTACCCATCGCACCCCAAAGGCTACTTGCGGCATTAGGGTTGAGTTCTTCCATTCGTTTTAGTATCTCACGCACTTGTGGGCGATTGCTAACCTGCTCATGAGGGCAATTTTTTATCTGTTTACGATATTCATGAGCTTCAGCTACCGCTTCTATCTCAGCCTCACGCACCAATGCCAACGGACGAATAATCGTCATATCGAATTTCGCCATTCTCAATACCGGTGGCATTGTAGCGTATGCCCCTTGAAATATCTGATTCATCAATAGCGTTTCCAATATATCATCTTTGTGATGTCCGAGAGCCAATTTCGTACAACCATATTCCTCTGCCGCTTTGAATAGTGTTTTACGCCTATTCCACGCACAAAGAAAACATGGTCCACGACCATCTTTAGTATCTTCATCAAAACGAGTAGTTTTATGCACAAACTTCACGCCTCGCGACTCACAAAACTCACGCAAATACTCAATATCTGATTGATACGGAACATTCTCCACACTCACATGACATGCCAATACCTCGATTTTCGGTTTGAATATCTTTTGTCGTGCAGCCAATACTTCAACTAATGCCAACGAATCCTTTCCACCCGACAATCCAACCATTATGCGGTCGCCATCCGTAAGCATCGCATAATCCTTCATTGCCTTATTCGCCATTCGTTGTACTCGCTGCATATTTTTTTTATTTTTTTAGACATGAAAACATGAGAACATGATTTTATTTTTTCTTTTAAACGCAAATTACCATAAATTAATCGTAAATTATTTATAATTAATGGATAATTAATGGCAATTAGCGTTAAAAAACATAACAATTAGTGTTAAAAGTTATTTTCGTGTCATCTTGTCTTCCTGTCTTTTCAATAATTCAATCCAATAAATCAGGGCGAAGACGTTCTGTGCGTTCCAACGCCACTTCATGCTCCCATTCTGCAATCTTTCTCTCATTTCCGCTCAACAATATCTCAGGCACCTTCATACCACGATACTCCGCAGGACGAGTATATACAGGCGGTGCCAACAAATTATCTTGGAACGAATCCGACAAAGCCGACTGCTCATCACCAATCGCACCAGGTATCAATCGCACAATAGCATCCGATATAATCGCAGCAGCCATTTCGCCACCCGTCAATACATAGTCGCCAATAGATATCTCTTTAGTAATCAACGCTTCACGCACACGATGATCTACACCTTTGTAGTGTCCGCAAAGAATGATAATATTCTCTTTCATACTGAGTTGATTAGCCATAGGCTGACAGAATTGTTCGCCATCAGGCGCAGTGAAAATCACCTCATCATACTCACGTTCCGATTTCAATTTCTCGATACAACGAAAAATTGGGTCGCACTGTAGCACCATACCCGCCCCAAAACCAAACGCATAATCATCTACACGACGACGCACGTCAGTAGAGTAGTCGCGTAAGTTATGCACCACAATCTCCACAAGACCCTTATCTTGAGCACGTTTCAATATCGAACAGGTCAACGGACCCTCCATCATCTCAGGCAATACAGTGATAATATCTATTCTCATATTATTTTTCTTATTAATCTGCAAAGTTACAAAAAATAATTTATAAAATGTATAGCAATAATCAAGGTTATCATCCTTTTTTGTCTATAATAATATAAATAAGTCAATTTAAAATATTTCTTCTTCTAAATCTATTTTCTAATTCTTTCATTCTTAGCATAAGTTCATCAAAAGAAATAGCATTGCCATAAATCATACTCGACTGCATATCTGTATAATCTGTACGCCAAATTTGCTGATATTTCTTAGGTGGAATTAAAGTTATACGATCTCTTATGTCTGGCGTATAATCTACACTATGCATACGAGTAAACAACTCTCTATGACGATGGATTGTATTCCATAGGTTATTATCTTTGATTGCATTGATAGCAAACTCTTTATCCATCATTTTTTCTAAATCATACAAATGTCGGCTTTTACGTTCAGCTTTATTACATGTGTCTGTTGTAAATAATTCATGCAATAAAAAAACTTTTTCAAGAAATGTTTTAGCAGCAATGGCAGTAGTTATTGGAGTTTGCACTACTGATGTTTGAATAGTAGAAAAAGCAGAAGCAATCATACTATTAATAGAAGCTTTTTCTGTCGGTTCAAACAAAGACCTTGCTCCTACTTCAAGAATAATTTGAGGTTTTATATATAACAATTCTGTATTAAATAGGGATTTATACTTGATGTAAATTTGTCTAAGTTCAGGGTAAGTTTTATCACCTTCTCCATTTTGTTGTGTTTCTACATCAAGAAAATCCATTAATTCATATTGTTGAATTGCTTTTTTTAACTCATCACAAAATTCATTATTAACAAATAGTGATGATGTTTTACGCAATTTTTTTATCTGTCTAATTGTCAAATCTCCCTCAAATCCCAAAAGACTACGATCAATAGCGAGGTCTATATCTTCAGAAAATCTGTCAATAACACGCCAAACTTTACTTAACGATGTACCTCCTTTAAATACTAATTTATTAGCAAATGGTAATGTGAAAATAATTTCAAGTATAGTGCTAACCCATAAATCTTTCTCTATAATTTGTTTAGAAAGACCATATTTTAGGGCAGTTTGTTCGATTACCACTCGTTTAGTATCTATTGGTAGTGTATGAAAATTATTCATATAGATTTGAAATTAATTTTTGAATCCAAGCAGGCATTAGACCAAAATCCTTTTCTATAATAGATTTGTCTTCGTTTTTTAATAAGTTAGCAATATGTTGTTTTTGTTCATTATTTATATTTTCTTCACCAATTTCTTTTAAAGCAAAAGTTAATAACATTGCCAACTTGTTTTTAAATGCCAAATTTTTAGGAGCTGTTTTTATAAACTTAATGCCTTTACCTGAATTAAGTTTTATTTGTCGAGGAGAACCATCTGTTAGATACACCACATTTGCAGGTACTTGCGTTGATAATCCCAATACATTTAATGCATAACTCCCTGTAGGTACAATTCTCGCCTTATCACGTTTTGCAATATATTGGGCTATATCTTCAAATGTAGGATAAATAACTCCTAATCCTAAAATCTTATCTATTTTAGGGTAACAATATATACCTCTTGCTACACGAATAATTACTTTAGAGTTAGTCATTCTTTCTAATGCTTTTAAAATAGATTTAGGTTCCCCAAAATCAATAAAATCATTAGAAGAAAACATCACTCCTCTTCCGCGTTTTTTTATTTTAGTTATTATCTTATCATCAATACTTTGCATTGCTTATTTTATCTTTTTTTTGTCGCAAAAAAAGATTATTTTTGCGACATTATATTAGATGAATTCATATTTATGTGTTTGAAAAATCATATAAGTTGAATAAATGATTTTAATATCAATGTGTTAGCATGTATAATATTAAAATTATATCCTATCTGCAAAGTTACAAAAAATATTTGAACATGTATAAATTCGTATGACAAAAAAAATCTAAAAAAACACAAAAATATTCACCTCATATATAAATAATTTTTAGTAACTTTATACCTTGTATAATTGTATACACACTAAAATGATAATAACCTAAAACACAAATAATTATGAAATCTATTTCTACACTATTCCGCCAACTATTCCTCATAGTTGTCCTTATATCTGCTTTTTCTCTCTCTGCCTTAGCCGCTGTGTATGAAAAAGTAACAACTGCTCCATCTGATTGGAGTGGACAATATCTCATCGTTTATGAAACAGACAAAGTTGCATTTGATGGCTCTCGTACAACACTTGATGCTGTTTCTAATACTAAAAGTATTACAATAAGTAACAATCAAATTAGTGTAGATACAGATAATTTCTATTTTACTATAGCCAAAAGTGGTTCAAATTATACAATTAAATCTGCAAGTGGATATTACATAGGACAAACCTCTAATGCAAATGGCTTAAAATCAAACACATCAACCACTTATAGCAATACATTAACGATAAATAATGATCAATCTATTAATTTTGTATCAGGTGGAGCATATCTACGTTATAATGCTGCATCCAATCAATATCGTTTTCGCTATTATAAATCAAGTTCTTATACAGGACAAAAAGCTATTTGTCTTTATAAATTAGTTGAAGAACAAGGTGGTGGTGGCGAAACAACTGCAACTCCTCTCACTGCACCAACAATTAAAACAGCAACAAATATAACAGCAACAGGCTTTACCGCAAATTGGAGTAAAGTTGATAATGCAATAGGATATAAAATTTCGATTGATGGAAAAACTTACGATGTCAAAGAAAATGTAACATCTTGTGATATTACAGGTCTTAAATCCGAAAAAGAATACCAATACACAGTTACTGCTGTTGGAGATGGAACAAATTATATCAATTCCCCATCTTCTGAAGCAACCGTAATTACAAAAACTATCGAAGTCGGAAATATCGCTGAATTCTTAGATTTAAAAGATACAAAAAATAATGTTGTTATTACAAATCCTGTGACTGTAGTTGCTCAAGATAAAGACCAAAAACGCATCTGGGTACAAGATAATTCAGGTGCAATAATGATTTACTCTTTTTCTGAACTCAATGAATATGCCGCAGGTCAACAATTTACAAATTTAAAAGGTAAATATACTATATATAATGGTACTACAGAATTAGTTCCTGCTGAAGATTTACCAGAACCTACAAAAGGCACTATCCCAACGCCAAGTGATGCCTCATTAGGTGATATTGTAGCTAATATGGATACATATATGCACAAATATGTATCTATAGAAAATGCAACTTATTCAGATTCTACTATTACGGATGGGACTAATAGTTTGAAAATATACGATTATTTTAATGTTAGTTTAGATGGTCTTGAAGATCAAGATATTATCAATGTTGTTGGTATCGTTGGTAAATATGGATCAAACAATCAAATTTACATTATTTCATACGAAAAATTTATTCCTGAAACACCAACTATAGTAGCACATTCAACTACACTCAATTTTGGTGATATTAAAACAAATAACACTAAAACAACAGAATTTACTATTGATTTATATCATCTTACAAATGATGTTACAATCGAATGCAACAATAATAATTTCGAGGTAACACCAACAAATATTTCAAAATCAGAATCAACAGCGACTATCGCAGTTACATTTAAAGCCCCTACTGAAGTTGGAACACAAACAGGTACAATTACAATTTCTAGTGATGGTGCAGAATCCAAAATTGTAACACTTACAGCCAATGTATATGAAGCATATACTATTAAATTTGGAAATATTGAAAAAGAAACTAATGCTAATGGTAATGTAACAGATATTCCAACTCATGATGGTGTTGTCGGTTGGACTACAGATTCAGTATTTGCTATAGAAGATGAAAAACCAAATGTAATAGACGAAAATACTATTTTTGAAAAAAACACTAAACTTTATCCAGTTTATACAATCATAGAAGGTGATAGCCAAGAAGAAGCTTGGACTCTTGTAACTGATGCATCTACTCTTGCTGTGGGCGACGAAGTTGTTATTGCTGCAGCTAATTATAATTATGCTTTGAGTATAAATCAAAAAACAAGCAACAGAGGTGCTACTCCTATAACAAAAGAAAATAATACTATCACAGTCGATGAAAACGTTCAAATTTTAACTCTAGAAGCAGGAACCACAGACGGTACATTTGCATTTAATACTAGCTCTGGTTATCTTTATGCAGCATCATCTTCTTCAAATCATCTTAAAACACAAACAACTAATAATGCAAATGGTAGTTGGACAATAACAATAACAAATGGAATTGCATCAATAGTAGCAAAACAAAGTTCTTATCGTAATGTAATGCAATACAATCCAAACAATGATTCTCCTTTATTTGCTTGTTATGAAAGTGCTTCTCAAAAAGCAATTGCCCTCTATAAAAAAACTGGTGGTGCTATTACAAAATATAACATTGCTGGTAATAAAACTGTTGATAATAACACAACATTTGATGTTGAAAATAATATAAACATCAACACCTTAACAATCAAATCAAATTTTGATGAAGCGGGTGAAGTTAATGTTACTGATGGTGCTTTAAGTGCAAATAAGGTTATTATTGAAAAAACTATCGACGCATCTCGTTGGTTCTTCTTCTCATTGCCTTTCGATTGTAATGTTGCTGACATCGTGGCTATCGCCGCGAATGGTAATTCTCTTACATATGATACACATTATGTGATTTCTAAATACAACCCAACTCGCGAAGAAGGACAAAAAAATGCGTGGGAAGATTTACTCATAACTGCCAAACTAAATGCTAATCAAGGCTATATAATTGGACATTGGTATAAGCAA
The DNA here is from genome assembly GCA_045126975.1 of Candidatus Aphodosoma sp. Classification (GTDB taxonomy): domain Bacteria; phylum Bacteroidota; class Bacteroidia; order Bacteroidales; family Paludibacteraceae; genus Aphodosoma. The sequence goes on along the minus strand of JBGVPL010000040.1, from coordinate 80,039 downwards.
AGCGATAATATTATAGTAAAATTCCCATCTACTAATGCTCAAACTATTACTGCTCCTGCAGACAAAACATTGAATTATACCGACACATGGTTTGTTGATGGAGAAAACAGTTCGAAAGGTTTCAACTTAATCGGCATGCCTTATTATCAAAACATTAACTCTACTATAAGTTGTGATAGTATTAACATATACTCTACTACTCCTAACAAAGATGGTAAAACTTACACTCAAGAAGAATATACAGGCAATAATGTTGCCCCATTCACAAGTTTCTTTGTACAAGTAGCAGAAAACACAGCTCCTAAATTTACTATATCGACAAAATCATCCTCAGCACCTATGCTTCGCGCTAAAGATGTAGTGGCTAAGGCTACTATCACTCTCGCTGATGCTAATGGTGGCGCAGACGAAACCACTATTATCAACAACCCAACTAAAACAACTGACTACGAAATTGGTCACGACCTTGTGAAATGGATTGGTTATGCCGAAATTCCTCAAATCTATAGTTTGCAAGGCGAAGAGATGCTTGCGTTCAACTCGCTCGCTATCGACAATTCTACTGTAATTCCTCTCGGTGTGTATGCTCACACTGATGGCGGATATACCTTCAGACTCAGCGAAAAATCTATAGGCGACCTCGAAGGTTGGGAACTCTACGATAACGAAACAGGCAAAACTACTCGCCTCGCTTACGAAGACTTCACTATCTATCTCGAACAAGGCACTCACGAAGGTCGCTTCGAAATCCGCCTACAACAACGTATTACTACCAACTGCGACAACTCTATGGGCGATATGATGACTTGGACAGCTAATGGAACTCTCAATATCAACAATATGCCTACTGACGCTGTAGTATATATCTACGATGCTGTAGGTCGCATGGTACATGTGGCAACTCCTAACACTAATACATTCAACTACTCATTCGTCGCTCGTGGCGTATATAACATTGTTGTCCGCTCTGCCGACAATACCGTTTCATTCAAAACAATTTATTAATAAATAACCCTATATTCTCCCCCCTATTTTATGGGGAGTACCCGAAAGGGAGTAAATACCCCTATATTCTCCCCCTGTTTTAGGGGGAGTCCCGAAGGGGAGGGGGTTGATTTTCAACTATTAAAATTCCTAAAATAAAATGAAAAATTATATCAAACTTGTAGTAATCGCCTTATTCGCAATAATAACTACATTGTCGGCACAACAAACCACTCCATTCAACAATGAATTACCTAAAACTTGGAATCCTGATTTCTCGAATACTAATATTCGTAAATCAGTGAATCTTCGTCAAACTCAACAACAATACACACCTACCGAACTCGGTAAAGGTCGTTCGTATAACGTGGTGAATACAGAAAGTAGAACAAATCTCCCTACTTCTGCTACGTTGTCAAATAGTAACAATGATAGTTACTATCGTTCGTATGGTGTGAATCAAACCGCAACACAAAACGTAACATATAATGCTCCTGCACAAATTGAACAATTAACTATCAACGCAGCAGAAAGTACTCCGTTTGGTGATGTTGTTTCGACAGGTGATATGATGCGTGTTGACCGTAATGATAAACCAGATGACCCAGCCGTGCCTGTAGGCAATGCTGCACTCCCTCTACTTTTAATTGCCGGAGCATATATAGCTCTTAAACTAAAAAAATAAAACCTAATCTATAGCAACTATAGCCTTTTTAGTTGCTATTATAACTAAAAAAAAAAATTATGCAAAAGCATACATTACTTCTCACTATCATATTAAATCTTCTCTCTACTGCTGTGTGGGGAGGAGATTTTTTGGTTAATTACTATCACAAAGGGGTGATTGTACACACTCAACAAGTGGTAGAAGGCGAGCCAATAGGCGCATTGCCTGAACTTAGCCTCACATCGTGCAACAATGAAATCAATATTTTTGCAGGTTGGATTGCCGAAAACGATATTGCTAATTACCAAACCGCCAATACTACTACTCCTACATTCATCACCGAAAACTATATACCTACTGCCAATACAAACCTCTATGCCCTATTTGCCGATGGAAAGGCAACTGCCGATTTGCAATGGCAACGTGTGAAATCAAAATCAGAACTAAAAGACAACGACCAAATAATAATTGCAGCAAATGGATTTAACTATGCTATTGGAAAAACTATCAATAAAGACCAACGATTAGTCGCCATCGAAATAACAAAAAGTGCAGATAGAGCAATTATAACTCCGACAGAAGATGTACAAATATTTACATTAGAAAAGATTAGTGACAATTTATGGGGAATACATGGTGAAGAGGGTTATTTAGGTAATGCAACAAAAGAAAATACAATAACATATTACTCTAATATAAAAGATTGGACTTCATGGGGATTATCATTTAAGGATGAATCTGGCACTATACAACTTACGAACAACTACACATCTTATCCTCCATACCTATACTTCAACGACTTAGGTTGTTATTTTGCATGTAGGAAATCATCTATTGCCAATCTTGCGATATATAAACAATCGGCTGTTATTGTGAATTATCTCACCTGCACTACCCCCGAAGCTGTGGAATATACCATTACACTTCACGACGGTGATAATCGTTCTGATATCAAATGTATGAGTGATGCATCAATTTTGGAGCCTGCACCGATGCAAGAGTCTGATTATTGGCAACTTTATGGCTGGACAACGACACCTATAACCGAAAAAACAGAAGTAGCCCCAGAAATAGTTACATTTCCATATACTCCAACAAGTGATGTAGATTTATATGCTGTATATTATTCTACTACATCTGATAGTTTGATAATGCAAGATAAAACTATACCCTATGGTTGGCAACTTAATGAAACACGTAAATACAATAAATATGTATTATTGGGAGAAAATAACAATCTTATCATTCCTCATCTCTCTGATATTACAAAAATAGAGATTGATATGACTAAGAATAGCACCTATGAACAGATACTTTTTATTTCGAATGCCACAAAAGATACAACTTTTTTTGCCCAAGCTACCACAAGTTCTGATAAGGTATATACTTTTGAATTTGATAATACTACTTCAACATCGTTGTTTTTTTATACTAAATTGAGTGGTTCAAATAATATTGGAGTATTTATTCGTAAAATAATTATTCATAAACAACCTATTTATTCACCTAAAGTTGATAGTGAGGTACGCCATATTGTGTCGTTTAATTCGAATAATATAAACGACCAAGCAAAACACCACTCTATTTCTCAAACCCACAACAAGAATGTTAAATTGCCTAAAAACTCATTTACAAATGACCTTGATTTTATTTGTTGGAATACGGAGGCAGATGGTTCGGGTGTAGAATATGCTAATGAGGCTACCATTAGTAACATAGAACAGGATGTTACTCTATATGCACAATGGGGTGAAGTGGAAGTAGTTAGTGCTAATGAAATATTAGAAGTAGAAACTGACAGAACGATAGATAGATTAGTGATAGAAAAAATTAATGATGTAGCGGTCGGTCAAATTGAAGTGGCTAATAATGTAGCATTGAGTGTAAATAAAAATATAGTTTTAGAGCTTACTATAGATAGCTCTCGTTATCATTTCTTTTCATTGCCTTTTGATTGTAGCATAAATAATGTATCAGCTAAAGATATTGACGGAAACGAACTTATTTATGCAGCGAATTCGGTTGACGGTGATTGGGTGATATGTCGCTACGACCAAACTCTTGCAGCCAATAATGCTGGCGATATTGATAAAAATGCGTGGGTTGAAATATTGGATAAGGAGTATGTGTTGAAGGCAAATCAAGGTTATATAGTCGGCTATTTTGGTAATGAGGAGAATGTTGTTGTAAAATTTACGTTGAATAAAGGAGTAGTGGTTGGAGCACCAGAAGTGAAAATATACAATTTAGGTTCCGATTACGAATGGTACACTGCGGGCGAAAATCTTTCTGCGAATGGTTGGAATTTGATAGGTCAGCCTTATTATGAAACGTTGCGACAAGGTGATTTGACTCAGTATGTTACAATTCCAAATAGTGATGGGCAAACATACACACAATGCTTATATAGAGAGGCATTGATAGATGGATTGATAACTCCGTTTTCGGCTTTCTTTGTACAATTGAAAGATAATGTAGCACCAACTATTAAAACCGAAGAGTTGGATTATGCGTTGTATGATGGTGAAGAGGGTTTTGGATTTATTGATATTCATCTATCAGGCAATAAAGATTTTGACCGTACTTCTCTATTTAATGCCAATCAACATACTGCTGACTACGAAATAGGTAGCGATTTGAAAAAATGGATTGGTTGTGGTGAAAAACCTCAGATTTATACTATTGAAAAGGGCATTCCTCTTGCATATAATATGCAAAAAATTGATGAATCGACAAAATTGATTGTTGGGGTATATGTTCCAAAAGATGGTAGTTATACTTTTTCTGCTAATGAGAATTGTGGCGATTTGTATTTAGTAGATAAACAGGAAAACATAGTAACTAATCTCGCTCAAGAGAATTATGAGGTATGGCTATCAGAGGGTAAAATAGATAATCGTTTTGAAATATGTTTTCAGAAAATGACGTCAACACAATTGACAGCTGATGCAACAAAAATAGAATATTTTGTGGAAAATGGAACTGTTTTTGTCAAAAATATACCACAAAATGGGCTCCTATATATCTATGATTGTACTGGAAAAATGATAAATAAAACAGAATTGAATAGTTTTCAGTTGCCGTTTAGGGGTCTATATCATATAATTGTAAAAATAGGTGATAAAAAACACAAAAATTTTAGTGTTATTTATTAAATTTTTACTACCTTTGTAATCGAAAATATTACTAACTAAAATATTTATAATCTATGAAAAAGTTATTATTAACTATTGCACTTGTAGTATGTGCATTTATTTATGTTGATGCGCAACCACGCGCTATCGGTGCTAACCTCGGTTGGAACCTAGGTTTCTCTTATCAACACGGTTTTGGCGAATCTAACTTCTTGGACGTTGCTGTTGATATTCCACAAATTAATGGTATCGGCGGTATCGTTACTTACAACTGGGTTGACCCATTCAATGCTCCTGTGCCTTGGCAATATAAAGGTTCTTGGAACTGGTATCTCGGTGTCGGTGCTGCTGGTGGTTTCTATGGTTTGTTCGAAGATGTAGATTGGAAAGGTGCTTATGTTGGTGTAGCAGGTCAAGTAGGTATTGCTTACGATTTCTGGTTCCCTCTCCAACTTTCTCTTGACTATCGTCCAAACATCGGTGTTCATTTCGGCGAAAATGTTCGTTTCAATGACCACGGTTTCTACGGCATCACTCTTGGTGTTCGCTACAGATTCTAATTTGATTGGAAATAAAATAAAAATGGTTGATTTCGATTGAAATCAACCATTTTTTTGTTTTATTTTTGACGAGGGAATAATAGAATTGGGGTACCGTGGAATTCCCACGTTTCACGCAATTTGTTTTCAAGGAAACGCATATAAGGTTGTTTGATATATTGTGGCAAATTGGCAAAGAATACGAATGTTGGCACTTGTGTATCAGGCAACTGTGATACGTATTTAATCTTGATATATTTGCCTTTATATGCTGGTGGTGGGTAGTTTTCGATAAGAGGCAAGAAGAATTCGTTGAGTTTCGCTGTTGAAATCTTACGTTTTTTGTTTTCATATACCTCAATAGCAGTTTCTACTACCTTATAGATGCGTTGTTTGGTCAATGCCGATGTGAAGATAATTGGGAAATCGGTGAACGGAGCCAAACGCTCGCGAATTGCGTCTTCGTAACGTTTGATATCTTTTGGAGTTTTGCTCTCAATCAAATCCCATTTATTCACGCAGACAACCAAGCCTTTACGGTTCTTTTGGATGAGTGAGAAAATGTTGAGGTCTTGACTTTCGATACCACGAGTGGCATCAATCATAAGGATGCAGACATCGGAGTTTTCGATAGCGCGGATAGCGCGGATAACTGAGTAATACTCAATATCTTCATTGACTTTTGCTTTCTTACGAATACCTGCAGTATCAACAAGGTAGAAGTCGTGACCGAATTTGTTGTAACGAGCATAAATAGAGTCGCGAGTTGTGCCTGCGATGTCAGTCACAATATGACGGTCTTCACCAATGAAAGCATTGATAATCGAAGACTTACCCGCATTTGGACGACCTACTACGGCAAAACGAGGGAGCTCTTCAAGTTGTTCGTTAGTGTCTGGTTTGAGGAATTCGAGAAGGCGGTCGAGCAATTCGCCAGAGCCAAGACCATTGACAGCCGACATGATATAAGGGTCGCCAAGACCAAGACCGTAGAACTCAGCGGCTTGATATTGAAGGTCGAAAGTATCGACTTTATTTGCCACAAGAATCACAGGTTTCTTTGCCGAACGAAGGATTTGTGCCACATGCAAATCGAGGTCGGTGATGCCACTCAATACATCAACAACAAACATGATGACATCAGCCTCTTCGATTGCGATAGCTACCTGACGATTGATTTCTTCTTCGAAAATATCTTCAGAATTTACAACCCAACCACCTGTATCGACAACAGAAAAATCGCGACCACACCATTCACAAAGTCCGTATTGGCGGTCACGAGTTGTACCTGCCTCATCGTTTACGATTGCACGACGAGACTTAGTTAAACGATTGAAAAGTGTAGATTTACCCACATTTGGGCGACCTACAATAGCAACTAAATTACTCATTATAAATAAAATACTTTATGATTGCCGCAGTCTTCACAGACTCTCCGTCACTCCCATTGCATATCATCAGAGCGGAAAGGCAACCGAGGTTAATAATTCGGGTACAAAGTTACAAAAAAATACTTAAATAAAAAAATCTTCATTTTGCACTTGCTTGTTGACTCTACAAGCAATATTTTTTAGTGTTTTTTCTTGCAAGAACGATTTTTTTATAGTAACTTTGCATAAATTTAGGCTATACTGTTTTGACATTATGAATTTAGGCAATAGAACACACCAACATTATCCTCTTGGCGCTGTACAATTAGCAGTGCAAACTTCTGTTTTCTATTGTTTTATTGATATTAAGGAGTAACTATTTTTTAATAGATAGTTGCTCTTTTTTTTTAATTGAGAATTAAGAATTGAGAATTGAAAATTAACAAAAACTCTAATATATGAAAAAATTATTGCTTAAAAATGCGCTTATCTTCCGCGATTGTGGATTTGAAAAAACTGACATCCTCATTGTTGACGGAAAAATTGCAGAGGTACGCACTTCACTCAAAGATGAAGAGGCTGAAGTTATTGATATGGCAGGTTTATCAATTTTGCCTGGTTTGGTTGACCTTCACGTGCATTTACGTGAGCCTGGTTTTGAACATAAAGAGACTATTTTATCGGGTACTTCGGCTGCGGCTCGTGCTGGTTATACTGATGTGTTTACAATGCCAAATTTACGTCCTGCACCAGATACTACTGAGAATTTGAATGTGCAGTTGCGTGCTATACGTAGCGATGCAAAAGTGAATGTCCACCCATACGGTTGTATCACTATGGGCGGTCGTGGTGAAGGCGAATTGGTTGATTTTGCGGCTCTTGCACCATACGTATGGGGATTTTCGGATGATGGTCGTGGCGTGCAATCGGATGAACTTATGCGCAAGGCAATGATTGAATGTAAGAAATTGAATAAAACTATCGTGGCTCACTGCGAGGTGAATGAGTTGTTGAAAGGTGGTTATATCCACGACGGCGAATATGCTCGCAGACATGGCCACCTTGGCATTTGTTCAGAAAGTGAATGGCGTCAGGTAGAGCGCGACTTGAATCTTGTGCGTGAAACTGGTTGTAAATATCATGTTTGCCATATCTCAACTAAAGAGACTGTGGAACTTATCCGCGAGGCTAAACGTGAGGGATTGCCTGTTACTTGCGAAACTGCGCCTCACTATCTTATTTTGACTGATATGGATTTAAGAGAGGATGGTGCTTATAAGATGAATCCGCCACTACGCTCGGCTGAAGATAAAGCGGCATTAATTAAGGGTATTCAAGATGGTACTATTGATTGTATTGCTACAGACCACGCACCTCATGCTGCAAGCGAAAAGATTTGCGGTTTGAAAGATAGCGCATTCGGTATTACTGGTCTTGAGGTAGCATTCCCATTGTTATTCTCTTACTTAGTGAGAAAAAACATCATCACAATGGAACGCCTTATTGAACTTATGTCAACTAATCCACGTAAGATTATGGGCTTGCACCCTGTGACAATTGGAGAATATGCCGACTTAACTATCATGAATCTCGACTCTGACTACAAACTCAACACAAACCACTTCCTTTCAAGCGGTAAATCAACTCCATTTGCTGGTTGGAAAGTAAATGCTGAATGTGTGATGACAATGATTAAAGGTGAGGTTGTTTACTCACTCTACAATTCGTAAATATAGTAACGAGTAGTTAGTAACGAGTAACGAGATTTTCGCAAAAAAACAATCTCACTACTTGCTACTAACTACAAAAATCTAATATAAACGAGGCGAAACCGAGTACAGAAGTCTCGCTACTCGCTACTCGCTACTAAATATCTAATTTATGACTCCTTACAATAAAAAAATCGTTCTTGAAAACGGCTATGAGTTTTTTGGTTATGGCTTTGGTGCAGACCGCGAGGCTATAAACGAAATAGTTTTCAACACTTCGATGGTGGGCTATCAAGAGATTATCTCTGACCCATCATATACAGGACAAATGGTTGTGATGACTTATCCGCTCATCGGCAACTATGGTATCACTGATGAAGACTACGAAACAAAATTCCCTACTTGTGGTGGTCTTATCGTACGCGAATACAATGATGTACCTTCGAACTTCCGCTATACTAAAACGCTAAACGAAGTGCTTGAAGAACACAACATTCCTGGTATTATGGGTATTGACACTCGACGTCTTACTCGTATCATCCGTTCAGAAGGTTCGCAACGCGTAATTATCACAGACATAAATACTTCGAAAGAAGAGGCATTGAAACGCATTGCTGAAACTCCAATAATGCACGACCACGTAGCTCAAGTAAGTTGCAAAAAACGCTGGTTTTCTCGTACGCCTAATCACAAATACGATGTGGTGGCCATTGACTGTGGTATCAAATACAACATTATCCGTGCATTGAATGCTCGTGGATGTAATGTGACAGTTGTGCCTTATGATACTACAGCAGAAGAAATTTTGGCATTCCAACCAGATGGTTTGTTCCTTTCGAATGGTCCTGGTAACCCAGAAGATGTTACTACGGTTATCGAACTTGTGCGCCAATTGCGTGGCAAATTGCCTATCTTCGGTATCTGTCTCGGTCACCAAATGATTTCTCTTGCGTATGGTGCTCAAACATATAAACTCAAATTCGGACACCGCGGCGGTAATCACCCTGTGAAAAACTTGCTCACTGGCAAAGTGGAAATTACATCACAAAACCACTCGTATGCTGTTAACGAAAAAACACTTGAAGGTACAGGTCTTGAAGTGACGCACATCAATATATTAGACAACACAGTAGAGGGTGTTTGTTCGGAAAAAGATAAAGTATTCTCAGTGCAATATCACCCAGAAAGTGCTCCAGGTCCACAAGATAGCGCATACTTGTTTGACCAATTCATTTCACTAATGCAAAATAAATAGACTCGAGATAATAGACACGAGACACAAGACATTAAAGTTTTGTGTTTCACATACAAATAAAACGAGCGAAGCGAGTAAGTCTCACATCTCGCTACTCGCTACTAAAAATCTATAAAGATGCCAAAAAGAACAGATATAAAAAAGGTAATGGTCATTGGTTCGGGTCCGATTGTGATTGGACAAGCAGCCGAATTTGACTACGCAGGTACACAAGCATGTCTTGCTTTGCGTGAAGAAGGTTACGAAGTGATTCTCGTAAACTCAAACCCTGCAACTATTATGACTGACACCAACATCGCCGACAAGGTGTATATGGAACCTCTTACATTGGAGTATGTAGCAAAAATCATTCGCTACGAACGTCCTGACGCAATTGTTCCAAGTCTTGGTGGTCAAACTGGTCTTAACCTTGCAGTACAACTTGCTAAAAAAGGAGTACTCCAAGAGTGCGACGTAGAGATATTAGGTACTTCATTCGAAAGTATCGAACGCGCTGAAGACCGCGAACTCTTCAAAGAACTCTGCGAATCGTTAGGCGAACCAGTATTGCCTTCTGTGATTGCCAACAACATGAAAGAGGGTCTCGAAGCTGCTGAGAAAATCGGTTATCCAGTAGTGCTTCGTCCTGCATTTACATTGGGTGGTACAGGTGGTGGTTTTGCCGACAACGAAGAAGAGTGCCGCGAAATTATGCGTAATGCTCTCGCTCTTTCACCTGTGCATCAAGTGCTTGTAGAGAAAAGTATCAAAGGCTTCAAAGAGATTGAATATGAGGTAATGCGCGATGCCAACGATACTGCCATCACTATCTGTAACATGGAGAACATCGACCCTGTGGGTGTTCACACTGGCGACTCTATCGTAGTATGTCCTTCACAAACTCTTACTAACAAAGAGTATCAATTGCTTCGCGACTCAGCATTGAAAATCATTCGCGAATTGAAGATTGAAGGTGGCTGTAACGTGCAATTTGCTCTCGACCCTCACTCGTTCAACTACTACCTCATCGAGGTCAACCCTCGCGTGAGCCGTTCGTCTGCTCTTGCATCTAAAGCCAGCGGTTATCCTATCGCTCGCGTAAGTGCAAAAATCGCTGTAGGTCTTCGCCTCGACGAAATCCAAATCGCTAACACTCCTGCATCGTTCGAGCCTGCTCTCGACTATGTAGTTACTAAAATAGCACGCTTCCCATTCGACAAATTTGCTACTGCTCAAAACACTCTTGGCACTCAAATGAAAGCCACAGGTGAGGTGATGAGCGTAGGTCGTACCCTCGAAGAGTCATTATTGAAAGCAGTGCGCTCACTCGAAACTGGCGTATGCCACATCTATCACAAAAAATTCGACGATTGGGATACTGCACGTCTTCTCGAATATATCCGTACTGCTACTGACGACCGCCTCTATGCCATAGCTCAACTCATCCGTCTCGGTGTTGACCTCGGTATGGTCTATAACGCAACTAAAATAGATATGTTCTTCCTCGAAAAATTCAAACACATCGTTGAATTCGAAGAGGTTATCCGCAACAACAAAAACGACGTACAAACTATTCGCGATGCTAAATTGCTCGGCATCAGCGACAAATATATTGCTCAAGTATGGGGATGCACCGAACACGACATCTATCGTATGCGTGCCGAAAACGACATATTCCCTGTATATAAGATGATTGACACTTGCGCAAGCGAGTTCAGTTCGTATGTACCTTATTTCTACTCTACTTACGAGGCTGAAAACGAAAGCATCGTGTCTGACCGCAAGAAAATCGTAGTGCTCGGTTCTGGTCCTATCCGTATCGGTCAAGGTGTAGAATTCGACTACTCTACCGTTCACGCTATCTGGTCAATCCGTCGCGCTGGCTACGAAGCTATCATCATCAACAACAACCCAGAAACTGTTTCTACCGACTATACTACTTCTGACAAACTCTATTTCGAGCCTCTCACAGTGGAAGATGTAATGAACGTAATCCACCTCGAGAAACCTGCTGGTATCGTAGTATCGCTTGGCGGTCAAACAGCTATCAACCTCGCTGAACCTTTGCATCGTCTTGGTGTGCCTATCATCGGTACTGACGTGCAAGCTATCGAAAATGCCGAAAACCGCGACTCATTCGAGAAAATCATGACTCGCCTCGGCATTCCTCAACCTAATGGCGAAGCGGTTACTAATATCGAAGACGGCGTAACTGTGGCTGCTCGCATTGGCTACCCTGTGCTCGTGCGTCCTTCTTACGTGCTTGGTGGTCGTGCTATGCAAATCGTTAACAACGAAGCTGCTCTCCGCCACTACCTCCAAACTGCCGTTGAAATCAACACCGACCAACCTGTGCTCGTCGATAAATACATCATGGGTAAAGAGCTCGAAGTTGATGCTATCTGCGATGGTAAAGATGTATTCATCCCTGGCATCATGGAACACGTTGAGAAAACAGGTATCCACTCAGGCGACTCTATCTCGGTATATCCTACTTTCTCTGTTTCACAAGATGTTAAGAATAAAATTCTCGACTATACAGTTCGCCTCGGTAAAGAGATTGGCATCATCGGTCTTTACAATATTCAATTCATTGCCGACGACAAAGACGATGTATATGTAATCGAGGTTAACCCACGTTCGAGCCGTACAGTGCCATTCCTCAGCAAAGCTACAGGTTTCCCTATGGCTGATATTGCTACTGAGGTTATCCTTGGCAAATCGCTCAAAGAACTTGGCTATAACGACATATACCCTGCTGAAAAGAAACGCTGGTACGTGAAAGCTCCAGCATTCTCATTCTCAAAAATACGCGGTATCGATGCTTACCTCTCTCCTGAAATGAAATCTACTGGTGAGGCTATCGGTTACGACAGCTCTCTCACTCGTGCGCTCTACAAAGCGTTGCGCTCATCAGGCATGGATGTGGCTAACTATGGTACGCTCTTCGCTACTATCGCCGATGTCGATAAAGAGAAAGCTTTACCTCTCATCCGTCGTTTCTACAATCTTGGTTTCAACATCGAAGGTACTAAGGGTACTGCCGAATTCCTCCGTCAACATGGTATCCGCACACGTTATCGCGCTAAATTATCGGAAGGTAGCGACGAAATCTTCACTGCTCTCCGTCAAGGTCACATCAACTATGTGATTAACACTATGGATATTTCGCAAGGCGACTCTACTCGCGATGGTTACGAAATCCGTCGTTGCGCTGTAGAAAACAACGTAAGTATCTTCACTTCGCTCGAAACCGTACAAGTGCTCCTCGACGTACTCGAAGAAATCACTCTCGGCGTAAGCACTATTGATGCAGAATAATATTCATAGTAACGAGTCGATAGTAACGAGTAACGAGAATATTTATACAAAAGTCTCGCTACTCGCTACTCGCTACTAAAAATCTAAATTATGAATTTATATAAAATACTAAGCAACACGCCTCTCACTAAATCGGTGTATAAAATGGTGTTGGAGGGTGATACATCAGCTATCACTGCTCCAGGTCAGTTTATCAATATCGAATTGACAGGCAAATTCCTCCGCCGTCCTATCTCTATTTGCGATTGGAACGAATCTACTATCACTATTATATATAAGATAGTGGGTGAAGGCACTCGCCAAATGGCAGGCATGAAGGAGGGCGAAACGCTCGACATCCTTGTCGGACTTGGCAACGGTTTCAATACCAACATCGAAAAGATGAAACACCCATTGCTCGTAGGCGGTGGCGTGGGCGTACCTCCAATGTATGGCCTCGCCAAAAAACTCCTCGCTGAAGGCAAACGCCCTACTATGATTATGGGTTTCAACACTGCCGAAGAGGTGTTCTACTACGACGAATTTGTAGCACTCGGATTGGATGTGTTCGTTACTACTGTCGATGGCACAGGTGGCACTAAAGGTTTCGTTACTGATGCAATGGAACAAAACGGTATTCTATACGACTACCTCTACTGCTGCGGACCAGAGCCTATGCTCAAAGCCCTACACCAAGGCGTGATGACCAGCGGACAACTCTCGTTCGAAGAACGTATGGGTTGCGGTTTCGGAGCTTGCATGGGTTGCTCTTGCAAAACCCTCACAGGCTACAAACGCATCTGCAAAGATGGTCCTGTAATGTATAAAGAAGAAATTACTTTCGAAAAATAGTAACGAGTAATTAGTACCGAGTAGCGAGAGCCATTCGGTCATAAATAAACGAGCGAAGTGAGTAAAGTCTCGTTACTCGCTACTCGCTACTAAAAATCTAAAATATGGATTTAAGTGTAAATTTAAGTGGCTTACATCTCGACAACCCTATCGTGCCTGCATCGGGTACATTTGGTTTTGGTCGTGAATTTGCCGAATATTATGATATCAACATTCTCGGGTCATTCTCATTCAAAGGTACAACAAAAGATGCTCGCTTTGGTAACCCTACTCCACGTATTGCCGAATGTGGCGCAAGTGGTATGATTAATGCCGTAGGTTTGCAAAATCCGGGTATCGATGCTGTTATCAATCGCGAATTGCCTGAACTCAAAAAGATATTCCACAAACCTGTGATTGCCAACATCAGTGGTTTCTCTATCGAAGAGTATGCCTACTGCTGCGAGCGCATCGACAAGGAGGAACAAGTGGGTATCATCGAGGTGAACGTGAGTTGCCCTAACGTGCGCCATGGCGGTATGTCGTTCGGTACATCGCCTGAGGCTGCTGCCGAGGTTACTCGTGCCGTTAAAGCCGTAACTACCAAACCTGTATATATCAAACTTTCGCCTAACGTAACTGACATCGTGGCTATTGCCAAAGCATGCGAAGAGGCGGGTGCTGATGGTATCTGTTTGATTAACACTATGCTTGGCATGCGTATCGACATTGCTCGTCGTCGTCCTGTCATTGCCAACGTGATGGGTGGATTCTCTGGTCCAAGCATATTCCCTGTGGCTGTGCGTATGGTCAACCAAGTGTCGAAAGCCTGCAATATCCCTGTAATGGGTTGTGGTGGCGTAAGCTCTGCTCGCGATGTCATCGAAATGATGATGGCTGGTGCTACAGCTGTACAAGTAGGCGCAATGAACCTCAAAAATCCTTATATCTGCAAAGAGATTATCGAAGACCTCCCTCGCGTGATGGAAGAACTCCGCATCGAACGCCTTTCTGATATTATCGGAATTATATAATAGTAACGAGTAACTTAGTAACGAGTAACGAGACAAATATAAATCTCGCTACTCGCTACTAAATATCTAAAAATCTAAAATATGAATCGTGATGTAATCATAGCTTGCGACTTCTCAAGCGCAGCTGAAACTTATGCTTTTTTGGATAAATTCCAAGACGAAAAACCTTTCGTTAAAATTGGTATGGAACTTTTTTATGCCGAAGGTCCTGCAATCGTGCGCGAAATCAAACGCCGCGGACACCGCATTTTCCTCGACCTCAAACTCCACGATATACCTAACACAGTGAAAAAATCTATGTCGGTGCTCTCTCGCCTCGATGTCGATATGTGTAACCTCCACGCTGCTGGTACTATCGAAATGATGAAAGCTGCTCTCGAAGGTCTTACTCGCCCTGATGGCACTCGTCCTTTGCTCATCGCAGTTACCCAACTTACTTCTACAAGCGAAGAACGCATGCGCAACGACCTCCTCATCGACCACAATATCAACGATGTAGTGGTTCACTATGCTCGCAATGCTAAAGTCGCTGGTCTCGATGGCGTAGTATGTTCTCCACTCGAAGCTGGCATCGTTAAAGAGGCTTGTGGCGCTGAATTCATGACTGTTACTCCTGGCATCCGTTTCGCTGATGGCGAAGTAGGCGACCAAGTGCGCATTACTACTCCTGCTCGCGCTCGCGAAATCGGCACTGACTACATCGTCGTAGGCCGCCCTATCACTGCCGCTGCCGACCCTGTAGCCGCATATCGTCGTTGTATGTCTGAGTTCGCATACTAATAAAAAAGACAGAAATAGTAACAAGTAACTAGTACCGAGTAGCGAGAGCCATTCGGTCATAAATAAATAAACGAGCGAAGCGAGTAAAGTCTTGTTACTCGCTACTCGCTACTAAAAATCTAAAAAAATTATGGAAAAACAAATAGCAAAAGACCTCCTTTCAATTCAAGCAGTATTCCTTCGTCCTGAACAACCTTTCACTTGGGCAAGTGGTATCAAAAGCCCTATCTACTGCGACAACCGCCTCACTCTCACTTCAGTTGAAGTTCGTAACCACGTAGAAGCTGGTTTGGCTGAAATCGTTCGCACTAAATTCCCTGAAGCTGAAGTCCTCATGGGTACATCTACTGCTGGTATTGCTCATGCTGCCATCACTGCTACAATCCTCAATATGCCAATGGGTTACGTACGTTCAGGTGCTAAAGACCACGGTCGTGGCAACCAAATCGAAGGTCGTCTCGAAAAAGGTCAAAAAGTAGTTGTTATCGAAGACCTTATCTCTACTGGCGGTAGCTGTATCGAAGTTGTAAACGTGCTTCGCGAAGCTGGTGCTGAAGTGCTCGGCGTAGCAAGTATCTTCACTTACGGCATGAAAAAAGGTCTCGACCGCATGGCTGAAGCTAATGTTATAAACTACAGCCTCTCTAACCTCGACACTCTCGTAGAAGTTGCTGCCGAAGAAGGCTATATCAAACCAGAAGACAAAGAACGCCTCATCAAATTCCGCAACAACCCATCTGACGAATCTTGGATGAAATAAACTCCCTTCGGTCGTGGCAACAGTCAACGGTCGACAGTCGATAGTCAACAATCGACAGTCAATTCCGGATGAAGACTGTAGACCATAGACCGTAGACTGTAGACCTCAAAACTATGAGACATTTGATTGACCCTACCGATTTCACTGTTGAAGAAATCGAACAACTCATGCTTCGTGCATTGGATATCATCGACAATCGCGCTAAATATGCCGATGCTTGCCGTGGCAAGAAGTTGGCTACCCTATTCTATGAGCCAAGCACACGCACTCGCCTCAGCTTCACTGCTGCTATGATGGAACTCGGTGGCAACGTACTCGGATTTTCCGATGCTGCCAACTCTTCTGTCAGCAAAGGCGAAACTGTTGCCGACACAGCACGCGTCATCTCACAATTTGCCGACATCATCGCTATGCGCCACCCAAAAGAGGGTGCACCATTCATCGCGTCGCAATATGCCTCTATCCCAGTCATCAATGCTGGCGATGGCGGCCATAGCCACCCTACTCAAACGCTCACCGATCTGCTCACTATCCGTCGCGAACTCGGTCGTTTCGACCACCTCACCGTAGGTCTTTGTGGCGACTTAAAGTATGGTCGCACTGTCCACTCGCTCATCAAAGCTATGGGTCGCTACGAAGGTGTGAAATTCGTACTCATTGCGCCCGATGAACTCCGTCTTCCTGACTATATCAAACACGACGTCTGCGATGCCAACGGGTTGGAATATGTCGAAGTCAGCACGCTCGAAGAGGCTATGCCTATGGTCGATGTCCTCTATATGACTCGCGTCCAACAAGAACGCTTCGAGGACCGCGCTCAATACGAACGCCTCAAAGACAGCTTCATTCTCGACACCGACAAAATGGCTCTCGGCAAACCTAATATGATTGTGCTTCACCCACTTCCACGTGTCAACGAAATCACTCCAGAAGTTGATAACGACCCACGTGCAGCCTATTTCCGCCAAGTCGAAAATGGCAAATTCGTACGCATGTCGTTGATATATACATTACTCGAATGGAAAGAGAAAGGTCTCTCAACCAATTCCTCACTCCTCACTCCTAATTCCTCACTAAAAGAGGGTGTTAAGTGCGCCAACCATCGTTGCATCACCACTATCGAGCCAGCTCGTAACCTCTATTACAAGAGCGAAAACGACATCTGGCGTTGCATCTATTGCGACCACGAAATGGAATAATACACAAGAAAATGTAAATTATTATTAATAAATAAAAAAGGAGACTAAACCACAAAGTCTCCTTTTTTATTTCAAATATTTTTTGTAACTTTGTACTCGAAAACAAATAAAAATACCATATAATGAAATCACTAAAATCAACTTTTCTTGCTCTATTTTTATCGGTAGCAACAATTAGTTTTGCCGCAACTATTATTCCTAATAATGAAGGTATTAGCCTATACTACGATTTCAACAATGAACTAAAATTAGCGACATTACAACCATCAGAAAGCGAAGCCTATAAAGGTATCATCAACATTCCAGAACAAGTAACCTTCGAGGGCATAACATACGATGTTGCTACAATAGCAAAAGAAGCTTTCAAAGATTGTAAAGATTTAACTGAAATATCTATTCCTAAAACAGTTACTAAAATTGGAGGTCACGCTTTCAAAGGTTGCGAAAACCTTCGCACTGTAAACTACAATGCAAACAACTGTGTTTCTGCAGCCGAAGTTGTTGGTAAATCAGTATCTTCAGCTTTCGAAGACTGTAAATCTATCACTACCGTGAATTTCGGTGGCGATGTGGTGATTATTCCTGAATATCTTTTCTGGGGTTGCACCGGCTTGACTGAAATCACTATCCCTGAAAATGTACAACAAATAGGTGGCGCAGCATTTATTGATTGTAGCGCAATCAGCAAAATCACTATCAATGCAATCAAATGTATCCGTATGAGTTCGGACAACAATCGTCCTGCTTTCGTAGGTGCACCTATTACGACTGTGGAGTTTGGTCCACTCGCTACTACTATTCCCGACTATGCATTCTATGGTTGCAAAACTTTGACTTCGGTAACTATCCCTGAAAATATTACTGCTATCGGTGGCGCTGCTTTCCAAAACTGTCCTAACCTCACAACTGTAGTGTTCAACGCACGTAATTGTACTGTGGCTCACACTATCTTGGGCGACAATGTAACACCAGCATTCAACAATGCGGCTATCACTCGCGTAGAATTTGGCCCTATGGTAACTAATATTCCTAACTATATTTTCTGGGGTTGCAAGGGCATCACTGATGTTGTATTCGGCGATAATATCGAAACTATCGGTCAATCAGCATTCTATGGATGTACTTCACTCAACAATATTGTAATCCCTGAAGGTGTTACCTCAATCGGTGGTCGTGCGTTTGCTAATTGTGGCAATTTGAACACTATCACTTTCAATGCTGTAAACTGCGTGAATATGGTAACAATGGAAAACAATGTGCCTATGCCAGCATTTGAAAATAAGGCGTTGAGTGCTGTAAACTTCGGTAATCGCGTTGAAATTATCCCTGATTATGCATTCTCTAATTGTACTAACCTAAAAACTTTCACTATCCCAGCATCAGTGCATAACATTGGCTATAAAGCATTCTTCGGTTGTAAATCTTTACAATCTGTAACTATCCCTGAAGGAGTTACTTCAATTGGTGGTTTAGCTTTTGCCGATTGTAATGCTCTTGTAGATATAATGTTCAATGCTAAACGCTGTACAGGTGCTTCGAAAATCGAAAATGGTCAGACTTTCTCTGCTTTCCACAATTCAAAATCCATAAAAAATGTAACTATCGGTGCTGATGTTGAAATGTTACCTGACTATTTGTTCTTTGGTTGCTCAAATCTTAACACTATCAATATTCCTCAAAAAGTAAAAACTATTGGTAATAATACATTTACAGGTTGTATAAATTTAACGACAATCAACTACAACTCTGAGCGTTGCGAGGAAACTTTAGCCTTCAATGGCTCTGCTGTAGTGAATCTTACTATCGGTGCAAATGTAAAATCTATTCCTAATTTCGCCTTCACCGATTGTATGCGCCTCAACGATTTTGTATTGCCTGCTTCAGTAGAAAATATTGGTAAATATGCATTCAAAAGTTGCGCTAACATCAAAAAAATCACTCTCCCTGAAGGTCTTAAAACTATCGAAGGTGGTGCATTCGAAGATTGTAGCAACTTACGCGAAATATATTTCAATGCTATTGACTGTAAGGCTATCGTAGAATACGACGACACAATAGGTATTATACCAATATTTCATAATACAAGTATTCGCAAAGTGATTCTTGGCACAAAAGTTGAAACTATACCAGACTATATGTTCTATCAATGCCACGACATTGAAGAGGCAACATTCAATAAAAATCTTAAAAATATTGGTAAATACGCATTTTATGAAGCACGCTCACTTAAATATATCTATCTTCCAGAATCATTGGAAACTATCGGTGGTGCCTCATTCGGCGAATGTGAATTATTAGCAACAATTGACTTTAATGCTATCAATTGTACATCAGCTTCTACAATCGAGGGCGATAGCATACTATATCCTTTCATAGGAGAAAACGATATTGTAACAGTAAATATTGGCAAAAAAGTAACATCTCTACCTGAAGGTATTTTCTATAATTCACAATACCTCACACAGGTTGCTATATCAAAAAATATTACATCACTCGGAGGATTAGCTTTCGGCAATTGTCCAGCACTTGAAATTGTCTATTTCGATGCCACCGAATGTCCTAATGCTCATAGTACAATCACTCACAAAATCGCTGGGGCAACTCTCGATTCTCAACTCTCAACTCTTGACTCTAATTATGGTCCTTTCGAAGGTTGCAATAATTTAACAGATGCAAGCATCAGTACAAAAATAAATGTGCTACCTGATTATCTTTTCTCTGGTTGCGCTGGCTTAAAGAAAATTGAATTACCTGAAAAGGTTACTCGTATTGGTGATTATGCTTTCCGTGGATGCCTTAGCTTGAAAAAAGTTACTATTCCTGAAACTGTAGAAACAATCGGAGCTGGTGCGTTTATGAATTCTGGTCTTACCGCTATATCTATCCACGAATTCTTATCAGAAATTGGAGAGGGCGCATTCGATGGTTGCAAATCACTCGCAAAAATTACTCTCAAAAAGAAAAACAAATACTACGTCATGGTAGGCACTGAACTCTATACTGCCGACAAATCTACCCTCGTAGCTAAACCTGGCGGAAGATGATAATAGGGAACAAGGAACAAGGAGCAAGGAACAAGGAACAAGGAACAAGGAGCAGGGAATAGGGAGTAAGTAATTAAACACTAATAACTAATAACTAATAACTAATAACTACTCACTAATAACTAATAACTACTCACTAATAACTAAAAAAAAAATGTATTGGATTATATTTATTGGCATTGCCATACTAAGTTGGATTGTTCAACAATCATTGCAGTCTAAATTCAAAAAATATTCACAAGTACCTCTTCCTTACGGGATGACTGGCGCTGATGTGGCACGTAAGATGTTGCGTGACAATGGTATAAACGATGTACAGGTAACTCATACACCTGGTCATCTCACCGACCACTATAACCCTCAAACCAAGACAGTAAACCTCAGCGAAAGTGTTTACAACTCTTGCTCAATTGCAGCAGCTGCTGTTGCAGCTCACGAATGTGGTCACGCATTACAACACGCACATGCCTACGCACCTCTCAAAATGCGCTCTGCCCTCGTGCCTGTAGTGAGCTTTGCATCACAATGGGTTATGTGGGTAATCTTGGCGGGTATGTTGCTAATCAACTCTTTTCCAAGCCTTATGTTGTTCGGTATCGTATTGTTTGCAATGACTACATTGTTCAGTTTCATCACTCTCCCTGTCGAAATCAATGCGAGTCAACGCGCTGTGAAATGGCTTCTCACAGCAGGAATCACTAACGACCGCACTACTGCTATGGCAGAATCAGCCCTCCGCTCAGCAGCATACACATACGTAGTAGCAGCCCTCAGCTCCCTCGCTACTCTACTCTACTACATCATGATTTTCATGGGAGGAAGAAGAGACTAATCTAATAGACACAAGAAAAAAGACACGAGACAATAGACTATCTTGTCTTGTATCTCGTGTCTAATATCTATAAATCTAACAAAAAACAAACGAGGCAAAGCCGAGTATCAAAGTCTCGTGTCTCGTATCTAAAAATCTAAAAATTAATGCTTTCAATAATAGTTGCAATAGATCAAAACAATGGCATCGGTAAAGATAACTTGATGCCTTGGCACTTAAGCGATGACCTCCGTCGCTTTAAGGCTATCACTATGGGACACACCGTAATCATGGGTCGCAACACATGGCTCTCGCTCCCATTCAAACCACTTAAAGGTCGTCGCAATATCGTTATCTCAACCAATATGCCTGAAACAGAAGGTTGCGAAATAGCTCGTTCTATCGAAGAGGCTCACAATATGGTAGCTAACGAGGAATTGGCCTTTATCATGGGTGGTGCACGCATCTATCAACAAACTATCGACATTGCCGACGAACTCATCGTAACACATATCCATAAAGCATTCGATGGTATTGACACCTATTTTCCAGCTATCGACCCTACCAAGTGGGAAGTCAAAGAACAAACCGAAATTCTCTTAGATGAAAATAGCGGTCTTGAATATCAATACGTAACATACAGAAAAAAAGTTGAAAGTTGAAAGTTTAAAATTGCTAATTTTCGCCATACGACTCAAAATACTTGACTCGGAATTCACTTTCAAATTTAAATTTTTAAATTTCAACTTATAATAGTTATGGCTAAACGCAAAAAATTCAAATACAACCTAATTCTCCTTAACGAATCAACTCTTGAGGAGGTTTTTCGTGTAAAAACATCTAAACTAACTTTCTCGCTCGCTCTCGGAATATTCACACTTGTGTCGTTTACGCTATTATCAATCATAATATTCGTAACACCAATTAAACACATGCTTCCCGGATATGCCGATGTATCGGTGCGCGAAGATGTACTTATTGAAGCTCAACGTATTGACTCATTAGAATATATTACAAAAAGTAATGACCGACAATTACTTATAATAAAAAACATCATTGCTGATAACATAAAATACGACTCTATCCACTCTATTGATTCTACCGACGTAGAACGTTGGAATAAATTGCCTTTAGTAGCCGGTCATATAGAATCTGAATTTGTAAAACAATACGAAGAAGAAAATGCTTTCAATGTAGGGTACGACGACAATGCCTCTCAAAAAGAAGATGCTATAGTATTTATTTCTCCGGCGGTAGGCTCTATAACACAACATTTTACCCCTAACGAAAATAACGCTATAACAATTGTATGTCCGGCAAACACTCCAATACTTTCTCCGCAAGACGGACACATTATTCTTGCCAATTATCACCCAACCGATGGATATACCATTGTCATTCAACACACTAACGGCTACATATCTATATTCCACCAATTAGGCGAGAAACTTTGCAACATCGGCTCAGAAGTGAAAGTAGGCGAAGCTATTGCATTTGCAGGTTCTAAAAACAACAAAAAACAAGACTCATTAATACAATACGAATTATGGCTCAACGGATTATGCATCAATCCCGAAGACTATATCGTATTTTAACCACAACACGCATAAAAAACAAACGAGACAAAGCCGGGCACCCAAAGTCTCGTGTCTCGCATCTAAATATCTAAAAAATGAAACAATCCTTAGCTATACTCGGCTCAACAGGCTCAATTGGCACACAAACGCTCGACGTAGTCCGCGAAAACCGCGACCTCTTCGACGTCTACGCCATCACTGCCAACAATAGTATAGACAAACTTATAGCTCAAGCCCGCGAGTTCATGCCCGAAGTTGTAGTCGTAGGCAACGAAGCTCACTATAACACTCTCAAAGAGGCACTTGCCGACCTTCCAATCAAAGTATTCGCAGGTCACGACGCAATCGCACAAGTAGCTGCTATGGATACCGTAACTACAGTAGTTACTGCCATGGTAGGCTATTCAGGTTTAGCACCTACTATCGCTGCAGTGAAAGCAGGTAAACGTATTGCCCTTGCCAACAAAGAGACTCTCGTCGTAGCAGGCGACCTCATCACTCGCCTCGTGCAAGAATACCACGCAGCCATACTCCCTGTCGATTCTGAACATGGCGCAATATTCCAATGCCTTGTAGGTGAGCACGACCAAGAGGTCGAGAAAATCATTCTCACAGCCTCTGGCGGTCCTTTCCGCAACCATACACTCGACCAACTCCGCCACGTCAAAGCTGCCGATGCCCTCAAACACCCTACTTGGAAGATGGGCGCAAAAATCACTATCGACTCGGCATCGTTGATGAACAAAGGGTTTGAAGTCATCGAGGCTAAATGGCTCTTCGGTCTCCGTCCTGACCAAATCGACGTAGTCATCCACCCTCAGTCTATCATACACTCGATGGTGCAATTCCGCGATAGTAGCATCAAAGCCCAAATGGGTTTGCCTGATATGCGCTTGCCAATACAATACGCTCTCACATATCCTACTCGCGTACAAGCATCTTTCGAACGCCTCGACTTCGCCAAATGCACAAGTCTCACATTCGAACAACCCGACACTACTCGCTTCCGTAACCTCGCACTTGCCTTCGAAGCTCTCAACCAAGGTGGCAATATGCCTTGCGTACTCAATGCAGCCAACGAAGTGGTAGTTGCAGCCTATCTCAACGACCAAATCGGGTTCCTCGAAATGAGCAGTGTCATCGAACAAGTAATGTCGCGCATGGCATTCATCTCGCAACCAACCTACGAAGACTACGTAGCCTGCGATCGCGAAGCCCGCATCCTCACAGCCGAGTTTTTGAAATAAAAATATTAATCCCGAATGGCAAGTCTCGCTACTCGCTACTCGCTACTAAATATCTATCATTAATGGAAACAGTCTTAATAAAAGCAGCACAATTAGTATTAGCACTCTCAATCCTCGTATTCGTACACGAATTAGGTCACTTCGGCTTTGCCCGCCTATTCAAAGTTCGTGTCAACAAATTCTATCTATTCTTCAACCCTAACTTCTCAATATTCCGTGCAAAAAAGATAAATGGCAAATGGCAATTCCGTTTCTTTGCTAAAAACTTGCCTGACCACGTACGTCAAGCTGTAGATGAATTCGGCGTACCTCGCACCGACAAAAAAGGACATCCTATCATGGAACCTGCTCCACTCAACGAACTCGACGATAACGATTGGCGCAAACACCCTGAAACTACCGAATGGGGTATCGGTTGGGTGCCACTTGGTGGTTACTGCGCTATCGACGGCATGGCAGACGAAACTACCGATGCATCTATGCTATCTGCCGAAGTAAAACCTTGGGAATTCCGCGCTAAACCAGCTTGGCAACGTATGTTTATCATTGCTGGCGGTGTACTTATGAACTTCGTTACTGCTGCAGTTATTTTTGCTATGATGCTTTACACATGGGGGGAAAGTTATATTCCAATGGAAAACGCATATCTTGGCTACGACTATTGCCAAACTGCTCAAAACAACGGTTTCCAAAATGGCGACCGCATCATCACTATCGACGGAGATACTATCGAACAACAACAAGAATTCGTCAGCAAAGCTGTCATTGAAGGTAAACAAAATGTTGTGGTTCTCCGCAATGGCGAAGAGGTAAATATCACACTACCTGAAGATTTCGGCGAACAAATATTAGCAGCCAACGAAAAAGGTTTACTCCAAATACGCATACCTTTCGTCATTGCTCAAGTAGCCGAAGGCACTCCTGCCCAAACTGCTGGTCTTCAATCTAACGACAGCATCATTGGTATCAACGGCAAACACCTCGTTGCTTATTCTGATATAGTCAAAGAACTTGACTCTCTCAAAGGCGAAACTATCATAGTCGACTTCGTGCGCAACGACTCTACTATGAGCCTACCTTTCACTCTCACCGAAGAAGACAAAATAGATGGTATTCAAATCGACCCAAATCTCACCCGTTACTTCAAAACTAAAAAAATCGAATACGGATTCTTCGAATCTTTTCCTGCAGGCATAGCACGAGGTTGGAAAGAATTAGTTAACTACGTAAAACAATTCCGCCTCGTATTCACCAAAGCAGGAGCACAATCAGTTGGTGGATTTATTGCTATAGGAAGTATATTCCCTGCTTTTTGGAGTTGGGAAGCCTTTTGGTATCTAACAGCAATTCTTTCTGTTGCCCTTGCATTCATGAACTTCTTACCTATACCAGTGCTCGATGGTGGCTATTTCCTCATGCTTATGTATGAAATGATTACAGGTCGTAAACCAAGCGACAAATTTATGGAAGTAGCAGCCAACATCGGTATGTTCATCCTCCTTGCCCTCCTCATATTTGCAAACGGCAACGACATTATCAAACTCATAATGGGAAAATTCTAAATAAAGTTTAGAGTTTAGAGATTAGAGTTTAGAGAATAATTGCTCACTACTAACTCCTAACTCCTCACTCCTAACTGAAAATATGGTTTACTTACAAGTTGAAAATCTAACTAAATCCTTTGGCGACAGGTTATTGTTCGAAAACATAAGTTTCGGCATCGATCAGGGGCAACGTGTCGCACTTATTGCCCAAAATGGTACAGGCAAAACTACCCTACTCAACCTACTCACAGGACGCGAATCACAAGACAGTGGAACTATCACTTATCGCCGAGATATTCGTGTAGGTTGCCTCACTCAAGACCCCGATTTTCAACCTGGCATGACCGTCAGCCAAGCCTGCTTCGCCTCTGACAACGACGTAGTAAAAGCTATCGCCCACTACGAAAATCTCCTCTCTCAACTCGCCACACTTCACTTACAAAATAGCTCAGAATCTGAGGCTACCAAATATTCTCCCCCTGTCTTAGGGGGAGTACCCGCAGGGGGAGGGGGTCAAACCCCTCAACTCTCAACTCTCGACTCTCAACTCCAAGAGGCTATGGCAAATATGGACCGCCTAAATGCTTGGGACTATGAGATACGCATCAAGCAAATTCTTGGCAAACTTAATATCCATAACCTCGAACAACCTGTCGAACAACTATCGGGCGGACAACAAAAACGCTTGGCTCTTGCCAATGTGCTCATTACCGAGCCCGACCTTATCCTACTCGACGAGCCAACCAACCACCTCGATCTCGAAATGGTAGAATGGCTCGAAGATTTTCTCAACCACTCAAAGATGACCATACTCATGGTCACTCACGACCGATATTTCCTCGACAATGTCTGCACCGACATTCTTGAAATTGACCAACACCAACTCTTTCACTATAAAGGCAACTATAGCTACTATCTCGAAAAACGCGATGCCCGCATAGCCAATTTCAATGCCGAGACTGCCCGTGCCAAGAATCTCTATCGCACCGAGCTCGACTGGATGCGTCGCCAACCTCAAGCCCGTGGTCATAAATCGCGTTCTCGTATCGATGCGTTCTACGAAATCGAGCAACGCGCCAAACAACGTATTGCCGAAAAACAGGTCTCTCTTGGCGTGAAATCGGCCTATCTCGGCTCTAAAATATTCGAGGCTCAATACATCAGCAAAGCTTTTGGCGACTACAAGATTCTCGACAATTTCTACTACAACTTCTCTCGTTACGAAAAACTTGGCATCGTGGGCAAAAATGGTACAGGCAAATCCACCTTCCTCAAAATGCTTCTCGGCGAAGTTGCGCCCGACAGTGGTCGCTTCGACATTGGCGAAACTGTGAAATTTGCTTACTACAGTCAATCGGGCATACAGTTCAACGATGGTATGAAAGTCATTGATGCTGTGCGCCAAATAGCCGAAGAGGTTGATTTAGGCGGAGGCCGCAAAATGACTGCTACACAGTTCCTCACCCATTTCTTATTTCCACCTGAAAAACAACACGACTACATAGCCAAACTCTCAGGTGGCGAGCGTCGCCGACTCTATCTCTGTACGGTATTGATGCGTAGCCCAAACTTCATCATTCTCGACGAGCCGACCAACGACCTCGACATCGCTACCCTTAACGTGCTTGAAGACTATCTCATCAACTTCAAAGGGTGCGTCATAGTTGTCAGTCACGACCGCTTCTTTATGGATAAAGTAGTTGATCACCTACTCGTATTCCAAGGCGATTGCAAAATCAAGGACTTTCCAGGCAACTATACCGACTACCGCCAATGGCGCGAACTCAAAGAGGAAGAAGAGCGCGAAAGTAGGGACGCTCGGCTCGAGCGTCCGATAAGTCAACAGTCGTCCGAAAAGTCTGACAGGTCTGACAAGTCTGACAGGTTTGACAAGACCGACTCAACCATCAATAAAAAACGCAAACTCACTTTCAACGAAAAACGCGAGTACGAACAACTCACCAAAGAGATCGAAGCCCTCGAAACCGAAAAATCCGAATTAGAAACAGCCCTCTCATCAGGCACCCTCTCTAACGACGACCTCATCACCAAGTCTCAACGCTTCCAAGAAGTCAAAGACCTCCTCGACGAAAAGGAACTCCGCTGGCTCGAACTCGACGACCTAAATTAATCAACTGTTAATAGTCACAAGTCTAAAGTCACAAGTCTTTCGACCTTCGACTAAATTTTATTAAAATATGAAAAAACTCCTACTCATCCTATTATGCATTATGAATTATGCATTATGTATTAATCTAAACGCGCAAGAAAAAGAATTTCGTGCATCATGGGTAGCCACTGTATGGAATATCGACTGGCCTACAACGCAAATCACCAAAGAAGGCAATGCTACTCAAATAGCAGCACAGAAAGCTGAATTAGTAACAATAATCGAACGTGCTAAACAAGGTAATCTCAATGCCTTGATGCTACAAGTGCGCTCTCATGGCGATGCCCTCTACGAATCGTCTTACGAGCCATGGATGAGTGCCCTCACTGGCACTCGTGGCACTGACCCAGGCTACGACCCACTCGCTTTTGCTATCGAAGAGGCGCACAAACGTGGTATAGAACTTCACGCATGGATTAACCCTTACCGCATCGGCGAATACTCTATCAATGCACCTCAAGTAAAAGACTCTTGGCGTATCGGTTCAGGCTCTAGTGCATTTCTCGACCCAGGCAACCCAGAGGTAAGAAAATATACTCTCGACATAATTACCGAAATCATCACTAAATACGACATCGATGGCATTATTTTCGATGACTATTTCTATAAATCTATGCCCGACAATGCCTATGCAACCAACGAAACACACCAAACTACAGAAAATAATCCACACGATTTAGATATAAACGATTGGCGTCGTGAGAATGTAAACATACTCGTTAAATCAGTATTAGACAGCGTAAAAGCCCACAAACCATACCTCCGTTTCGGTATCGGACCTTTCGGCATATACAGCACAAAAACACGCTATGCATATAACGAAAGTTATACTTCTTCCGACGAAATTACTCCTGCCTCTGGTATTTCGGGACAAGATGCATACTCAAAACTCTACTGTGATGCTGCAACTTGGCTCAAACGTGGCTATATCGACTATATTTCACCTCAACTCTATTGGCCATCACTCTCTACAAGTCCTAACTATAGTTCAAAACAAGACTACGAAACACTCTGTACTTGGTGGAGTGCATTAGCTGACAAATACAATCGCCCTCTCTTCACAAGTAACGACGTAGCAAAAAATGATGGCGGACGTTTCAATCCTCCTGCCGACATTACTAATCAAGTCAATGTCAATCGAGAAGACAACAAAGCCAATGGTATGATATTCTACAATAATTCATATTGGCAAAACCGCAATGGCAAAAACACCTATTTTGACAGCAACAATGAAGGGTATTTTACATACTTACCTGACAATCATTTCCAACATACCGCCCTTTGGCCTACAATATCTTGGCGCCGAGCACCTCAAGCACCAGAGATAACCAATCTCACACTCGATAAAAATAAGAATACTCTCACATGGGAATGTTCTAAAGAAAACTATCGCTTTGCAATATATTGCTACGACAAAGATTTAAAACAATCACAAGGCTGTAAACCTGAAAATTTATTGGGTATTACTTACACAACAGAATTCAACACACTTAAATTTAACGACCGCTACGAAGGTAAGATTTGGAATGTAAAAATAGTTGATAGATATGGAAATGTTTCAACTGGAGCAAAAATAGCAACAGACGAACCTCAAACTCCAACAGAAATACCAACTATTACTACACCTATCTTACCTATCTACAATACACCTGATGGTATCCGTATCGAACTTGATAAACGCAGTCGCATATCAATATATAACATCAGCGGACAGATTGTTTATAAAAAAACAGCTAATAGCACAATAGATATTAACAACTTACCAAAAGGCGTTTATATCATCCAAATTGACAACCAAACTCAAAAAGTAATAATATAAAAACGACCGTTAACTATTAACTATCGACAACAAAAAAAAAGACTGACTTAATTTCTTAAGTCAGTCTTTTTTTGAGGTTCCTAGCAGATTCGAACTGCTGTAGACGGTTTTGCAGACCGGTGCCTAACCACTCGGCCAAGGAACCTTGCTTTTGCGAGTGCAAAGTTACTGCTTTTTATCGAAATAACCAAATATTTTGACAATTATTTTTTTGGTTGTTGTCTACACTTACCCATGTCATTAATTAACAGCTTCTTATACTCCTCTTCAGCCTCATAAAGCTTGTAAATTTTCTTTGCTGGGAGTATTTTTTTAAGCTTTTCGAGATAGTCAGCACGTATTTGTGCAATCTTCAACATCTGAACTCTCGATACTTCCACTGCATTTTCATACTCCTCATCAGTTGATTCAGAGCTAAGAGCCTTCTTTGCCTCACGCATTGCACGATAACACTCACCTGTCTCAGTTTCATTCTTTTCAAACAAAACAGCAAACGCAGCCTTCTCTGTATCAGTCAACTCCATCGCATTTTCGAGATAAACCAGTTTCTTTGCTCGCATCTGAGCAAAAAACTCAGCGCGATGCTTATGCTGCATCTCACATTTAGGCAATTCCTCCTTCTCACACTTCACCTGTGCACTTACATCAATGCATAATGCACAATTCACAATACACAATAAATATAGTACAATTTTTTTCATAATCAACAAATTAAAAATTAATATCGTTAATAACTACTAACTAGTAACTAGTAACTAATAACTATTCCGGGTATTCCGCATCTGCCAATGCCAACTCCAATTTATAAATATCCAACATCTCCAACAATTCATCTTCATACGTCTCTTGTGCTATAATCTCAGCCGCCTGAGCATCTACCTGTTGTTGAATATTCATCAACGCAAAGCCCCCAAACAACAAACCAGCAAACACTGCAGCCGATGAAGCCACCAACGTAGCCAAACGACGGAAATCGATTCTACGACTTTTATTGCCCTGTCCATGCTGAGACGCAATATATTGCGTCTCTACTTCAATCCGAGCCTCCATTCGAGCCGCAAAATCCTCGAAATAATTCTCCGGAACATCAAACGGCAAACGCTTATCATTTAACACATTATCCATAATTTAATTAAATCAAAAAAACATTCCTCATTCCTCATTCCTCATTCCTCATTCCTCATTCCTCATTCCTCATTAATTGAGACTATCCAAGTCTCAAAAAGTTTAATCTTCTTCTTTAATAAATTGCTCAATTTTTTTCACCGCAATATGATACGACGCCTTCAACGCCCCCTCACTCGTACCCGTAACTTTAGCAATCTCCTCATATTTCATATCATCATAGTAGCGCATATTGAATACAAGTCGTTGTTTTTCAGGCAACGAAAGCACGGCGCGTTGGAATTTCTTCATCATCTCATCGCCTTCATAATAAGCATCAGCCTCCATACGCGAAATCATCAACTCCTCATAGTCAATCGACGTCGCCACATTCTTCAACCTCTGTTGAGCCAAAAAAGTCAAAGTTTCATTCGTCGCAATACGATAGAGCCAAGTATATAACCCACTATCTCCCCTAAACGAATCCATCGACTTCCAAGCCTTCAAATAGGTATTTTGCAACACGTCATCCGCATCTTCATGCACCAATACCATCTTACGAATATGCCAATACAAACGACTCTGCGTAAGTCGCACCATTTGAGAGAAAGCCCGCGACCGAGTCTTCTCATCTTGCAACAGTGGCACTATTTCCTGTAATTTACTATCTGACATAAATTCGTAATTTTATTTCAAGTGCAAAGTTACAAAAAATAATTGAATAAAAAAACTAACGGCTACCCGAATAAAATTGAGTAGCCATTAATTTATAAACGAAATATTGAACAATATAGTTATAATACAATTTTCTCTACTTCATCCCCTACAACAATCATATAGACACCACTTGGCAATGGTAAAATAGATTTACGACCACTATAAATCAAGCGACCAGCTACATCAAGTACATAATAATTTGTATTTACTCCTTCTACATAGAGATTGCCATCATTGGTATATACATTAGCAGATTTGATTTTTGATGTTTCGTTATCAACAGAAATCAATGGCATAAAATAAGCATATAATTCTATATCTTCGTCAAGAGTGACAATTCTTGGATTCTCAGTATTACCGTCCGACCAATGTGAGAATTGGAATCCAGTTATTCCTTCAGCACTAATAAATATTGTTACAATACCTTCTTCTTCATTTGCAGATTCTACCATAAAATTATTATATTTCTCCACATTAGGAAGATCTATATCAAGTATAGCTTCAAAATTGACATTTTCTGTTACTATCATAGTCCTTGGATTTTCAGTATTTCCATCAGACCAATTTGTAAACTTATACCCTTCATGCGCAACTACAGCAAAGGTTATAGATGAATTATGAGAATATTTACCTGCACCGAAAACTGTTCCATTTTCTGCTGTTAATATAACATCATAAATATTAATTTTAAATTCAGCTGAAAGTGTAATATTTGATGTTACAATTATTGTACGAGTAGCACTTGTATTGCCATCAGACCAACGCACGAAGTGATAACCTTCATCTGGTGTTGCAATAATAGTTATTTCTGAACCATGACTATATTTGCCTGCACCAACAACAGAACCATTTTCGGCGATTAAAGTTACATCATAAACATTGATTTCAAATTCAGCAGAAAGAGAAATATGAGATGTTACTGTGATTGTACGAGTTGCATTTATATTGCCATCAGACCAACGCACAAAGTGATAGCCTTCATTTGGTACAGCTGTAATGGTTGCTTCTGTGCCATGTCCATATTCACCTGCACCAATAAAAGTACCATTTTCGGCAGTTAGTGTAACATTATAAATAACATTTAAACATACAGCATGTAGAATAACATTTTGTGTAACTACTATTGTACGTGGATTATCTGTGTTGCCATCAGACCATCTATCAAATTTATAACCTTCGTTTGGTATTACCATAATTGTTGCATTTGCACCATGTGCATATTTTGCAGAACCTATTACAGTTCCATTTTCAGCAGTTAACGTTACATCATAAACATTAATTTCAAATTCAGCAGTCAATGTAATATTTTCTGTAACTGTGATTGTCCGAGTTGCATCTGTATTACCATCCGACCATCTTACAAAATGATAACCCTCATTTGGTATGGCATTAAGGGTTATTTGTACGCCATGCTCATAAGTACCAGAACCTGCAACAAAACCATTTTCGGCAGATAGAGCAACATCGTAGGTATCGTAGGTGTTAATTGCAAATTCAGCTATAAGGTTTACATCAGAAGTTACTATAATTGTACGTGGATTTTCTGTGTTGCCGTCTGACCATTTCATGAAGCGATATCCTTTGTTTGCAGTAGCGGTTATGGTAGCACTATTGTCAGCGCAAGTTGGTTGTTTTGTTATTTTTGCGCTACCAATTCTAGAGCCGTTAATATTTACGTTTATTTCAAATGGGAGTTTTTCTACATAATTAGTAAATTCATTCCAACCTTGCGCTGATTGATATGCATCTAATGTTCCACATGGAATGGTTACAGGTATATTGCGACTTACGTCCCAAAAAACATGAGGAAAACCTTCAATTGTTGGTGGAGTTTCAGCTTCAATGTTTAATGATTCGAGGTTGGAAAAACTAAATGCATCATTTCCAATTGAAGTTACAGATTTAGGTATTGTAATAGAAGTGAGGGACCAAGAATTATTAAATGCACCCTCTTCAATCTCAGTAAGATTTTCAGGTAAAATTATATTTTCCAATTCAAATTTCGAATTAAAATTCACTCCCGAAGTATTAGTGATACCCGACAAATTGACATCAACCAATGAAGTCATAGTTTGCATAAGCGTGAAGTCATCATCGTTAAGCGTACCCGTAAGTGTAAGTTTCATTACCTCATCAGGACGTTTACCCGCCTCAAAAATCAAATCCGACAACGTGCCCGGTGTTTCAACATGAATAGTTAAAGCATTTGCTTCTACAAAGTCATTTTTGATTCCTTGACCATCACAAGAAAAAACATAATGCCCAAAACCATTCTCTCCAACATAGCAATAAAGATGAGCAACATTATCTATTACTTCAACCGACACCAGCGCTGTACGATAAGCATTAGAAGTACCACCGAAACCATTTTTAGGGAATTGATAGATCAATTCTGCTGTTTGGAATGACAATGATTCGTCAGCATATTTAATGATTGCAAATGAAGATTTTGGATCTTTAGCTGTATTTGTAGCAGCGCAGCACATGAAGTATTCAGTTTCGCCAGCAGCATTAACAAGTTGGAAGTCAGTGATACCATTATGACCTTGGTTCATAGTATTAAGAATAGGAAGAGCATTACCTTCTGCATCATAGAAACAGTCGATACGAGTACCTTTACCATCAGCATATTGATAGAGAGTTGGGAATGTAGCGTTACCATCTACATAGAACAAGTCTTCAGAAATAGGCATGATTTGAGGAGCAGAACTTGGATTTACAGAAGTATCACCTTCGAAAAGAGGATCGAGAGTAACCAATTCAGCAGCACCTGCAACACCGTCTTCAATCACCCAACGGAAAGCATTCATAGCATTAGCATTCATAGCCATAACAATGGCATAATCTTCAACATCACCCCAAACACCGAAAGCATCGAAACGAATAGACAATTCTGCATATTCTGGATTTTCAGCAATTACTTCGTTGATAAGTTCTGTACATTCGCCAGTTTCGATATCAACTTTGTAAACCATCATTGGTTGAGCACCAGAAGTGATACATGGACCAACGAGGAAGTTACCTTCTGAGTCAAGTTTAATATCTCTATTAGCAAGAGTTACCGCACTAACTATTTTTGCACTATCTGTACCTTCATTTTCAACTTTTGTAAATGCATTTTCAGAAAGAGTGATAGTCTTTTCGTATGCACCAGAAATAGCGTCAACCACAACAATAGAGTGAGTACCGATACCACCACGATAGCAGAAATACATTTTACTATCTTTAGCAACCATACCACGAACAAGACCAGAACCACCGAGGTCGGTTATTGAATAGTTACCAGCTGTAGTTGAACGAATCCATTGATTTACGAGTTGGTAATCACCTTTCTTTTCGTAAGTATCTGCTGACTCTCTAATAGGTTCTTGAAGAGCTACTGTTTGAGCCATAGCACTTACTGAAACTACTGCAGCAAAAAGGAAAGCTGCCACTTTAAGTAAATTTCTTTTCATAAGCATTAAATTTAAAAAATTTATAATCTGTTATCTGTAATCTAACAACACTCACTCTCACGTGGTATCCACACTCCTCTCAAAGCCCTAATTCCACCCATACAAACAGCATACCTCTTCAGAGGATAACCCTACCCGCACCATACACACTCTCATTGTGTATCCACCCACATTTTTGCACCTACATCTACAAATGCGCTCTACCAAGTAGGGACGCAGCACGCTGACGTCCCTACTGGTACAAAAAAACGTGGAATCCGACAGTTGTCGTTCCACGTACTGAGGCCTTCGCATTGCCCAATTATCTTAGAACAACAACGCGAAGCCCACGCCGAAATGTATGTATATTTATGCACTTTATGAGACGCAATATATTACGTCTCTACAAGAATATTACAAAACACTCCCGTAGGACATCTAACGTTGCTAAGTCTGAAGATAATTTTGAAAGTTGCGAAGTTTCAGTACATCAGAACAAAGCGTCGATAAACGCCTATAAATATATGTCTGCCAACCCACCCTCAAAGAGACAAACTCCCCTCGGCATGGGTTTGCAACTGCAAAGATATAAAAAAATCTCCATCCTACAATCGCAAAATGAAGATTTTATTCAATAATTTATATTTTTTATCTATTTAATTCAGATATAATATCATCCACAATATATTGATCACTCATCAAGTGCAATCCTGTCTTAAAATCAGACAATTGACGAGATACTTCTGTCGAATAATATAAATCTAAGGCTCTATCTACATCTATTTTAAGCGTTTTTGCAAGTAACAAAACTACGTAACTTTGCTTGCGCCATAATACAGAAACTCTCATTATAAATCCTCCTTAACTATTTTTGACTCAATAAAAACTAAACACGAATCTATTACTTTCTGATTAAGAATACAAATTTGATGATTTACTTTTTTATATCGTAATTGACCTAACGCTTGTTCTGCAGTTATAACACCTTTTTCATAATCTTCTACAGTATCAATAACATTATCATTAGCAACACCACCTTCAATAACATCAAATTTTGATGTAAAATCCTTCCCTTTTCTACAACTAACCACAAATTCTAACCATTCTATATCATACGTATCAAAAATCTTAAAACGATAACCCTCATTTATTGCTTTTTCTCGATCAAATTTATAAACAGAAACAACCCCTAAAACATTACGACCTTTACGCCCAGCAATAACAATAGCCCAATTCTCTGCTTGTTTTTGTATTTTAGTTAAATAAAAGCCTCGCCCAAAATCTAAATTTTTACGACCCGCTTTAGCAAATGGCATAACAACCTCAATATCTGAACCATGATAAAGTGTAATCATTTTATAATCTCCTTTTCTTCTTTTTCCCAATTCAACAATGTTTCTAATGTATCATCAACCACCCAATCAAGACTTTGAGTATGTAACGTCTCATAATGTCGCAACAAACGCAAATGTATCAAATCTTGTTTTTTTAATCTTCGATACATCTCACGACTATCTATATTTTGTTTTTTTGCGCTCGCCTCTATAACCATAATTGCAAAATGCAATTTCCGATACTCCTTCTCTTTATGTGTCATAACACAACTATTATATATTATTACTCTGCAAAAATAGAGCAAACAGAGAGCATAATGAAAATTTATTTTCAATTGTGCCGAGGTGCAGCCAATTTTCGCTATTGAGTGCAAAGATATAAAAAAATCTCCATCCTACAATCGCAAAATGAAGATTTTTAATTTATTTTATATTTTTTGTGATGCTTTATTTGGAGTTTTTGTATTATCTTTGCATAATAAAAAGTCGAAGGTCGCAAGTCTAAAGTCAAAAGAACTTCGACTATCAACTATCAACTATCAACTATCAACTATCGACTATCGACAATAAATTTATGACTACTGAAAACATCTTATTAGCATTTGCTCTCACCCTAATAGCGGGTCTTTCAACAGGCATCGGTGGATTGATTGCGTTTTTCACGAAACGAGATAATGTGCACTTCCTAACTGTCGCATTAGGCTTCTCGGCTGGAGTGATGTTGTTTGTGTCGTTTGTAGATATATTTCCATCTGCATTAAAAGGGTTTGAAGAAAGCCTCTCATATTCCTCCCCTGTCTTAGGGGAGGTCCTCAAAGGGGGGAGGGGTTTAACCAATAACGCTATGCTGGCAACATGTTTGGCATTTTTCGGTGGTATGGGACTGATTGCTCTAATCGACTTCCTAATTCCCGAAGGCGAAAATCCGCACGAAATGAACTACACCGAACAAATAGCCAAAGACCATGATACGCACGACAAAAAGAAGTTTCATCGCATGGGCATTATGCTCGCCTTGTCGATTGCTATCCACAACTTTCCTGAGGGTCTTGCCACATTTGCTGTTTCGTTGAACGACATCGATATGGCTCTGCCTATTGTTTTGGCTATTGCATTGCACAATATTCCTGAGGGAGTAGCTGTAGCAGTACCTATTCACCAAGCCACAGGCAGTCGATGGAAGGCATTATACTACTCTATCCTATCAGGACTATCTGAACCGCTTGGAGCTTTGATGGGTTTCCTCATTCTGATGCCTTTCTGGAACTCCATAATCGAAGCAACGGTCCTCGGTATTACGGCGGGTATTATGGTCTATATCTCTATCGACGAACTCCTTCCTACTTCAGAACGCTATGGACATCACCACCTCTCAATCATCGGAGTAGTTGCAGGAATGATGTTTATGGCAATAACACTTATTTAGTTGAAAGTTGAAAGTTGAGAATACCATTCGGCGTTAGTTTTTTTAGACAGAATGACATAAAGTCATATTTTTTTTACATAATGGTCTTGCTTTTGCTCCGCAAAATCTCGACTACAAAGACAAACCTTCGGCGTTAATAAACTAACCTCTAAACTTTAACCTCTAAACTCTAATCTCTAACCTTTAACCTCTAATCTCTAAACTCTACAACTATGTACGACAAAAAATTTATGCTTGAAGCCATTCGTGTGGCGAACGAAAATATCGAGAATCAAGGTGGTCCATTTGGGGCTGTGATTGTAAAAGATGGCGAAATAATTGCAGCATCGGGCAATAGTGTGACGATTGATAATGACCCTACTGCTCATGCTGAGGTGAATACTATACGCAAGGCTTGTAAACGTCTTGGCACGTTCAACCTCGAAGGTTGTGAGATTTATTCATCGTGCGAACCATGCCCTATGTGCCTCAGTGCAATATATTGGGCACATATCGACAAACTCTACTATGCTACAACCAAAGACGATGCTGCATCAATCGGTTTCGACGACTCATTCATCTATCACGAACTAACGCTCAAGCCAGAAGAACGCCGTGTGCATGCCGAACAACATAACCGCGAAGAGGCTCTTGAACCTTTTAATATATGGAGAAACAAAACAGATAAAACAGAATACTAACAAAAAAGGCTACACCAAAGTGTAGCCTTTTTTATTAAATTTTCATTCCACATTCCTCACTCCTAATTCCTCATTATTGAAAGTGCTTCTGAAACTTCTTTCAAGAGTGGTTCTACTGATACTGGTTGTCCTACAGCATATTGCATCCAAAGGTTTGGTGTAAGGCGACCTATTGGATAGATACGGCATACCTCTTCACCAACTACTTTGTCTTTGAATAAGGCTTCGAGTTGCGATTCTACGATATGTCCGTATGGATAGTTTGGCAAATAGAGCGGACTATCAATCATGTGAGAATAGACTGCCAAGATTGTTGAGTTTTCATGACCAAGCACAGGAGCATAGTATTTGTTCCAAATCTCTTGAGCATTGCGGATGATTGCCTCTTTGAGTTGTGGCATAGTGGCATTAGGATTTTCGTACAACCAGCGCCATGTGTAGATATCAACCAAAGAGACACCCATGATTTCGTAAGAACCCCAGAAGATATCGAGCATTTGATATGCAGATGCGTGGGCATCGTTTGTAACATAACCAAGCAAAGGAAGGTCGCGTTTTTGGAATACGAAAGCCAAAGCCTCGGTAAACGCAGTACTTGGCACGCCTGCCATCATATAGTTGTCAACGTCATACATAGTGATAGTTTGCTCTACGTTATGGCCAAACTCGTGAACTGCAATATTATAACCTTTATAGTCCATACCATCGGCAGCGATACGAGTGCGGAGACGAGAAATATCGTATGTTGCCATAGCACCCCAAGCATGACCTGCACCAAGCGATGGGTCAACTTCTACTTTAGCACATACTTCCTCGGCTTTATCTTTAGTAAAACCAAGACGTTGCATAATGTTAGGCAAATCGGCTTTCAAAGCAGCTGGATTAGGATAGAGAGAGCGAGTTTTAGCAGAGAGTTCATCTTCGCTGATTGCGCTACGCACTTTGAAACCATCATACCAAATATCAAATGGTTCAAGGTCACGACCAAGACGAGATTTGATGAGTTCGGCTACTTGAGCAACTTCAGGTGAAGAGATAAATTTTACGAACATCTCTTCTATTTCTTTGTCAGTAACCTCCATTTGTTGGTCAAACGAGCGTTGAATATAAGTAGGATAAGCAGGACAATATTTGTCCATTGCTACAGCCGATTTATAGATGTTATACAACATTTGATAACGAACATCAGCCTCACGAGTATTATCAACGACATTACCTTCAGCGTCTTTCACCTCATTGGTATAAGGATTCCAAGTGAAGTCGGCATTAGAAATGACATTGGCTGGGATTGATTGGTCGATGATTCGAGTCATGATTTGATAAATCATGCGTTGTTTTTCAAGACCACGACCATCGGCATTAGCATAGTTAGACTTGAGCTCATCGCGCAATCCCCAGTGAGTAATGAGAGCCATATTGTCGGCAAATAGTTGTTCGCCAGCATCGTTGCGAAGACGACCCATCATAATATTGTAGTTAGAGATATAGTTATCGGCAGTAGATAATTGGTCTGCAAATGCTTGGTTGGCATCGCCAGGAATACGTGTACCAAATACATCGCCAAGACGAGCATAAGCCCACTCTGTGCGAGTCCATGTTTTGCCTAATTCGTTTTTCTCGTCAAGAGTATAGCTTGGAAAGTTGAGAGCTACAATAAAAGCAATCTTAGAGGCAAACATATCATCAGAGAAATGAGCGAATGGGTCGATAGCACCAAACATCTCATCAATAGCAGTGTAAGGCTTTTCGCCTACTACATGAAGAGGCATTTTGAGGTTAATGCTGATTTGATTGTAACGACCATACATAGTTTCGATGTTGCGTTGAACGGTTTGAAACAACTCATTACGTTCAGCCTCAGTGCATTTGTAGTTAGCTTCACAGAAAGCTACAAACTCTTCGGCAGTACCATCTTGGGCAGTCCAAAGTTTTGCAGCACAATTCACACCGCGTTCCACTAAATCAGGATTCACTTGCGAATCTTTAGCCCAAATGGCTTTGATTGCAGCATCAATGTCAGATTGTTTGAGTGACGACATAGAGTCAGATTTTTGTTCTACATTACAGCAAGCAGCGAGCAACATCATCGCCACAGCTACGAGAGAAATTAATTTTTTCATGATATACTAATTTAAAAGACAAAAGAACAAAATAACATAATTTCTTTCATCCTTATGTTATTCTGTTCTCTCTATAATTTTATTTTTGAAAAGATTCGAGTCGCTTCATTACTGCTAATACAAACCAGTCAGGCAAGTGCTTCATAATTGGCACAAAGAGGTGATTTATCAGACCAGGCATACATTGTTTTTTGCCACGGAACATAGCACGTAAAGCTTTCTTAACCAATTTTTCTGGACGAAGACTTACACCAATGCCTACCGCCACCTTACGCCAATAGTCGCTCAAACCATAAAGACCTGTATCAACAGCACCAGGACAGATGGCTGTAACAGTAACGCCAAGCGGTTTGAGTTCGTACCACAACGAGCGTGAGAAATTGAGAATAAACGCCTTAGTTGAGTTATAGACATTGATACCCGGCATAGTCATCCAAGCTGACATTGAACTCATATTGAGAATATAACCATGTCCGCGCTCAGCCATATCGGCACCAAAGACTTGGCACATGTGAACGACTGTCTTCACATGGAGATCGAGCATTACATCAATACGTTTTCTTGCTGTTTTGATAAGTGGATTGAAGAAAAATACTCCGGCATTGTTAATCAACACCTCTATCTCGATACCTTTATCTTTGCAAAATTGCATCAACTCTTCAGCAGCATTTTCTTGTGTCAAGTCCATATAAATAGGATAGGCTTTGACTGAAAAGTCTTTTACAATATTGTCTGCTGCGAGTTTTATTTCGTTTTCTTGATTTGATACAATAACCAAGTCGTAACCGCGACTTGCTAATTCACGAGCATACATTAGTCCGATACCCGAACTTGCTCCTGTTACTAATGCGAACATTTTTATAGTTGAAAGTTGAAAGTTGAAAATTGAAAATTGAGAGTTTTAACCCCCTCCCCTACGGGGACTCCCCCTAAGACAGGGGGGAGAATATCTGGTTGCCAGACTTTTAATGCATTATCCTTGCTCCCTATTCCTTGTTCCTTATTCCTTGTTCCTTATTCCTTGAATTAAAGATTCTTTTCTGCTTCGGCAATTTCTTTTTGGATTTTTTTAGGGAGATTGTCAACGCAATGGTGGCAACGCATCTCTTTGGTGTACATACGACCGATGCAATAGTTAGAGTGTTTGCAACCGCTACGATAAGTCTCGTCGGAAGCAGCG
This sequence comes from Candidatus Aphodosoma sp., assembly GCA_045126975.1. GTDB lineage: Bacteria > Bacteroidota > Bacteroidia > Bacteroidales > Paludibacteraceae > Aphodosoma. The sequence goes on along the minus strand of JBGVPL010000040.1, from coordinate 38,291 downwards.
AGCTTGTTGACAAAGTCGGTATCATGCACCAAAGCACGAGCCATTTGTACGCACTCGAAACCTTCATTAAGAACTTCATCAATCTTAGCACGGCTCACCAAACCACCGACATAGATGAGTGGACATTTAAGTTCGGCACGAAACTTCTTGGCATCTTCAAGGAAATAGGCTTCTTGGAATGGCACTGTAGGAATCATAATGCGACCTACGACGTGAAGAGCTGCTTTGAGCCACCAGAATTTTGCCATGTCCATATAGTAAGCCAAAGTTTTTATAGGCATAGCACCACGCATAACTGCCATTGGGGCTTTGCTCACAAAACCTGCTGAGAGAACAATACCATGCACGCCATAAGATTCGATTACTTTAGCTATTTGGATAGACTCAGGGATTTGGATACCACTCTTGAATCCGTCGTACATATTGTGTTTCACCACTACAGCCATATCATCGCCTGCGCAACGCATAACCTCAGCCAACACCATACGCATGAAACGCATACGATTTTCGAGCGAACCGCCGAATTTGTCTTTACGTTTATTTACATAAGGTGAAAGGAATTGAGAGATAAGATAGCCGTGACCTGCGTGGATTTCGACACAATCGAAGCCTGCTTCGCGGCACATATTGACTGCACGACCGAAGTCTTTTACAAGTTCTTCGATTTCAGCCTCTTTCAAACCACGCACGATAGTTGGAGAATAGAGATTGAAACCAGATGATGGGCCTACAGGCATACAACCACAAGTGTAGTAATGAGTCATATTACCACAATGACCAAGCTGAATGCTGGCTTTTGCGCCTTCGGCATGGATGCCATCGGTGAGGCGTTTGAGTTCTGGAATAATCTCTTCGCGCATCCAAAGTTGACCGTCGAAGCTAACGCCACTGCGATTTACAGCGCAATAGGCAACAGTGGTCATACCAACACCACCACGGGCTACGGCTGTGTGATAATTATATAAATCCTCAGAAGGACGATTGTTATAAGCCATATTCTCAAAGGCAGCCGAACGGATAGTGCGGTTGCGCAATGTGATAGGGCCTAATTGATAAGGAGTAAATAAATTTGACATAAATTCTTTTTTTGAAGACAAAAGAACATAAGAACATAAAAAATTTACTTTAACTATTTTGTTTTGAACAAAAATGGAAATCTCCAAAATTATATTCTTATGTTATTCTGTCTTTTTTATCAATATATGCGTGGGAAAACGCGTTTTAGTTTTTTAGTGTCGAATTCGTCGCTGAATTCTACTTTATATTTTTTGTAAATTGAGTTGGCACGAGGTACGAGGTTTGCCATTGTCCAGATGACAAATACGAGACCAGCGACACTCCATGTGAGGATAGCAAAACCTGTCCACTCTACGATTTCGCCAAAATAGTTGGCTGATGTAACATAGCGATACATACCTTTTTTAGGGAGATAGTGTTTTGTGTCGCCAGGTTTACGGAGATTGCGAATTACGTGGTCGGAATGGAGGTTGATTGCCATACCAGCAAAGAAAATGAGTGTACCGATGATGAATTGTGGAGTTGCAAGCCATTCGGCTGTGTACATATCGGCAGGTGAAAGATAGAAAATCCATTCTCCTTGCATAAATCCGTTCAACGTGTTGAATATCATACCCATTAGCATAATAGCAATAGGCATTTTGCTTTTACCTTTCAATATCAATGGGAAGATGAACGAACGTTGGAAATAGTGAAGCTCGAACAAAAGGAAGAAAACAAGTGGAGCTGGATTCCATTGACGGTCGGATTGTGTCCACATATAAAATAAGACAATGAAAACAGGACATTCCATAAGTACCCATGCTACTTTGTTGTTAATAGCAGGTCCCCATTTGCTTGAAATCATTTTGCCGTAACCGGCTTCTACGAAATAGAGTGTGATGAAAACTATCACAGCTATCACAACCATGATAGTCAAAAAAAGGTCGAATTGAGAAAGAGTCAAAAACATAATTTTATATTTATATACAAAATATTAGACACGAGACACGAGTTGTTTTGTCTTACATCTCGTGTCTTGTATCTTATATCTTAAATTATTTCAATGCTTGATATGCAGTATTGTGCATCAATTCTTTGAAGTTAACACCTGTGCCATTGTGTTGGAAGTTGACATACATCAAAACGATAGTCTCTTCTTTAGGGTCGATAATGTAGTCGGTACCAAACATACCACCCCAACGAGCAGAACCTTCGCTGAGCGGTGTGCGCCACAAGAATTCTTCGCGATAAGTGTCCCAAGCAAGACCGAAACCGATGTCGCCACGGAGATCTTTCACGTTGTTGCGCATCATCATTTCGATAGTTTTGCGACCAAGGATGCGGTGATTGTTGAACTCACCACCATTAAGAATCATTTGGCAGAATTTAGCGTAGTCGAGAATTGTACCGCTAAGACCAGCACCTGTTGAACAATATACTTTTGCACCGCTATAAGGGTAAGTTTGATAGAGTTCGTGTGTGCTTAATTGGAGTGGACCACCTTTTGGATAAGTGTAGAGTTTCACCAAGCGATTTACTTTATCTTCAGGGAGATAGAAGTATGTATCTTCCATGCCAAGTGGGTCGAAGATAGTCTCTTTGAGGAACACGTCGATAGGTTTGCCAGAAAGGATTTCAGCCAAACGACCAAGCACTTCGATATTCATACTATATGTAAATTGCTCGCCTGGATTGTGTTTCAAAGGAGTTTTAGCAAGACGATTTACCATCTCTTCAAGAGGAATTGAATCCAAAGAGTTGAGAGGGTGAACGCCACAAGCTTTCATTATATCCCAGTGATAACCCGCATAACAAATACCAGAAGTATGTGTCATAAGGTCGCGGATTGTGATGTCGCGCGATGCAGGTCTAGTAGTCCAAGTGTTAGTAGCTTTATCGTAAGTTTCAAGCACTTGTGGGTTTTCAAAAGCAGGGATATACTTTTTGATAGGCTCATCGAGTTGGAACAAGCCTTGTTCCCACAAAGTCATAAGCGCACATACGGCAATAGCTTTGGTTTGTGATGCCATACGGAAAATATCAGTACGCTCACAAGGGATTTGATTTTCGATATCACGCCAACCATAAGCCTTGTAATGCACAATTTGACCTTTGTGCACCATCATAGTAACAGCCTGAGGCATAAGTTTTTGGTCAACCATACGTTGAAAAGCAGAATCGATACGAGCCAAGCGTTCGACAATTACGCCTTCAGGGTTAGAAACTTCTACTAATTTTTGTGGTTTTTGCTCTTCACGCTTAATTTCAAACGAACAAGAAGCAAACAAAACGACTACACTCGCAAGAATTGCAAATGCAGAAAAAGTTAATTTATTGATTTTCATAGTTGTTGGTATTTTTACAAACAATTTACAAAGTTACAAAAATTTAATGATATAATCACCTTTTTTGTCTCTTTTTTAAAAAATCAAATCTTATTACAAGATATAACTAAACAACATAAAAATCGCACAACTTGTTTTTTCCAGCCTTGATATTCTTTTATTACCATAGGTTTATATAATCTAAAAGCATCCACAACACACTTATTCTTACGATAAAATCTAATACATCTACAAAACTCCATAAAACTATGATTTATCTCTATAGCTCTAAACAACAAAAAAATATGATTTTTTACTAAGTTATGATAAAAATCTGCTTTATAAACTTCTAAAACACCTTTCTTCTGTAATAAGACACTCATATAAACAAAACCAGAAGATCTACGCACACCTGTATAATAACTACTATTATGACCTTCACTTTCACTCAATAACAAATGATAATAAAAATTTTGTTTAATCTCACCAACCTCTTTAGCATACACCAAACATTCAACATTAAAGATATAATCTTCTGGTGTTATTTTACGCGTATCGACAAATTTTATATTATTAGCAACAATCAAACTTCGTCTATACAGAATATTATGAATATAAACATAATATGACCATGGATGTTTCTCATCATCATTTCCCCCTCGCAACAAATGGCGTAATACAGCATCTCTATCTCGCAAAAAAGTATCTGTATTATACTCTTTCAAAACACCATCAATTACAGAAACAGGATTACTAATCAACACATCCAAATTATCATCAATAGCCTTTTTATACATCTTCTCCAACATATCTAATTCACGATAATCATCATGGTCAGAAAAATGTAAATATTCTCCTCGTGCAACATCCATTCCACGATTACGACTTTCACCTATATGTAAGTTATGCTCATTTTCCAAAATAATAATTCTGTCATCAGCCTTTGCATAACTTTTAGCTATCAAATCAGAACCATCTGTAGGACAATCTAACACAAGAATTATCTCTATATCTCGCAATGTTTGATTTACCAAAGTATCAAGACAACGAGTAAGATTTTTTCCTGCATTATATATAGGAACTATAACACTAACTTTCACTTTATTTACACTCATTATATATCTCTACCAATTTACGTCCTACTTTGTCGAAACTATATTGTGTCGCTTTCGCTTTTATTTTTTCTTTATCAAATTTATCGACATTGTCAATCATTGCCGACATTGCCTCGACCACTTTATCTACATCGCCAACTGGTAAAATTTCCACACCTCTAACTTGTAACTCTTCAGCAATTCCTACAGGGGTAGATATTATTGGCAATCCACATGCCACAGCCTCTTCGAGAACCACCGCGGCAGTTTCGTAGTTAGAAAATAGAACAAAGCAATCCGACGCATCCATCCACTCCTTCACTTGCTGCGGCGTCTGTTCGCCTATAAATTTTATAAAACCTCGACTTTCAAGTTTATAATTATCAGCCAAGCAACGAGTAAAGAAAATATCTTGCCCCGTTCCGACCATTATCATTTCAAAATCATTACGTTGTCTTGACAAACGCTCCACCGCCTCAACTATACCCAACGTATTTTTTGCTCGGTTATCAAAACAACTCACATGAAGAAAACGAAATTTACCCTCATTTTTCGAGACGCAATGTATTGCGTCTCTACTATAAAAGAAATCATCTATAACATTTGGCACTACTTGCCAATTATTATGCTCCAACCCACACTGTTTCATAGCATTCATCAACCTCACCGACACAGGCATCACTGCCTTTGCCTTTTGTAAAATCATCTCACTCATCCGCTTACGCAACACCCCACGATAATCACCATTTTCAGGCAAATAGCCCGACCAATGTTCCATCACCACATACGGCACTCCATACTGCTTATTCAACCACCACGCCAACAAACCTTGCTTAGTCAACACATTCAAATGCACCAGATCAGGCATACCATATCGTTCATGCCAATATTGCCATAACTTTTTAAGCCCCTGCAATTCAGCAAAAAAGCCTCTTTTCTTGGTATAAAGTACAACCTCTTTAACGCCCTCAACCTCCTTTTCTTGAATTGAGAATTGAGAATTGAGAATTGAAAATTGCTCTTCATTAAATAACAGTTCATCAACCAAGCATTGCGAAAGCACCGTAACTTCAACTCCTTGACGTGCAACTGCTTGAGCATGTTTACGCACAAACAAGCCCGACATTGCATCATAACGATGCGGATACCAAGGAGTGAAAAAAAGAACTTTCATTTTTTTATATTTTAGAAACAAGACACGAGATACAAGACCTACATGTCTCGTGTCTCGTGTCTATTATCTTGTGTCTATACTAATTAGTCTTGACAAGCGCAGATGAGGTTACGGTCGCCCCAACCATTATCTACACGAGCAACAGAAATCCAGAATTTGTTTTCTTTTACCCATGGTAGTGGGAAGGCTGCTTTTTCACGTCCGTAAGAGTGATTCCATTCGTCAGAAACAATCACATAATCAGGGTGAGGAGCATTTTTGAGTACGTTGTCATCAGCAGGAGCCTCGCCAGTGTGAACAGCTTCGATTTCTTCACGAATAACGAGCATCATATCGATGAAACGATCGAGTTCTGCCAATGGTTCAGACTCAGTTGGCTCAACCATCAATGTACCATGAACAGGGAATGACAATGTAGGAGCGTGGAAACCGAAGTCCATCATACGTTTAGCTACGTCACTTTCGTCAACGCCTGCGTATGATTTAAGATGACGACAGTCGAGAATCATTTCGTGACCTACACGACCTGTAGCACCTGTATAAACAATACCGTATGCTTTTTCGAGGCGTTTAGTCATATAGTTTGCACTGAGAATAGCAGTTTTAGTAGCTTCAGCCAAACCATCGGCACCCATCATGCGAATGTAACCGTATGTAATAGGCAAAATACCTGCTGAACCCCAAGGAGATGCAGAAACCGCAGTATTAGGATTTTCAGGGTTAATAAAGTTGTGAGATGGAAGATATTCAACCAAATGAGCAGCTACGCAGATAGGACCAACGCCAGGACCACCACCACCGTGAGGAGATGCAAATGATTTGTGGAGATTCAAGTGGCAAACGTCAGCACCGATGAAACCTGGAGATGTCAAACCAATTTGACCGTTCATATTAGCACCGTCCATATATACTTGACCACCATTAGCATGGATGATTTCGCAAATTTCACGAATTGCAGGTTCGAAAATACCGTGAGTTGAAGGATAAGTAATCATCAACGCAGCAAGATTGTCTTTATGTTCTGTAGCTTTAGCGCGGATATCTTCAACGTCAACGTTACCATTTTCGTCACAAGCAGTTACGATTACATTGAAACCAGCTTGAACTGCAGATGCAGGGTTAGTACCGTGAGCCGAAGCAGGAATCAATACTACGTTACGATGTCCTTGACCTTGAGCTTGTTGATAACGACGGATTGTCATCAAACCTGTATATTCACCAGCTGCACCTGAGTTTGGTTGCAATGTACAACCTGCGAAACCTGTGATAGTAGAGAGATATTGTTCGAGGTTAGCAATCAACTCTTTATAACCTTGTACTTGAGCTTCTGGAGCAAATGGGTGAATACCAGTAAATTCTTGCCATGAGAGTGGCAACAATTCAGCTGCAGCATTCAATTTCATAGTACAAGAACCGAGAGAAATCATTGATTGAGTCAATGAAATATCTTTGCGGTCGAGTGATTTGATATAGCGCATCATCTCTGTTTCAGAGTGATATTTTTCGAAGATTTCGTGATTCAATGCACGTGATTGACGTACGAGTTCTTGTGGTAATGCTGTTTCTTCAACATCAAGAATAGTTGAAGGTACAGGCAATTCAAGCACTTTAGCGAAGATAGCCAACACTTTAAGTACACCTTCTGCCGATGTCAACTCGTCAGTAGAAATACCGATAATGCCATCTTCGAAGTAACGGAAGTTCACAAGGTTAGCCTCAGCCACTTCGCGAAGCATCATTGCGCTCTTACCTTCTGGCAATTTAATGCGGATTGTATCGAAGAAGAAGTCATTGAGTTGTTCGCAACCCATATTCTTCAATTCGTTAGCCAAGATAATTGCTTTAGCATGAATGTTATAAGCAATATCAGTCAAACCATCATTACCGTGATAAGCAGCATAGAAACCACTCATGATAGCAGGCAATGCTTGAGCTGTACAGATGTTAGACAATGCTTTTTCACGTTTGATGTGTTGTTCGCGGCTTTGAAGAGCAAGACGCAAAGCAGGTTTACCATTAGCATCTTTAGAGATACCTACAAGACGACCAGGGATATGACGTTTATTTTCTTCAGTAGTAGCAAAATATGCAGCTGATGGACCACCAAAATACAATGGCATACCGAAACGTTGAGTAGTACCGAATGCGATGTCAGCACCCCATTCGCCAGGAGCAGCCAAAAGCACAAGGCTCATGATGTCGGCAGCAACAGCTACTTTCGCACCATTTTCGTGGCAACGAGCAGTGAAATCGCGATAGTCACAAATACGACCATCAGATGCAGGATATTGAAGAATTGCACCAAACACAGGAGTAGAGAAATCGAATGTAGCATAGTCGCCTACAAGAAGATTCACACCTTGTGGAAGGCTACGAGTTTTCAATACGTCAAGTGTTTGTGGGAAGATGTTACGATCAACGAAAAGAGTGTTAACACCAGCTTTTTGTTGGTCGCGAGAGCGGAGCGCCATCATCATAGTCATAGCCTCAGCAGCAGCAGTTGCTTCATCGAGCAATGAGCAGTTAGCCAAAGGAAGAGCAGTGAGGTCAGCCACCATAGTTTGGAAATTCAACAAAGCCTCGAGACGACCTTGTGAGATTTCAGCTTGATATGGAGTATATGATGTGTACCATACAGGATTTTCGAATACGTTACGCAAAATCACAGCAGGAGTGATTGCACCATAATAACCAAGACCTATGTAGTTGTCAGCCAACTGATTTTTTTGAGCCAATTCATGAATGTGAGTCAAGAACTCTTGCTCTGTCATTGCCTCAGGAAGGTCGAGTGGTTGTGGAAGACGAATGTTAGCAGGAATAGTTTGTTCGATAAGCTCATCTACTGATTTTACACCAACAGTTTCGAGCATTTTAGGCAGGTCGCGGTCAGTAATACCGATGTGGCGACGAGAAAATTGATTTGCCATAGTGTTTTTATAGTGATTTAATGATTAGTGATTAGTTATTAACGATAACAACATGCAAATTTACAAAAAACAATTTATACCACAATAAAAAAACAAACTATTTTTATTACAATATGAATTTTTAAAGTTAATTTTAAAACCATCTTTTAAAGTGTATGTGTTGACATGGCTATCTAAATACCAACATGAAAACGGTCTGTTTCTCATCACTTTTTGCAAGACGGATAAAACCATTGTGAAGGCGCATGATTTGTCGAGAAAGGCTAAGCCCGATACCTGAACCCTCTTGCTTTGTAGTAAAAAATGGCACAAATATTTGTTCTTGGCTCTCGCGAGTGATTGGTCTGCCATTGTTTATTACGTCTATCACTACTGCCTCTGATTCATCTATTTGAGTCTCAATATCGATTCGGGTAGCTTCGGCTTGAATTGCGTTGCGAATTAGATTCATTAGGACTTGCGATATTTGTCCTTCGTCGGCATACAGGAGAATATCATCAGTTTTTTCGGTATAGATACACTCTACACCAGCCGATTCGATTTGATTTGCAATTAGGCTCAACACTCGCTCTATCAACTCTTTAAGAAAGAAGGCTTTTTTATTTGGCGTGGCAATACGAGTGAGAGAGCGATAGCTGTCGACGAATTTTATCAACTCTTTTGACGAAGCCGATATGGTTTCTAACCCACTCTTCATATCGGGCGAGGAAATGTCTTTAGACAAAGTTTCGCTCAACGAAGCGATTGGCGTTACAGTATTCATGATTTCGTGGGTCAAGACGCGAATCAATCGCGACCACGATAGCTGCTCATTTTCGGCTATTTCGTTGCTAATATCGTTAAAGGCTATGATTTTCACTACCTTGCCATGAATTTCGGTTTCAGTAGCAGAAAGAGTAAGTGAGCGCTCACCCCGCTCGGTATAAAAACAAACTCGCTGTTCGGCAGCTGATGTAACATTAGAAAAAGCCTCGAACAACGAATTGGATATTATGGTTAATTGCCTAATATGCCCAAGCGTAGCAAATCCGAGCAACGACAATGCTGCCTTGTTTGAATAATTCACCTTGCCATCATCGACAACCACAATACCTGTTTGCACATGATCAAGCATTTCGCCAAAGAATCGTTCTTGTTCCATAATCTCGTGACGCTCACGGTCGAATATTCGACGCAAACGATTGAGAGTTTTATTGAAGCCTCGCCCAATCAAAACCCTCTCACTAAAACGGAAATTCAGCTCTCTATCTTCCAGCGCATCAAGCATATAATCCACCTTGCATCGCATCTTTAGATAGACCAACAACGCAACCACCAACGCAGTAATCAATGCTGTTATAATACAAGTCAATATCATATTTTATAAAGACAGAATAACATAAAAACATAATTTTTTGTTATTCTGTTATTTTGTCTTTTCAAATTCCGTATTTTTTCAATTTCGCATATAGTGTTGGACGACTAATATTCAAAGCTTTAGCCACAAGCGACAAATTGCCATCATATTTAGTCATTGCAGTTTGAATTGCTCGTTCTTCTGCCTTTTCGAGCGTTTCTAATTCCTGAGACACAACACTTTGCACCTCAACTATCTGTAATTGAATGTCGTCGAGCATCAACTCTGCGCCGTCGGATAAGATAACTGCCTTTTCTACACAATTTTGCAATTCACGAATATTACCACTCCAACGATGTGAAAACAAAACCTTTTGTGCAGGAAGAGAAATAGAATCCACCTCACGATGATATTTCTCGGCATACATCTTCACAAAGTGCTCGGCGAGAGGCAATATTTCATCTTGTCGCTCACGCAATGGAGGCAATTCAACATGCAGAGTGTTAATACGATAATACAAATCTTCACGAAAATCGCCGTCTTTCACCATCTGCGGTATATCGCGATTTGTAGCACAAATAAGACGTATATCAACAGGTATTTCTTTCGTATCTCCTACACGAGTTATTGTCCGATTCTGCAGCACACGCAACAACTTAGCCTGCAGATGCAATGGGATATTGCCTATTTCGTCAAGAAATAAAGTACCCCCATTGGCTTGTTCGAATTTGCCAACCTTATCGGCATGCGCATCGGTGAATGCTCCTTTCACGTGTCCAAATAGCTCACTTTCAAACAAAGTCTCGGTTATTGCCCCAACATCGACACACACCATCGGACGCATAGCACGCTCCGACAAGCGATGAATCTCGTTAGCCAATACGTCTTTACCCGTACCATTCTCGCCTGTTATCAATATTGTCGCATCAGTCGGAGCAAAACGTTCTATCTTCTTGTGTATCATCTGTATCTTCTCTCCACTACCCCAATACATCTCAGTTTTCGCTACTGATTTCGCTTGTGTTTTAGTCTCTTTCTTTTTACGATTATATGCCGATTTTAAAATTTCAACTAATCGCTCATTATCCCACGGCTTGACCACAAAATCAAACGCACCTCGCTTCATTCCCTCTACTGCAAGTTGAATGTCGGCGTATGCAGTAAACAACACTACCTCAACCTGTGGCGCATAGTGTTTTATTTCCGAAAGGCAAAACAACCCCTCATTGCCTGTATTTATATCGGTATAGAAATTCATATCAAGCAATACCACATCAGGCTTCATCCGCATCACCACCGAACGCAACTCTTTAGGCGAAGCAATCAACTCCACTTCAGCAAAATGTTGCACCAACAATATCTTCAATGCCCTACGAATGCCGTCATTGTCATCTACTACCAATATTTTTGCTTTACTTTTCATAGACTATTTATTTTACTGATGCAAAGGTACTATTTTTTCTCCAAAAACAATTACTTTTTTCAAACTTTTGTAATAAATCCAAACCAAAAAGACTTATCCCCCTATTCCGCAGGGGGACAAGTCAAGAAGAAAGAAAGGTTGCTTGAAGGTTCGGTTCACTATCTTGGAAGGTTGGGTTATCCTCTGAAGAGGTATGCTATTGATAAGGGGAAAATATAGCATTTTCCATTATGGAAATCCTATTCCTATCATTCACTCCTCAACGCCTCAACAGGATTAGCCGTCGCAGTGCGGAAACTTGCCAATGTTACAACCGCTCCAGTCATCAACGTAATAACCGCAAATGCCACCACAAACACCCACCAATGTATCGGCGCACGATAGGCGAAGGTGCTATAATAGTAATCTGCGATAAAATAGCTTATCGGTGCGGCTATCACAAAGCAAATGCCCACAATAAGCATAAACTTACGATTAAACATCACCAAAATCTCACGCACCGTTGCGCCATTCACTCGGCGAATACCAATCTCTTTGCGACGGTATTGTGTTTCGAATATCACCAACCCCAACACTCCCATCAACGAAATAATAATCGCCAAGAGCGTAAAGAGCGAAATCGTAGTGGTCAACTGCTGTTCTTTCTGATAATTATACCCCAATTCCTCGTCGAAGAAATTGATACTAACTTCGTCCAAATCCCTGTCGGGCACAATCTTCTGTGTCGTCGTACGTATCGCATCAAACACAGCACGTATATCGGCATTCGCTATCGTGCGCACATAGAGATGCCCTGTAACGAAGTATGGAATATCGCCGTAAACCAAAAACGCAAACGCCTCACTCTCATATTGCAATGGCAAATAGTGAATATCACGACAAAAACCTGTCATCGGCAACGGCTCTGGCGTGCTCCAATTGATTTGGTCTTCTAACGTAAGGTTGTAGCGTTTCTTTGCGTATTCATTCAGAATAATTGCCCCATTCTTGCTCAATTCGTCGGAAGGTAAGAAATCGCGACCTTCAAACACCTCTACGCCCATGAATTGCAAGAAGTTCCACGACACAGGCAACACCCTAATCATCATCTGCTCGCCGTCATGCCATCTACCCCAAGTCATACCGTTGTTGGTAACGATATTGCACTGCGCCCACGCCACGTCTTTGATATTCGGATTTTTCATCAATTCCGACGTAAATGCCTCACGCTGTTTCATATCACGCAATCCAAGCCCCGACGCCGATATCAAACACTCTTTGTCGAAACCCATATCGTAGGTCATCATATAACGGTGTTGTTCTTTGATGAACATTGCGCACATAATAAACACTATCGATATCACAAACTGCAAGCCTATCAACGCATAACGGAGTGTTTTGCCTTTCTGAGTCATGCCGAATGAGCCTTTTATCACGAATGCTGGCGAGAACGATGTGGCATACATCGCTGGATACAATCCCGCCGCCAATGTCATCACCATCGCAATGCCTACGGTCGATAGTGCCACTATTATGTTTTTCTCGAACGACAAGTCACAATCCACAAAGTGCGCCCATTCCGACGAACGAAATGCCATCACTACGCCTACTGCCAACACCAACGCAACCGCCACCAAGCCTGCTGCTTCTGCCAAGAATCTACCCACCAATGCCGTACGCGAACTACCCAATATCTTGCGAGTATTCACCGCCCGAATCCTCATTGGTACTTGTGCAAAAAAGAAATTCACATAGTTTATCAGCGTGATAATCACTATCAACACTGCCAATACCAACAACGTTACGGTTGTCGTCATATTCCCTTGTTTGCCTATTGGATAATCCAATTTATCCTCAAAATACAGTTCTCTGATTGGCACTAATTGGCAACCCAAATCATCGGCAATCTCATCAAGATGGTCCAACTGCTTCATTGTCGCCTCATTAAGATTTCCCATCCCTTTATACCGTTCTATTTCCGACCTCATCGACTCAACATATATCTTACTTGCCACCTCCTCAAACTGCGCCTTATCCTCTTTCGAACGCAATTTTACGAAATAGTTATACGACCAATTGCTTGTCGAGTTCATGTCTTTCTCTTCAAGTAAGTAACTATAAATCATCTCTATATCGCCTAAGTCAGTCGCCATAGGCAAGTCCTCAAATATAGCGCAAATGGTGTAATCAAACGGCGTTTCATAAAGCGTAACGTGCAACAAATCGCCTACCGCCACACCCATTCTTTCGGCTGCGCTACGACTCAATGCCACATACTCATTATTGCCAATCCCCTCCAACGAGCCTGCCGTAGGCTTAATGCCAAACACCTCAAACGCACTACTTGTCATCTGCAATCCCATAGCATGATGCTTCTTCGCCTCACTGCCTTCGCCTACCACCACGCTAATCCATTTTTGGTCATAAACGTCATTTATTTGTGCCACACCGTATGCCTCCACTGCAGCCGAAGCGTTTATAAACTCCTCTGCCATTGGGCGATTTATATAACCACCCAACTGCATATCGGTCCCCGTCATAGCCATCGCATAAATCCTATCCGAATCTTTTATTCCTCGGTTGAATGTCAAGTCATAATGCACCTGCACCAGAATGATATACAACGCCGCAAACGCCGCCATCATCCCAAAAACATTCAATAACTTCGATATTTTCATAATTTAAATATTTTTGGACACGAGAAACAAGACACGAGACACGAGAGATGCCCCTTATTCCTTGTTCCCTGTTCCTTGTTCCTTATTTAAAGTTCATTACGCACGTCTTTAACTATCTCCCCATCAAAAAGCGAAATAATCCTTTGTGCCACCGAAGCATCACGTTGCGAGTGAGTTACCATCACCACTGTCGTTCCCTCTTTATTCAATTCCGAAAGCAAATCCATCACCTCTTTACCATTACGCGAATCCAAATTACCTGTAGGCTCATCCGCCAATATCAACTGTGGATTTGCTACTACGGCACGCGCTATAGCCACACGTTGTTGCTGACCACCAGATAGTTGTTGTGGATAATGTCCCGAACGATGACTAACACTCATACGTTTCAATATCTCCGTAACACGACGTTTACGCTCACTTGCTGGAATATTCAAATACTTCAATGGCAATTCCACATTCTCATATACATTCAACTCATCAATCAAATTAAACGACTGAAACACAAAGCCGATATTCCCTTTGCGATAGTTCGTGCGCTCGCTTTCGCGCAATCTGCCCACCTCATTGCCAAGCAACTGATAACTACCGCTGCTCGGATTATCCAACAACCCAAGCACGTTGAGCAACGTAGATTTACCACATCCCGAAGGTCCCATAATAGCCACAAATTCACCCTTTTCAATACTAAATGAAACATTGTTCAATGCTGTTGTTTCGATTTCCTCTGTACGAAACACCTTACTAAGATTTTTTACTTCGATCATAACTGTAATTATTTAATTGTTAATTATTTATTATTCATTTCTCATTCTGATTTTATCATATCTATAGGATTGGTCTTTGCAGTGCGCCAAGTACGAACCACAAGCGTCAAATACACTATAGCCAACACCACCACTGCACCCAACACAAACACCCACCATTTCAATGGCTCACACAGCGTCTCCAGTAGTTCCACGTATTCCATACTTCCCCATATAGCTCCAATCACGCCTACTGCCACTGCTGGCACAATCACCCACAACAGATTAAGGCTCAAAAGGTTCAATATCTGCATCGCCGTTGCACCATTCACTTTCCTAATCGCCACCTCTTTCCTACGGCGAGCCATTTCGTTACCCAAATAGCCTATAAGTCCTATAAGCGAAATAAATAGTGTCACGAGCGACACGATAAACACATTATTTCTCATCGTCTCTCTATAAACGAATCTATTTTTCACTCTATCTGCGTATGGCATAAGCTGATACTCCCATTTCGAGTGATAGTTCGCCTTTATCACCTCATCCAATTTCGCTATGTTTTCCGCAGTCAACTCTGTCAAGCGCACATTCAATTGCAACGAATTTTCTTTGCTATACTTATACAATGCCGCCATACGATACACTGCCAATGGCAACACAAATCCGCCTGCTTGACTGAAATCTCGCACTACGCCAATAACCTCACGACTGCATCCATTCTGCCAATAAGTCTTACCAACAGCGGTCTCCACGTCCCAACCATGCTTACGCACAAACTCTTCATTCACAATCGTATTCGTCAGTGCATCCTGCTCCGTAAAGTTCCGCCCTGCTACAATCTCCATCCCCATTGTTTCAATGTATTTTTCATCAAAGTATTCAAATCGGCACGAAAACAATATCTCTTGTTTTTCTCTATCTACAACAGGATTGCCCCAATACCCCCAAACTGGATATTGCCCCGAATACGCCACGCTCTCCACGAATGGCAATCTACCAATCTCATCAGCCATTGCCGATTGCTCCGACTCTGTGCCGGGATGAGTCATAGTTACTATTCTGTCATACTCATACCCCAAATCTGCCTTCATTATGTAGTCCGATTGTTGTGTCGTGGTCAATAGGAAGCACACAACGCCTGTCGTGCATGCCACTTGCACGAATAGCAACACTCTCTTCCACCACGTTCTATTATCGCTTCCGTGTCTGAATGCCCAATTCAAATTCACTTGCGAATATAGCGTCGCTGGTATCAAACCTGCCACGAGAAACGCCACTACACACACCAATGCTGGTATCCAAATTCTCTCTATTGCAAACAAATCTGCTACTCTGTACCCCAACCACTCATACAACTCTTGACGCCCACACGCAATAATCACCACTGCCACGCCTACTGCCGCCACTATCATTATCAACGTCTCTGTCAGCAACATACGGAACACATCCCACCTCGAAGCCCCATTGCAGCGCAACATCGCTATGGTCTTACTCCTCGACACCAACGACGACAGTGTCAACAACACATAGTTGAACGTCGCCACGAGCAATGCCAACACTGCCAATATTCCATAGATAATCTGCGACTTACGTATCGAATTATCCACGTAATACGCATCCTCTATCGCAACCAAAAACCATTCTGCTTGCCAAGCCTCTGCCAAACGACTAAAGAACTCATGACCGTCTATAAACGCTCTTATACACTCCTCAACTTCCTCAGCTGTAACGCCTTCACGCAATTTCACAAACGTAGGGTAACTATCACTCCCTTGCCAATTCGCTGTCGCTGGGTCATATTTTCGGTATCTAATCACATCAAATTCCCCTAACGGATTGTTCACAGGCGGTGTCCTAAACGCTCCCGCAATCTGATATATCTTTCCGTCAGTCATCACCAACTCCTTACCTACATAATCACTCTCTCTGCCAAACAGTTTAATTGCCAACCTCTCCGAAACCATCACCTCGTTATTCGCAAGCCCCTCGTTCGACAGTATGCGTTTCACATCGCCACTCACTACCCCAAAGTCCAACACTTCAAAAAACGCATCACTCACGCACAACATCCTACTATCCACAAACCCCTCGCCCAACTTCACTTGTAGCATGACGTCGATATAGTTAGTCGTAGCCTCAAAATGAGGAATATTCTCAGCCAACGTCGGCGCAAACGGCTCTATCAACGACCCCACAATTCCAAACTGCGGAGTTGTCTCATACACCTGAAACACCCTATCTCTATCAGGGAAAAACCTACCGTACGACAAGTTCAACCCCACGTACGAACAAATCAACAACGCAACAATCAGCCCCAAAGCCAACGACACCAACCGAGTCACCGAGTTCCCCCGATTCCTCATCAAATACCTAAAACAATAATTCAAATTATTCATATTAAAAAAATTTTATTTCTCCGCAAAAACCAGATTTATTACTTTAAATTTACAAACTTTTTTTCAAAATTAGACTCCCTGAAGGTAGGTTTATCCTCTGAAGAGGGTTGCTAAAAATATGGATAAATATTTTCCTATTTTTAAGAGACTCCAAAATCCTATTTCTTGCTCCTTATTCCCTATTCCCTGTTCCCTATTCCCTATTTCAACGCCTCCACCGGATTAGTCCGCATCAACCTAACCGCCTGCCACGAAATCGCAATCACACCGACAAGCATAACCACCAACGCAGTCAGCAAATAATACCACACCGAATTATCAATCCTATACTCATACCCCTCCAACCATCTCTCTGCCACCAACCACGCACATGGCATCGCCACCACCGCCGCAATCAATATCGACCACATAAACGTCTTCACCATACGCACATAAATCAATCCGTTTCCGCACCCCATCACCTTGTGTATCGCAGCATTACGCGTATGCTGTTTCACGTAGTAAGTACTCATCGCAATCATCGCCAACGATGATAGTAACAACGTCAGCAACGTAAACAACGAAATCAACTTCGCATTATTAGTCTGTTTTGCATAAACATTCGAAACCAAATAGTTATAAGTATTCACCGATATCTCTTTGTCGCTATTACGCTCACTATAAAACTCAGCAATCTGCTTCACCGCCTCATTCTCATCGCCCGACACCTGCACAACCAACTGCCTCAACAAATGGAAATCCTCTTGCCCATCCATACTCGTAACCCATGGCACGACAGGATAATTTGGCAAATCTCCTATCCCAGGCAATCCCTTCTGAAAATCTTTAATAACACCACAAACTGGCAACCCATAATCATCAGGCTCCAACATCGTGCAGTCATAACCCACACCCAACGGCAACAACAACGACTCTGGCAACCACACCGACAATGGCGTAGGGTCAGCATTCTGTCCGATAACTTCAAAGCCAAGAATCTCAAACGCCTCTTGGTCGCCATAGTACATGTCAAACTTAAACTCCTGTCCGCCAAACACAAGCGACATAGCCGATATACCATTACTCATTGGATCAAACTGCAACCAACCCACCTTCTCCACACACGCCAATTGCTTCAATTCCTCTACATAATAGTCTGCTGCTTTATTCGCCCCACTTATTCTCACCCTATTCTGACGCTCATAGCCCATCGGCTTCGACTGCATATAATGCAATTGCACAAACATCACTACAGCCACCGCAAGCGTAATTATTGCCACCACATTCTGCACTATAATCAACATCCTACCCATCACCATACGACTATCTTTCTCAAACGACCCTTTCACCACATCTATAGGCTTATATTTCAACACCATCAGCGCAGGCACTACGCCCGACAACACCGACAGCACCACTATCAACCCCATCATCGCTACCACCGCCACCCAACTAATATGCTTAAACGGAACAACCTCTTGCCCAATCAATTCACTGAAATATGGTGCCACCAAATGAGCCAAAAGCAATGCCAATCCAAACGACACTATAGTCAACAAAAACGATTCAAGAATATATTTCAACACAATCTGCCACTGCTGAGCACCCACCAACCTGCGAGTAGCCATCTCTTTCGCACGAAAACCTATCTGCGCCACTGTGAGCGAAATATAGTTAAGCACCGCAAACACAAGCAACAACACACCTGCAGCAAAGAACAACGACACGAAATCCTTATCCACCAAATTCACAAACGGCAGAGGTGCAAAAACATCCGAATACTGTATCTCCTCAAACGGAACTAAATAAAAATCCTCATAAACACCATACATATAAATCAAATCCTGCTCTTTGACTACCGCCTCCATCTTCTCACCAAGTGCCTCAACATCAGCATTAGGCACGAGTTTAAAGAACGTAGCCACAGCCCCTGTGCCATTTTGAATAATTCTATCAGTCAGTTGCTGGAGTTGGTCAATACGATAAATAATCTTAGGCGAACGAATTATGCTATTCTCCAACTCCTTAAATACACCCGCTACTGTAAGCATTGCCGTATTGCCCTCTACCGAAATCTCAATCGTCTTACCTACCGCACTTCCATTTGGCGACAACACATTTGCAAACTTCTCACTCACAACCACCGACTGAGTCGAAGCAAGCACCGACTCTGCCGAACCCTCTAATAACGGATAAGGCAACATCTCAAAAAAATTCTCATCCACAATCAAAGCATCTGCCCGCTCGCTGACATTATCATAGCGCACACTCATCTCAACCCCACCAAATATCTGATTATCAAACAACCTACAAATATCCTCCACTTCGGCAAATCGTCCCTCCAACTGTTCCTTCAACGTACCGCACCCAATAAACATCCTCTCCGAGCGACTAACATAAATATTTCGCCCCTTAATTTCACTATCTCGCATCAACTGCGTAGAAACAAAAGTCGCAATAAAAATCACAAACGCCAAAGCCACAGCCATCCCTACCACCTCAATAAACGTGTAGAGCTTATTCCTACTCAAAAAATTCAAAAACGATTTCATATCTATATTTTTTTAATTTTTCTATTTCCAATCGTGCCAAAGGCATACCAAAACACTAACTCACTGAATAACCGAACATTACAAATTTACACATTCCAAAAAGTGTAAAGAAAGTTTACAATACGAACATCAAAATTGTAAAGGATATTTACAATAAAAAGTTATTGAGCTAAAAAAACATAAAAATAATGGCATAAATTTTGTTCACTAAACAATAACATTGCACTTGCCATAAAAAACAACAAAATGCCATTTTTCAACTTTTTCGTTGAAAAATTTGCATATTTAAGCAAATAATACTATCTTTGCAAAAAATTAAACACACAATGATAGCAACTATTGCAGAAATAGAAAAGTTCCTTAACGAATTCAAACAAAAAGTTGAAATTTTTGACATAATCTTTTACGACGATCGAGGTAAAAATATTGATACTCTTGCTGCATTAGATATTATTCCGAATCAACGCAAAGAAATTATCAAAAAAATTACTGTAACAGATTATTCAGAAGGACCTATAACAAACCTATTGGATAAACTCGGAGATTTATGGATATTTGGCAAAGAAGTCAATGGTCAAGAAGTATACATCAAAATTTGCTATGGATTACCTAATAGACAAACTATATGTATTTCTTTCCACATTGCAGAATATCCCATGAAATATCCTTATAAAAAAAATAAAAAATGACAAGTCCGTTCACAGGAGGAGAAGTTAAATTATGCGAAGAACCTCGCACTATGATTTATCGTAAAGAGCAATATAATTATATACACAAAGGTTATCTTTGTGTTGATACTGGTATGCTTTTTACTGACACAGAATTAGATGCCGAAAATCTTGAACAAGTACATTCTCAATATAGAGAAAAATATGGTATTCCTTCACCTTCAGAAATAGCACAAACACGCAAAAAATATGGTCTTTCTGCATCAAAAATTTCCCTTGTTCTTGGATTAGGGGTGAATCAATACCGTCTATACGAAGCTGGAGAAATGCCAAGCGAAGCAATTGGTAAAATGTTAAAAAGCATTCAAACTCCAATGGTCTTCTATGGATATGTAGAAAATGCCCGCAAACAAATGTCTCCTGAAGATTATACCAAACTATTTCATAAAATCCAAAATAGTCTCATTGAAACAATGAAAAAGGTAAAAACTCTGTCAGATGTGCCCGATATGCTTTATTCAACACAAATATCATTACTTTAACAAAAAATGCCCTAAACTACTTATAACTGTTTAGGGCATTTTTTAAAGCTTAAATCTTGACAAATAATCAAAAAATGGTTGTATATTTTTTAGACCTTGTCTGAGTATCCCAGAAGCTTGCCAAGTATGAATAACAATACGCTTTCGGTCTTCGGAATAATGCAAATTCAGCCAGATCTTCTTTCCATTATTAAGTAATACTTGTTCTGTCGGAGCTTCCCATTTAACATCAAATATCCGCTCAATATTTATATTGTACCAATCAAAATACTTCCCACATGCTAATATAACAATGGGAAACGATCGATAAAAATCAGAAGAAAGCAATGAAGTACGCTTTTCAATTGATTTTCGTGTATCTTCAATTTCTTCTTCGGCCAGATTATTGTTATTAGGACGACTTGCCGTACTAAACTCTGTAATAAAACAATAATTAAAAAAATCCAATAGAGGAGCTTTATTTCCCACTGGCATCACATGAGGACACAATGCATTCACCATCATTTGGTAAATATACCAAGTTGGAGATACTCCTCCTAACTTTGATGTCATATCTAAACGAAACTCTTGCCCCCGCTCTAAGAAACAAGTCAAAGGAGAATATCCCTCTTCAGAAAAAGGTATTCCTTGTGTTATTTGTTTCCATTGTTCTCTATTTTGCCAAATTTCTAAATCACACTGTTGTTTATCATAAAAGCCATGTTCCCGACCAACAATTAAAATTTTAGAATTTGGATTACCTTGACCTATATAATCAAACTTGCTATCATACTTACTATTCAACAAGTCTATAAAATCTTGAGAGTAATCAGTTTTCATGGGTAATAATTTTTCATAAAATATGTAAATGAAGCAGAAGTAAAACTTTTCCATCGTCAGAGTATTGGACTCCAAATTTATCTATTTTCATAGAATTAAATTATTTTATTTCAAAACTAGGACAAAGATACAACATTTATTTTACATACCGAAGCCAAACAGAACTTCTCCGCAAAAAATACAAAAGTGCATAGTCCAATGTGCACTTTTCGTAAAAATATGCATTTTCTACTGTGCAATAATGGAGCAAGCCGAATGCAAAATAAAAATTTATTTTTTTATTATTCTGAGGCGTAGCCCATTTTCGCATTTGCAATTTCGCTCAAAACTTCAATCTATCGCTATCGCCAAACTTTTCGTAGCCTGAGGTGATAACACGTTCGCCTGGTTGCAAACCTTCTAACACCTCATAATACTGCGGATTCTGACGTGAAATACGTATCTCACGGCGAGTTGCGCCTTCGCCATCTGCATCCAACACATAAATCCATCGTCCGCCTGTAGTTTGAAAGAATGCCCCTCTTGGCACTAACACAGCTTGCTCTGGCTGACCAAGTTGCAAATTCAAATAGTAAGTCTGCCCACTACGCACATTGGCAGGTTGCTCTCCCACAAACTTCAAATCTGCCTTAAATTTACCATTTCTTACCTCTGGATACACTTTGCGAATCATAGCACTATAAGCCTCATCTTGTCGCTCAAACGTAGCCTCCAAACCAGCCACTACTCTATCAATATAATGCTCATCTATCTGCGCCTCAATCTTATAACTACCTAACGAATTTATCTGTCCTATCTTCACTCCTTGCGACACTGACTGTCCAAGCACCACATCCAGCAATCCAAGTTCGCCATCTATTGGAGCCTTTATTGTCAAATTCTCTTTCCTGCGACGTATCATCTGCATATTCAATCGCATATTATGCAAGCTCTCTTGCATCTGCTCTATTTCCACACTACGATAAAGACTATCTTGCTGCGCCCGCTCATTCACCAATTGTAAACGATTAGAGGCAAGCCGATAATCTTCTTCTGCTCGCAAATATTCCTCTCTCGAAATCAACTTTTCATCATACAACTTCTGCTTTGCCTCATACTCTCGCTTCATGCGCCCTACCTCTGTATGCAACTGTAATTGCTCTTGACGCAAGCTCAATTTCTGCTGCTCCATCGAAATAAGTGTATTACGCAAAATATTCTCTTTCTCAGCCAATTCTGCCTCCGAATTCAATATCTGCAAATCAAGATTATCATTGCTAAGCACAAGCAAACGCTCTCCTGCTCTGACATGCGCTCCCTCTTCTACAATAATTTCCTGTACAACACCACCTTCCAATGGCGATATTTGTATAGTTGTCATTGGTTGTACTTGCCCATTAAGACGAATATAATCATTAAATTCGCCTTCTATAACTGTTGCAATAGTCAATGTATCACGATTCACTCTAAGCGAAGAACGATTACCCCTCACAAACAAAAAACTAATAAATCCTACAATAACTACTCCAAACCAATAAGGCAATGCCTTCACCGTAAACACTCGGGCAATACCCTTTTTCTTTTCAATTACTTTATCCATAACTATTATGATTGATTTATATAACTATTTTATTTGATTTATATAACTAACTCCATTATAATAATTTACCACACTATTTTTGATATAAAATTGCAATTGTGCATTCAAATATTCGGCTTGTGCATTCAAATAATTATCACCCGAACTTTTAAATTCTATAGGCGAAATCAATCCCTGTTCAAATTTCTTCACATTGATATTGTATGCATCTTTTTGCACTCGCTCTCTACGCTCGGCTTGCTTCAATGCCGCCAACGCCCCATCTCTATCTTGCTTCGCACGCTCTATTTCGGTCGTCACCTCGTGCAATGTCTGCCGATACTCAGCCTCTGCACGACGATAAGCATTCTTTTTGCGAGCAATATTAGAATAACGCAACAATCCATCGTAAATCGGTATAGACAATGACAACTGCACATACTCTCCAGTATTATTCGCAAACTGACTACCAAATGGCACGGCAACATAATCCTTCTTTCCGGGATAGGTAAAATACCCCGTTGACCACCCACCACTAAGCGACAATGACGGAGCAAATCGCCAACGTGCACTATTCAAATCAGTTTTTGCATTCTGTACCCTATATTCTGCCAATACTAAAGAGGGATGTGTAAAAGAATTTATTGTATCTAAACTTTCAAAAATATTAAATTTAGTAAACAATAATTGTGCATTATGCATTATGCATTGTGAATTATCTTCCTCCCACATCATCAAATCTTTCAACATCATCATTGCCTCATTATACCGATTAGTCATCGTAATCAATTGATACTCTCTATCTGCCAAATCTGCCTCTAACTGAACCACATCGGCATAGCTTTTCTGTCCTAACTCTTCTTGCCTTTGCGCCAACAACAAATTTTCTTTAGCAGTTTCTACCTGTCTTTGTATGACTTCCATCATTTCAGAGAAATAAACCACGTTGCAATAAGCCTCCATCACTGCCAAACAAATCTCATCTTTTAGTTGTTGCTCTTGTGTTACCCCCATTTTTACGGCAGTTTTAGCTATGCGAATATTATTCACCGCCGAGAATCCATTAAACAACGTTATACTTCCTGATACAGAATAGCCATTATTGAACGACGAAGTAGAGATATAAGTATTCGTTTCAGGGTCAACACTACGCCCAAAACTCATCGAGGCATACGTTCCACCCGAAACAGTAGGCGTAAATGCCCTCAATATTGCATCTCGCCGAGCAATCCTCGCATCTGCATTCTCAGCATCCTGCACCTCCATCCTTGCCGAATGTTCCAAGGCATACTCCATACAATCTCTCAACGTCATCTCCTCCTCTGCCATACAAGCAACCCAAATAATAACAAAACTACAAAACAATACAATCTTTTTCATATCTATAATGTTCTAATAACTAACTCCTCACTTCCCTATTATCGTGCCAAACCATTAACAAGCTGAAAATCAATTACGCTTAAAACAAGACACAAAAAAAGGCTGTAAAATTTCTTTACAGCCTATATCAAAAATCTTTACAATTGCTTAGAAATCCATGCCTTCGTCCATGCCTTCGCCGCCCATGTCCATACCGCCTGATTGTGGGCGTTGTGGTTTCTTAGCACGCATATTGCCGAAGTTGTAGGTCAACGACACTGAGAACATTGTACCTCGTGGCTCGTGCGATGAGTATTGCCAGAAGTTGTCGCCCCAAGTGGTGCTTGCCCAACGGCGTGAATTCAACAAGTCACGAACTGATATTGCCAAATTCAATTTACGGTCCAAGAAGCTCTTACGCACACCGAGGTCAACCACGTATTGCGAATTCATCTTACCTTGTGCCACTACGTCAGCCGAACGATACATACCTGTCAACTGAGCCGACCAACCCATTGGTATCAAGAAGTTTGCCATCAAACGTGCATTCCAAGAGAAACTTTGTTGGAATGGATAAAGCAAATCCAATTCGCCATCAAGATTTGTATCGTAGAACACGCTATCCATCGCTGCATAATAGCAGTTTACGGTAGTGGTGAGGTTCAACCATTTTGTTACTTTGTTCTTGGCAACCACCTCAAGACCTGCACTTTGACGACGCGAAACGTTTTCGAATGTCGAATACATAACGTTATCATCCAAGTAGCGCACACGCTCAATTGCATTGTCAGAAAAACGATAGTACAATCCAGCCGAAATCGCATGATTATCCCAAGTCTTCAAATAGTTCAATTCTACTGCGCTCGAAATCTCAGGGTCCAACAATGGATTACCGAACGAAATATTTGTCGAATCACTCATATCGCGGAACGAGTTAATCTGACGACCACGAGGACGATTGATACGACGTGTATAGTTGGCTTGCAACTCATGGTTATTTGGGAACGCATACGACAAGAATGCTGTTGGATAGACTTGGAAATAGCCTCTACGATTTGACTGCCAAGCCGACTCTTCCTCTACGTCGCGCGTACGCACGTACGTATTAGTGTATTCGCCACGCAAACCGAGCGACATACTAAATGGACCGAATTTTGCACCATAAGTTGCATACATCGCCGCAATCCATTCTTCATAGTTAAAGTCATTAAACTGAATCAAAAGGCTATCTTCACCTTCCATATTCCACGCACGCGATGGCGCCAATCTTTGTTGCCAAGAACCATAAAGTCCAGCCTCAACCTTCTGAGTCTGACCAATCTTCTGTGTATAATCCAACTTATAGTTTACATTTTGGTTATGACCATTCTGACGTTGAATTTGCGTATATTCTGGACTATATCCTTGCAAAGCTCTCTGCTTATATATATAATCGCCAGAACGATTATGACCAGAATACTCTATACTTGTACGCACCTCCGAGCCTTTAGGGTCAATCTCGTACGCATAATCCAACGACACACTATACGATGGACGCATACCACCTTGTTGATTTTCTCTTTCATAAATGATTGTGTCCATAGTAGCCCAATCCTCACGTGTATATATATTCAAGTTTTTCGAATTATTCGTTCCTCCATGCCCCATAAACGAAACACCAATTGTGTTCTTTTTCGAAATATGAAAATCTGCACCCATACGACCAAACAAGCCCAAGAATGAACGACGACTTGCCGATAATGTGTTCAAATAAGAAAGTGTATCGCCCCATTGCTCGCGCACATCTTCATACGAATCCAACGGCAATCTTTCAAATGAATAACGATCAGTCACATTGTCCGATTCATGACTCATATAACGCGCACCAAGGTTGACATAGAAGTCTACCAAACTACTATTATAGTTAAAGTTTGCACCCACATGCGCACCTGGCGCAGGCGACCCGATATTATACATACCACCAGCCGACACCGAACCATAATAACCAGCCTTACGGTCTTTTTTCAACACAAGATTGATGATACCAGCAGTACCCTCTGGATTGAATTTTGCCGATGGATTGGTGATAATTTCTACAGCTTCGATACTTCCTGCTGGCATTTGTTCGAGGATTTGTGCACGGTTTTCTTCGGTCAAACCACTTGGCTTACCGTTGATCCACACCTCCACGCTCGATGAGTTGCGCAACGACACATTACCCTCATTATCAACATCTACCGAAGGAATACCTTGCAACATTTCCGATGCCGAAGCACCAGATGCAGCCAAGTTTTGGTCCACATTAAACACTTTTTTGTCGATGTCAAATCGCATTTGCGATGCCTGTCCCACAACTTCCACTTCGCCTAATAATTTAGCATCTTCTTTCAACTCCAACTGACCAAGTTTCACCTCCTCATTCAACGACTTAACTGATACCGATTTTTTAATTGATTGATAACCAACGAATGTAATATCTAATTCATACTCACCTGCAGGCACTCCTTCAACTACAAACACACCTTTCTCGTCAGAAATTGCACCATACACCGCGCTCTTATCCGACTTAGATGTCAGCATCACGTTCACAAAATCCAATGCACTACCACCTGCATCAACAATTTTACCTTTTACTACGGCTGCTTCCATTGCCATCACAGCAAATACAGCCACCAAAAATAATACAAATCTTTTCATTTACAAATTATATAATCCAAACTATTTCTACATTTACAACTTGATAGACTACAAACCCACCAATAAGTTTAATCCAAAATTAAAAAAATTATAAAAATTCCTCACTCCTCATTTCTCATTCCTCATTAAAAACTCCACTGCCAACCTATACGACTCCAACCCAAACCCCGAAATCACTCCCACACAAGCCTTTGACAATAACGACACCCTCCTCTCCTCTTCTCGCGCATAAATATTCGTGATATGCACCTCAACCACAGGCGTTTTGATTGCTGCCACAGCATCCGCTATTGCCACCGACGTATGCGTATATCCGCCAGCATTCAACACGATACCATCTACCTCAAACCCCACCTCATGCAACTTATTGATTATCTCACCCTCCACATTCGACTGATAATACTCAATCTCACAATCCGCATATCTCGTTTTCAACCCCTCCAAATAATCCTCAAATCGCACAATACCATACTTTTCTGGTTCACGAATACCCAACAAATTCAAGTTAGGACCATTGATTATCACTATTTTCATAATTCAAAAAAATTTTTGCAAAGTTACAAAAAAAATTGAATTTATAGAAAGACAAAATAACATAATGACAAAATTTACAAACCCATTCTCATTTAACAAAATTTATCAACTAAAAATTATGTATTTTGGATTAAAATCATTAAATTTGCAAATTAAAATTTTATAATATGAAAAATTTAAATCTCATTCTATTGTGCATTGTGCATTATGCATTATGCATTAGTGTAACAGCACAAACATCAGTAATTCCTTTCGATGCATCTAAAGATTATCTCAACGGCATTGTATATTCACTACCTAAAACAGAAGTAAACGTCGTAATCACCACCCGCCACACAATCGAAAAACCGGGCCCTTTCTATCAATACGCCGAACGCTATCTCGCAACTAAAGAAATCATTACCATCAACAACGAGTCATGGAGCATCGAAAACATCGAAATCCAATCATCTGCCGTTGCCGACCCTAACCGCACTTTCCAAGTGGCAATCGACAACAAAGGTATCGCAAACAACATATCATTCTACCACGACAACATCATCGCTGGAGTGAATATTTTATTGGACTGGTCAGACAAGTCAGACAAATCAGGCAAATCAGGCAAATCAGGCAAATCGGACAAAACACTCTCTTTCGAATATAGCAAATTAAACGAAGACGCTCTCGTGGCAACCTCAATTCCAAAAATGGCTGAAATGGTAGCCCGCCAAATCTACCATATACGCGAAAGTCGCACAGCCCTACTCACTGCCGACCTCGACCAACTACCTGACGGAGAAGCCCTCAAAACTATGCTTGCTCAACTCGACCGAGAAGAAGCCGAACTCGTTGCTTTCTTCGTCGGCAAAACTACATCTTACACTGTTACAAAAACTTACAGCATCATCCCTGACGACGACATCAAAGACTATGTCATCGCTCGTATCAGCACATCGGAAGGTCTTACTGAAGCCAACAACGTCATCGGCGAACCAATCTATATCAACATCGAAGGCACCTACTACAACGCCCCTCTCACTGATCCAAAACTAGAAAAAACACCTAAAGGCTTCTACTACAACGTGCCAGGTAAAGCCCTCATCTCAGTAGAATCGGCAGAACTCAAAGCACAAAACACTCTACCAATAGCACAATTCGGCTATACAACCCACCTCAACGCCGCATTGACCAACAACAAAACTGCAAAAATAGTATTCAATCCCGAACTCGGCACAATTACCAAAATCAGCCGATAATCTGCATATAAAAAAAGACAAAATAACAGAATAACAAAATTATGTTCTTATGTTATTCTGTCTTCTAAAATAATGAAAAACAAAGACCACATAATCATCAAGAACGCCCGAGTCCACAATCTCAAAGGCATCGACCTCGAAATTCCTCGCAACAAATTCATTGTCATCACAGGACTTTCAGGCTCAGGCAAATCTTCTCTCGCCTTCGACACCATCTATGCCGAAGGCCAACGTCGTTATGTGGAATCTCTTTCAAGCTATGTCCGCCAATTCCTCGGACGTATGAACAAGCCCGAAGTCGATATGATAAAAGGTATTCCACCTGCTATCGCCATCGAACAAAAGGTCATAAACAACAACCCTCGCTCGACAGTTGGCACTACAACCGAAATATACGAATATCTCAAACTTCTATATGCTCGCATCGGTCACACCTTTTCGCCTAAATCAGGCAAAGAGGTCAAACGCCACACTGTCGATGACGTAATCCAACACATCACAACATTACCAGAAGACACTACGGCAGTGCTGTTAGTGGCTCTCAACAAAGTAGAGACGCAATATATTGCGTCTCTACACTCACAAGGCTTTGCTCGCTTGATGCACAACGGCGAATTCATCCGCATCACCGACATACTATCCGACAACAATAATAATTGTCCCCCTGTCTTAGGGGGACGAGCCCAAGGGGCGGAGGGGGTTAACTCCTCATTCCTCACTCCTAAATCCTCATTATATCTCGTTGTCGACCGCGTAACCGTCAACTCTTCCGACGAACTCCGCAATCGTCTCTACGACTCTATCGAAACTGCCTTTTTCGAAGGTAAAGACTATTGTACCGTAGCCCACAAAGAGAACGATGAATGGCAATACACCGAATTTTCTAAGGCTTTCGAGGCTGATGGCATCAAATTCGAACTACCTTCCGAGCGAATGTTCTCATTCAACAACCCTCTCGGAGCATGCCCTACCTGCGAAGGCTTCGGTAAGATTCTCGGCATCGACCCCGACCTCGTCATCCCCGACCAATCGCTCAGCATCTATCAAGACGCTGTAATGCCTTGGCGCGGTGCAGTCATGGGACAAGGCAAACGCGACCTTATCCTACATGCCGAAAAATTCAAATTCCCTATCCACAAACCATACTTCCAACTCACCGAAGCTCAAAAACAACTCCTTTGGACAGGTAATCAATGGTTTATGGGACTCAACGACCTATTCAAAGATATAGAATCTCAACAATATAAAATCCAATATCGTGTTATGCTCTCGCGCTATCGTGGCAAAACTCTCTGTCCCGATTGTCATGGCACACGCCTACGCAAAGAGGCTAACTACGTAAAAATCAATGGTAAATCTATCAGTCAATTAGTCGATTTACCTATCAACGAACTCTATTCGTTTATCACCACTCTACAACTACCTGAACACGAGGCTGAAATCGCCAAACGACTTATTCGCGAAATCACCACTCGCCTCGAATTCCTCATGGATGTAGGGCTCGAATATCTCACTCTCAACCGCCAAAGCAATACTCTCTCAGGCGGAGAAAGCCAACGCATCAACCTTGCCACATCACTTGGTTCTGCTCTCATTGGCTCACTTTATATATTAGACGAACCAAGTATTGGCCTGCACCCTCGCGACACCGAACGCCTTATCAAAATACTCCGCCAACTACAGCAACTTGGCAACACCGTCATCGTAGTCGAACACGACGAGGAAATCATGCGTGCAGCCGACTACATCATCGACATCGGCCCCGAAGCTGGCCGCCACGGTGGCGAAGTAGTCTTAACAATGCCAACTGAAAATTTGTTGTCCAATTGTCAGACGGGTCAGACAAGTCAGACAAGTCAGACCACCTCCCCTTCACTAACTCTCAAATATCTCACAGGCGAACTCCAAATAGAAACCCCATCTTCACGTCGTCGCTCATCTAACTACATCGAAATCAAAGGCGCAACACAAAACAACCTCAAAGGTATCGACGTGAAATTCCCTCTCGGCATAATGACTGCCGTAACAGGCGTATCTGGCTCAGGCAAAAGTAGTCTCGTTCGCGACGTACTCTACAATGCCCTCCGTCGCGCTCTCGACCTCCAAACCGAAGAAAAAGTCCACTACGGCTCTCTCACTGGTAGCCTACACCTTATTAAGTCGGTAGAAATAGTTGACCAAAATCCTATCGGCAAATCAAGTCGCTCAAACCCCGTAACCTACCTAAAAGCTTACGACGATATTCGCAAACTCTTTGCCGACCAACAACTTTCTAAACAAATGGGATTCACGCCTGCTCATTTCTCATTCAATGTCGATGGCGGACGTTGCCCTGTTTGTCAAGGTGAAGGTACAGTAACAGTGCCTATGCAATTCATGGCAGACCTCGTACTTCCTTGCGAAGCCTGTCATGGCAAACGATTCAAAAACGACATACTCGACGTGAAATTCCATGGCGCAAATATCCACGACATACTCGAAATGACCGTCAACCAAGCCATCGAATTCTTCGAAGCTCACCCCGATAGCACTACAAAAAAAATTATAAAACGACTCAAACCACTCCAAGATGTCGGCATTGGCTATGTACGCCTTGGTCAAAGTTCAAGCACACTATCTGGTGGCGAAAGCCAACGTGTCAAACTCGCCTACTATCTATCTCAAGAGTCGCAAGAACATACTTTCTTCATTTTTGACGAACCTACTACAGGTCTTCATACGCACGACATACGCAAACTTATGACCGCATTCAATGCTCTCATCAAACGCGGACACACTGTTCTTATCATCGAACACAACCTAAATGTTATAAAATGTGCCGACCATATCATCGATATTGGTCCCGAAGGTGGTGCTCGTGGAGGTAACATTGTTGTGTGTGGAACACCCGAAAAAGTAGCAAAATGCGAAAAATCACATACAGGTAAAGCACTAAAACAACTTTTAAACATCAATTAAACGGCATTTTAACAGCTTTTTTATAAAAAAATGCACAAACACAACTATTGTAAATCAGTCAATTAAATAAATTATTAACTTTTTTACAAAAAATATTTTGTCAATTCAAAAAAAAGCAGTAACTTTGCCGAGCAATTGAGGGTAATACCTCAAGCATCAAAAAGCATTCTTCCTTAGCTCAGTTGGTTAGAGCATCTGACTGTTAATCAGAGGGTCCTTGGTTCAAGTCCAAGAGGGAGAGCAATAGTTTAAAAGTACATTCTTCCTTAGCTCAGTCGGTTAGAGCATCTGACTGTTAATCAGAGGGTCCTTGGTTCAAGTCCAAGAGGGAGAGCGCAGTAAAAGCCTGTAAGATTCAATCTCACAGGCTTTTCTGTTTATAAAAACTAATCTTATCAAAAAAATATGGCAACAAAACAAGAACTTCTCGACAAACGCTATATGCGTATGGCTCGTATTTGGGCTGAAAATTCATACTGTAAACGCCGTCAAGTAGGCGCACTTCTTGTTAAAAATCAAATGATTATATCTGACGGTTACAATGGCACACCTTCTGGTTTCGAAAACAACTGCGAAGACGACAACAACACTTCTCTTCCATACGTACTTCATGCCGAAGCTAATGCTATCACCAAAGTAGCTCGTTCAAATAATAGCAGTGCTGGTGCAACTCTCTATGTTACAGCATCTCCTTGCATCGAATGTGCTAAACTCATCATCCAATCTGGCATTGTTCGCGTGGTTTATGGCGAAGAATACCGAATCCGCGATGGCATCGAACTCCTCCAACGCGCTGGCATTGAAGTGGTATATGAGCCAGCAATTGAGAGTTGAGAGTTGAGAATTGAGAATTGAGAATTGAGAACCGAAGGTCTTTGAGCCTTTGGCGAAAAATTTGAGAATTATTATAGAGTCTATTGAATCTATAAAATCTATAGAATCTATTAAAAAAACAACTATGAAAAAATCCTTTCCTATAATCATAGCCATCGCTCTTGCTTTAGGATTAGTGCTTGGCTACTTGCTTGCTGTGCGCTCAACCCAAAATCTCTTGGGCGATATCAGCGATAAACTACAAGGAACTAATCCTTCATCTCACAAAGTAACCGAACTGCTAAATATCATCGACCGCGCCTACGTTGATACTATCGATATTGCCCAAATTAATGAAGCGGTTATCATCACGGCTCTCAACCAACTCGACCCTCACTCAAGCTATATTCCTAAAGAAGACCTCGAAGCTGCCAATGAGCAACTCGAAGGCTCGTTCTCTGGCATTGGCGTTCAATTCAATATCCAAGAGGATACTATATATATTGTAGATGTAATCTCTGGTGGTCCATCCGAACGTGCAGGTCTTCTCCCTGGCGACCGCATCACCGAAGTCAACGACACCCTATTCGTAGGCAAGGAGATCAACAACGAAAAGGTATTCAAAAAACTTCGTGGTCCTAAAGGCTCTGATGTCCGTCTCGGCATTGTGCGCCGTGGCACTGCCGAAACACTCTATTTCGACATCACTCGCGAAGATATTCCTGTACATAGCGTCGATATTGCCTATATGATTACCCCTACTACAGGATTTATAGCAGTAAATTCATTCGGAGCCAACACCTACTCTGAATTCCTCACGGGACTTGCCAAACTCAAAATGCAAGGTATGCAAAATCTTATTGTTGACCTTCGTGGCAATTCTGGTGGCTATCTCGATGCTGCGGTCAATATGATTAACGAATTCCTCGAACGTGGCGAACTCATCGTTTATGTCGAAGGTCGCGCCTACCCTCGCTACGATATCAAAGCTACAGGCAATGGCTCTTTCAAAAATATGCCACTTATCGTGCTCATCGACGAGTTCTCAGGTTCTGCCAGCGAAATCTTTGCAGGTGCTATGCAAGACAACGACCGCGCAACTATCATCGGTCGTCGCTCTTTCGGAAAAGGTCTCGTACAACAACCTTTCAACTTCAATGATGGCAGCCAAGCACGACTCACTATCGCTCGCTACTACACCCCATCTGGTCGTTGCATCCAAAAACCTTACACTCGTGGCAAAGCCGAAGACTACGAAACTGACATTTGGAATCGCTATCTCCATGGCGAATTTTTCAATGCCGACTCTATCCACTTGGCAGACTCTGTCGAATATCACACCAAAAATGGTCGTATCGTTTATGGTGGTGGTGGCATTATGCCTGACCTGTTCGTACCTCGCGATACATCCGACATCTCTCCTTATTTCACTAAATTGGTAAATAAGGCTCTTATCTACAAATTTGCTCTTAAATACACAGAGGCTCATCGTGCCGAACTCAAACAATACACCGATTGGCAATCGCTCGACCAATATCTCTCTTCGCTCAATCTGTTCGACCAACTCGTAACATACGCCGAAAAAGAGAATATCACAGGCTCTGCCAAAGACAAACGCACATCATACAAACTAATTAACCAACACATAAACTCTTACATTGTGCGTAACATTCTCGGTGACGAAGGCTTCTACCCCCTCAACTATAGCACCGACGAAACCGTTGCAGAAGCCCTAAAACAAATTGAAAATTAAAAAGTTTACAAAGTAACTAGTAACTACTAACTACTAACTACTAACTAAAAAAATGGAATATCTACTCCTAATCGTAGGCTTTGCCTTACTCACATTTTCTGCCGATTGGCTCATCAATGGCGCATCAGGTTTAGCTAAACGCCTCAATATTTCCGACCTCGTTATCGGTCTTACAATTGTAGCATTCGGCACATCTGCTCCCGAACTCGTAGTGAATATCGTTGCCGCCACCGAAGGCTCTTCCGACATTGCCCTAACAAATATTCTCGGTAGCAACATCATCAACACTCTCATCATCTTGGGCATCTCGGCAGCAATCTACCCCGTAGTATGCAAAAAATCCACTTATCACATCGAAATACCTATCAGCATCTTGGCTGGTTTAGCTGCCCTATTGCTTGGAACTAACTTTTTCGGACTCATGCATTTAGGCGAAAAACAAGTAGGTGTATCTCGCTTCGATGGCATAATGCTCATCATTGTTTTCATCTGTTTCTGTACCTATACCATTGTTCAAGGTTTGCGTAGCCGCACTAACTCAAACGACGATACATACGTAGCAATACCGATTTGGAAAGCTATACTATTGATAATCGTTGGGTTAACAGGACTTATCATCGGTGGAGAACTAATTGTAAACAATGCAGTATCAATCGCACAATCATGGGGCGTTCCTGAATCAGTCATTGGCGTTACTATCGTAGCTCTCGGCACATCATTGCCCGAACTTGCCACATCGGCTATGGCTGCCTACAAAAAGAATACCGACCTCGCCATCGGCAACGTCATCGGCTCCAATATCTTCAACGTATTCTTCGTGCTTGGACTCAGTTCTATCATTAACCCTCTATCGGGATACGAAAACCTACAAGTCGATGCAGCAATGGCAGCAAGCAGTAGCCTCTTGCTTCTACTATTCATCATAATAAGCAAAAAACGTAGCATCAACCGCATCGAAGGCCTCACCATGCTCGTAATTTATGGCATATATCTTGCATGGCTTTTAAGTAATTAGTAGTTAGTAGTTAGTAATTAATAATTTCATTCCTCATTCCTAATTCCTAATTCCTCATTCCTAATTATTCTCAAATGTATCGCATCGGTTTAACATTAAGTGGTGGTGGAGCTAAAGGGCTTGCACATGCAGGCGTTCTCAAAGCTCTTGAAGAATATGGCTTACGTCCGCAAATCATGTCGGGGGTTAGCGCAGGAGCCATTGTAGCCGCTCTATATGCCGATGGCAAATCGCCTGATGAAATATGCTATTTCTTCAAGCAGACCAAATTCATGGATTACGTAGGCTTCGCAACCCCTAAAAAAGGGTTAATGAGCACCCGTAAGTTCGAAAAAATGATAAGCGAAGTACTCACAGCTAAGACCTTTGAAGAACTAAAAATCCCTATCTATATCAACGCTACAGAACTCACCGTTGGCGAAAACGCAGTCTTTTCTTCTGGTCCATTAGTCGAGAAAATTGTAGCTTCGGCATCTGTCCCTATTGTGCTCACGCCCAAAGAGATTGGCGACAAAGTCTATGTCGATGGTGGCATATTCAACAACATGCCTGCCTCGCTCATCCGTTCGCAATGCAAATTCCTCATCGGATGCCACGTCAACCCCATCCGCCACGACACCACCGTCCACACCGCCAAACAAATCCTCGAACGCATCTACAACCTATCCATACAATCTAGCACCGTACCCGAAAAGAAAATATGCAACCTCGTCCTCGAACCCGACCAAGCAAAACAATATGGCATGTTCGACACCGACCACTTCGAAGACATCTTCAACATCGGCTACGAATACACAAAACAAATACTCCTAAATACAAAAATAGAATTGCCTCTCTAACGAAGCAATTCTATTTTTATATTTAATATCTACTATCCTTTATTTTAGCATTATTTTTGTTGCAACAGTAGCAGTTTTCACCACATAAACCCCAGCTGGCAATCTATCCACACTCACGCAATCAACTCCTTGCAACATCAATTGTCCATTTACTCCAAAAACGCAAATATCGCCTGAAGCCACCAATTCAGCTCCATCGAATACAATTGCAGTTTCAACATTATCAAGTGCAGTTCCTGTATTCCCCGAATTATCTTCTAATATCAATTCATAATAGTTAAGAGTATATTTTGAATTATTATCAGAATAAACCAATACAAAAAAGGCTTTATCCTCTCCAAATATCATATAATTTGCAGCTATTTTTCCTCCTTTGTCAATATCCTCAGTAAACTCATAAAGAATTTCCCCCTTATTATTACAAACTAATATAACTTCGTCTGCGCCACGAAAAGCTGTAACAATATATTCATACGCATCATCCGAATTAAATATTTTTGGATTAAGCAATTCTGCAGAAATATGGACATACGAAACATCAATGTCTTTTCCTACATTAAGTGTATCATAACGCAACAGATTAGCATCTTTATCAAACCAAGCCACGCATTGTATCACCTCTCCACCAGCTAATATCTCTTCTTCTTCCAAAGCTGCCACATATTGATATGTGTCACCAACTGCACAACGCACAAACGAAGGCAACAATGCTTTACCATTAATCTCAAAAGGCAATTCTGCAACTGCTTCAAATGTAGTAAAATCCACCAATGTTGCTTTATCTTTTGAAACAAACGCCCATTGACGAGAATGACCTTCAACATCCGACATACGGTTAAAACTTGTAACATCAGTTGCCAATGTTTTCAAAACATTCCCTTCTTTATCAATCAAATAGAACGAATAAGAAACAATAGAACTCCAAAGCTCAGCCTCTGTTGTATGTCCCATGGCCACAACAAAAGCATCTGAATTTTCTCCATAATCAAACGCCACATCACTATTGCTATCCAACAAACCAAAAATAGGAATTGAATAGTCGAATGACGCATTAGCAATAGGGGCTACTTTGGTTGTAGATACTTTTGCAAATGAACTATCATAACGAGTAATAACCAAATTATTAATATTTGACTCCATAAACATTTTATCAAATTCACTTGTCAAATAGTTCACCTCACCATCATTAGCAACCAAAATTATTGGAGAAGAGGCTCCTATTATACCATAAGCATAAACTGTATTATAAGCGTTTACCGAAAAAGTATGTGCTAATACCGCAGAGCCAGAATCTGCTGTTGCTGCACTATAAACATCATATTTCAAATAAGTATCTACCCCTGCCTTGAAATTTTTTTGAAACACTAAAGTAAATTTCTCTTCTTCTGTACCTGCATTTATCCATGTAGCAATTCGTCCTTCGATAGTTGTTAACTTTTGTGCTGTTTCTGCCAAAGAATAAACTACATTCAAAAAACGACCTGAATAATCTTCAGTTGTTCCATGCATAAATAACATCACTTCGTAATTTTCATCAACATTAAAAAATTTCTTCGTAACCAATGGCACTACATCTATATCATTTATTCCTGTTACATTCTCTGTTGGTACGTTATCCGACACTTCTCCAACAAGTTCATTTTGTTCATTATAAACCGACAATACAAATGAATTAAAAAAAGAACCACTTCTTACAAGATTCATTGTATATGTCCACTCCGAACCATTAGGAGCACTCATTCTTCCATATACATCTACTTTATCTGATTGCATCGAAACAGACAAATCACCTTGTTCTTGAGCGAACAAATTAGTTGTTGCCACCAAACAAACAACCAATACAAAATTAAAATAATAAACTATTTTTTTCATAAAAATCACATTTTTTTATTTTACAATCACTTTTGCTATACCG